>JBBRFW010000074.1:0-18937 GCA_038241255.1 Burkholderiales bacterium | reverse complement strand
GCGATGGCGACGCCGTCGAGGTGGGCCTTTCGTTGCATCGCGGGCGATGCTAGGGCGTGTCGCGGACGCGTGCGTCGTTCGCGGCGCGCCGGCCCCTTGCGACCCACGCCAGCGCATCGACGAGCGCGGCCGCAAGCAGGCCGGCGACGAGGCCGCTGGCGTGCGCGAAAGGCGCAGTGGCGATGTCCCACCCGGCAGCGTGGCGCAGCGCCGGCCCTCCCGGCATTTCGCTCGCGACCTTGATCGCCAGCGCGATCAGAACCAGCGCGCCGATCGCGCGCCGCGGCCCGCGTTTATGGACGACGAGCTGCCAGGCGACGCACGCGCTGCCGGCGTGCAGCACGCCCGAGAGGCCGCCGTAGTGGACGAGGTCGGGCCGGAGGCTGAGGCCGAGCTGCGTCAGCGGCCAGGCGAGCAGCCAAGCCGCGGCAATCGGCCATGGCACGCGCGCGAATGCGCCGAGCGCGCCGACGAGCAGCGTGCCGGCGAGATTGGCGACCAGGTGAAGCGTGCTGTAGTGGACCCACACCGCCGAGAGCGCACGCCACGGCTCGCGCGCGGCGAGGGCCGGCTGCCAGTCGAGTGCCGACGGCTCGGCGCCGGAGGCGAGCAGCGCGCCGAGCGCGAGGACGCCGGCGAGCGCGCACCAGGCGCGAGCGCCGTCAGGCGAAGACGGCACGCCAGAGCGCGAGCACGGCGGCGCTCTGCGTGGCGAGCACGGTCGGCTCGACCTGCGTCGGCTGCTCGTCGAGGCGCGCCCGATGCTGGGCGCGGCGGAGATCGCGATAGGCGTCGGCGGCGCTGGCGCCGATGCCGGGCGGCAGCAGCGCAGCGGCCTCGGCGCGCCGCAAAAGGGCGATGTTGCCGACGTCGTCGAGCAGCTCGGGCCGGTCGCCGCCGTGCCCGAGGACCAGCGCCTGCACCGCGAACTCGACGTCCATCATGCCGCCCGGGCTGTGCTTTACATCGAAGGCGCCGGCCTTGACCGGATGCGCGGCGCGCACCTTCTTGCGCATCGCCTTGACCTCCTCGCACAACGCGGCGCGGTCGCGCGGCGCGGCGAGGACGGCCCGGCGCACCGCCTCGAAGCGCGGGCCGAGGCGCTCGAGGCCGGCGCACCAGCGCGCGCGCGTCAGCGCCTGGTGCTCCCAGGTCCACGCCGTGTTGCTGCCGCGGCCGGTCTGGTAGTTCTCAAACGAGGTCATCGAGGTCACCAGCAGGCCGGAGTTGCCGTTCGGCCGCAGCGCCGTGTCGATGTCGAATAGCTCGCCGGCCGCGGTGCGCATCGTCAGCCAGGTGATGAGCTTCCTCACGAACGCGCCGTAGACCTCCGCCGCCTTGTCGGGCTCGGTGTCGGGATCGTCGTGGACGAAGACGACGTCCAAGTCGCTGCCGTAGCCGAGCTCCTTGCCGCCGAGCTTGCCGTAGGCGATGACCGCGAGCTGCGGCGCGGCGCGGTGGGCCGTCTTCAAATGTTTCCAGGCCCAATGCAGCGCGCAGCAGAGCGTCGCGTCGGCGAGGGCGGAGAGGTCGTCGGCGACTTGCTCGACGGTGATGTGTCCCTCGACGTCGCGCACCAGGGTGCGGAATACCTCGGCGTGGTGGGCTCTGCGCAGCGTATCGAGGAGCAACTCTTCCTCGGCCTGGCTCGACCGCTCCCAGCCCGCATGCCGCTCCTCGAGCTCGGCCTTGTAGGCGGCGGCGTCGAAGCGGTCGTGGAGCAAGCGCTCGTCGGCGAGCTCGTCGATGACGCCCGGGTGCAGCATCAGGTAGCGCATCGGCCAACGCGCCAGGCCGAGCAATCGCAGCAGACGGTTCTGCACCTCGGGGCGCTCGGCGAGGAGGGCAAGGTAGCTCTCGCGCCTGAGCAGCGGCTCGATCCAGTCGACGAAGAGCACCGCCGCCGCTGTCGTGCAGCGCCCGTCGTCGACGGCCTGCACCGTCCGCGAGATCAGACGGCCGAGCCGGACCTTGCTGTCGTCGCGCAGCAGCCTGATCTTGGGTTGCTCGCAGAGCGGCCGCACGCGCGCGGCGAGCTCGGCGGGCAGATGGGCGAGGAATTCGTCGGCATCGACCGGCAGCGGCGCCGGCCCGCAGGTGCGGCAACCGCCCGGCGCCGGCGCTTGGCCGTCGTGCAGGAGCTCGTCGAACTCGACGGCGACGCATTCGCGCGCCGTGCAGAGCAGGTCGAGGAACTGCGCCGTGCCCTCGTCGCTGCCGTGGCCGAGGCTCTTGGCGAGCCAGTCGAGGTCGGCGTCGTCGGTCGGCAGGACGTGCGTTTGCTGGTCGTCGAGGTACTGGATGCGATGCTCGACGCGGCGCAGCAGCGTGTAGGCATCGCCCAGGCGCGCCCCTGCGGCGCGCTTCATCAGGCCGCCGGCGACGAGCTTGTCGATCGCCTTCAGCGTCGAGCGGGTGCGGATCTCGGGAAACTGGCCACCGCGGACGACGAGCAGCAGCTGGACGATGAACTCGATCTCGCGGATGCCGCCGCGCGAGAGCTTGACGTCATTCGCGCGCTCTGGCCGGCCTGCGGCGCGCCGCTGCGCGTCGTCGCGCACCTTGACGTGCAGCTGGCGCAAGCCTTCGAACACGCCGTAGTCGAGATAGCGGCGGTACACGAACGCCGTGACGAGCGACTTCAGCGCCAAGGCGCGGCCGTTCGCGACGCTCGCGCGCGGCGTGACGACGCGGCTCTTCAGCCAGGCGAAGCGCTCCCACTCGCGGCCGTGCGCCTGAAGGTATTCCTCGAGCATCGCCAGGCTCGTCACCGGCGGGCCTGAGTTGCCGTTCGGGCGCAGGGCGAGGTCGACGCGAAAGACGAAGCCGTCCTCGGTGACGTCGCCGATCAGCGCATAGAGTCCGCGTGCGACCTGCGAGAAGTACTCGTGCGCGCTCACCGGCCGCTCGCCGTCAGTCTGGCCGTCGCCTTCGTAGACGTAGACCAGGTCGATGTCGGACGAGACGTTGAGTTCGCGCGCGCCGAGCTTGCCCATGCCGACGACCCAGAAGTCGATGCGCCCGCCGGCGGCGTCGCGCGGCACGCCGAAGCGCGCGTCCTGGTCGGCGAGCGTGCGCTCGAGGGCGAGTTCGAGCGTCGCTTCAGCGAGCTCGGTCATTGCCCGCGTCACGTCGGCGAGCGGCGCGCCCTCTTCGACGTCGAGGACGGCGAGCCGCTCGAGAGTGAGCTGGCGCGCGATCCGCAGCGCGGCGGCGAGACCGGCTCCGTGCGTCTGCAGCCGCGCGATGACCGCGTCGATCGCGGCGCGATCGGGAAGCCCCGAAGGCAGCAACGCGAGCTCGGTGGCGTAGCGGCGGCGCACGCGCTGTACGAAGCGGCTGTACGAAGCGAGCGGAATGTCACCGATGGTCACCGGCGCGCGGGCGATTTTTGCGAGAGGCGCGCCGGCGGTCTGGGAACCCATCGTGTCGGCCGGGGTCTGTGCTAGATTGAACCGACCGCCGACCGGCGTCGCTGCAACGACGGCCGCTGCGGCTCATGCGGGGCGATGATGCGATCGTCCTCGCAACCCACTGACCGCCGGCGCAACGCTGTCTTCATGTCTTCGAACCCGCCTTCCGGTGCTGCCGGCTCTTCCCCTCGCAGCGCCGGCCCGGCGCGCTGGGCGCCGCTGCGCTGGACCGTCCGAGCCGTGTTGTGGTTGCTGTTGGCGGCTTGGCTCGTGCTGTTCGTGGGTTGGCTCTCACTTCACTGGCTGATTCTGCCGCACATCGAGGAGTGGCGTCCGGCGATCGAAGCGCGCGCCAGCGGCATGATCGGCGCGCCGATCAGGATCGGCGCGATCTCTGCGCGATCGAGCGGCTGGGTGCCGGCGATCGAGCTGCGCGACGTTCGCGTCCTCGACGCCGAGCAGCGCGTGGCCCTCACCTTGCCGCGCGTCTTCGCGGCCTTGTCGCCGCGCTCGCTGCTCGCGCTCGAGCCGCGCTTCACGCAGCTGCTCATCGACGGCGCCAGCCTCGACGTGCGGCGTGACAAGAGCGGCCGCATCCGCATCGCCGGGCTCGACTTCGCGAGCGCGCAGGGGCCGGCCGACGACGACGTCGCCGCCGACTGGTTCTTCAGGCAGCACGAGTTCGTGATCCGTGCCGGCACGCTGCGCTGGATCGACGAGGCGCGAGATGCGCCGCCGCTCGCGCTCGCCGATGTCGAGCTGGTCGTCCGCAACGGCCTGCGCGAGCACGACGTCCGAATCGACGCGACGCCGCCCGCCGGCTGGGGCGATCGCTTCAGCGTGCGCGGCCGCTTTGCGCAGCCGCTCTTCGCGCGCAGCAGCGACTGGCGGCGCTGGAGCGGGCGGGCCTACGTCGATTTGCCGCGCGCCGACCTGAGCGAGCTGCGTCGCCGCATGACCTTGCCTTTCGAGCTGAGCGAAGGCGACGGCGCGCTACGCGGCTGGTTCGAGCTCAAGGACGGCCAGCCGACCGGCGCTTCGGTCGACGTCGCGCTGCGCGCGGTCGCCTTGCGCCTCGACAAGGGCGTCGAGCCGCTCGAGTTCGAGCAGGTCGCGGGCCGCATCGACGCGGACAAGAAGGACGACCGCACCAGCATCGCCGTGCACGGGCTCGGGTTTCGCACCGGCGACGGCCTGAGCTGGCCGCAGAGCGACGTGCGCGTCGCCTGGCGGCAGGACGAGGCCGGCGACGTCAGCGGCGGCGAATTCGACGCCGAGCGCCTCGACGTCGGCGTGATGGCGGAGATCGCGTCGCGCGTGCCGATCGGCGCAGCGCTGCGCCAGCTGCTCGCCGATGTTCGCCCGCGCGGCGTCATCACCCAGCTGCGCACGCGTTGGGACGGGCCGCTCGATGCGCCCGAGCACTATCGCGTCAAAGGGCAGCTGAGCGAACTCGCGCTTACCGCCCGGCCTTCGCCTGAGGCCGGCGCGGTCGGCCGGCCCGGCATCAGCAACGCCGATCTGCAGCTCGAGGCGAGCGAGACTGGCGGCCAGGCGCGCGTCGAGCTGCAGGCCGGACGGCTCGACCTGCCCGGCATGTTCGAGGAACGCGAGGTCGCGCTCGATCGGCTCGAGGCCAAGCTCGCCTGGAAGATCGAGCCGGCCGCCAAGGGCGCGGCGCCGAAGGTGAGCGTCAAGGTGGCGTCGGCGAGCTTCGCCAATGCCGATGCGAAAGGCGAGCTCACCGCCACCTGGCGTACCGGCCCGGGCACCGGCTTTGGCCGCGGCGGCCGCTATCCCGGGCTGCTCGAGCTCGACGGCAAGCTTGTCGACGCCGTCGCCGTGCGCACGGCACGCTACCTGCCGCTCGGCCTGCCGCAAGGCGTGCGCAGCTACGTTGCCGCGGCGGTGCGCGACGGCAGGATCGCGAGCGCGACCGTTCGCGTTCGCGGCGACCTCTGGGACTTTCCGTTCCACGACGCCAAGGTCGCGCGCGACGGCGAGTTCCGCATCGCCGCCAAGGTCGAGGGCGTGACCCTCGCCTACGTGCCTCCCGACCCCGTCGCTCCCGGCGCTGCGCCCGAACGCGAGTCGTGGCCGCCGCTGACCTCGGCCTCGGGCGAGATCGTCGTCGACCGTTCGACCCTAGAGATCCGCGCCGCCAAGGCGCAGCTCGGCGACGTCGAGTGGAGCGGCATCCAGGGGCGCATCGCTGAGCTCGGCAGCCGGCCGCGGCTGACCGTCGACGGCTCCGCGCGCGGCCCGCTCGCCGACATGCTTCGCTTCGTCGACGTGACGCCGATCGGCCGCTGGACCGGCAAGGCCCTCGCCGCTGCCGCGGTCACCGGGCCGGCCGATCTCAAGCTGGCGCTCGATATTCCGCTGGCCCGTCCCGGCGATCTGATCGTCAAGGGCAGTGTCGCGCTCACCAACAACGACATCCGCATGACGCCGGACACTCCCCCGCTTTCGGGAGCGACGGCGCGCATCGACTTCTCCCAGCGAGGCTTCACCGTCAGCGGCGCGAGCGCGCGCACGCTCGGGGGCGAAATCGCCTTCGAGGGCGGCTCGAGCGCCGGCCTGAGCGGGGGCGACACCCAGCGCTTCAGCGGCCGCGGCACCGTCACCGCCGAGGCACTGCGCCAGGCGCCCGAGCTCGGCACCGTGGCGCGCCTGGCGTCTTCGCTCTCGGGCCAGACGACCTATCGGGCGACGCTCGCCTTCGTCGCCGGCCGGCCGCAGATCAGCGTCGCGAGCAACCTCGTCGGCATGGGCATCGAGCTGCCGGCGCCGCTCGCCAAGGCGGCGCCGACGCCGCTCGCCCTGCGCGTTCGTACCGGGCCCGAGGAAGTGTCGACAGCGACGAGCGACCCGGTCGCGGCCACGCGCGACGCGTTGCAGGTCGACGTCGGCGGCACGCTGCAGGCGCATTTCCTGCGCGAGGGCAGCGGCGATGCTGCGCGCGTCGTGCGCGGCGCGGTGCGGGTGGGCGAGCCGCGCGGCGTCAGTGGGGCGGCGGTCGAGCCGACACCGCTCGAGGCGATGGAGATGCTGCCGCTGCCGGCCGCCGGCGTCGCCGCGAACCTGAACCTGAAGCGGCTCGACGTCGAAGCCTGGCAGGCGGCGCTCGCGCGCATGCAGGGTGACGGCGCGCGCGCTCCCGGCACGGGCGGCGCGGGGCCGCTCGTCTTCGACAGCTCCGGCGGCGCCGGCTACGTGCCCGACGCGATCGCCTTGCGCGTCGGCGAGCTCCTCGTCGGCTCGCGCCGCCTCGGCAATGTCACCGCCGGCCTCACCCGGCAGTCGGACCTCTGGCGCGCGAACGCCAGCGCAGACGAGCTCGAGGGCTACCTCGAATACCGGCCAGCGCGGCGCGGCGCCGCCGGCGCCGGGCGCGTGTACGCGCGCCTGGCGCGGCTCAGCCTGCCCAAGGGCGAAGTCGAGCGGGTCGAGAGCCTGCTCGATGCGCAGCCGGCGACGATTCCGGCGCTCGATGTCGTCGTCGACGACTTCGAACTGCGCGGCAAGCGGCTCGGACGCCTCGAGGTCGAGGCGACGAACCGCGGCGCGGGCAACCGCGACGGCACGCGCGAGTGGCAACTCGCCAAGCTCAACCTGACGATGCCCGAAGCGCAGCTCAGCGCCACGGGCACCTGGGGAGACGCCGGCATGACCGGCACGAGCCCGGGTCGGCGCGCGGCGATGAATTTCACCCTCACGCTCGGCGACAGCGGCGCGCTGCTCGAGCGGCTCGGCATGGGCCGCGTCGTGCGCGGCGGCAAGGGTGCACTCATGGGCGACGTTTCCTGGCCGGGCTCGCCGTTCTCGCCCGACTACGGGAAGATGACCGGGCAGGTGAAGGTGGCGATCGATTCGGGACAGTTCCTGAAGGCGGGCCCGGGCGCCGCGCGCCTGCTCAGCGTCCTCAGCCTGCAATCGCTGCCGCGCCGCCTGCTGTTCGACTTCCGCGACCTCTTCGCCGAAGGCTTCGCGTTCGACAACGTCGTCGGCGATGTCAGGATCGCCCAGGGGCAGGCGGCGACCAACAACCTGCGCATGCGCGGTACCGCCGCGGCGGTGCTGATGGAGGGCAGCGCCGACCTCGAGCACGAGACCGAGGACCTGCGCGTCGTCGTCGTTCCCGAGATCAACGCCGGCACGGCTTCGCTCGCCTACGCGGTGATCAATCCAGCGATCGGCCTCGGCACGTTCCTCGCGCAGTACTTTCTGAGAAAGCCGCTGATGGCCGCGAGCACGCGCGAGTTTCGCGTCACCGGCCCCTGGGACGATCCCAAGGTCGATCGCGTCGAGCGCAGCCTGCTCGGCGAAGCGGCGGCCGAACCGGCGCCGCCTGCCGAGATGGCGCCGACGTCCCGCTAGGCCCGAGGAGCTGCCGATGAAGATCGCCGCGGTGCAGATGGTCTCGACGCCGAGCGTCGAGCGCAACCTTGCGGCGGCGCGCCGCCTGATCGGCCGCGCCGCTGCCAATGACGCCGCGCTGGTCGTGTTGCCCGAGTACTTCTGCTTCATGGGCCGCAGCGACCGCGACAAGCTCGCCGTCGCCGAGGCACCGGGCGACGGGCCGATCCAGCGGATGCTCGCCGATAGCGCACGCGAGCACGCGGTCTGGCTCATCGGCGGCACGCTGCCGCTGACCATTGACCGCGCCGTGCCTGCGCACGACGGCGCCGATCGCGTCATGAACGCCAACCTCGTCTTCTCGCCGCGCGGCGAGCTGGCGGCGCGCTACGACAAGATGCATCTCTTCGCGTACGACAACGGGCGCGAGCGCTACGACGAGTCGCGCACCCTGCAGCCCGGCCGCGCGCCGGTCGCGTTCCATGCCGACGGGTTGCGCGTCGGCCTGAGCGTCTGCTACGACTTGCGCTTTCCCGAGCTCTATCGCGCCCTCGCCCGGCCGCCCTGCGATCTGATCTCGGTGCCGTCGGCGTTCACGCACACGACCGGCGCGGCGCACTGGGAGGTCCTGCTGCGCGCGCGCGCAATCGAGAACCAGTGCTACGTCATCGCCGCCGCGCAAGGCGGCACGCACGAGAACGGCCGGCGCACCTTCGGTCACAGCCTCGTCATCGATCCCTGGGGCGAGGTGGTCAGCTGCCGCAGTGATGAGGGGGAAGGCGTCGTCCTCGCCGAAGTCGCCCGCGATCGCATCGCCGACGTGCGGCGCCAGCTACCGGCGCTCGAGCACCGGCTCGCCTTCTGATGGCCCGCGCGGCCACGTCCGCGCTCCTGATCGCCGCGCTGTTCGGCTGGGCCGCGGCGAGTGCCGTGTTGGCCGCAACCGCTGTGCCTTCGAGCGGCAGCGCGTCATGCCACGGGCCGGCGACGATCGCCGACCTCGGTGACGACGGCCGCCTTGGCGCCGAGTGGAATTCGGCGACGCAGACCCTCGCCTACGGTCGGCCGCAGAAGGACGGCCACTATCACGCCTTCATCGCCGCTCGGGACGGCGGCGACGAGCGCCGCGTCGCCTTCGCGGCCTGGCGCGACGACCGTCATCAGTTTCCGGCGGCGTGGCATCCCGCTGGCGAGCTGCTGGCGATGCTCGTCGAGCAGAACGAGCACAACCGCAGCTCGCTCGACGCGATTCCCGGCTATGGCGCCTACACCGACTACTGGATCGTCACCCGCGACGGCCGCCGCGGCTGGAAGCTCTACGCGTTGGCGGCGGGCTACGACCACGCTATCACGCATGCGGCTTTTTCACCCGACGGCAGCAAATTCGTGAGGACCGAGCGCGTCGCGGCACCGCGCTTCTGGGACTTCAACCTGTTCGCCGGCAGCTACGTCTTCAAGGTCGCCGATTTCGTGCTCAAGCCCGAGCCGCACCTCGAGAACACGCGCAGCATCCTGCCGGGCAACACCGCTCAGGGCGGCGAAGTCGAATCGATCGCGGCAGACAACCGGACGATCGCCTTCTATAGCACCTTCGTGTCGAAGCACCTGTTCGCGTCGCGCATCTACACGATGAACATCGAGAGCGGCGCGATCAGCGAGCTCACGACCGAGAGCTTCGCGCAGGCGCCGACTTTCACGTCCGACGGCAGGAGCATCGTCTAAATGACCGGCGCCAGCGCCGATGTCTTTCCGTTCCAGTTGCAGGGCGCCGACTGGTGGATCATGAACGTCGACGGCAGCGACAAGCGCCGGCTGACCTTCATGAACGTACGAGCCCACGCCCACTCTGTCAACCGCTTCCGCCTCGCCGGCTCGCTCTCCTTCATCGACGACAGCTCGGTCTTCGGCGACGTGATGACGCAGTCGCTCGGCCTCGTCGGCAAGATCCTCCGCGTCGATTGCGGTTGACCGCTGCTCGGAGCGCGCCGCGCTACCGCGCGGTGCGCCGGCGGCCGACTCGACGGACGACGCGGCGGATCCCCAATCCGCGGGTCGATGCGGCGAACCTCCGCTGCTCGAGTGCGCCGCACCGATGACACTAGAGAAGGCGACATGATCCTGCTGATCGCGATCGTCTTTGGGATCATTTTCGCGGCCCAGGGCGAGCCCCCGTTTCGTCTGCTCGCCGGCTCGCGCGATGCACTGCTGGCGCGCTGCCGGTGAGCGCCGTCGTGCCTCGGCTCGACGCCGAGCGGCCGCGTTTCCGTCGCGCCACGCTCGGCGCGTTCGCGGTCGACGAAGCGGCGGAGGCGCGCCGTCGCAAAGGCGGCACAGCAGGCGCGGCTCCGGCCGTGGCTGCTGTGGTCGGTGCTGACCGTCGGCGTCGCCGCGCTGGCGGCCGTGGTGTGGCGACTCGCGCGCGCCGGCCTCGCGCCGGCCCGGCCGTGATAGCCGGTCTCAGGCGCCGAGAAACTCGCCGACCGGCTTCAGCTCGTCGACGCGGTCGCAGACTGCCTTCACGACCATCAGGATTGGCGTGCCGAGAATCAGGCCGACGGCGCCCCACAGCCAGCCGAACGCGAGCACGCCCACGAAGACCGCGAATGGGCTCATCCGGCTTGCGCGTCCGGTCAACCATGGCGTGACGAGGTTGCCGACGATAGAGTGGATGGCAAACGAGCTGGCGCCGACCAAGAGCGCGTTGTCGATGCTGCCGAACTGGATGAAGCCGACCAGCGCCGAGCCGACGCCGACGAGCACGGCGCCGACATAAGGCACGAGATTCGTAATCCCGGCCGCGACGCCCCAGGTCGCGGCGTTGTTGAGGCCAAGCAGGTAGAACGCGAGGCCGGTCGCGACGCCGACAACGATGCTCGTCGCCAATTGCACGAGCAGGTAGCGCTGGATCTGCACGCTCACTTCGTCGAGGGCCTGCACGGTGATCTTCTTCTGGCTCAGGCGCGGGCCGGCGAGCTTGACCATCTTGCGCCGGAAGGTGTCGCCCGAGGCGAGCAAGAACAGCGTCACGAGCAGGACGACGAGCGTCTGGCCGAGAAACGAGAAGAGGCCGACGGTTCCGGTCCACAGGTAGTCGCGCACATTGAAGGCGGCGCGCTCGACCACGACGTGGGTCACGGCCGGGGGTGACTGCGGCAAAGGCGCGGACGACGTCGTCGTGGTGGTGGTCGTCGTCGTGCCCGACCGTTGCCGCGACAGCGGCGTCGATGCCGATGCCGATGCCGATGCCGCGGACGCCCGCTGCGCGGCCTGCTCGAGCTCGTTGGCGGCCTGCTGCACTTTCTCAATCGGCGACGCGCTCGCCTTTTGCTTCTGCTGTCCCTCGATCCCCTGGCGCACCTTCTGCGCCACCTGCGGCAAAGTCTCGATGAGGGCCGACGCGTCGTCGGAGAGCGCGAACCCGCCCCAGCCAAGAAGGGCGACGATCGCCGAAAGCACGGCGCCGGCGCCGATCGCGCGCGGCACCCGCCAGCGCTGCAACGCATCGACGACGGGGGTCAGCGCGTAGCTGAACATCACGCCGAGGAGCACCGGCACGATCACCGCCTTGGCCCATTGCAGCGCAAAGACCGACGCCAGCACGGCCAGCACGACCAGCGCCAGGCTGCGCACGTCGACCGGCATGTGGAGGAGGACGCGACGCTCTTCGCCGTCGTCGTCCGTGCCGCGCGCCGCCGCCGTCGATTCCTCGTCCGTCATGGTTTCCGTGCCGTGTCGCTCGAAGACGGGATCGTAAGCGTCCTCTTTCAGTCAGCGCGCTGCGTCGGCGGGCAACGTGATGTAGTGCCGCAAGAGCTCGGGCGGCAGCGGCGAATCGAGCAGACCGCAGGTCAGGCGCAGCGCATCGGCCGAGAAATCGCCGAGGCGCAGGCCGCGGCTGCGGCCGATCGCCGACGTCACCCAAGTTCGCACGATCACGGGCCGCTGCATCCACGACAGCGTCTGCAATCTGGCGAGCGCTTCGACCATCGCCTCGGCGTCGGGCGGTTGCCACGCCGGAATCTCGGCGAACGGCAGCCACGTCGCCATGACGATGTCGTACCAGGCGCGACCCTCCTCGCTGTCGACGGCGTCGCCGGGAACCATGCGCGACAGGAAGGCGGTGTAGGCGGCGACGCTCAGCACGTCGGACTCGAGCCATTCGGCGACCTCGGCGTGAACTTCGGGCCGCGCCGCCAACGGCGCCACTTCGCCGAGCCCACGCCGCATCGTCAGCCAGTGCAGCCGATCGATCGGCCGGGCGACGCCGCGCGCACCCATGACGCGGCGGGTCGCCTGGAGCAGCTCCTGGCGCGCCGCCAGCGGCTGCGCGGCCATGCGCGAGAGCAGCAGCTCGAACCAAGGCAGCCGCGCCGCGCCGGAAAAAGTGCCGGCGTACTGGCGTAGCGAGTCCGCGCCGGGAGTCGAGCCGGCCTCGATCCGCCACGCCCGCACGGCACGCTTGCTTCCCGCCGGCAGCAGCAGGGCGAGCAGGGCCGCTCGCAACTCGCCCGCGCCGTGCACGCGCGACAGCCGATCGGCGGCGTCGCGCTGGCTCTCGGGCGAAGGCGATGCAGGGCCGCCGGGCGGGGGCAGGTCTTCCTTGGACATCTCGATGGGCGCAGGTCGACTAGAACACGGCCGCACCGCGAAAGCCGAACAGCCGCGCGACGAGCAGGGTGGGGAATTCGCGCAGCGCTTCGTTGTAGGCGTCGACGGCGGCGTTGAACTCGCTGCGCGCGAAGGCCAGCGCGATCTCGCCCGTCGTCAGGCGCGCATTCAGTTCGGGCAGATCGGTGCCCGCCACGGCCGGTAACGGCAGGCGCGAGCGGGCGTCGGCGAGGATGGTCTCGGCGACGCGCAGGCTGGCGATCGCGCTCGCCGCACCCGGCCGGCTGCGGGCGTGCTCGCGCGCCGTGTCGGCCTGCCGGCACGCAGCGCGCAGGGAATCGAGGCGGGGCGCCGCGGCGGCGAGGGCCGTCGCGAGGAGGTCGAGCTGGCTCTCGAGCAGCGCATGACGCTGGCGATAGCGCTCATCGACAGCGGCGAAACGGGCGACCAGGTCGCTGCGCAACCGCACGAGCCGGTTGTACGCGCCGACGATCCAGAAGACGAGCACGGCACCGACCGCGGTCGCGGTGCCCTGGGTCGTCGTCATGGGGTCACCGCCGCGGCGCCGCGCGCATCAGCTCGCCAGCCAGGCCTGGTAGCCCTTGCTGCGCAAGTCGCAAGAAGGGCACATGCCGCAGCCGTAGCCCCACTCGTGACGGTTCTCGCGGTCACCGAGATAGCACGAGTGCGTGTGCTCGACGACGAGGTCGATCAGCGGATCGCCGCCAAGGCGCTCGGTCAGGGCCCAGGTCTCGGCCTTGTCGAGCCACATCAGCGGCGTGTCGATCATCATCGCCCGGTCCATGCCCAGGCTGAGCGCGACCTGCAGCGATTTGAGCGCGTTGTCGCGGCAATCTGGATAGGCGGAGAAGTCGGTCTCGCACATGCCGCCGACGAGCACCGACAGGCCGCGCCGGTCGGCCACCGTCGCCGCGAAGGTGAAGAAGAGAAGGTTGCGGCCGGGGACGAAGCTGTTGGCGAGTCCGCCCGCGTTCATCTCGCTCTCGCGCGCTTCGGTGGGCGCCGTGCCGCCGATCTGGTCGAGCAGTGACAGGTCGAGGACGTGATCGTCGCCGAGTCGCGGCGCCCAGAGCGCGAAGTTGCGGCGCAGTTGCGTGCGTACCTCGAGCCGGCCTTCGCGCTCGGCGGGCGAGTGCTGGCCGTGGACGAAGCCGATCGTCTCGACGTGGGCATAGCGCTCAAGCGCATACGCCAGGCAGACCGTGGAATCTTGACCGCCGGAGAAGAGGACGAGGGCGTGACGCGCGTCGCTAGGCACGCAGCTCACCTTGGCCGAGGACGATCCATTTGAGCGAGGTCAGCCCTTCCAGGCCGACCGGGCCGCGCGCGTGCAGCTTGTCGGTCGAGATGCCGATCTCGGCGCCGAGCCCGTACTCGAAGCCGTCGGCGAAGCGAGTCGACGCGTTCACCATCACGCTCGCCGAGTCGACCTCGCGCAGGAAGCGCATCGCGTTCGAGTGCGAGTCGGTGACGATCGCGTCGGTGTGGTGCGAGCCGTAGCGGTCGATGTGGGCGAGCGCGGCATCGAACGATTCGACCACCTTGACGCTGATGATCGGGGCGAGGTACTCCTCGCTCCAGTCGGCATCGCTGGCCGCGACCACCCGAGCGCCTTCGATGCCCGCCAGCGCGGCCAGCGCCGCCGCGTCGCCGCGCATCTCGACGCCCTTCTTCGCGAACACCGCGCCGATCATTTGCAGGAATCGCGAGGCGACCGCGGCGTGCACGAGCAGCGACTCGGCGGCGTTGCACGGGCTCACTTTCTGCGTCTTGGCGTTGTCGACGATCGCCAGCGCCATCGCCAGGTCGGCGTCGGCGTCGACGTAGACGTGGCAGTTGCCGTCGAGGTGCTTGAGCACCGGCACCTTCGCGTCGCGCGCGATCCGCTCGATCAGGCCCTTCCCGCCGCGCGGGATCACGAGGTCGATTGACTCGGGCGACGCGATCAGGTGGCCAACGGCGGCGCGATCGCTCGTCGCAACGAGCTGCACCGCATCGGGCGGCAGGCCGGCTTCGGCGAGCGCGGCTTGGACGATGCTGCCGAGCGCCACGTTCGATGCCAGTGCCTCCGAGCCGCCGCGCAGGATGCAGGCGTTGCCGCTCTTGATCGCCAGCGACGCCGCCTCGATGGTCACGTTCGGCCGGCTCTCGTAGATCATCGCGAAGACGCCGATCGGCACGCGCATGCGACCGACGCGGATGCCGCTCGGCTGCTGGCGCAGCTCGACTATCGCGCCGATCGGGTCGGCCATGGCGGCGATCTGCTCGCAGCCTTGCGCGACGGTGGCGATGATCGCGCGGTCGAGCTTCAGGCGGTCGACGAGCGGCGCTGCGAGGCCGACCGCGCGCGCAGCGGCCACGTCGCCGGCGTTGGTATCGATCAACGACGCCTCGCCCTCGCGCAGGCGGCGCGCCAGGGCGGCCAGCGCCGCGTTGCGCGCGGCGAGCGGCGACGCCGCAAGGGTGCGGCTCGCCGCACGCGCAAGCATCCCCATGTGCGCGACGGTCGCCTGCAGATCGGCCGAGGTCATGGGCGACATTGTTTCAGAGTCCCCGCTGACGCCCGCGACCGATTTGGCACCGGGGGGCGATGGACGCTCTCGCTTGGCCAGCCCGCCGAGCGACGTCTCCGCCCGGCTCAACCGACTTCGTCCTGGCGGATGCAGGCGGCGACGTGAACCGCACCCGGGGGCTCGAGCGGCGGCACGACCTCGGCGCAGCGACCGATCGCATGCGGGCACCGGGTTCGGAAGACGCAACCCGAAGGCGGCGCAAGCGGCGACGGCAGCTCGCCGGAGAGCGCCGTGCGCGCCGCTCGCGCGAGCGCCGCCTCGCCCCGCGCGGCGTCGACGCGCGGCGTGCTCGCGAGCAGCGCACGCGTGTACGGATGACGCGGCGCCGCGAACAGTGCTGCCGTTGGCGCGCGCTCCATGACCCGTCCGAGGTACATGACGACGACGTCGTCGGCGATCAGCTCGACGACCGCGAGGTTGTGCGAGATGAACAGATAGGCGACGCCAGTCGATTCCTGCAGGTCCATGAGCAGGTTCAGGACCTGCGCCTGGATCGATACGTCGAGCGCCGACACCGGCTCGTCGGCGACGATCAGGCGCGGCTCGAGCATCAGCGCGCGGGCGATCGCGACGCGCTGGCGCTGGCCGCCGGAGAACATGTGCGGATAGCGCCGGTAGTGCTCCGGCGAAAGGCCGACCCGGGCGAGCATCGCGCGGCCGCGCGCCTCGCGCTCGTCGCGGCCGAGCGTGGTGTTGATGGCGAGCGGTTCTTCGAGCGCGAGGCCGACCCTCTTCCTCGGGTTGAGGCTCGCGAACGGATTCTGGAACACCATCTGCACGCTGCGCCGGAGCTCGCGCCGCGCCGCCGCGTCGGCCCGGTTCGGATCGACGCCGCCGATCACGACGTGGCCCGATGTCGGCGTCTCGAGCATCGCGATCTGGCGCGCCAGCGTGCTCTTGCCGCACCCCGATTCGCCGACGACCGCGAGCGTGCGGCCGGGCGCGAGTGCGAGGCTGACGTCCTCGAGCGCGCGCACCGTCGCCGCCGGCGCGAACAGCCCGCTTGAGACCGCGTAGTGCCTGGTCAGCGCGCGCGTCTCGAGGACGGGCGAGACTGCGGTGCTCGCCGCGCCGCGAGCGCTCATGGCCGCGGCTCCGCGTCGATCGGGAAGTAGCAGCGCGCGCGGCTCGCGTCGACGTCGAACAGCGGCGGCCGCGTCTCGCGGCAGCGATCGCGCACGTACGGGCAGCGCGGCGACAACAGGCAACCGGCGGGACGGTCGGACGCCCCGGGCACGACGCCGGAGAGCGAGGCGAGGCGGCGGCGGCCCGCATTGCGCTCGGGCAGCGCGGCGAGCAGCGCCTCGGTGTAGGGGTGGCGCGGCGCGGCGAACAGGTCGGCCGCGGCGGCGCTCTCGACGATCTGGCCGGCGTACATCACGAGGACGCGCTGCGCGACCTCGGCGACGACGCCGAGGTCGTGCGTGATCAGAACCAGCGCCATGCCGCGCTCGCGCTGCAGCCGGAGCAGCAGCGCGAGCATCTGCGCTTGCACCGTGACGTCGAGCGCGGTCGTCGGCTCGTCGGCGACGAGCAGGCGCGGGTTGCACGCGATTGCCATCGCCAGCATCACGCGCTGGCTCATGCCGCCTGAGAGCTGGTGCGGGAACGCGTCGAGGCGCCGCTTAGGGTCCGGGATCTCGACGTCCTTGAGCAGCTCCAGCGCGCGCGCGCGGCGAGCTCGGCGCGAGCCGCCTTCATGCAGGGCGATCGTCTCCATCAGTTGGAACGCGACGGTGAACGAGGGGTTGAGGCTCGTCAGCGGGTCCTGGAAGATCATCGCGATGTCGCCGCCGAGGAGCGAGCGGCGCTCGCGCTCGCCCATCGCCTGCAGGTCGCGGCCGGCAAAGGCGAGGCGCTCGGCGCGGACGCGGCCGGGCGCATCGATGAGGCCGAGCACGGCGAGCGCGGTGACGCTCTTGCCCGAACCCGATTCGCCGACGATGCCGACCACCTCGCCGGCGTCGACCGAGAGGCTCACCTCGTCGACGGCGACGAACGTCTCCCCCGTTGCAGGTGGAAAATCGACGGTCAGCCTCTGGACCGCGAGCAACGGAGAGCCGGCGCTCATGGCGAAGCGATCAGAAAGATCGAGACCGAAAGTGGCCGCAACGTGGCCGGCCCTTCCCTCCCGGAGAGAAGCGACCGAAGCTGGGAAAGGAGCAATCCTGGTCGACCGTGCCGAAGCTGAAGTGGGGTAGGCATGCCTATCTCTTCAGCTTCGGATCGAGCGCGTCGCGTAAACCGTCGCCGGTGAGATTGAACGCAAGAACGGTGATCAGGATCGCCAGGCCGGGAAGAGTGACGACCCACCATGCGCTCTGGATGAACTCGAGCGCGCTCGCCAGCATCGAGCCCCACTCCGGCGTCGGTGGTTGCGCGCCGAGGCCGAGGAAGCCGAGCGCCGCGGCGTCCAGGATCGCCGACGAGAAACCGAGCGTCGCCTGGACGATCAGCGGCGCGGCGCAGTTCGGCAGCACGGTGTCGAACATCAGGCGCGCGGTGCCGGCGCCGGCAAGGCGCGACGCCTGCACGTAGTCTCTGGCGAGCTCGCCGAGCACGGCGCCGCGCGTTAGCCGCACGAAATGCGGCAGCATGACGATCGCGATCGCAAACATCGCGTTGGCCAACCCCGGGCCGAGCACGGCAACGACGGCGACCGCGAGCAGCAGGCTTGGCAGCGCGAGCATCACGTCCATCAGCCGCATCACGACGTATTCGGGCAGTCGGCCGCGGTAGAAGCCGGCGACCAGGCCCAGCAGCACGCCCAACGACAGCGAGAGGCCGACCGAGACCAGGCCGATCACCAGCGACAGCCGCGTCCCATGGATCAGGCGCGAGAGCACGTCGCGGCCGACCGGGTCGGTGCCGAGCACGAACACGTGGCCGCCGATGGGCGCGAGCGAGGGCGGGCGCAGCGTCGCGTCGCGGAACTGCTCGCTCGGGTCGTAGGGCGAGATCACGTTCGCGAAGAGCGCGCAGAAGACGAGCAGACCGAGGACGGCGAGGCCGATAACGGCGCCACGGTTCCTGCGGAAGTCGCGCCAGAGCTCGCTCGCCGGCGAGGGCGGCGGGGCCGGAAGCAGGGCGGCGATCGGCGGCAGCGCGCTCACGAATGCCGGATGCGCGGATTGATCACGCCATAGAGCATGTCGACGATCAGGTTGACGGCGATGATGATCGTCGCCGTGCACAGAATGCCGCCTTGCACCGCCGCATAGTCGCGCCGGTGGATCGCCTCGACCAGCCACTTGCCGACCCCGGGCCAGGAGAAGATCGTCTCCGTGAGGATCGCACCCGCGAAGAGGGTGCCGATCTGCAGGCCGATGGTCGTCACGACCGGGATCAGCGCGTTGCGCAAGGCGTGCACGGCAACGACGCGGAGGCGGCCGGCGCCCTTCGCGCGCGCGGTGCGCACGTAGTCCTCGCGCAGCACCTCGAGCATCGACGAGCGCGTCATGCGTGCGATCACCGCCAGCGGAATCGTGCCGAGCGCGATCGCGGGCAGGATCAGGTGCGAGAGCGCGCTGCGAAATGCGCCCTTGTCGCCGGAGAGCACCGAGTCGATGAGCATGAAGCCGGTCACCGGCGCGATGTCGTACTGGATCGCCAGCCGCCCTGACACCGGCGTCCAGCCCAGGCCGACCGAGAAGGTGAGGATGAGAAGCAGCCCCCACCAGAAGATCGGCATCGAGTAACCCGTGAGCGAGGCGCCCATCACGGAGTAGTCCCAGACGGTGTTGCGCTTCACCGCAGCGACGATGCCGGCGGGAATGCCGATCACGAGCGCGAGCAGCATCGCCACGAGCGAGAGCTCGACGGTGGCCGGGAAGCGCGCCGCGAACTCCGAGAACACCGGCTCGTGGGTGACGACCGAGATGCCGAGGTCGCCGCGCAGCGCGCGCCAGACGTACTCGCCGTACTGGACCGTCAGCGGGCGGTCGAGGCCGAACTCGTGGATCA
>JBBRFW010000073.1:0-18941 GCA_038241255.1 Burkholderiales bacterium | reverse complement strand
CGCCGACGTGCTGTTCGTCTCGAGCAACTGCTGGGACGCGATCGGCGCGACCTGGTTCGGCTACACCACGCTCTGGATCAACCGCTTCGGCCTGCCGCTCGACGAGCTCGGCGCGACGCCGACGCGGATCGGCACCGCCCTGACCGACGTGCTCGGCTTCTTCGCTTCCGAAAGACCTTCGCCATGACCTCGACGACGACGCTCGACCTTCCCGCCGGCGTGCGAATCAACGCGCCGATCCTGCCCGGCTTCGAGACCATCCTTACCCGCGACGCGCTCGACCTCGTCGCCAAGCTGCACCGCGCCTTCGATCCGCGGCGCCAGCAACTGCTCGCGCTGCGGCGCGAGCGTGCATCGCGCCTCGACGCCGGCGAACGGCCCGACTTCCTGCCCGGCACGGCCGACATCCGCGCCGGCGACTGGAAGATCACGCCGGTGCCTCAGGCGCTGCAACGCCGGCGCGTCGAGATCACCGGCCCGGTCGATGCGAAGATGGTCATCAACGCCTTCAACTCGGGGGCGGACTCGTACATGACCGACTTCGAGGACTCGAACTCGCCGCTCTGGAGTAACCAGATCCAGGGCCAGATCAACATCGGCCGAGCAATCCGGCGCACGCTCTCGTTCGAGCAGGAGACGCCCGCCGGCACCAAGAGCTACAAGCTCAACGAGCGGATCGCGACGCTGCAGGTTCGGCCGCGCGGCTGGCACCTCGACGAGAAGCACGTCACCGTCGACGGCGAGCGCGTCCACGGCGGCCTCTTCGACTTCGCGCTCTTCACGTTCCACAACGCGAAGGAGCTGCTCGCGCGCGGCGCCGGCCCCTACTTCTACTTGCCCAAGCTCGAGAGCCATCTCGAGGCGCGCCTCTGGAACGAGGTGTTCGTGATGACCCAGAACGAGCTCGGCCTGCTCCAGGGAACGATCAAGGCGACGGTGCTGATCGAGACCATTCTCGCCGCCTTCGAAATGGACGAGATTCTCTACGAGCTGCGCGAGCATTCAGCGGGACTCAACGCGGGCCGCTGGGACTACATCTTCAGCTGCATCAAGAAGTTCAGCCGCGACAGCGACTTCTGCCTCGCCGATCGCGCCAAGGTGACGATGACCGCGCCCTTCATGCGTGCCTACGCGCTGCTGTTGCTGAAGACCTGCCACCATCGCGGTGCGCCGGCGATCGGCGGCATGAGCGCGCTGATCCCGATCAAGAACGATCCGCATAGGAACGAGATTGCGATGACCGGGATCATCGCCGACAAGCGCCGCGACGCGACCGACGGCTACGACGGCGGCTGGGTCGCCCACCCCGGCCTCGTCGAGGCGTCGATGAAGGAGTTCGTCGCGGTGCTCGGCGACAAGCCGAACCAGTTCGGGAAGCAAAAGCCCGAGGTCGAGGTCAGCGCCGCCCAGCTGCTCGACTTCAAGCCCGAGACGCCGATCACCGAAGCGGGCCTGCGCATGAACATCAACGTCGGCATCCACTACCTCGGTGCCTGGCTCGCCGGCAACGGCTGCGTGCCGATCCACAACCTGATGGAAGACGCGGCAACGGCCGAGATCAGCCGCTCGCAGGTCTGGCAGTGGATCCGCAGCCCGAAAGGCGTGCTCGACGACGGCCGCAAGGTGACCGCCGACCTCGTCCGCCGGCTCGTTCCCGAGGAGCTCGCCCAGATCAAGGCGGGGGGCTTTGCCGGCAAGTTCGACCGCGCTGCCGAGATCTTCACGCAGATGAGCACGCAGGACGCCTTCGCCGAGTTCCTCACCCTTCCGCTATACGAGGAAATCTAGCATCTGCTAGCGTCCCGGGCACGCTACGTCCTTCGCCTTCAGCGGCGCGTCGCAGCGCTGCTCCCGCGCCCCGTACGCGACGCAGCGTCGCGGCTTCGGCGCGAAGTGCCGACCGGCGGCCGCGAACGCCGACTTGCCCGGCATCCAGAGGATCGCGATGAGAAGCCTGGTGCTGGTCCTTCTTTGCGTCGCCGCATGGGCCGCGGCGGGCTGCGCGACTGTCTTCGGCGCGGCCGGCGTAAGCGCCGGAATCGACCGCACCACCTTCGATCCGGCGGTGCGCGCGCAGGACGACTTCTTCCGCCATGTCAACGGCGGCTGGTTGAAAAGCGCGGTCATCCCGGCCGACAAGTCGCGCATTGGCGCATTCTCCTCGCTGCGCGAGAAGACCGAGGCGGAGCTCCGCCTCCTCGTCGAGGATGCGACGCGAACGCGCGGCGACGCCGACGCGCGTCGCATCGGCGACCTCTACGAGAGCTTCGTCGATGAGGCGGCGGTCGAGCGCGCCGGCCTCGGTCCGATCGCCGCCGAGCTGGCGGCGATCGACGCGCTGCCATCGCCGGCCGCGCTCGGCGGGGCGATAGGCCGGCTCGAACGCCTCGGCGTCGACCTGCCGATCGGCTTCTACATCACCCTCGACGGCCGCGACACGACGAGGAACGTTCCTTGGCTCGGCCAGAACGGCCTGCTCCTGCCCGACCGCGACTACTACCTGATCGAGGGCGACGTGAAGTTCTCCGAGGCGCGCGCCGCGCTCGCGGCCTACCTGGCGAAGCTGCTCGCGCTCTCGGGCTCGGGCGGCAACGCTGCTCAGGCCGGTGCGATCGTCGCGCTCGAGACGGCGCTCGCGAAGGGCCAATCGTCGCGCGTCGAGGGCCGCGATCCGGTCAAGACCTACAACAAGATGGCCATCGCGGCGCTCGCACCGCTCGCCGGCGGCTACGACTGGCATGGCTACCTGGCGGCGACCGGCCTGGCGGTGCTCACGAGCGAGATCGTCGTCCGTCAGCCGAACTATCTGCCCGCGTTCACGGCGCTGACCGCATCGGTGCCGCTGCCAGTCTGGAAGGCCTACCTGCGCACCCACCTCCTGCACGCGTACGCTCCCTTTCTCGGCAAGGCGTTCGTCGACGCGCGCTTCGAGTTCTCGGGGACGACGCTGCGCGGCACGACCGAGAACGAGGCGCGCTGGAAGCGCGGCATCGCCCTCGTCCAGCAGTCCGAAGGCGAGGCGCTCGGCAGGCTCTACGTCGCCCGCCACTTCCCACCGGCATCGAAGAGGCGCATGGAAAAGCTGGTCGCCAACCTGCTCGCCGCCTACCGGGACAGCATCGACTCGCTCGACTGGATGAGCCCCGCGACGAAGAAGGAAGCGCAGGCGAAGCTCGCGACCTTGCGGCTGAAGATCGGCTACCCGGAGCGCTGGATCGACTACGGCGCACTCGAGATCCGGCGCGACGACCTGGTCGGCAACGTGACGCGCTCGCGCGTCTTCGAGTACGAGCGCCAGCTCGCCAAGCTCGGCGCGCCGGTCGACCGCGACGAATGGCGCATGACGCCGCAGACGATCAACGCCTATTACAACGCCTCGTTCAACGAGATCGTCTTCCCGGCCGCGATCCTGCAGCCGCCGTTCTTCCATCCGGAGGCCGACGATGCCGTCAGCTACGGCGCGATCGGCGCAATCATCGGCCACGAGATCAGCCATGGCTTCGATGACCGCGGCAGCCAGTTCGACGACACCGGCAACCTGCGCGTCTGGTGGACGCCCGAGGACCGCGCGCGCTTCGCGGCGAAGACGCGGATCCTGGTCGACGCGTATTCGGCGTTCTCGCCGGTGCCCGGCTACACGATCAACGGCGCGCTCACACTGGGCGAGAACATCGCCGACAACTCGGGCCTGGCGATCGCTTACAAGGCTTATCACCGCTCGCTCGGCGGCAAGCCGGCGCTGGTGATCGACGGCAGCAGCGGCGACGCGCGTTTCTTCTACGGTTTCGCGCAGGGCTTTCGCGGCAAGTCGCGCGAGGCGTCGCTGCTCGCGCAGATCAAGTCCGACCCGCATTCGCCCGACGAATTTCGCGTCAACGGCACGGTGCGCAACCACCCGGCGTTCTATGCGACCTTCGGCGTGCGGCCGGGCGACGCGATGTACCTGCCGCCGGACCAGCGCGTCTCGATCTGGTAGATGCGGCACAGCCCCGGCGCGCGACGACAATCGGCGGCTGACCCGCCCTCCCCCGCCGAAACGTGCCGTCGTCCGACCCCATCCATTCCCGCGCCGCGCTCGCCGAGCGCTTCGGTCCGAACTATCGCTGGCGCGTCCTGGCGACGGTGATGCTCGGCACGGTCGCATCGATCATGGCGTCGACGATCATCAACGTCGCGGTGCCCGACATGAGCCGCGTCTTCGGCCTCGGCCAGGAGCGCGCGCAGTGGCTCTCGGCCGGCTTCATGGGCGCGATGACGCTGTCGATGCTGACGACGCCGTGGCTGCTCGAGCGCTACGGCTATCGCCACGCCTACACCGGTGCCGTGGTCCTGCTCATGCTCGGCGGCGTCGTCGGCGGCTTCAGCCCGTGGTTCGACCTGGTGCTGGCAATGCGCGTCGCCGAGGGGCTCGCGGCCGGCGTCCTGCAGCCGATCCCGGCGATTGTCATCCTGCACGCCTTCGGCGCCGGCGAGCGCGGCAAGGCGATGGGCATCTTCGGCTTCGGCGTCGTCCTCGCGCCGGCGATCGGCCCGAGCATCGGCGGCATCCTCGTCGAATGGTTCGGCTGGCGCTCGATCTTCTTCGTCGTCACGCCGTTCTGCTTCGTCGCCACGATCATGGCGCAGCGCTACCTGCCGATCGGCGCCCCCGGCGGGGCCCCAGTCAGCCGCGCCGGTGGGCGGCTCGACGTCGTCGGCCTTGGCCTGATCGCAGTCGCGGTGCTGGCCCTGCTGAACGGTATGGTGAGCCTGCACGGCACGTCGCTCGATTCCGGCCTGGCGCTGCTCGCCTGCAGCGTCGTCGCCACCGTCGGCTTCGTCTATCACCAGCGCCACGGCGCGCGACCGCTGATGGCGCTTGGCTTGTTCGATCACCGCGCCTTCGCGATGGGCGGCGCGGTCGCGTTCATCTATGGCATGGCGCTCTTCGGCTCGACTTACCTGGTGCCGGTGTTCATGCAGGAGGCGCTGCACTTGCCGCCGTCGCAGGCCGGCGCGGTGCTGTTGCCGGCGGGGCTCGTGCTGGCGGTGACGATCCCGCTCGCCGGCCGGCTCGCCGACCGCATCGCCGTCAGCCGCATGGTGAGCGCCGGCCTGGTCCTGCTCGCCGCGTCGTTCTTCGTCATGGTCGGCGTCGACACGACGACCGCGCTGCTGCTGATCACGCTGTGGGCCGTGATCGGCCGGCTCGGCCTCGGCCTGATCATGCCGTCGCTCAACTTCGGCTCGATGCAGGGCGTCCCGAAAGTGCTGATCTCGCAGGGTTCAAGCACGATCAACTTCCTGCGCCAGCTCGGCGGCGCCATCGGCATCGGCATCGTCGGCAATGTCCTCGAATGGCGGCTGCGCCTGCACGCAGCGCAACCGCTCGCGGCGTTCCACGAAACGTTCGCGCTGGTCGGCACCATCACCGCTTGCGCGATCGTCGCCGCCTGGCGCATGGGCCCCGGCACGCCGCCCGGCGCGCGCGCCGAGGCGCGAGCCGCGTGAACCTCGATCTCGATTTTCTGCCCGAGCGCGGTGACGCGATCGTCGTCGGCGCGGGCCCGGCCGGCAGCGCGGCGGCGCAGCTGCTCGCGCGCGCCGGGCGCGAGGTCGTCCTCGTCGACGCGCACGCCTTCCCGCGCGACAAGGTGTGCGGCGACGGCCTCATCCCCGACGCGCATCGCGCCCTCGACCGGCTCGGCGTCCTCGCGCAGGTGATGGCCGAGGCGCGCTCGGCGACGACGCTCGCCTGCATCGCGCCGCGCGGCGGCCGCATCGACGTCCCGGGCCGCCTCGCGGTGCTGCCGAGGAAGCGCCTCGACGAGATCCTTTGCCGCGCCGCGGTCGCTGCCGGCGCGCGCATGTTCGCGCCGGTCCGCTTCGTCGCGCCGCTGCGCGACAGCACCGGCCGCGTCGTCGGCGCGCGCCTGCAGCACGGCGAGCGCGTGCGCGAGGTGCGCGCGCCCTGGCTTGTGCTCGCGAGCGGCGCGCAGCCGCAGGCGATGATCGCCGCGGCCCTGTGCGAGCGGCGCACGCCGAGCGGCATCGCCCTGCGCGGTTACGTGGAGAACGCGGCCATGACGGCGCGCATCACCAGCCTCGAGGTCGTCTGGCACAAGCGCCTCTCGCCCGGCTACGGCTGGATCTTTCCGTGCGGCGGCGACGTCTTCAACATCGGCGTCGGCGTCGCCCAGAGCCACCGCGAAGGCAAAGACGGCAAGCACGCGATGCAGGACGTCAACCTGCGCGAGGTCTTCGCCGCCTTCAAGGCGCTCTACCCCCCCGCGCGCGAGCTGGTCGAGGGCGGCCGCTGGCACGGCGAGGCGGGCCACGAGCTGAAAGGTGCGCCGCTGCGCTGCTCGCTCGAAGGCGCGCGCCTTGAGGCGCCGGGCGTGCTCGTCACCGGCGAAGCGGCGGGCAGCACGTACGCGTTCACGGGCGAGGGGATCGGCAAGGCGATGGAGACGGCCATCCACGCCGCCGAGGCGATCCTCGCGCGTCCGGCGATCGACGCGAAAGATACCGCCGATGCCGAGGTGCGCGCCGACTACGCGGCGCGGGTGCTGTCGCTCAAGCCGCGCTTCGATCTGTATGAGGAGGCCAATCGCGCCAACGCTCACCCGTGGCTCATCGACCTCCTGGTGTGGAGCGCCAAGCGCAGCCCTCGCCGCGTCCAGCGCATGGCCGGCGTGCTCGAGGAAACGCACATCCCGACCGACGCGGTGACCGTGCGCGGCGTCCTGCGCCGGCTCGTCGACTGGCGCTGAACGGCGCGGCGAAGGGCTCGCGGCCTTCGATGAAGTGTCGAAATCCCCCCGCCTGGCGCGTCATCTCGATGGGCGACGCGTCGTCGCTCGCTTCACGACGAGGAAACCATGGAATACATGCTGATGTTCTACGAGTCGACGGCCCAGTTCGAGCAGCGCCGAGACCGCACCCAGAGCCAGCCCTACTGGGCCGGCTGGATGGCGTACGTGCAGTCGATGCACCAGTCGGGAATTGTCAAGAGCGGTGCCGGGCTGCAGGAGCCCGGCACGGGGACGACGGTGCGCCTCGTCGACGGCAAGCGGCGCGTCCAGGACGGGCCGTTCGCCGACACCAAGGAGCAGCTCGGCGGCTTCTTCGTCATTGAGGTGCCCGACCTCGACACGGCGCTCTCCTGGGCCGCGCGTGCGCCATGCGCCACCAGCGGCGGCGTCGAGGTGCGACCGGTGCTGCCGCCGCCGCAGGCCTGATGTCGACGGCTGCGCCCGCGCCCGAGGACGCCGCCGCGGCGGTCGCGCGCGACTCCTACGGGCGCCTGATTGCCTATCTCGCAGCGCGCTCGCACGACATCGCGGCCGCCGAAGATGCGCTCGGCGACGCCTTCGCCGCCGCGCTCGCTCACTGGCCGGTCGACGGCGTGCCCGACGCGCCGGAGGCCTGGCTGCTGACGACGGCGCGGCGCCGCCTGAACGACCGCTGGCGTCATGGGCGGGTCGAGGCCGGCGCGGAGGCGACGCTCGCCATCGTCTTCGGCGAGCTCGCCACCGTGGCCGAGCCGCAGTTTCCTGACGAGCGCCTCAAGCTGATGTTTGTCTGCGCGCATCCGGCGATCGACCCCGGGGCGCGCGCCGCGCTGATGCTGCAGACCGTGCTCGGCCTCGACGCGGCACGCATCGCCTCTGCGTTCCTGGTCGCGCCGGCGACGCTGTCGCAGCGGCTCGTGCGCGCCAAGACCAAGATCCGCCAAACCGGCATCGCCTTCGAGGTGCCCGGGGCCGACGCCTGGCCGGAGCGCCTGGTCGACGTGCTCGAGGCGATCTATGCCGCCTACGGCACCGGCTGGGACGACGTCGCCGGCACCGACCCGCAACGCGGCGACCTCGCCCAGGAAGCGCTGACGCTGGCGGCGATGCTGGTCCGCCTGCTGCCCGAGGCCGCGGAGGCGTGGGGCCTGCTGGCCCTGCTCGCCTTTTGCCAGTCGCGCGCTTCGGCGCGGCGCGATTCCGCCGGCGACTACGTCCCCCTGCACGCGCAGGACACGGCGCTCTGGGACCGCGAGCTGCTCGGCGTCGGCGAGGAGGCCCTGGGGCGCGCCGCGACGTTCGCGACGCCCGGCGCATTCCAGCTCGAGGCTGCGATCCAGTCGGCGCACACGCAGCGCTGCCTCGGCGCGCGCGTGCCCGAAGATGCGATCGTCGCGCTCTACGACGCGCGGGTGGCGCTGCAGCCCACGATCGGCGCGATCGTCAGCCGCGCCTGCGCGGTGGGGGCGGCGAGCGGCCCGGCCGCTGGGCTTGCCGCGCTCGAGGCGATCGCGCCTGACGAGGTGCGCGGGTATCAGCCGTACTGGGCGGCGCTCGCCCACCTCGCCGCGGCCCAAGGCGATCGCGCCACGGCGCAGTCGGCGCGCGATCGCGCCGTCGGCCTCAGCACCGACCCGGCGGTGCGCCGCTTTCTCCTTCGCGCCGACTCGGTCGGGTCGTGACGGCGGCGCGCGCGAGGTCGCGGCCGGCCATACTGGCCGCCGGTTCTTCCGCTTCGCCCACCTGCTCCGCCATGTGTCAGCTCCTCGGCATGAACGCCAACACGCCGACCGACGTGATGTTCAGCTTCACGGGCTTCGCGACGCGTGCCGAGGAGCACAAGGACGGCTTCGGCATCGCCTTCTTTGAGGACAAGGGGGTGCGCCTCTTCGTCGACACCTCGAGCGCGCGCGAGTCGCCGGTGGCGGAAATGGTGCGCCGCTATCCGATCCGCAGCGAGAACATCGTCGCCCACATCCGCAAGGCGACGCAGGGCCGGGTCGCGCTCGAGAACACGCATCCGTTCGTTCGCGAGCTGTGGGGCCGCTACTGGGTGTTTGCGCACAACGGCGATCTGCAGGGCTACGCGCCGCGGCTGCACGGCGCATTCCGCCCGGTCGGCAGCACCGACAGCGAGCGTGCGTTCTGCTGGCTCATGCAGGAGCTCGCCAAGGCGCATGCCAGCGTGCCGCCGATCGAGGAGCTGACGTGCACCCTCGCCGAGCTGGTGCCGCAGGTCGCACGGCACGGCGTCTTCAACGCTGTGCTCAGCAACGGCCAGGCGCTCTGGGCGCATTGCTCGACGCAACTGCACCACATCGTGCGCCAGCATCCGTTCGCGCGCGCGTCGCTGCAGGACGAGGACGTCACCGTCGACTTCGCGCAGCAGACCTCGCCGCTCGACCGCGTTGCCGTCGTCGTCACAGAGCCGTTGACTAAGGACGAGCGGTGGCAGGCGTTCGCGCCGGGCGAGATTCGCGTCTTCGTCGAGGGCGCGTCCCTCGTCTAGGCGGCGCCGCGCGGTCTGCGAAGTCGCCGGCGCGTCGCCGGTTCAGGGGCGACGACGATCCAGCAATTTCCGGGCTGATCGCCGATGGCCGCCAGCAGCGGGTCGGAGGGCATCAGGCCCTTTGCATGCTGCTCCGGGATCTGCCGGCCCGACCGATCGCGTGACGCGCGCCATTCGCCAGTGCACGCCCAGCTCTGCCGCGCATCGCGCGGAGCAAGCCTCGATCGACGTCAACGACGCCCGCTGACGAGTCCGGTGGCGGCGAGTTGTGAGATATCGGCGTCCTTGCGGCGGGCGATCGGCAATGCCGCTCGACAAGAGGTGTCGCCTTCGTACCGGGTCCGCGAATCCCGATGCGGCTGGTCCGCAGGGCGGGCTGGGCATGGCAACCGAGCGTCACCATGGCACCGATGGCGGGCGTCTCGGGTTGAGCCCGATGAGCAGGGCGACCAGCGCGAGCCCGAGCTCGGGCGTCAAGGATCGAGTCCACCGGGTTCTGCGCGGAGGCCTGCTTGCGAACGGCTCGACGACCCGGGACCACGCGACGAACAAGGCGGCCCAGATCAAAAGCCGATCAGCCGCACACGCTGTGCGGGGAGCAGTTGCCGCTCAGAGGCCGCAAGTCTGGAGTGCCCGAGGCGCACCACGCTTCCACCCCGTCCAGGAGCGCGGCGATGTCGCCGGTCATCAGCACCCTGTTCAAAAAGAGGTCGCCGGAGAGGGGGAAGGCACGGCACCGGCCAAGAAGAAGGCGGGCACCATCGATGCGCCCAGCCGGATCAACGTAAGCAACGCGCGACGATGTCAGCAGGGGCGTTCTGAAGGCCTTGAGCACAATGAGGGTCGAACTCACGGCCTGGAGACCTGCCGCTCATGACCACCCCCGCCGCACCGACACCCCGCTTCGACTCGTTCTACAAGCACGACGAGCTCACGAAGCTGCTGTTCGAGTATGCGCAGGCGTTTCCAACGCTCACAGCGGTCCGCTCGATCGGCAAGAGCTACGAAGGGCGCGACATCTGGGTGGCGACACTGACCAACCTGGCAACCGGCGCGGCCGAGGACAAGCCGGCGTTCTGGGCCGACGGCAACATCCACGCCGCCGAGCTGACCGCGTCGACGGCGGTGCTTTACTATCTCCACGAGCTGCTCACCAAGCACGGCAGCGACGCCGCGATCACCAAGCTGCTCGACACCCGCGTCGTCTACCTCTGCCCGCGCCTCAACCCCGACGGCGCCGAGCTCGCCCTGGCCGACCGGCCGCGCCATATCCGCTCGTCGACACGGCGCTATCCCTACGACGAGGAGCCGGTTGACGGCCTCACCGCCGAAGACATCGACGGCGACGGCCGCATTCTCTTCATGCGTGTTGCCGACCCGCACGGCACCTGGAAGAAGTGCGAGCAGGATCCCCGCCTCATGGTCGCGCGCCAGCCGGGCGAGTTCGGCGGCGAGTACTTCCGCCTGATGCCCGAGGGCCTGATCAGGAACTACGACGGCCTGACGATCAAGGTCAATTCCGACCTGGAGGGGCTCGACCTCAATCGCAACTTTCCCTCGGGCTGGCGTCAGGAGCACGATCAGACCGGCGCCGGCGACTACCCGACGAGCGAGCCCGAGGTCAAGGCGATGGTCGACTTCATCGTCGCCCACAAGAACATCGGCGCGGCGATCAGCTATCACACGCACAGCGGCGTGATCCTGCGCCCGATGGGGACGCAGAGCGACGACGACATGATCCCGGAGGACCTCTGGGCGATCAAGCGCTTTAGCGAGATCGGTGCCAAGACCACGGGCTATCCGGCGATCAGCATCTGGCACGACTTCAAGTACCACCCGAAGGATGTCATCAGCGGCACCCAGGACTGGGTCTACGAGCACCTCGGCGCGCTGTTCTGGGTGGTCGAGATCTGGGCGCCGAACGTCGAAGCCGGCATCACCGACTACAAGTGGATCGACTGGTACCGCGAGCATCCGGTCGAGGACGATCTCAAGCTCATCAAGTGGAGCGACGAGCACTGCGACGGCCAGGCGCACGTCGACTGGAAGCCATTCATGCACCCGCAGCTCGGCGCCGTCGAGATCGGCGGCTGGGACAAGATGAACTACTGGCGCAATCCGCCGCCGCACCTGCGCGAGCGCGAGGCGGCGCGGTTCCCGAAATGGATGACGACGATCGCCCTGTCGCTGCCCAAGCTCGAGCTGCTGCGCACCGAGGTGCGCGCGCTCGGCGGCGAAACTTGGCGCGTGCGCATCGCCGTCGCCAACAGCGGCTGGCTGCCGGCCTACGTGACCAAGCGGGCGCTGGCGAGGAAGACGGTGCGCGGCGTGATGTTCGAGATCCACCTGCCCGAGAACGACCGCTCGGTGTCGCTGGTCAGCGGCAAGCCGCGCATTGAGGGGCCGCAGCTAGAGGGGCACGCGCCGAAGAATTCGCTCAACGCCTTTTTGCCGAACAAGGAGATCACCGCCGATCGCGCCGTCGGCGAGTGGGTGGTGCGAGCGCCGCAGGGAACGCGGTTGGCGCTCAGCGCGCGCGCCGATCGCGCCGGCGCGGTGCGCGCCGAAGTGATCCTCGACTGACGCGCGGTAGTTAGAAGCGGACGCGCACGCCGCCGGCGATCGTGTTGCCCGAAGACACGAAGCTCAGCTTCTCGACCATTGCAGCGACGTAGATGTCGGTGTTCTTCGACAGGAAGTAGTCGTAGCCGAGTGAGGTGATGCGATCGGTCGTCGCCAGCAGTGGCGCCGACGAGTGCGAGCGCCCGTAGGCGACCAGGATCAGGCTGTTGCCGATCGGCACCGCCGCGCCGAGCTGATACGACACCGTGCGCGAGTCGGTGCTCGCCTCGGTCTTGATGCGGCCGACCTGGCCGTAGACGCGGACGAACTTGAAGTCGTAGGTCGCGCCCGCCTGCAGGATGCTCTGACGCTCGAAGCCCGCTGGCAGCGCCAGGGCGCCGTTGCGGACGCGCTCGGCGACGATCGTCGCCGCGAACGGGCCGGTGATATAGGCGACGCTCGCGCCCAGGTTGTGGCCGGTCGAGTCGCCCGGCGTCGACTCGTCGGCGTTGGCGGCGAAGACGACGCGCAGCGGGTCGCGCGCATTGTTGGTGTACCACAAGCCGTTGTTCCAGCGCGTGTCGCCGAGCACCGCGCCGCCGAAGTACTGGCGCACCGACGGCGAGAAGGCGATCGACTCGCCGAACGGATTGAAGGCGACGGTCGCCAGCCAGAGCGGCGAAGGCGTGCGGCCGAGGACGGTAGTGCCAAACGAGCCCGAGAGGCCGACGCTCGCCTCGCGCGCCCAGAACACGTCGCCTTCGCCGCGGCCGGCGGCGCCGACGTCGACGCGCAGGTACGACTCGAGCTTGAAGACGGCGCGCAGGCCGCCGCCGAGATCCTCGCTGCCGCGCAGGCCGAGAAAGCTGCGCGACATGTTGCCGCTGTCGAGCTGCCAGGCGTGCGCGTCGACCCCGACCGGCTTGACTCGGCTGCCGGAGCCGTCGAGCAAGCCATAGAGGACCGCGCTTTGCGCCGTCGCGCCGCCGCTGCAAAACAAGGCGACGCCAGCGACAGCGGCCGCGCAGATCGATCGAATCATTCGAGGCATCCCGGCTTTGCGACTAACAACGACGCACGTGAAGCTTGCGCCGGCCGTCATTCTGGCCGAGATCGCGCCTCAAGAAGGCCGCTTCGACGAGCGCTGACTCGCAGCCGCCACAATCGCCGTCCCTTCCCTGCGAACGAGCAATGAAGATCTTCGTCAACGGCGCACCGCGCCTGCTTCCCGACGACCTGGCCGACCCGGCCCTGCCGTTGCTCTGGGCGCTGCGCGACCTGCTCGGCCTGACCGGCACTAAGTTCGGCTGCGGCGTCGCCGCCTGCGGGGCGTGCACCGTTCATGTCGACGGCGAGGCGGCGCGCTCGTGCGTCGTGCCGATCAGCTCGCTCGAGGGCCGCCGCGTCGTCACCATCGAGGCGCTCGGTAGCGCCGACGCGCCGCACGCGCTGCAGCGCGCCTGGGTCAACCACCAGGTGCCGCAGTGCGGCTACTGCCAGAGCGGCATCCTGATGGCGGCGGCAGCACTGCTGGCCAGGAACCGGCGCCCGAGCGACTCCGAGATCGACGCCGCGATCGGCAACGTCTGCCGCTGCGGCACCTACCCGCGCCTGCGCGCGGCGATTCGCAGCGCCGCGGGCCAGCTCGGATGAAGCGCCGCACGCTGCTCGTCAGCGGCCTCGGCACGGCAGGTGCGCTCGTCGTCGGCTGGGGCCTTGTGCCGCCGCGCGAGCGTCTCGGTGCCGTCGACGCGCTGCCCGTCGAGGCCGGCGAAGTGAGCCTGAACGGCTGGATCAAGATCGCTGCCGACGGCGCCGTGATGCTGGCGATGAACCGGAGCGAGATGGGCCAGGGCACGCACACCGCGCTCGCCATGCTCGTCGCCGAGGAACTCGACGTGCCGCTCGCGCGTGTGCGCCTGGTCCAGGCCGGCGCCGACAAGCTGTACGGCAACGTCGCGACGATGATCGCGAGCGTTCCCTACTTTCATCCGCGCGAGACCGCGCCGGGCCGGGAAAGCACGCCGGCCAAGGCCGGGCAGTGGGTTGTCGCCAAGATCGCGCGCGAGCTCGGCATCAACGTCACCGGCGGCTCGTCGAGCGTCGCCGACGCCTGGGACGTGCTGCGCGTCGCCGCGGCGACCGCGCGCGCGCGTCTGATCGGCGCGGCGTCGATCGCCTGGAAGCAGCCCGCCAACGAGCTCGTGGTTCGGGACGGCATCGTCAGCCATCCTTCGGGCGGCTCAGCGCACTACGGCGAGCTCGCCGCGATGGCAGCGGCGACGCCGACGGGGGAAGTGCGCCTGAAGCGGCGCGAGGACTGGCGCCTGATCGGCACCGCCGCGCCGCGCATCGATGCCGCAGCCAAGAGCGACGGCTCGGCGCGCTTCGGCATCGACGTTCGTCCCGCGGGCCTGCTCTACGCCGCGATCCGCCATTGCCCGATGCTCGGCGGCAGCGTCGGCGCGGTCGACGTCGCGCCCGCGCTGGCGCTCGCCGGCGTCGAGCGCGTGGTCCGTCTCGGCCCGTACGGCGGCTCGACGGCCGCGCTCGCCGTCGTCGGCCGCACCTGGTGGCATGCGCAGCGGGGCGCCGCCGCGGTCAAGGTCGAGTGGCAGCAACGGCCGGCCGGCAGCCTTGACAGCGCTGCCGTGATGGCGCACCTCGAAGAGCGGGCGCGTGCCGGCGCGTCGGCCGAGGGCGGCTTCGCCTTTCACAGCCGCGGGGACATCGCCTCCGCCGAGGCGAGCGCCGTGCGCCACGTCGAGCAGACGTACCGCGCGCCCTACCTCGCCCACGCGGCGATGGAGCCGATCAACTGCACGGCGCGCGTCGCCGGTGGCAAGGTCGAGGTCTGGGTGCCGACGCAGGTGCCGGGGCTGGCGCGTGCGATCGCCGCTGTCGCCGCCGGCGTCGACGAGGACGCGGTCACGGTCAACGTCACCTATCTCGGCGGCGGCTTCGGCCGTCGGCTCGATATCGACTTCGTCGGCCAGGCCGTCCGAATCGCCGTCGAGACCGGCGGTCGGCCGGTGCAGCTGGTGTGGTCGCGCGAAGAGGACCTGACGCACGACTTCTACCGGCCCGCCGCAGTCGCGATCCTGCGCGCAGGCCTCGATGCCGAAGGCCTTCCGCAGACGTTGCGCATCACCAGCGCCGGCGATGCGATCACGCCGCGTTGGATGGAGCGCGGCATCCCGCACCTGGCCGGACCCGTCGACACGCCCGACAAGACCACCAGCGAAGGCCTGTTTGACCAGCTCTACGGGATCGCGCACCAGCGCATCGCCCACGTCGCGACGAGAAGCGACGTGCCGATCGGCTACTGGCGCTCGGTCGGCCACTCGCACAACGCTTTCTTTGTCGAGTCCTTCCTCGACGAGCTTGCCCACGCCGCTGGGCGCGACCCGTTCGACTACCGGCTCGCGTTGCTGAAGGACGCGCCGCGCCACGCCGCGGTGCTGCGCCTCGCGGCCGAGCACGCCGGCTGGCCCGGGCAGGGCCGCTCGCGTCCGCTCGAGGCGGGGCGCGCGCGCGGCGTCGCCCTTCACGAGTCGTTCGGCAGCATCGTCGCCCAGGTCGTCGAGGTGTCGATCGAGAACGGACGGCCGCGCGTGCATCGCGTCGTCTGCGCCGCCGACATCGGTACCGTGATCAATCCCGGCATCGTCGCGCAGCAGATGGAGGGGGCGGTGATGTTCGCGCTGTCGGCGGCACTCTACGGCCGCATCGACATCGTCGGCGGCGTCGTCCAGCAGACCAACTTTCCGAGCTACCCGGTGGTCCGCCTCGCCGAGTCGCCGCTGGTCGAGACGCACTTGATCGACAGCACCGAGCGCCCCGGCGGGGTCGGCGAGATCGGCACACCGCCCGTCGCCCCCGCGCTCGCGAATGCACTCTTCGCGCTGACTGGAAAGCGATTGCGCGATCTTCCGCTGCAGCTCTAGCAGAGCGGCACTTCCGCCAGTGGCGCCACGTCTACCGTTTCGAACGGCCACACCAAGCCCTCGGCATGCAAACTCTGGCCAGCCGCTGCGCGGCCAGCCCTCGTTCGATGCCGAGCAAGCTACTACCCGTGAAATACGGGCCCGATGACGAGGTTCGTCGTGTCCAAGATGGCGGCTGGATCAGCTTCAACGGGCATCAGCTCCGCCTCTGCAAAGCACTGGCCGGCACGGTCCGGCACTGCGCTGGCAGGTCCAGGCGCTGAGCGCAGCGTAGGAGATGAGGCTGGCGACGAGAGCGAGGCGAACGTCGCCGGCGAGCGCAGGCGCGGCGAAGGCGAGAATCGCCGCAGCCGCAAGGGCGGTCGCCGCAGCGGCGAGAAAACAGACGCGGCCGACGATGCGGAACGCGTCTTCGGGCTCGCGGCCACCGCCGAGGAAGGTCGCGGTCGGCTCGCTCACGCGCGTCGGCCCGCGACGCTTATGGGCGTCCCATCGCGCGGTGCGCTCCGCCATTTGCCCGGAGGCGGCCGGGCAGACTCATGCGAGCGCGGCGGCGAGCTCGCGCCGAGCCGCCGCGGCGGCGGCACGCGCGGCCTCGGCGTAGTCGGCGCCCGCCCCGGCGTAGAGCACGGCGCGCGAAGAGCTGACGATGATCGGGCCGGTCGTTCGCTCGGCACTGCCGCGCCAGCCCGATCGCACCGTCGAAGCCGCATCGCCGCCCTGAACGCCGAGGCCGGGGATGAGGAGCGGCAGCGTCGGCGCGATCGCGCGCACGCGGCCGATCTCGTCCGGATAGGTCGCGCCGACGACGAGGCCGACTTCGCCACCGGCGTTCCAGGCGGCGGCGGCGAGGCGGGCGATGTGCTCGTAGAGCCGCTCGCCGGACGCAAGGCGCAGCTCCTGCAAGTCGGCGCCGCCCGGGTTGGAGGTGCGGCAGAGCAGGAGCACGCCCTTGCCTTCGTGGCGCAGGTACGGCTCGATCGAATCGAAACCGAGCAGCGGCGAGAGCGTCACTGCGTCGGCGCGATAGCGGACGAACACCTCGCGCGCGTACTGCTCGGCGGTCTGGCCGATGTCGCCGCGCTTGGCGTCGAGGATCACCGGCACGTCGGACGCCGTGTCGTGGATATAGGCGATCAGCCGCTCGAGCTGCGCCTCCGCGCCGTGCGCCGCGAAGTAGGCGATCTGCGGCTTGTAGGCGATGACCAGGTCCTTGGTGCAATCGACGATCGCGGCGCAGAACTCGAAGATGCGCGACGCGTCGCCCTGCAGTACCCCGGGGAAGCGCGCCGGATCGGGATCGAGCCCGACGCACAGCAACGAGTGGTTGACGCGCTCGGCGCGTGCGAGGGCAGCGACGAAGCTCACCGCGGCACCTCGCCGGTCGCCGGCGCGGCCGCCGCCTCGGCGGCGCTCTGCGCCAGCGCGGCGGCGAGGCCGACGTACGTGCGCGGCGTCAGCGCCAGCAGGCGATCACGCTCGGCAGAAGGCACGGCGAGGCCGCGGATGAAGTCGTGCAGAACCTGTCTCGTGATCGCCTTGCCGCGTGTCAGTGCCTTGAGTTGCTCGTACGGCTCGGCGATGCCGTGGCGGCGCATGACGGTCTGCACCGGCTCGGCGAGGACCTCCCAGGCGGCGTCGAGGTCGGCGTCGATCGCCGCCGTGCCGACGCCCAGCTTGGCCATCCCGCGCGCTAGTGAGTCGCACGCGAGCACCGTGTGGCCGAAGGCGACGCCGAGGTTCCTCAGCACGGTGCTGTCGGTGAGGTCGCGTTGGAAGCGCGAGATCGGCAGCTTCTCGCTCATGTGCGCGAAGAGCGCGTTGGCGAGGCCCAGGTTGCCTTCCGCGTTCTCGAAGTCGATGGGATTGACCTTGTGCGGCATCGTGCTCGAGCCGATCTCGCCGGCGACTGCCTTCTGAGTGAAGTAGCCGAGGCTGATGTAGCCCCAGGCGTCGCGCGCCCAGTCGATGAGGATCGTGTTGCAGCGCTTGATCGCGTCAAACAGCTCGGCCATCGCATCGTGTGGCTCGATCTGCGTCGTATGGGCGTTGAACGCCAGACCGAGGCGCTCCTCGACGACGCGGCGCGCGAACAACGGCCAGTCGAGCTCCGGGCAGGCCGCGACATGCGCGTTGTAGTTGCCGACGGCGCCGTTCATCTTCGCGCGTAGCGCGACCGCGGCGATCGCGGCGCGGGCGCGCGCCAGGCGGACTGCGACGTTGCCAACTTCCTTGCCGAGCGTCGTCGGCGTCGCCGTCTGGCCGTGCGTCCGCGCGAGCATCGGTTGCGCCGCGTGCTCCTTCGCCAGCGCCGCCAGGCGGGCGACCAGCGCATCGAGCGCGGGCAGCAGCACCTCGCGCCGCGCCGCCTCGAGCATCAGCGCATGGCTCGTGTTGTTGATGTCCTCGCTGGTGCAGGCGAAGTGGATGAATCCCGTGGCGCCGGCGAGCGACGACTCGGCGGTGAAGCGCTCGCCGAGCCAGTATTCGACCGCCTTGACGTCGTGGTTGGTGCGCCGCTCAATCGCTTTGATCGCCTCTGCGTCGGCGACCGAGAAGTCGGCGACGAGGCGGCTCAAAAACTCGGTGGCCGCGGGGCCGGGCGGCGCCAGCCCCGCGAGGCCCGCGGAGGCGAGGGCGACGAACCATTCGACCTCCACCCGCACCCGGCAACGCAGCAGGCCGAATTCCGACAGCCATGGCCGCAGCGCATCGAGCTTGCCGGCGTAGCGGCCATCAAGGGGAGACAGCGCGGTGAGGAACGAGGCGTGCATCTTGCGTAGGGCTCGACGACGCGGCGCGGGCCACGTCGGCCCGCGGCGGCGAGCCCGTCATTATCTGCGCTGACCTTAAAATGAAACGACACGTAATCACCGACCAAGGAAGCGGCTCGTCCGACCCATGAAACTCATCGGCTCGCTCAGCAGCCCTTACGTGCGCAAGGTGCGCATCGTCATGGCGGAAAAGAAGCTCGACTACCAGTTCGTCGAGGAGGATGTCTGGGCCACTGACGCGATCCTGGCGTCGAACCCGCTCGGCAAGGTGCCGTGCCTGGTGATGGAAGGCGGCGAGGCGGTGTTCGACTCGCGCGTGATCGTCGAGTACCTCGACGCGCGCTCGCCGCTGGCGCGCCTGATTCCCGAGCCGAAC
>JBBRFW010000072.1:0-19269 GCA_038241255.1 Burkholderiales bacterium | reverse complement strand
CACGAAAGACAAGACCACGCTCGGCCGCCGCCCCTATAACGACATCGTCATCGACAACCTCGCCGTCAGCGGCGAGCACGCGGTGCTGCAGATGGTCGGGCAGGATGTCTTCATCGAAGACCTGAACAGCACGAACGGCACCTACATCAACGGCAAGGCCGTCAAGAAGCAGCTTCTCGCCCACAACGACACCGTCGAGGTCGGCAAGTACAAGATCAAGTTCATGGTCGACGACGGCACCGACTATGAAAAGACGATGATCATGAAGCCGGGCGCGATGTCGTCGTCCGGCAGCGGCGCCGGCTATACCTCGAGCGGCCGCACCTCCAGCTTCGGCGCCTTGAGCGGCGGCCCCAGCGGCAACGTCGGTCCGGCCACCATCCGTGTCATGAACGGCGCCGCCGCCGGCCGCGAGGTCGTGCTAACCAAGGTCGTGACGACCGTCGGCAAGCCCGGCGTGCAGGTCGCCTCGATCACCAAGCGCCCGACCGGCTACGTGCTGGCCCACGTCGAGGGCGCGCTGCGCCCGACCGTGAACAACACGCCGCTCGCCGGCGAGACGGTCGGCCTGAAAAACGGCGACGTCATCGAGCTGGCCGGCACGCAGATGCAGTTCGTGCAGGCCGCCTGATCGCCGGGCTCTCTCCCGACCGCGGGAGAGGCCGGCTGCGGGCTGTCGCGTGATGAATTTCACGCCGGCACCCTGCCCGCGTCGAGCCTCCCGCGCCGCCCCTCGAATCCGGACTTTGAGCCCTTGCACCACGAGGCTTGCGGCCCGAACATCACCCTCCCATGATCGTTCAGGTGCTCGGATGTTCCGGCTCCATCGCCGCCGGCTGCAGGACCACATCGTTCCTGCTGGATGACGACGTCCTCGTCGACGCCGGCACCGGCGTGGGCGACCTGCCGCTCGAGGCGCTCGCCAGGATCGAGCACATCCTGATCAGCCATTCGCACCTCGATCACGTGCTCTCCATCGGCCTGCTCGCCGACAGCGTGATGCGCGCCCGCCGCTTCGACGGCAAGGCGCCGATCTGGGTGCACGCGCTTCCGGAAACGCTCGCCGCGTTGCGCACGCACATCTTCAACGGCGTGATCTGGCCCGACTTCACTAGGCTGCCCAGCGCCGAGCGCCCGGTGCTCGCCTTCACGCCGATCGCGGTGGGCGAGACGATGCTGCTCGGCGGCAAGCGGATCGAGGTGATCCCGGCTTCGCACACCGTGCCGGCGGTCGGCTTCGCGGTCGACGGCGGCGCCGCCGGCTGGTGGGTCTACACCGGCGACACCGGCCCGAACCCGGCGCTCTGGCAGCGACTGCAGAGCATGAACGTCGCCCACCTCGTGATCGAGACCGCATTCAGCGACGACGAGCGCCAGCTCGCCCGCATCAGCCGCCACCTCTGCCCATCGGCGCTCGGCCACGAGCTCAGGAACCTGGCCGGCAGCGTCGAGGTGCACATCACGCACATCAAGCCCGGCGAGATGGAAGCGGTGATGGCCGAGATCGGTCGTCTCGGCTCGCCGCATCGCATCCGTGCGCTCGAAGCCGGCCACACCATGCGCCTGGCCGTCGAGCCGGTCCGAGCCTACGGCTGACCCCCGGCGGTCGTGATAAACGACCGCAATCGTGACGGAATGCGTCAGGTCCGACCCGAACCGGGTGGAGGCGTCGTCGACTGGTGACCGTTTGTGTCAGCTTGGCGGGTGCAGTTCACGGAAACCCGCAGAAAGCACGGTGGCACGGGCCCTGCAATGAACTGCTGGTCTTTCACCCCCCAGTTCCACCAGGAGTTGTTCACCATGAAGCGTTCCATTCAGAAGGGTTTCACCCTTATCGAGTTGATGATCGTCGTCGCGATCATCGGCATCCTGGCAGCGGTTGCGCTGCCGGCCTACCAGGACTACACCGTCCGCGCCAAGTTGTCGGAAGCCGTGATTTCGGGCTCCTCGTACAAGGGCCTGATGAGCGAAGCGTTCCAGACGGACAGCATCGGTGGCCTCACGGCTGCCGCCGGCACCATCAACGGCAAGGCGCAAGCCGAGAAGTCGAGCAAGTACGTCAGCAACGTCACCGCCGACGCCGTCACGCCGTGGTCCATCCACGTGACCGTCACGGCCACGGCGGGCAACGGCATCCCGACCGGTATCGACTTGCAGGTGATCAATTTCACGCCGAACGTTCAAGCCGCCGCACCGACGGCCGCCTCGCAAGGCGCGATCGACTGGGCTTGCACCAGCGCAACGGCTCAGGCCGCCGCCAACCGCGGTCTCGGCAGCGCCCCTGTCGGCTCCCTGCTGGCCAAGTACGCGCCCGCCGAGTGCCGTTGATGTGCTGACCGGGTTCGCCCGGTTCGCCAACAGACTGAAAGACGCCCGCACACGCGGGCGTTTTTCTTAAAGAACACCCAACAGGCTCCGAAAACCCATGATGCGCCGCAGTCAACAGGGCTTCACGCTGATCGAGTTGATGATCGTCGTCGCGATCATCGGCATCCTCGCCGCCGTCGCCGTGCCGGCCTACCAGGACTACACGGTTCGCGCCAAGCTGTCCGAAGGCATCATCGCCGCGACGGCGCCGAAGACCCTGGTGATGGAAGCCTTCCTCACCGACGGCATGGCGGGCGTGGCCGCTGCCGCGCTCGAATACAGCCTGACCGCCATCGCGCAGAAGCAGTCGAAGTACGTCTCGGACATGCAGATCAACGGCGCCTCCGGCGAGATCACCATGACCACGACCGCGAATCCTGCCCAGGGCATCCCGGCGGCGGCGTTGGCCAAGACGCTGGTGCTGACGCCGAACGTCCAGAACGCCGCGCTCGCGGTGGGTTCCCAGGGCGCCGTGGACTGGGCCTGCTCCAGCACCTCGGCGGTGACCGCCGGCAACAAGGGCTTGACCGTCGTCACCCTCGGCACGCTCCCGGCGAAGTACGCGCCCGCCGAGTGCCGCTGATGGCCGAAGCGGGCTCCGGCGGCGGCGCGCCCGCGGGGCGACCCTTCGATGCCGCCAGCCTGCGCCGGCGCACGCGCGCCGCCGCCATTCACCTCCTGATCTCGGCCGCCGTCGCCGGCCTCGCCGCGCTGCTGGTCTTCATCGTCTGGTACCCGGGCGCGTTCCGGCTCATGGCGGGCGGACAGAACCTGTTTCTCCTCGTCTGCGGCGTCGACGTCGTGGTCGGGCCGCTGCTCACCTTCGTCGTCTTCAACACCGCCAAGGGCAGGACGCACCTGCGCCGCGACCTCGCCGTCATCGGCCTGCTGCAGGCCGTGGCCCTCGCCTACGGCATGCACACCGTCTATGTCGCGCGCCCGGTCGCGATGGTGTTCGAGGTCGATCGCTTCCGGCTCGTCACGGCCAACGCCGTCGCCGTCGAGGAGCTGCCGAAGGCGACGCCCGAGTTCCGCGAGCTGCCGCTGGGCGGTCCTCAGGTCATCGGTGCCAGGCGCCCCGAGGCGGGTGCGGAACGCAACGACGCGATGATCATGGGCGTCAACGGTGTCGACGTCGGCCAGCGGCCGATCTTCTGGCAACCGTATGCCAAGGCCCAGTCCCGGGCGGTGGAGCGATCGAGGCCGATCGGCGCCCTGCTCGAACACTATCCGACCCAAGCGGCCGAGCTGAAGGAACACCTTGCAGCGCTGCACGCCGACGCGGCGACGGCGCGCTTCCTGCCGGTGATGGCGCGTGGCGACTGGGTCGCCGTGCTCGATCAGACCGGCGTCGTGCTCGGCTACCTGCGCTTCGACGGCTTCTTCTGACCGGGATTGCGGTCGTCGCGCGACCGGCTGAGGGGCGCAGCGATCTCCGGGGGCGGATGGGCGCAGGTCGCACCCATCGCCCGGGGCCCGAAAGCCCTCGCGTGACAATCGGCGAATGACGTCCATCCCGCCTCGCCACAGCGTGCCCGAGCGACAAGCCCTGTTCCTCGCCGTCCTCGCCTGCATCGCCGTCGCCTTTCCGACGCTGATCGCCTTCAACGTCTCGCCGTCCGCGACCTTCTTCAACCAGGCTGCGGCCTTCGTCGGCTGGGGCGGCTTCCTGATCGTGCTCGCGGCCGGGCTCGGCCCGCAGGCGCGGCCGCGATCGCCGGGCGCTCTGGCGTTGCTCGCCTCGATGGCGATCCTGATCCTCGCCGCGCTCGGCGCATCGGTCTGGCAGGGCGCGCCCTGGTCGCTCTCCCTCTCTTCGGCAGGCACCTTGCTGAGTGCCGTCCTGACGGTGGCGATCGGCGCCTGCCTGGCCCGCGCCGACCTCGGCGAGCGCGCCTTCAAGGCGTTCTGCATCGCCCTCGTCGTTGCCGGCATTGCCAGCAGCGCCATCGGCCTGGTCGAGGTGTTCGCGCCGAACCTGCCCGATGGCGACTGGATCGCGCTGGCGGCGATCCCCGGCCGGGCCACCGGCAACCTGCGCCAGCCCAATCACCTGAGCAGCCTGCTCCTGTGGTCGGTCGTCGCCGCGGTCTGGCTCGGCGAGGCGCGCGTCATCTATCGCGAGATCGGCTGGATGCTCGCCTTGTTGTTCATCGAGGTGATCGTGCTCAGCGCCTCGCGCACCGGCCTGCTCGGCATGGCGGCGCTGCTGGGCTGGGGCCTGTTCGACCGGCGCCTCTCGCGCAGCACGCGCATCCTGCTGCTCTGCTCGCCGCTCGCCTACCTGGCGCTCTGGGAAGCGACGGCGCTCTGGGCGCATCACGCGCACCAGGCCTTCGGCGGCGAGGAGCGCCTGAGCGGCAGCGGCCTCTATGTCTCGTACTCGCGCTACAAGATCTGGTGGAACTCGCTCGCCCTGATCGCCCAGCATCCCTGGCTCGGCGTCGGCTTCGGCGAGTTCAACTTCGCCTGGTCGCTGACGCCGTTTCCGGAGCGGCCGGTCGCCTTCTTCGACCACGCGCACAACCTGATGCTGCAGTTCGGCGTCGAGCTCGGCGTGCCGCTGGCGCTCGTCGTGCTCGGGCTGATGGGTTATGCGCTGTGGCAGGCCTGGCGCTGCGCCGTCGCCGACGGCCGCGAGCCCGGCGCGCGCTACACGCGGCTGTTCGGCGAGGTCGCAGCGGGAGACGCGGCGCCTGCCGATCAGCGCATGCCGATGCAGCGCGCCGCCTTCGTCATGGTCTTCATGGTCGGCGTGCACAGCCTGCTCGAGTACCCGCTCTGGTACTCGTACTTCCTGCTGCCCGCGGCCTTTGCGTTCGGCCTCTGCCTGGAGCGGCCGGACGCGCGCGCCGCCGCGCGCGCCTCGGCCGATCGCGGCGAGCTGACGCGGCCGTTCGTGCTCGCCTCGATGGCGCTCATCCTCGGCGGCACGCTGGCGCTCTACGACTACATGCGCGTCGTCCTCATCTTCGCGCCGCCGGCCGACGCGGCTCCGCTGGACAAGCGCATCGCCGACGGCCGGCGCAGCGTCCTCTTCGCCCACCACGCCGACTACGCCGCGGCGACCGTCGGCGAGCATCCGGGCAAGGTGATGAAGGCATTCCGGCGGGCGCCGCATTTCCTGCTCGATGCCCGACTCATGATCGCCTGGGCCCGCGCGCTCGACGAGAACGGCGAGACCGACAAGGCGCGCTACGTCGCCGAGCGGCTGAAGGAATTCCACAACGAGCAGGCCGACGAGTTCTTCGCGCCCTGCGCTCCGGCACAGGCCGAAGCGCCGTCGTCAGCGGCGTCCGCGGCAGCGTCAGCGCCCGCGGCAGCACCTGCCAAGCTGCCCTTCCAGTGCCTCGCGCCGGAGCGCAAGTACAGCTTCAAGGACTTCAGGTAGACGGAGTACGCGTTTCGGGCTGTTGGGCGAGCCCTCGCGTTTGTCGGCGCCCAACGCTTCTAGGAGCGCTGGTCGCCGTACTCGGGATCTCTGCTTTGGTGGCGAACCACCAGTACACGAATGTCTGCGCCGACGCCGCGGTAGATGATTGAGTAGGGGAAGCCACTGAGCGGATATGAGCGACGTTTCACGTTAGTCGGCGTTCCGATTTCGGGAAATTCCCGCAGTAGAGAGATCACTCGCTCGAACTCGACCAAGAATCGCTTTGCGACTCCGGCGCCAGCCTCACGCTTGTAGAAGCGGAAGGCGTCTGTGAGGTCTCGCTCCGCGTCGCGGTGAAGTGAGTAGCTCACTCACTCCAACTCGGCGCGAAGCTTTGCCAAGAGCTCTGGTCCCGAAACGACGACGCTCGCTCCCGATTCGATCTCGGAGTCGCGGCGAGCTGCCAACTCATCCCACGCTCGGTCACGCGCTTGGTCAGCGTCCAGGCTTGCGACCACTCGGTCTAGCAGCCTGGAGCGAACTTCCGTGGGCAAGTGGAGCACTTCCTCCGCCAGGGCTTCGATAGGGCGAGACATGAGAGAACTCCGAGGGGGGGTGAATTCGGATGGCGTAGCTTGCCACAAGTCAATGCCGCATGATGCGCTGGCGGTTTGCGGTCTAACCTACGTCTGTCTCCGCTTGCCAGTCGCCCGACTTGCCGCCGCGCTTCTCGAGCACGTGCACGTCGCCGATGACCATGCCGCGGTCGACCGCCTTGCACATGTCGTAGACGGTCAGGAGGCCGACCTGGACGGCGGTCAGCGCCTCCATCTCGACGCCGGTGCGGCCAAAGGTCTCGACCTGGGCGATGCAGCGCACCTCGTTGGCGGCGCGGACGATCTCGAACTCGACGGCGATGCGCGTGATGGCGATCGGATGGCAGAGCGGCACCAGCTCCGACGTGCGCTTGGCGCCCTGGATCGCGGCGATGCGCGCCACGCCGAGCACGTCGCCTTTCTTGGCGCTGCCCGACTCGATCAGCATCAGCGTTTCGGCGCGCATGCGGATCGCACCGCCGGCGCGCGCGACGCGATGCGTTTCGGCCTTGGCGGAGACGTCGACCATGTGCGCCTGGCCCTGGCTGTCGAAGTGGGTGAGCTCGCTCATCGATGCGGTAGGGGGAACGAAACGGAGCGGAAACGATTCCGATGCATGATAGCGACGCGCCTCCTCCGGGGTGCCGTCCGATCGCTCCCCGCCTCCCCCGTGTCGTCGCCCTTGCCCCCGCATTCCGTCCCGCGCAGCCTGCCGCGCCGTGCCTTGGCCTGCCTGTGCGCGTTCGCGCTGGCAGCGAGCGCGGCCTGGCAGCCCGCCGCGGCGGAGAACACGCTGCCGTCGCTCGGCGACTCCGACTCGGCCGACTTCAGCGTCGGCGCCGAGCGCAAGCTCGGCGACGAGATCATGCGCGAGATTCGCGTCGACCCCGACTATGTCGACGACCCGCTGCTGCTCGAATACCTGCAGTCGGTCTGGGATCCGCTCGTCGCCGCGTCGCGCAAGCTCGGCAATATCACCGCCGACATCGACCAGCGCTTCGCCTGGCAGCCCTTCCTGGTCCGCGATCCGAGCGTCAACGCGTTCGCGCTGCCGGGTGGCTTCGTCGGCGTGCACCTCGGCCTGATCGCCATCACGACCTCGCGCGACGAGCTGGCCTCGGTACTCGGCCACGAGATGTCGCACGTCACGCAGCGCCACATCGCGCGCCAGATCGCGGGCAACTCGCGGCGCTCGCTGGTCAGCCTGGCCGCTCTCATCCTCGGCGTGCTCGCCGCCTCGCGCAGCAGCAGCCCCGACGCGATAAACGCGGTCGTCGCCGGCACGCAGGCGGCGACGATCCAGAGCCAGCTCAACTTCTCGCGCGACGTCGAGCGCGAGGCCGACCGGATCGGCTTCCAGGTGATGACGGCGGCCGGCTACGCGCCCGGCGGCATGGCTGCGATGTTCGAGAAGATGGACGCATCGGTGCGCCTCAACGACTACGGCGGCTTCCCCTATCTGCGCAGCCACCCGCTCACCGTCGAGCGCATCGGCGAGGCGCGCTCGCGCGCCGGCGTGGTGACGACGGCTTCGCGCGTCAGCGTGCTCGAGCACGTCACGGCGCAGGCGCGCGCGCGGGTGCTGATGGACCCGCGCGTCGATGCCCTGCGTCGCTGGCAGGGCCGCGACGTCGACCTCGAGGGGTCGGCTGCCGAGCGCCTGCTCAACGCCTGCGAAAGCGCGCAGGCCTCGAGCCTGCTGCGCGACTGGACGCGCGCCGACGCCAGCTTCGCGCGGGCGCTCGGCGTCGTGCGCGGTAGCCCGGCGAGCAGCGCCCGCGCCGAGCGTGCCGTGGTCCTGATGCAGGCGCAATCGATGCTCGATCGCGGCGCGCCGGCAAAGGCGGCCGAGGTCATGAAGGGCTATGCCGCCGAAACCTCGCGCCCGGTGCTCCTGCTCTCGTCGCAGATCGCGCTCGCCGAGACGCCGACCGTCACGCCGGGCAGCGCCACGCTCAAGGAACGTGCGAGCGAGTTGCAGACCTGGGTGGCACTGCACGGCGACGACTCGCTCGCCTGGAGCGCGCTCGGCCAGACCTGGGCACGGCTCGGCGTGCCGCTGCGCTCGCTGCGCGCCGAGGCCGAGTCGCGCTACGCGCTCGGCGACCTGCTCGGCGCGGTCGACCGCTTGCGCGCCGGCCAGCGCTACGCGCGCGGCGGTGGCCCGGTCGATTTCATCGATGCCTCGGTCATCGATTCACGGCTGCGCGACATCGAAGCGCAGCGCAAGCAGATCGAAGCCGATCAGCGGGCGTCGCGCTAGGCGCGCGCCGATCGGCGTTGTCCGGCGTCAGGTGCGCGCCGGCGGCGCGCCGCCGAGCAGATGCGCTGCCCAGCGCGGCACGGTCTTGTAAGCGAGGTGCAGGTTGGCCGACGCGCTGGCGAAATTGAAACCGCGCTGGTTCAGGCAAAGGCGCAGGCTTTGCGCCGAGAACAGGCTGATGTGGCCGTTGCGCGGCGACGCGTACCACCATGTCAACGGACGCTGGCGGCCGATCTCGCCATCCGAGAGCAGGGTCGAGAACAGGATCATGCCGTCGGGCTTGACCAGCGTCTGCAGATCGTCGAAGAGGACATTGATATCGGGCACGTGCTCGAACACCTCGAAAGCGGTGACGAGATCGAATGGACCCAGGCCGCGGACCTCGACCGTCCGGTCGACGTAGGGATCGTAGGTCTGCGAGTCCCAGCCCTTCTCGCGCAGCTGCTTGCTGAGCAGCCCCGAGCCGCCGCCGTAGTCGAGGTGGCTGATCTTCGCGGCGGCGAAGAGGCCGGCCAGCATGCCGGCGTTGGCGGTCGGCCGAACGAGCTTGTAGTCGGGATCGACCTGCTCGTAGTCGGCGTTGTAGATGCGCTGCTCGAAGTCCTGGAAGGTCCAGGCGGAAAATTCGGGCGCGAAGCAGAAGCCGCAGCCGTCGCACAGGCAGTACTCGATGGCGACGCCGCTCGAGGGCAGCCTCGATCCGCGCCCCTCTTCGCAGCTCTTGTTGAAGTCGACGGCAGCCAGCGGAATGGCCGGCCCGGCGCAGACGGGGCAGGGGACGATCTTCGGCGCCGACGCCTTCTTGCCGAAAGGCCGGCGAACCGTGCTGAGCAGGCTGGCGAGGGAAGACATCGGTTCGGGGACGCCGCGTGAACGGTGTCAGTTACTATAAGTCGCAAGGAAAAAAACGGGACATGCCGAGGCCGCGACTTCCGATCACCGGATCGACGAGATGAGCGTCGCGACGCTCGTCCTCCTGGCGATCGCGGCGATCGTTGTCGTCGTCGTCGCGATCGTCGTCGCGAAGACCCTGGCGGCCCGCCCGGTGCCGACGAGTGCCGTCGCGCCGACGCCGGACGAGCCTGCCGAGCCGCAGCGGATCATCGAAGTCGCTCCTCCCTGCAAGCTGGTCCGGGCGCGCCACGGCTGGATGCTGGTGAATGGCAACGACGTCTATATGGGTCAGGCGGTCCTTCGCTACGGCGAATGCTGCGAGATCGAGGTCGCGTTCCTCCTGAAGCTGATCGCGATGCGCCCGGGCACCGTGATCGAGGTCGGCACGAACATCGGCACGCACACGGTGCCGATGGCGAAGTGGCTGGCGACGCAGAACCGCCGCCTGATCGCCTTCGAGCCGCAGCCGGTGATCTTCCAGAACCTGTGCGCGAACCTGGCCCTGAACGGTCTGGGCAACGTCACGGCGTGGCCGAATGCGTGCAGCGACCGGTCGGGCACCGTCTATTTCCACCGGCCCGACTACGTCGCCCAGGGCAACTTCGGCGGCGTGTCGATGGCCACCGAACTGGCGGCGGGCGCCATCGCCGTGCCGTGCGTGGACCTCGACACTTTCCTGCCGAAGGAATCGGTCGGCCTGATGAAGATCGACGTCGAAGGGTTCGAGCTGAACGTGCTGAAGGGCGCGACGCAGTTGATCGACAGGTCGCGGCCGGTGCTTTATGTGGAAAACGACCGCCCCGACCGATCGAAGGATCTGGTCGAATGGCTTTGGTCGAAACAATACCGCCTGTGGTGGCATGTGCCGCTCCTGTTCAATCCCGACAACTACTTCGGCGACGCGGTCGACCTGTACCCGCGCGTCGCATCGGTCAACATGCTGTGCCTGCCCCGCGAGATCGAGTCGCCCTTTCCCGGAATGGAAGAGGTGCTGACGACCCGCCATCCGCTCGAGGGCCGCGCATGATGCAAGGGAGCGAGCGGCGGATGGGCGCGTGCCACCGGACATTGGAGAACGAAAGATGCTGAGTTGGTTCGATGCCCGTGAAGCCAGCCGGTTCGGCACGACGCTCGCGGAGATGCTGATCGAGAGAACGCCGGCCGAGGGCGCGGTGGTCGGCAAGCACCTGCTCACCAAGAAGCACGAGGCGATGCTCCATCAACTCGAGCAGCAGGTGACCCGTTTCAAGGCGGAGCACAAGCTCAACGCCTACAAGAAGGCACAGCTCGGCAACAAGTTCAAGTGGACCCTCAAGGACAGGGGCTACGACGCCGCGTACATAGATCAGGTCACCAACTGGCTGATGTTCAAGCTGTGACCGCGTCGCCGCCCGGGATGTTCGCGAGGATCAAGAAGGCGGTGCAGGAGGCGCAGGCGGCCCGTGGCGTGGACGCGGAGATGACGCGGCGCACCAGCGACAGCGTGGCCCGCAAGGCCGAGGGGGATGCCTTTCTCGCCGCCGGCAACCTGGCCGAGGCGACGCGCTGCTTCAGGTCGGCGATCGCCCTCGACACGACCCACCTCGCGGCCTATGTCCCGCTGGCCTACGCATTGCGCGAGCAAGGACAGCTCGACGAGGCGATCCGACGGCTCGAGACAGCGATCTCGATGGACGGGCGCCAGCTCGACGCGCACTGGCTGCTGGCGCTCAGCCTGCAAGGCCAGGGACACCTGGACGCGGCGGTGCGCGAGTTCGAGGCGGTGCTCGCGATCGATCCCGGTGTCGCCGAGTGCTATGTGGCACTCTGCCAGGCCTGCGTCCAGTTGGGGCGAATGGACGAGGCCCGCGCTGTCGTGGCGCGTGGCCTGGCGCGCTGCCCGGCGTCGGCAGAGCTGCATGGCCTCTCGGGCAACCTGTTGCTGCACGCCGAGCAGTTCGATCGAGCCATCGATGCGTTCGACCATGCCCTGCAGCTCGACCCCCGATACGTCGAGGCCCACTACAACCGGGCCATCGCGTTGCAGAACCTGGAGCGCTTCGAAGACGCGCTGGCCGGCTTCGATGCCGCCGCCGGCCTGCGGCCCGGCTACCAGGCGGCGCAGATCGGCGGCGCCCGCACGTCGCTGCGGCTGGGTCGGCCTGACGACGCGCTCGCCGCCTTTCAGCGCGCCGTCGACAACGACCCCGGCAACACCGACCTGCTCAATCACTGCGGCCTGTTGCAGCGTCAACTGGGGCGGCTCGGCGAAGCGCTGGCCACTTTCGAACGGGCGCTGCAAGCCAGGCCGGATTTCGCCGAAGCGCTCAGCAATCGCGGCCTGGTGCTGCACGAGCTGGATCGCCACGTCGAGGCGCTGATCGACTACGACCGGGCCTTGCAGATCAAGCCCGAGCTGACCGACGCCCATGTCAACCGCGGCAATGCCTTGCGCGAACTGCTGCGCCATGAAGACGCGCTCGCGGCCTACCAGCGGGCGCTCGACATCAAGCCCGACCTCGAGTCGCTCTACCTGAACGAAAGCCTGTCGCGCCTGGTCCTCGGCGATCTCGCCCGCGGCTGGCCGCGCTACGAGTGGCGATGGCAGACCGACCAGTCCGTCGCGCCGGTCAGCCAGTTCACGCAGCCGCTATGGCTCGGCAAGGAATCCCTCGAAGGCAAGACCATCCTGCTGCACGCCGAGCAAGGAATGGGCGACACGATCCAGTTCTGCCGCTACGCGAAGCTCGTTGCCGACGAAGGCGCGAAAGTGTTGCTGGCGGTGCAGGCACCGCTCAAGCCTTTGCTCGAGAACCTGGAAGGTGTCGACCGGATCATCGTCCCCGGCGAGCTGCCGCCGCCATTCGACTATCACTGTCCGCTGCTGAGCTTGCCGCTGGCTTTCGGCACGACGCTGGAGACGATTCCCCGAGGCCGCGGATACCTGCGCGTAGCCGGTCCGCGGTTCGATGGTCGCCTTGCCGCATGGCGGGCCAGGTTGGGCGCGCAAGACCGGCCACGCATCGGTCTCGTCTGGTCGGGCAACGCCAACCACAAGAACGACCGGAATCGGTCGATCGCTCTGTCCAGCTTCGCCCGCATCCTCTCGGATCGGGCGAGATTCATCTCCCTTCAGAACGAGATTCGAGCGGCCGATGCGACATGGCTCGAGCAGCGGCCGGCAATCGAGCGTTTCGACAGGGAACTGATCGACTTTGCCGAGACGGCCGCATTGATCGCCAATCTCGACCTGGTGATATCGGTGGATACCTCGGTGGCCCATCTCGCGGCGGCGATGGGCAAGCCGGTCTGGCTGCTGCTGCCGTTCAACCCCGACTGGCGCTGGCTGCTCGAGAGGGAAGACAGCCCCTGGTACGAGAGCGTCCGGCTGTTTCGCCAGACGCGATCGGCTCATTGGGACGACACCTTGTCCAGAGTCGGGCAGGAAATCGAACGATTTGCCGAGGGCGCGCCGACTCCCTCATAGACTCGCCGGGTCTTGCGGGAGCTCGAATGAAGAAGTGCCTGATCGCCGCGGCCTTGGCTGTGGCCTTGTCGTTCGTCGCGTCCGCTGCGCACGCCGTCGCGGTCGTCGCAGCGACGCCGCAGGGCGAGGTCGCGCAAGTACGCCAGATCGCGGTCAAGTTCTCGGCCGCGGTCGTCGCCTTCGGCGACCCGCGGCTCGCCGATCCTTTCGTTGTCGTGTGCGACGGCAAGACGCCGGCCGGCGCCGGCCGCTGGGCCAGCGACCGCGTCTGGCTCTACGACTTTCGCGACCCCGTGCCACCGGGCACGCGCTGCACGGCGAAGCTGCGCGCGGAATGGAAGCCGGCTGCGGCGGCGAGCGCCGCTTCGACCAGCGCAACGACTCTGGCCGGGAGCCGCGAGTTCAGCTTTTCCACCGGCGGCCCGGCGATCGTCTCGATGCAGCCCGGCGAGGGCGGCGAGATCGAGGAAGACCAGCACTTCCTGATGCGGCTGAGCGGGCCGGCCGTCGAGGCGAGCGTGCTCGCCAACGCCTGGTGCGAGGTCGAAGGCATCGGCGAGCGGCTGCCGCTGCGCCTGGTCGGCGGCGACTTGCGCGAGCAACTGCTGAAGGCACGCCGCATCGCCAGGGAGCAGGCGCCGCGCATCCTGGTCGCGCGCTGCGACCGGCCGTTGCCGAACGGTGCCGCGGTCCGGCTGGTCTGGGGCAAGGGCATCGCCTCGACCGCCAATCCGCAGGTCGCTACCTCGATCGAGCAGCGCTTCCGCCTGCACGTGCGCGCCGCCTTCACCGCCGAGTTCAGCTGCGAGCGCGAGAAGGCTTCGGCGCCCTGCCTGCCGATCCGGCCGATGAGCCTGCGCTTCTCGGCGCCGATCTCGCGCGAGCAGGCGGCGCAGCTGCGCCTGGAGCCGGCCAGCGGCGATGGGCTGGCACCGGTGTTCGACAAGGACGACAAGGCGGTCGAGTTCAGTGAAGTCTTCTTTCCGAAGCCGCTTGCCGAGAACGCGTCGTATGTCGTCGCCTTGCCGCGCAACCTGCAGGACAACGCCGGCCGACCCCTGGCCAATGCAGCGAGCTTCCCGCTCAAGGTCGCGACCGGCGCGGCGCCGCCGATCGCCAAGTTCGCGGCCGCACCCTTCGGCATCGTCGAGCGCAACGCGGATGCGACGCTGCCCGTCACCCTGCGCCACGTCCAGTCCGACCTGCGTCCATCGGCGGCGGCGGCGAGCACGAGCGGCGGCCAGGTCCGCGTCAAGCGACTGCAGAGCGATGCCGACATCCTGGCCTGGTACGCCCAGGTGCAGAAGTACCACGAGACGCAGCTGACGGCGCAGGAGCTCGGCCGGCCGAAGAGCGAGTGGTTCATCACCGTCGAGGACACCGACGCCAAAGGCAGGCCGATCAAGCGCAAGGCGGAGAACCGCATCGGCACGCGCGAGATCTCGTTGCTCGCCAAGGACGCCGGCGCCCGGCGGCTCGAGCTGCCGCAGCTCGCCGGCGGCGATCCGCGGCCGTTCGAGGTCGTCGGCCTGCCGCTCGACGGGCCGGGCTATCACGTCGTCGAGATCGAGTCGCTGCGTCTCGGCCAGTCGCTGCTCGACAAGCGCGCGCCGATGTACGTGCGCACCGGCGTGCTCGTCACCAACCTCGGCGTGCACTTCAAGCAGGGCCGCGAGAACAGTGTCGTCTGGGTGACGACGCTCGATCGCGGCAAGCCGGTCGAAGCTGCGGACGTCGTCGTGGGCGATTGCTACGGCAAGCCGCTCTGGAACGGCAAGACCGATGCCAAGGGCCTGGCGTTGGTGCAACGTGCGCTCGACGCGACCTTCGAGCACTGCCCGGCCGACAGCGGCTACTTCGTCACCGCGCGCAAGGCCGATGACAAAGGTGGCGCGACCGACGTCGCCTTCGTCTTCAGCAGTTGGCAAAAAGGCATCGAGTCGTGGCGCTTCAATGTGCCGACCGGTCGTGGCGCCGAGCCCGACCTGCGCGCCGCGACCGTCTTCGACCGCACCCTGTTCCGCACCGGCGAGACGGTCTCGATGAAGCACTTCATCCGCACCGAGACGGCGAGCGGCCTCGCCGCGGTGCCGGCCGACAAGCTGCCGACGCGCGTCAAGCTCGTGCATCAAGGCAGCGGCCAGGAGTTCGTCTTTCCCTTGCAATGGAACGGCGGCGGGCGCAGCGCGGTCACGACCTGGAGCATCCCGCCGGCGGCCAAGCTCGGCGTCTACGAGGTGACGCTCGAGCGCGAAGTTGCCGGCGCGAAGCCGCGCGAAGGCGAAGAAGAAGGCGAGGCGCGTCAGCGCAGCTGGACGAGCGGCAATTTCCGCGTCGAGGAATTCCGCCTGCCGCTCGTCGACGCGCGCCTGTCGGGGCCGAAGACCGTGGCTGTCGCGCCGGCCAGCGTCGGCGTCGACGTGCAGATGAGCTACTTCTCCGGCGGGCCGATGAGCGGCGCACCGTTGCGCGCCTCGGCCCTGCTGAAGAGCCGCAGCCCCAGCTTCGCCGGCTACGACGAGTTCTCGTTCGAGCCGCCGCGCGATCCGAAGAAGGCCGAGCAGGAAGGCAACGAGAACGAAGAAAGCGACAGCAGCGCCCGCGACGGCAAGCTCGTCGCCGACAAGCTGCCGCTGACGACCGATCGAAACGGCGCCGCGACCTTCACGCTCAAGGACCTGCCGAAGCTGACGCGGCCGAGCCAGATCGACGCCGAGGTCAGCTTCAACGATCCGAACGGCGAGACGCAGACGGTGGCGACGCGCGTCGACCTGTGGCCGAGCGCCGTCGTGCTCGGCGTGCGCGCCGGCTCGTGGGCGAGCAATCGCGGCAGCGCCAAATTCACGGTGCTCGCGCTCGACACTGCAGGCAAGCCGATCAAGGGCCAGGCCGTGGCGGTGCGCGGCCGCGTCAGCCAGATCATCTCGACCCGCAAGCGCATGGTCGGCGGCTTCTACGCCTACGAGAACCACACCGACGTCAAGGAGCTGGGGTCGCTCTGCTCGGGCCCGACCGACGACCGCGGCCTGCTGCTCTGCGAGGCTTCGCTCGAGACGGCCGGACAGGTCGAGCTGATCGCCGAAGCGAAAGACGGCGCCGGCAACCCGGTCGCCGCGGCGGCCAGCGTCTGGATCACCAGGCAGGGCGAGCTCTGGTTCTCGCAGGACAACGACGACCGCATCGACGTGCTGCCGGAGAAGAAGCGCTACGAGCCGGGCGAGACGGCGCGCCTGCAGGTGCGCATGCCGTTCCGCGAGGCGACGGCGCTGGTCGCGGTCGAGCGCGAAGGCGTCATCGCGACCCAGGTCGTGACGCTGCGCGGCGACGACCCGACCGTCGAGCTGAAGATCGAGCCGGGCTGGGGGCCGAACGTCTACGTCAGCGTGCTCGCCTTGCGCGGTCGCATCCGCGAGACGCCCTGGTATTCATTCTTCACCTGGGGCTGGAAGGAGCCGCTCGCATGGTGGCGGAGCTTTCGCGGCGACAGCAAGGACTGGCAGGCGCCGACGGCCATGATCGATCTCGCCAAGCCGGCGTTCAAGCTCGGTGTTGCGCAGCTCAAGGTCGGGCTCGCCGCGCACGAGCTGCAGGTGATGGTGACGGCCGACAAGCCGCAGTACGCGGTGCGTCAGAAGGCGATGGCGCGCATCAAGGTGACGCAGGGCGGCAAGCCGCTGGCCGGCGCCGACGTCGCTTTCGCCGCCGTCGACGAGGGCCTGCTCGCGCTGCGCGGCAACGACTCCTGGAACCTGCTCGAGGCGATGATCCACGAGCGCGCCTGGGGCGTCGAGACGAGCACGGCGCAAAGTGAAATCATCGGCCGTCGCCACTACGGTCGCAAGGCCGTGGCCGCGGGCGGCGGCGGCGGGCGCGGCGCCACGCGCGAGTTGTTCGACACCTTGCTGGTCTGGAAGCCGAGCGTGACGCTCGACGCCAACGGCGAAGCGACCGTCGAGGTGCCGCTCAACGATTCGCTGACCAGCTTCAAGCTCGTCGCCATCGCCGATGCCGACGTGCAGAAGTTCGGCACCGGCAGCACCAGCATCCGCGTCACGCAGGATCTGCAGGTGCTCGCCGGCCTGCCGCCGCTGGTGCGCGACGGCGACCAGTTCAGCGCCATGCTGACCTTGCGCAACACGACGCCGCGCGAGATGAAGGTCAGGGCGACGCTGCAGGGCACCGCGAATCTGCCTGCGCCGAACGGCGAGATCACGCGCCTGCCGATCGTCCTGCCAGCGCAGGACGTCGTGCTCGCCGCCGGGGCGGCGAAGGAAGTCGTCTGGCCGATCAACGTGCCGGCCGATGCGTTCAGCATCACCTGGGAAGCGGCCGCCGATGAAGCCAATGCGAAGGACCGCCTCAAGGTGACCCAGCTCGTCGCCGCGGCGGTGCCGGTGCGCGTGCTGCAGGCGACCCTGGCGCAGCTCGAAGGCACTTACACGCTGCCGGTCGCCGCGCCTGCCGACGCCTTGCTCGTCGGTGCGCCGCTGACCGGCGCGGCGCCGAGCGCGCCCAAGGTGCGCGGCGGCCTCGTCGTCGCGGTGCAGCCCAAACTCAGCGGCGCGCTGCCCGGCATGCGCCGCTTCTTCGAGACCTATCCTTTCGTCTGCCTCGAACAGAAGACATCGAAGTCGGTCGGTCTGAAGGACGCGGCGCTCTGGGCCGGTGTGGCCAACGCCTTGCCGACCTACCTCGACGGCGACGGCCTGGCCAGCTACTTTCCGCCGCGCGACGGCGACGCTTCGCACGGCAGCGACCGGCTCACCGCCTACGTGCTCGCGGCGACGCACGAGGCCGGCTTCGAGCTGCCGGCGCCGGCACGCGACGCGATGCTGGGCGGCCTCGCCGCCTTCGTCGAAGGCCGCATCGAGCGCAAGTTCTGGTCGCCGCGCGCCGATCTCGACGTGCGCAAGCTCGCCGCGATCGAGGCGCTCTCTCGCTATGGCCGGGCCCAGCCGAAGATGCTCGGCTCGATCAACCTTACGCCCAACGTCTGGCCGACCGCGGCGGTGATCGACTGGCTCAACATCCTGAAGCGCGTCGACGGCGTGCCCGACCGCGCCAGGCGTCTCGAAGAAGCCAACCAGATCCTGCGCGGTCGCCTGACCTACGGCGGCACGACGCTCAAGTTCAGCACCGAGGAAAGCGACTTCTGGTGGTGGCTGATGGACAGCGCCGACGCCAATGCGGCGCGCCTCATCCTCGCCGTGCTCGACGATCCGGCCTGGAAGGACGACCTGCCGAAGATGGTGGTCGGCTCGCTCGGCCGGCAACGCCGCGGCGCCTGGCTGACGACGACGGCCAACCTATGGGGCTCGCTCGCCCTCGACAAGTTCGCGGCGAAGTTCGAGTCGCAGAAGATCGCCGGCGCGACGGTGGCGGCGATCGAGCTGTCGCCGCCTGGCGTCGGCGTGCCTTCGACGCGCGTCGCCGACTGGGCCACGCAAGCCGCCGGCGGCAAGGTCAGCCTGCCCTGGCCGCCGGGCCCTGGCACGCTCGTCGTCTCGCAGCAAGGCAGCGGCACGCCGTGGCTGACGGTGCAAAGCCTCGCCGCGATTCCGCTGAAGGCGCCGTTCTCGGCCGGCTACACCGTGTCGCGCAGCATCAGTGCCGTCGAGCAGAAGGACAAGTCGCGCTGGTCGCGCGGCGACGTGATCAAGGTGCATCTCGAGATCGACGCGCAGGCCGACATGACCTGGGTCGTCGTCAGCGATCCGGTGCCCGGCGGCGCCACCATCCTCGGCTCCGGCCTCGGCCGCGACTCGCAGTTGGCGACGCGCACCGAGAAGCAGTCAGGTTCGGCCTGGCCGGCCTACGAGGAGCGCAGCTTCGAGGCGTTTCGCAGCTACTACGAGTACCTGCCGCGCGGCAAGCATGTGATCGAGTACAGCGTGCGCCTCAACAATCCGGGCCGCTTCGCGTTGCCGCCGACGCGCGTCGAGGCGATGTATGCGCCCGAGAGCTTCGGCGAGGCGCCGAACGCGGCGGTCGAGGTCGCGCCGTGATGCGAAGGGCGATCGCTGCGGCGCTTGCCGTGTGTGCGGTCGGCGCCGCGCAGGGCGGCAACGGCATCGCCAGCTTTGCCGAGGTGAAGGCGGCGCATCGGCCTTCCGACGTGACGCTGCTCGATCGGCATGGCGTCGCCATCCAGACGGTGCGCGTCGACAAGTCGGTGCGGCGCCTCGCCTGGGTGCCGATTGCCGAGATGTCGCCGGCTTTGCTCAACGCCATCGTGCTGAGCGAGGACCGCCGCTTCTGGGAGCACAGCGGCGTCGACTGGAGCGCGGCCGCGAAGAGCGCCTGGGCCAAC
>JBBRFW010000071.1:0-19579 GCA_038241255.1 Burkholderiales bacterium | reverse complement strand
CTTGTGCCCGCCGCCGCTGGAAAAACCGCCGAACGAGCCGCCGCCGCTGCGATAGCCGCTGCCGCTGCGCTGGCTCGCCAGGCAATTCTGGTACTCCTGCGACGCGTCGCCGAAGGTGTTGCGAGTCTCGCTGCAATCGCCCGGGCCGCCGCCGCTGCCGCAGCGGAACAGCATCACTACCAGGACGATGATGAAGGCCCAGAAGAAGATCTTGCCGAGCAGCGAGCCCTTGAACGTGGTCGGCAGAGCGTCGCGCTCTAGCGCGGCGCGCTGGCTCGGCGCCAGGCGAAAGGCGTCGAGCACGGCCGCGGCGGAGAGCGTCTCGCCCGCCGACCAGACGACCTCGCTTGTGCCCTCGCCCTGGGTCTGCTCGCGATTGAGGCGCCTGGCGGCGGCCGCGCCGGTGCCGACGTAGTCGATGTTGGCGGTGCGCTCGTCGCGCGCGAGGCGCCAGTAGAACTCGCCGAGCACGTAGGTGACCTTGCCGACGTACTCGTAGAGCTTGCGATAGAGCACGCCCTCGTGATTGACGCTCTCGCCGAACGACTGCGGCGCGCCGGCGATCGGCGCCGACCAGCTCCAGCCGTCCTGCGCGTCGACGAGGAACGCAAAGCCTTCGCTGCGGTGATAAAGCAGGTACTCGCGCCAGAGGGTCTGCTCGTCGTCGTCGCCCTGCGCCACTTCGCACCGCTCGACGTACCCGACCACCTGCCAAGGCAACGGCGTGGCGCTGCCGAGCGCGAGCGTGCCAACGCTGCCGAGCGGGATCTGCGGCTCTCCCCCATTGGCCTGCGCGTAGTGGGCAAGGTCGCCGCCGACGTCGCCCTGCTGCGCCGACGTGAGGTCGACCACCGACCGGCACTGCGCGCAGACGATCGACTGAGTCGTCGCCAGCTTGACCGCGAGCGCCGCGCCGCAGCTTGGGCACTGCAGCGTGCGGCCAGCGAGCGCCTTCTCGCTCTCGGCACGCAGGCCCGTGAGGGCGAGGCCGGAGAGCGCGACCGAATTGCCGATCGACCAGGCCGGGCGCGCCGGGTCGTTGTAGTCGACCGTACCGACTTCGCCCCGCGCCGAGCGCAGGTCGGCGACGACGAATCCATGCTCCAGGTTCGGCCGCTTCGGCAGCTCACCTTCGGCCGCGATCAGCTTGGCGGCGACGACCGATCCGACGGTCCAGCTCTGGCCGTTGACGGTGAGCGGCGCACCCGGCCTCAGGTTCTCCGCGGGCGGCAACGGCGTCGTCAGCGGCGCGTCAAAGGCGACGACGTAGCGGCCGTTGTCTTCCGACAGCCAGCCCGACTTCTGCACGTCGGGCCCGCTCTCGAAGAGTGCGTGCCACTCGTTCCAGGTGCCGTCGGCGTAGCGGTACTGGAGGCGGCCGACGAGCGTGAAAGGTGCGCCCTGGTACTTGCCGGCGACTCCGAGCTGGAGCGGCGTGTGGTCGTCGAATAGCTCGGCACTCTCGCCGATCTTGCGCAGCGCGTCCCCCGCGCGAACGACGGTCGAGCGGCAGAAGCTGCACACCGCGAACGGCGACGCCGCCGAGCGGAACTCGACCGGCGCGCCGCAGTTGGGGCACGCCGCGCGGTAAGCGCGCTGCGGTGAGGGTTCGGTGGTGGCCAAGTCAGGAAGCGGGGTCGCGCGTGAGGCGACCCGTCGCTCGCTTGCTCAGACCAGCTTCTTCAGCAGCTCGGCCTTCTTGGCGTCGAACTCTTCCTGCGTCAGGATGCCCTTGCTCTTCATCTCGCCGAGGCGCTCGAGCGTGCTCATCACGTCTTCCGCCTTGACGCCGGCGGGCGCCGCGCCCGCCGCGGCCGCGGGCGCGCCGGGCGCCGCGGCGTTGAGCCCCTGGCCGAGCTGGCTAGCCATCACCTGGCCGAGGGCGACGCCGGCGCCGAGGCCCACAGCGCTGCCGACGATGCCGCCGCCGTCGCCGCCCGCTCCGGCGGCGAGCGCCGGGATCGACTGCGCGGTCTGGTACTGCATGAACTTGCCCATATCGCCGACCATGCCCATGCCGATCTTCTGGTCGAGGATCTTCTGCAGATCTTCCGGCAGCGAGATGTTCTGCATCGTCACCATCTCGAGCGTCAGGCCGAGTTTGGCGAACGCCGGGGCGGTCGCCTTCTTCAGCGCCTCGGCGAAGGCGACCTGATTGGCCGCGAGGTCGAGGAACGGCGTGCCGCTCGCGCCGACCGCGTCAGAAATGTTCTGCAGCATCAGGCCGCGTAGTTGGCCGTCGAGCTCCTGGGCGGTGTAGCGCTCGCGTGTACCCGAGATCTCGTTGTAGAAAAGGCGCGGGTCGGCGATCCGATAGCTGTAGTTGCCGAAGGCGCGCAGGCGCACGGCGCCGAAGTCCTTGTCGCGGATCGTCACCGGCTGGCTCGTGCCCCAGCGCTGGTCGATCTGCTGGCGCGTCGAGAAGAAATAGACGTCGCTCTTGAACGGGCTGCGAAAGAGCTTGTCCCAGTTCTGCAGGTAGGTGAGGACCGGCAAGGTCGCGGTGGTCAGCGTGTAGCGGCCGGGGCCGAACACGTCGGCGACCTTGCCCTCGTTGACGAACATCGCGACCTGCGACTCGCGTACCGTGAGCGAGCCGCCGTTCTGGATCTCGCGGTCTTCCATCGGGAAGCGCCAGGCCAGCGTGCCATCGCTGTCTTCCGTCCACTCGATGATGTCGATGAACTGTTTTTTGATGAAATCCATCAGCGCCATGGCAGCGGTACTCCACACTAGCCCCGGACATCCGGGTGCGGCGAATAATAAGGCGCGCCCCGGCGAAACAATCCCCTGAAGGGGTGTCCACGCATGAACGAATCGACTTCCTTGAAGCTTGCCGTGATCGGCGCCGGACCGGTGGGGCTGGCATTGGCGCTGCACGCCGCGGCGGCGCTGCCCGACGCCAATGTGACGCTCTTCGATGCCCGCCCGCTCGAGAAGGATGTGTCCGGCGACCCGCGCACGCTCGCGCTTTCGCTCGGCACCGTGCAGCTGCTGCAGCGCCTCGACGCCTGGCGGCCCGGGAGCGCGCAGCCGATCGCCGAGGTGCACGTCTCGCAGGACGCGCCTTCCCTGCTTGCGGCGCTCTCGCCGCGCCTGCGCGAGCCCGCGCTGACGATCCGTGCGATCGACGAGGCTGTGCCGATGCTGGGCGCGGTGATGAGCTACGGCCAGGTCGTCGCTCCCCTGCAATCGGCGTGGCTGGCGGCGCACGCGCGCGAGCCGCAGCGCCTCGTCAGCCGATTCGGCACGAGCGTGAGCGCGCTCAATAACGTCGTCGCACCGGCCGGCGTCGAGCTCGACGCAGCCAGCGGCCTCGTCGAGCGATTCGATCTCGCCGTCGTCGCCGAGGGTGGCGTCTTCGTGACGGCGCCCAAGCGCGAACTCGTCGCGGGCGAGCGCAAGCCCGCACTGCGCCACGACTACGGCCAGACCGCGTGGGTTGGCGTAGCCACCTTCGCCAACGGGACGGGTACCGGCGGCGTCGCCTATGAGCGTTTCACGCGCCACGGTCCGGCCGCGCTGCTGCCGCTGAAGGACGGTCGCGCCGGCCTGGTCTGGTGCGTCGATAGCAGCGACGATCCGGTCAAGGACCTCGACGACACGCAGCGGGTCGCGGTCCTCGACACGATCTTCCATCCGCGCACACCGCGCCTCGCGTCGATCTCGCCGCTGAAGGCGTTTCCCCTCGGCCTTTCCGCCGAGCGCACCCTCACCGACGGCCGCACGGTGCGGATCGGCAACGCGGCGCAGACGCTGCACCCGGTCGCCGGCCAGGGCCTCAACCTCGGCATGCGCGACGCCTTCGAGCTGGTGCGCTCGCTGGCCAGGAACCGCGACGTCGACGCCGTCCTGCGCCGCCTTGAATGGCAGCGCGCGCCCGACCGCTGGGCGATGATCGCCGCGACCGACTTCCTCGCCCGCAGCTTCACGTGGATCCTGCCTGGGGCGGCGACCGCGCGCGGCGTCGGCATCGCCGCGCTGCAGGCGCTCGGGCCGGTCAAGTCGGCGATCGCGCGCCAGATGATGTTCGGGTCGCGATGACCTTTCGCCCTCTTCCGACGGAGGACCGCCCCGTGACGCTCACCGACCTCGACGCCGACGCGCTCTCGCGCGCCATCCACGCCAGGGAGTTGTCGTGCCGCGAGGTGATGCGCGCGACGCTCGACCGCGTCGCCGCCGTCAACCCCGGCGTGAACGCGATCGTCAGCCTCCAGGACGAAGGCGACCTACTACGCCAGGCCGACCTTCGCGACGCAGCGCTCGCGCGCGGCGAAAGCCTCGGCTGGATGCACGGCATGCCGCAGGCGATCAAGGATGCGGCGGAAACGAAAGGCATCCCGAGCACAATCGGCTCGCCGCTCCTCGCCGATCGCGTGCCCGATCACGACGCGCTGATGGTCGAGCGGATGAAGGCGGCCGGCTGCATCGTGATCGGCAAGACCAATACCCCCGAGTTCGGCCTCGGCTCGCACACCTTCAACGAAGTGTTCGGCGTCACGCGCAACGCCTTCGCAGGCACGAAGTCGGCAGGCGGCAGCAGCGGCGGCGCGGCGGTCGCGCTCGCGACCCACATGCTGCCGGTCGCCGACGGAAGCGACTTCATGGGGAGCCTGCGCAACCCGGCCGGCTGGAACGACGTCTACGGCTTCCGGCCGAGCCAAGGGAGGGTGCCGCGCTGGCCGTCGAGCGATGTTTGGGTAGCGCTGCTCAGCACCGAAGGGCCGATGGGGCGCACGGTGCGCGACGTCGCCGCGCTGCTCGACGTCCAGGCCGGCTGGGACGCGCGCGTGCCGCTTTCGATTGCGGCGAAGGAGTCTTACGCGGCGAACGTCGACGACTCCGATCCACGCGGCGTTCGCATCGGCTGGCTCGGCAATCTTGACGGCTACCTGGCGATGGAGCCGGGCATCGTCGAGCTCTGCGAGCGCGGCCTGGCGCGCATCGCGGAGGTCGGCGGCATGGTCGAGCCGGCCAGCCTCGGCTTCGCCCCCGAGCGCGTATGGCAGACATGGCTCGTGTGGCGGCGCTGGAGCGTCGCTGCGCGCATCGCGCCGCACCTCGCCAACCCCGACAACCGCGCCCGGATCAAGCCCGAAGCGCTCTGGGAATACGACCAGGGCCAGGGTCTCACCGGCATGCAGACCGTGCACGCCTGCGCCGAGCGCACCGCATTCCACAACCGCATGCTCGCGCTCTTCGAGCGCTACGACGCGCTGGCGCTGCCGAGCGCGCAGGTCTGGCCGTTCCCGGCCGAGTGGCGCTGGCCGCAGACCATCGCCGGCCGCGCAATGGACACGTATCACCGCTGGATGGAAGTCGTGATCTACGCGACCCTCGCCGGACTGCCGTGCATCGCAATGCCGGTCGGCTTTGGCAAGGACAACGGGCTGCCGATGGGCGTGCAGCTGATCGGCCGTCCCCACGGCGACCTCGCCGTGCTGCAGCTTGCGCGCGCCTTCGAGCGCCTGGGCGTCGGCCCGTCGCGCAGCGTCGCGCCGGGTGGAGCGCGGCCGGCGTGAGCGTCAGGTGCAGGGCATGGTGCCCGACGCGCGGGGTAGTGCTCGAGAACTGCCGTGCGGGGGGCTTGGCGAACGGCCTCAAAGTCCAGCTCCGACGATTGACGGCTCGCGCGCGGGTGCGACGACGACACGCGTCCGTCCAGGCGTCACGCATTCGCACCATCGCGCTCTACCGACGGCGTCGTGGCCCCGTCGCTGTTGCTCGAGCTGCGCGAGCCCTTCAGATGCATGTCGATGTCCGCCGGACGCGGGCCCACGGCCGCGATGGCCTCCCGGATCTGCTCCGGCGAGGCATCCAACTGATCGGCCCGTTCCTGGATTCTTCTTCTTTCGGATCGGACGCCGGTGTTCGGGCGGCGATCGACATGGCTGGTGCTCCTTGCATGACGGTCGATCCTGTCAATCCGCGTGCGTGCCCGCCCTAGGACCAGCCCATCCGCCGCCCGCGCGGGATCGCGAAGATCCTGCTTGAAGATCGAATGGAGCACTGCCCCGATCTCGCTCTCAGCCGAACCAGCGGAAGACGAGCGGAAGCAGGGTCGAGGCGATGAGCACCTGCAAGCCGAGGGCGATTCCGGCGTAGGCGCCGGCGTCCCCGTGGACCTGGATCGCCCGGGCGGCGCCGATGCCGTGCGAGGCCGTGCCGAGGGCGAAGCCGCGTACCGACCAGGAATCGATTCGCATGGCGTCGAACAGGTATTTCGCCGAAAGGGCGCCGACCATCCCCGTCAGCACCGCGAAGACGGCGGCAAGCGCAGGAACGCCACCGATGCGCTCGGCGAGTCCCATCGCCACCGGCGCCGTCACCGTCTTCGGCGCGAGCGAGCGGACGATGTCGAGCGGCATGCCGAGCAACCGCGCCGCGGCCACGGCGCTGCCCGCCGCCGCCGCGCCACCGGCGAGCGCCGCCAGCGTCAGGGCGACGCCGCGACGCCTGACTTCGGCGCGGCGCACCCAGAGCGGCCAAGCCAGCGCGACCACGGCGGGGCCCAGCAACACATGAATGAACTGGGCGCCGGCGAAGTAGGTCGGATAGCCCGTCCGCGTCGCGACCAGGACGACTCCGATGGCGACCACCGACCACAGGACCGGGTTGGCCCAGGGAGCGCGGCCGAGGCGCTCGTAGGCGAGCTGGGCGAGCGCGTAGGTGACGAGGGTCGCCGTCAGGCCGAAGAGCGGCGTCGACGACAGGTAGACCCAGAGCTGGACGAATTCATCCATCGCCGGGCTCCCGGGCCCCTTCGCGTCGCAGGGCGGCACGAAGCACCAGCGCCGTCACGGCCATGCCGATCCAGGTCGAGACGACGATGACCGCGAGCAGCCGCAGCCCGTACTCCGAGACGACGTCGAGGTGGGTGACGACGCCGACGCCGACCGGAACGAAGAGAAGCGAGAGATGGGCGAGCAGGAAGTCGGCGGCGGCGGCCACCGGCGCGCGAAGCAGCGGCCAGCGCAGAGCGACGAGCAGCAGGACCATGCCGAACACCGGGCCCGGGACGGGAAGCGCGAAGGCCCGCGCGACGCTCTCGCCGACCGCCTGCAGGAGCAGCAGCAGCGCCAGGCCACGAACGCCGTTCATGACGTCGCCGCGGCGAGCGCCGCGCGCGCCTCCAGATGGCCGGCGAGACGAAGGCTGGCTGGCGGCAACGCCTCCGACGGGCGAAAGCAGATCGCGAAGCGGCGCTCGGCCCAGGCGTCGGCGATCGGGATCAGCTGGATGTCGGCAGCTGCGGCGCCGCCCCTGCCGACCCCGAGGGGAACGACGCCAACGCCGAGGTTGGCGGCGACGACCTTCAGCACGGCGTCGAAGCCGGAGACGATGACGCGGTACGAGACCGTGCGACCGGCGCGCGCCGCGGCGCGTTGAACCATCGTGTGCACGGACGCCGACGGCGGCAGGCCGACGTGCTCGAACGCGAGCGTCTCCTCGAATTGGAGCGACGCTCGTCCCGCGAGCGAATGGCCGGCGTAGACGGCGAGCGCCAGCCGGTCGCGCCGGTACGGGCGTTGCGCCAGGCCTGCGAAATCAACCTCGGCCCAGCAGACGCCGAGCGAGGCGTTGCCATCGCTCACTTCGCGAACGAGGTCGCGCGAGGGACGCTCCTCAATGTCGACTCTGATGTTACCGTTCTCGGGCTCGCGCATGAAGGCGGCGATGTCGTCGAGGAGCGCCTCGGCGATCGCCGAGGCGCTGGCGATCAAACGCACGTGCCCCCGGAGGCCGCCCCGGAACGACGCCGCGTCGGCGACGACCCGGTCCATCGTGAAGACGATGCCGCGCGCGTGCTCCAGCAGCACCAGGCCCGCCGGCGTCGTCTCCACGCCGCGCCGGCCGCGCACCAGCAGCTCGACGCCAAGGTCGTCCTCGAGCTGGGCGACGCGCTTGCTGATCGCCGAGGGCTCGATTCCCTCCTGCTGGGCGGCGCGCGCCATCGATCGGCAGTCGCACACGGCGACGAAGAGGCGGAGCGTTTTGAGGTCGATGTCACGCACTCCCGATGATCGCCGTTGGCGTTGCCTTGGCTGCAGGCGGCATTCTCGATCGGCACGAGGGGACCGGCCAAAGGGCCTAGAGTGGCGCCTGCACCCACGCTTCTGTCGCTTCCCTGGAATCGGAGACCGCCCTCATGACGAGCGAGCCCCACGACGGCCTGCCCCTCGACGGCGTCCGCGCCGTCGAGTTCACGCACATGGTGATGGGTCCGACGTGCGGGATGATCCTCGCCGACCTCGGTGCCGAGGTGATCAAGGTCGAGCCGCCCGGCGGCGACAAGACCCGGAACCTACCGGGCCTCGGGATCGGCTTCTTCCGCTCGTTCAACCGCAACAAGAAGAGCGTCGTCCTCGACCTTCATTCGCCCGACGGCGTGGCCGCCGCGAAGGAGCTGATCGGCGCGAGCGACGTCGTCCTCGAGAACTTCCGGCCGGGGCTGATGGCCTCGCTCGGCCTCGACCACGCGGCGCTCGCGGCCGAGTTCCCGCAGGTCGTCTTCGTGTCGCACAAGGGCTTCCTGCCCGGCCCGTACGAGCACCGGGTCGCCCTCGACGAGGTCGTGCAGATGATGGGCGGCCTGGCCTACATGACCGGCCCCGTCGGCCGGCCGCTGCGCGCCGGCACGTCGGTCAACGACATCATGGGCGGTATGTTCGGCGCCATCGGCGTGCTCGCCGCGCTGCGCGAGCGCGACCGCACCGGCCGCGGCCAGGAAATCCAAAGCGCCCTCTTCGAGAACTGCGTGTTCCTGTCGGCGCAGAACATGCAGCAGCACCTCATGACCGGTGAGCCGGTGCCGCCGATGCCGTCGCGCGTGTCGTCGTGGAGCGTCTACGACGTCTTCGAGCTGAAGAACGACGAGCAGCTCTTCATCGGGGCGGTGAGCGACCGCCAGTTCCTCATCCTCTGCCGCGTCCTCGAGGCGCCGGAGCTCGCCGCCGACCCAGCCCTCTCGAGCAACGAGAAGCGCGTCGCGCTCCGCCCCGAGCTGCTCAGGAAGCTCGCCGAGCTCCTGCGCCATCACGACGTCGCGGAGCTCGTTCCCAAGCTAGAGGCGGCGGGACTGCCGTATGCGCCGATCGTCAAGCCCGAACAACTCGTCCACGACCCGCACCTGAAGGAAAGCGGCGGCCTGGTGCCAATGCAGACCGAGGACGGCACAACGACCGACGTCGTCCTGCTGCCGATCACGCTCGGCGGGCGCCGTCCGGGCGTGCGCCGGCCGCTGCCGAAGATCGGCGAGCACACCGACGAGGTCCTCGCCGCGCTGGCGCGAAATAGGCGACCGACCTCATCCTGAACGAAGCGGAGATTTCTTCGGCCGCCGAAATTTCGCTCCGCCGGGATGACACGATGACAACGGAGACGATCCGAATGACGACGCCGACCCTCACGCGCCGCAACGCGCTGTTCGCCCTCGCGGCCGGCGCGTGCACCGCCTTATCGCCCGCGCACGGCGCCGACCGGCCGCCGCTGCGCGTCATCCTTCCGGTCGGGGCGGGCTCGGGCGTCGACACCATCGTGCGAGCGGTGGCCCCGGCGCTCACCACGTCGCTCGGCGGCCAGTCGGTCGTGATCGAGAACCTGCCCGGTGCCGGCGGCATCACCGGCACGTCGGCGCTGGTGAAGGCCGCGCCCGACGGCAACACGATCGCCTTCGTCTCCAACAACCACGCCGTCAATCCGAGCGTCTACAAGAAGATGCCGTACGACAGCCTCGCCGACGTCACGCCGATCAGCGTCGTCGGCGCGACGCCGTTCGTGCTCGTCGTCAACCCGAGCAAGCTGCCGGCGAGGAACGCGAAGGAGATGGTCGCGCTGCTCAAGAACAAGCCCGGGGCCTACAACTTCGCCTCGTCAGGCAACGGCACGATCATCCACCTCGGCGGCGAGATGTTCGTCGAGGCCGCCGGCGTCGACGCGAAGCACATTCCGTACAAGGGTGTGGGGCCGATGCTGGCCGACCTGATCGGCGGCCAGGTCGATTTCGGCATCGTCGCCCTGCCGGCCGTGCAGGGTCATCTCCAGAGCGGCGCGCTGCGCGCGATCGGCGTCACCGGCCGCATGCGCCTGGCGTCGCTGCCCGACCTGCCGACGATCGCCGAGCAGGGCTACCCCGACGTCGACGTCGCCGGCTGGTTCGCCGTCGTCGGCCCGGCCCGAATGCCCGCCGCCGAGGTCAAGCGCCTTCACGACGCGGTCGTCGCTGCCTTCGCCGATGCCGACGTGCGCGCGGCGATGGCGAGGCAGGAGAACGTCATCGCACCGACGACGCCCGAAGCGGCAGCGCAGATCATGCGCAGCGAGCAGGAGCGCTATGCGCGGCTGGCGAAGAAGGCCAATATCGCCGTCGACTGAACGGCGCCGCGCCCTCGCGTTACGCTCTCATCCATGGCCCTCTACCGCATCGGCGAAAGAACCCCCCGCGTCGCCGCCTCGGCGTTCATCGCCGCCGAGGCGACGCTGATCGGCGCCGTCACGATCGGCGAGCGCAGCAGCGTCTGGCCGGGTGCCGTGGCACGCGGCGACAACGAGACGATCGCGATTGGCGCCGACACCAGCATCCAGGAAGGAGCGGTGCTGCACGCCGACCCCGGCTTCGCGCTGACGATCGGCGACGGCGTCACCGTTGGCCACCAGGCGATGCTGCACGGCTGCACGATCGGGGACGGGTCGCTCGTCGGCATCCAGGCGGTGGTGATGAACGGCGCCGTCATCGGCCGCCATTGCCTGGTCGGCGCGGGGGCGATCGTCACCGAGGGGAAGTCGTTCCCCGCGCGGTCGCTCATCCTCGGCGCGCCGGCGAAGGTGGCGCGCGTCCTCGGCGACGAGGAGGTCGCCGGCCTCGAGCGCGCGGCCGCCAGCTATGTCGAGCGCGGTGCCCACTTCCGCGCTCACCTCGAGCGCGTCGACTGAGCCGCGGCGAACGACCCCTCGCGGCTCGAAAGGAGAACGATCTCATGGCTGACCTGTTCGACAACCCGATGGGCCTGGCGGGCTTCGAGTTCGTCGAGTTCGCGTCGCCGCAGGCGGGCGCGCTCGAGCCGGTGTTCGAGAAGCTCGGCTTCAGCGAGGTCGCGCGGCACCGCTCGAAGGACGTCTCGCTCTACCGCCAGGGCGATATCAATTTCATCGTCAACCGCGAGGCGAAGAGCTACGCCGGCTACTTCGCGGCAGAGCACGGGCCGTCGGCGTGCGGCCTGGCGTTTCGCGTCCGCGACTCGCACCACGCCTACTCGCGCGCGCTTGCCCTCGGCGCGCAGCCGATCGAGATGCCGACCGGGCCGATGGAGCTGAGCCTGCCCGCGATCAAGGGCATTGGCGGCGCGCCGCTCTACCTGATCGACCGCTTCGAGGACGGCAGGTCGATCTACGACATCGACTTCGAGTTCCTGCCCGGCGTCGACCGGCGGCCGGTCGGCCATGGCCTCAAGACGCTCGATCACCTCACGCACAACGTCTACCGGGGCCGCATGGCGTTCTGGGCGAATTTCTACGAGCGGCTGTTCAGCTTCCGCGAGATCCGCTACTTCGATATCCAGGGCGAATACACCGGTTTGACGTCTAAGGCGATGACCGCACCGGACGGCAAAATCCGCATCCCGCTCAACGAGGAATCGAAGAAGGGCTCCGGGCAGATCGAGGAGTTCCTGATGAAGTTCAATGGCGAGGGCATCCAGCACGTTGCGCTCCTCACCGACGACCTGCTCGCGACGATCGACAAGCTCTCGCTCGCCGGCGTGCCGCTGCTGGCGGCGCCGAACGACGTGTACTACGAGATGCTCGAGCACCGCCTGCCGGGCCACGGCGAGAACGTCGATGCCCTGAAGACGCGCGGCATCCTCGTCGACGGCAGCACCGAGGGCGGTCGGCCGCGCCTCTTGCTGCAGATCTTTTCCGAGGCGGTGCTCGGGCCGGTGTTTTTCGAATTCATCCAGAGAAAGGGCGACGAAGGCTTCGGCGAAGGCAACTTCAAGGCGCTGTTCGAATCGATCGAGCGCGACCAGGTCCGGCGCGGCGTGCTCGAGTCGTCATGAGCAGAGGCGAGGGCTTGCGCTACCAGTCGGGCTTCGGCAACGAGTTCGCGACCGAGGCGCTGCCGGACGCGCTGCCCGTCGGCCGCAACTCGCCGCAGCGCGCGCCTTACGGGCTCTACGCCGAGCAGCTGAGCGGCACGGCCTTCACCGCGCCGCGCGCCGACAACCGGCGCTCCTGGCTGTACCGCATCCGGCCGGCGGCCATGCACGAGCCGTTCGCACGGATCGACGATGGCCGAATCGTCGGTGCCTTCGACGACGTCGAGGCGACGCCGAACCAGCTGCGCTGGAACCCGATGCCGATGCCCGCCGCGCCGACCGACTTCGTCGACGGCCTGGTGACGATGGCCGGCAACGGCGGCCCCGCCGCGCTGACCGGCGCAGCGTCGCATCTCTACGCCGCGAATCGATCGATGACGAAGCGCGCCTTCTACAACGCCGACGCCGAGATGCTGGTCGTGCCGCAGCTCGGCCGGCAGCGCTTCGTCACCGAGCTGGGCACGATTGACGTCGAGCCCCAGGAGATCGTCGTCATCCCGCGCGGCGTCCGATTCCGGGTCGAGTTGCCCGACGGCGAAGCGCGCGGCTACGTCTGCGAGAACTTCGGCGCCAACCTGCGGCTGCCCGACCTCGGCCCCATCGGCTCGAACGGACTCGCGAACCCGCGCGACTTCCTGACGCCGGTCGCAGCCTACGAAGACGTCGACGCGCCGCACGAGCTGGTCGCCAAGTTCCAGGGCCACCTGTGGTCGGCGCCGATGGGCCACTCGCCGCTCGACGTCGTCGCTTGGCACGGCAACTACGCGCCTTACAAGTACGACCTGCGCCGCTTCAACGCGATCGGGTCGATCAGCCACGACCATCCCGACCCGTCGATCTTCCTCGTCCTGCACAGCGCCTCCGACACGGCGGGGGTGAGCAACCTCGACTTCGTCGTCTTCGCCCCGCGCACGCTGGTGATGCGGGACACCTTCCGGCCGCCCTGGTTCCACCGCAACGTCGCGAGCGAGTTCATGGGCCTCGTGCACGGCGCCTACGACGCCAAGGCGGAAGGCTTCGTTCCCGGCGGGGCGAGCCTGCACAACAGCATGAGCGGGCACGGCCCCGACGCGCAGACCTTCGAGAAGGCGAGCCGCGCCGACACCTCCAAGCCGGACGTGATCGCCGACTCGATGGCCTTCATGCTGGAGACGCGGGCGGTGTGGCGGCCGACGCGCCAGGCGATCGAATCAGCCGAGCTGCAGGACGACTACTTCCGCTGCTGGCAGGGGCTGAACAAGCACTTCGACCCGAGCCGCCGCTGACCTCTCGCGCTCAGGGCAGGCCGAAAAACTCGTGCAGCGCGGCGCGGTACTGCTCGGCGCCGCGCCAGCTCGTCGTCGTATGCGTACCCCCCTCGATAAGCAGGAAACGCTTGGCCGCTGTGGCGCGCTCGTAGAGCAGACGCCCGAAGCGCGACGGCACGAGCGAATCGTCGCTGCCATGGACGATGAGGAGCGGCGCCTTGATGCGCGGCACCGCCGAGATTGAATCGAATCGTTCGGTGATGAGCATCGTGATCGGCAGCCAGCCCCACTTGAAGGTGCCGAACATGTCGCGGATCGAGGTGAAGGTTCCTTCGACGATCACGCCTTTCGGAGCAGCCTCGGCGGGCGCGTCGCCCAGGCGAGACGCAAGCTGCACGGCGATCGCGCCGCCGAGCGAATGGCCGAAGACATAACGCGGGCGGTCGGGATGGTGCGCGCCGAGCCAGCACCATGCGGCATGCGCGTCCTCGACGACGCCTGCTTCGGAAGGCAGCTCGTCGGTGCTCGCGCCGAAGCCGCGGTAGTCGACCGCGAGCACGGAGAAGCCCAGATCGCGCATCTGCTCGATGCGAGAGACGCTGCGCCCGAGGTACTGCCGCGCGCCGTGCAGGAACAGCAGCATCGGCGCCTGCGGATCCGCGTTGGCGGCGTATAGCGCGTGCAGCTTGATCGCGCGGCCCGTGGTCGGCGAGACGTGATCGATCCACACGCTCTCCATGTCCCCGGCGCGGGCGACGCGGGCGAGCTCGTCGGGGGAGGCGGCCGGCACCGGCGTCGCCTGGAAGATCCACTTGCGCTGCTGCGTGCCGATGCTCACCCAGCCGGCCGAAAGTCCGCCGGCAGCGAAGAGCAGAGCCGCCGCCGTGAGGCCGACCCGACGGCTCGGCAGCGCGCGCAGCGACAGGCGCGCGAGTCGGCTCATCGGTTCGATCTCTTGCATGCTTGCGACTCTCCTTCATGCGCACCGTTCCGCGCAACCCCGCAATGCGGGGACACGCCGTGCTGCCGCGGGCGACCGGTTGCACTTCTTCACGTTGAGGGGCGGCGTCCGGCAAGTGCGCAAGGCGTTGTCGGACAACGCGCCAGGGCCAGTGCGCGTTGAATGGGGACCGTCACCACCCTTCGTTTCCTGACAAGCAAACGACGCGCCATGAACACCTCAACGAAAACGCTTTTCGGCATCGCTGCCCTCACCCTCGCCGCACACGCATCGGCGCAGATCACGTTCTACGAGGGCGAGGGGTTCCGCGGCCGCGCATTCGCCACGTCCAAGGAGGTATGGAACTTCGACCGCATCGGCTTCAACGATCGCGCAGCGTCGGTCGTCGTCGATCGCGGCCGCTGGGAAGTGTGCGAGGACGCGCGCTTCCGGGGCCGCTGCGTCGTCCTGCAGCGAGGCAGCTACGACTCGCTGCGCGGCATGGGCATGGAGAACCGGATCTCGTCGGTGCGGCCGGTCGACGATCGCCGCGCGTACGAGAACGAGGCGCCGCAGCCGCTCGCGGAGCCGACCTACGACTATCGCCGCCGACCCGAGGAGCGCCTGCGCGAGGTGCCGATCACATCGGCGCGCGCGGTGATGGGCCCGCCCGAGCAGCGCTGCTGGGTCGAGCACGGCCAGGTGAGCGAGCGCCGTGACCTCAACGTGCCGGGCGCGATTATCGGCGGCGTGCTCGGCGGCATCCTCGGCCACCAGGTCGGCGGTGGCACCGGCAAGACAGTTGCCACGATCGGTGGCGCGGTCGGCGGCGGTGCGCTCGGGGCGAACGTCGATCGCATCCGCGATCCGCAGTCGGGGCAGGACGTTCGTCGCTGTGAGAACGTCGCCGGCGGCACGCCGCAGTACTGGGACGTGACCTACAACTACCAGGGCGTCGAGCACCGCGTGCAGATGAACACCCAGCCCGGCGCGACGATCGCCGTCAACCGCAACGGCGAGCCGCGGCTCTGATCGCGCCGGCCGCGGCCGGTCAGATCAGCACGGAGGGGGCGCCTTTCGTCCGTTTTTGCACTCCGGCAATGCGGCTGGCACTGGCGATCAGCGGCGCCAGCGCGGCCAGAGTCTCGACCCCCTGACGGACCGGATCGGGCTCGAAGCGCTCGAAGTAGATTCTGACCATCGCGTCCTTCAGGCGAGGCGCGCGGCGTCGTCGAAGACGGTGCGCACGCCTTGCTTTGTGATCACTGAGCCGTCGACCGGATCGGTGTAGGCAGAGTCGTCGGCGAGGACGTCCTTCGCGAGGCTGCCGTCGGCGCGCTCGAGCTCCGGCCCGTCAACGCAGTAGAAGCGGCCGTCGCCACCGACGACGAGCGTGCTTCCGGCAAAGCTGGTCAGCTAATCGAGGATCGACTGCCCGAAGTTCTCGCGGTAGCCGGGCTGCTCGAACGCCGCGACCTTCTTGCGCAGCCCCGAGCTGCCGGGACCCTGGTCGGCGATAGGGCGGGCGGCAACGGTGCGGATTGGGTCCATCGTCAAAGGGAGCGGGTGCGCGCGGATCCTCGCCCGCAGCGGGTGCAGCGAAAAGTGCCGCCGATACTGGGGCCCCATGTCGCCGTTGGTGTTCGTGAAGTTGTTCGCGATCTTCGCCGTGGTCGCTATCGGCTGGGCTGTCGCGCGCATGGGTCGGCTTGGCGGCGGCGACCCGTCGCGCGTGCTGTCGGGAGCGGCGTTCTACATCTTTGTACCAGCGCTGCTCTTTCGCACCAGCGCGAGGATCGACTTCGCCCGCCTCGACGCGCGTGTCCTGCTCGGCTTCTTCGGGCCCACGGCGGCGCTGCTCGCGCTCGTCTATGCAGCGCTTCGCTTGCAGCGCGCTCATCGCAGCGCCAGCACGCCGGCCGCGCCGAGCGTTCGCTCTATCACGGCGACCTTCGGCAACACCGTGCAGATCGGCATCCCGCTCGCGGCGGCGCTGTTCGGCGAGAGCGGCCTCGCGCTGCACGTGACGATCGTCAGCCTGCACGCGCTGACGCTGCTGACGCTCCTGACCGCGCTCGTCGAGCTCGACCTCGCGCACGCGCACCGCCGCGCCGAGGGAGGCCATCGGGTCTTGCGCTCCGGCAGGGGTTGGCGATACTTCGCCTGTCGCAAATTTTGTTCACGACCATGGCGTTGGCACGGTGGTGGAATACATTCACGCGCAAACGCCCGCCGGCGTCGGGGAGCACCGGCTTCGCCGACGCCGTGGCCGCGCCGCCCCGGCCGGTCGCGGCGCGGCACCGGCGGCCGAACCGTGTGCCGCCGCCGGTCGTGGCCGCCATCCCGCCGCCTGACCCGGCCGCGATCGAATCGACTGCAGCACTCGACGCGGCGCTCTCGACCGACCAGCGCCTCGCTTTCTTCTGCTGGATGGTCGCCGTGCCGGAGTCCGCGAGCGCGGACGCCAGACCCCCGGAGCTGCTGGTCGGCAACCTGCTCGAGCGTCTCGACGAGGTGATCGCGTCCGAGACGCTGCGCGCCGGACTCCTGCCGCGCGCACCGCATGTGATCCCACAGCTCATGAAGACCTTGCGCGACGAGAGCTACTCGTCGGTCGACGTCGCCTCCCGCATCTCGAAGGACGTGGTCCTCACCGCTGAAGTCGTGCGCAGCGCCACCAGCGCCTTCCAGCGCGGCGAAGACGAGGCAGAGATCAACCTCGCCCATGCGGTGACCATGGTCGGCACCCAGGGCCTGCGCCGGGCGATCGCCAACGTCGTCCTGCGGCCGATCTTCGATGCACGCGGCGACACCTTCTCCGCCCGCGCGGCCGCGCAGATCTGGCAGGACGCCGACCGCAAGGCGAGGCTGGGCGCGGTGCTGGCCGCGCAGTTGGCGGTCGACCCCTTCGACGGCTACCTCGCCGGGCTCCTGCACAACACCGGCTGGACGGCGCTGCTGCGTGCGATCGATGGCCTCGACGACATCGGCCTGAGCGCCGCGCAGCTCGCTCATCCGCACGTCGTGCCGCAGCTGCTGCAGCGTCGCGATGCGCTTTTCGGCGCGCTCGTCGCGCCGTGGAACCTCAGCGCGGGGCTCGACGGCGTGGCCGGCGAAGTGGGTCGCGTCGGCGTCGATGGTGTGGAGTCGCCGCTTGGCCGCGTCCTGCGCCGGGCCGACCGCCTCGCTGCGATGCGCGCCCTTACACCCGCCGGCCAGGGACCCGGCAAAGGCGTGCCGGCGTGGGCGACGCTGCCCAAGCCGGTGCGGGACTGCTACGCGGGATTGACGTCGCGCTGAACTCGATCGCGCAGAGGCGCGCCTATGATTCCGGCTCGCTCCGCCGGAGCCCGACCACCGGGACGCCTCGTCACCATGAACTTTCATCGCTTCGCCAAGGCCGGCCTCTTCGCCGGCGCGCTGCTCGGCGCCTGCGGCGCCGCCTTCGCCGCCAAGACCCTCGTCTACTGCTCCGAAGGCAGCCCCGAGGGCTTCAACCCGCAGTTCTTCACGACCGGCACGACCGCCGACGCGGCCTCGGTGCCGATCTACAACCGCCTCGTCGAGTTCGAGACGGGCACGACCAACATCGTCCCGGGCCTCGCCGAGAGCTGGACCGCTGCGCCCGACGGCCTGAGCTACACCTTCAAGCTGCGCCGCGGTGTCAAGTTCCACGGCAACGCGAAGTTCACGCCCACGCGCGACTTCAACGCCGACGACGTGCTGTTTTCGTACAACCGCATGGCCGATCCGAACCATCCGTTCGCGAAGGTGACGCCGGGCCAGACCTACTCGTACTTCGAGGACATGGGCATGAAGGACATCGTCGAGAAGGTGGAGAAGGTCGACCCGATGACGATCCGCTTCGTCCTCAAGAAGCCCGAGGCGCCGTTCATGGCCGACATGGCGATGGACTTCGCTTCGATCCTCTCGGCCGAGTACGCCGACAAGATGATGGCCGCCAAGACACCCGACGTCATCGACCGCGAGCCGATCGGCACCGGACCGTTCCAGTTCGTCTCCTACCAGAAGGACGCGGTCATCCGCTACAAGGCCTTCGACCAGCATTGGGGCGGCCGCCCGAAGATCGACAACCTCGTCTACGCGATCACCACGGACGCGTCGGTTCGCTACGCCAAGCTGAAGACCGGCGAGTGCCACGTGATGGCGTTCCCGAAGCCGGCCGACGTCGCGCTTATGAAGAACGACCCGAACATCAACCTCGTCCAGCAGCCGGGCCTGAACGTCGGCTACATCGCATTCAACGTCGAGAAGAAGCCGTTCGAGTCCAAGCTCGTGCGCCAGGCGCTGAACCTGGCCGTCAACAAGCGGGCGATCCTCGACAACGTGTTCCAGGGCGCCGGTGCGGTCGCCAAGAACCCGATCCCCTCGACGCTGTGGTCGTACAACGACCGCGTCCAGGACTATCCGTACGACCCCGCGAAGGCGAAGGCGCTGCTCGCGCAGGCCGGCTATCCGAACGGCGTCGACGTCGAGCTGTGGTACCTGCCAGTGACGCGCCCCTACAACCCCGACGGCAAGCGCATGGCCGAGCTGATCCAGCAGGACTGGGAGAAGGTTGGCGTTCGCACCAAGCTCATCACCTACGAGTGGGGCGAGTACAGGAAGCGCAGCAAGACCGGCGAGCAGCACGCGATGATGTTCGGCTGGTCGGGTGACAACGGCGACCCCGATAATTTCTTCGTGCCGCTGCTCGGCTGCTCCGCGGTCAAGGGTGGCGGCAACGTCTCCCGCTGGTGCAACAACGACTTCGAAAGTCTGGTGCAGAAGGCCAAGCTGGCGACGCGCCAGACCGACCGCGCCGGCTTCTACGCCAAGGCGCAGGAGATCGCGCACGAGGAGGCGCCGTGGATCCCGATCGCGCACTCGGTGCGCTTCGATCCGGTCCGGAAGGAAGTGACTGGGTACAAGATGGACGCAACGGCGCACCACTTTTTCAACAGAGTGGACATGCCGAACCAGTAGCCGCGCCTGGGTTCTCGGCGTGCTCACCTTCGTCCTCAAGCGGCTCGCCCTCGTCGTTCCGACCTTCCTCGGCATCACGCTGCTCGTCTTCTCCCTGATCCGCCTGATCCCGGGCGATCCGGTCGAGGCGCTATCGGGCGAGCGCGGTATGACGCCGCAGCGCTACCAGCGGCTGATCCACGAGTTCGGCCTCGACCGCCCGCTGACGGTCCAGTACGGCGAGTACGTCTGGCGCGCGCTGCGCGGCGACCTCGGCATCTCGGTCGTCACCCACGAGCCGGTGTTCTCGGAGTTCGCGGCGCGCTTCCCGGCCA
>JBBRFW010000070.1:0-19615 GCA_038241255.1 Burkholderiales bacterium | reverse complement strand
CGATCTCGGCCGCGGACTCGGGCTGGATGGTGGTAATGGCATCGAGCCCGAAGGCGGTTCCCATGTCGGCCGGATCGTCGTCCAGGCGTCGCGCCGTTCGACGCGAGGTCGACAGGTAGTGACGGGCGCGGGCGATCAGGTTCATCTTGCTCTCCGGGACACTTCGCAACCTAGTATCGGCGGCGCCGGCGAAAGAAACACCCCGCGATCGAGGGACCGGGCGGTCGCATTTGGCGCTGCATGCCCAACGCGTCGCTGCGCCGCCACGTTTACTGCGCGACGTACCTGCAGCCTGCGCTTTGTAACGAGCCTGCCATGACCGACACGGCGTTTTGCGCCATCGACTTCGGCACGTCGAACTCGGCCGTCGCGGTGGCGGACGGCTCGGCGATGCGTCTGGTCGAGCTCGAGCCGGGCTTTCGGACGATGCCGACGGCGGTGTTCTATCCGGGCGAGGGGGAAGGGCGCGGCCGGCCGTCGCCGGCGCCGTGCGAATTCGGCCGCGCCGCCGTCGCCGCCTATGTCGACGGCATCGACGGTCGCCTGATGCGCTCGATGAAGAGCATCCTCGGCAGCTCGCTGGTGATGCAGACGACCGATGTCGGCGGCGGCCGCGGCGTTCGCTTCATCGACATCGTCGCGACGTACCTCCGCCACCTCCGGCGCAACGCGGAGATTGCCGCAGGCGCGCGGATCGATCGTGCCGTGCTCGGCCGGCCGGTGTATTTCGTCGACGGCGACCCCGACCGCGACGCCCAGGCGGAGGCGGCGCTGCGAAGTGCCGCGGCGAGCGCCGGCTTCGTCGAGATCGTCTTCCAGTACGAGCCGATCGCCGCCGCCTTCGACCACGAGCAGGCGGTGACGCTCGAGGAAAGCGTGCTGGTCGCCGACATCGGCGGCGGAACGTCCGACTTCTCGCTCGTCCGCGTCGGCCCGGAGCGCAAGGCCCTCGTCGAGCGCAGGGGCGACATTCTCGCCAACCACGGCATCCACATCGCGGGCACCGACTTCGACCGCCGCATCGAGCTCGCCAGCATCCTGCCGCTGCTCGGCTACGGCGCCTTCGGTCCGAGTGGCGACGGTATGCCGCCGCGCGAGGTGCCCAGTGCGGTCTACTTCGACCTCGCTACCTGGCACCTGATCAACACCGTCTACAACCCGCAGCGCATCGTCGAGCTGCGCGGCATGCGCTCGTTCTACGCCGATCAGACACAGCACCGGCGGCTGATGACGGTCGTGACGGAACACTACGGTCACGACCTCGTCGCCCGGGCTGAGAGCGCGAAGATTGCGGTCGCGGCGGGCGGCCGGTCGACGATCGATCTCGACCATATCGAGGCGGGCCTCGCGAGCGAGCTCGATGAGGCCCGAGCGCTGCGGGCGCTCGACGGCGATCTCGACCGCATCGTCGCGGCGGCGCGCACGACGGTGGCGCAGGCGGGGCTCGCCGCCAGCGCGGTCGACACCCTCTACCTCACTGGCGGCTCGACCGGGCTCGACCTCCTGAGCGAGCGGCTGCGCCGCGCTTTCGCAGGCGCGCGCGTCGTCCGCGGCGATCGCTTCGCCAGCGTCGCGACCGGCCTGGCGCTCTACGCGGCGCGCCGATTCTCGGGCCGAAGTAGGCGCTGACGTTCGCTTGCCGGGTAAGACCGTCGCTAGCCGGCGAGAACGGCGGCCATCGCCACCGCTGTCGCCTCGACGTTGCCGCGGTTCAGTCCGGCGATGCACATTCGCCCCGAGCGCAGGATATAGACCGCGAATTCGTCGCGCAGGCGATCGACCTGGCGCGGCGAGAGCCCGGTGTAGCTGAACATGCCGCACTGGCGCAGGAAGTAGCCGAAGTCGCGGCCGGGGACCTTTTCCTTGAGGACGCCGTGCAGCGCCTGCCGCATCGCCTGGATGCGCTCGCGCATCGCCGCGAGCTCGGTCTCCCACTCGCGTCGCAGTGTCGGCTCGGTGAGCACGGTGGCGACGATCTGGCCACCGTGGATCGGCGGGCTCGAGTAGTTGCGTCGCACCGTGAACTTCAGCTGACCGAGGACGTTCTTCGTCTCGCCGGCATCGGCGCAGACGACGCTGAGCGCGCCGCAACGCTCGCCGTAGAGGCTCATGCTCTTCGAGAATGAATTGGCGACGAAAAAAGCCAGCGGCCGGCCGGCGCGGTCGCGCGCGGCGGCGAGTGCGCGCAGCGCATACGCGTCCTCGACGATGCCGTCACCGAAGCCCTGGTAGGCCAGGTCGAGATAAGGCACGAGTTGGCGCTCGACCAGGATCGGTACGAGCGCGTCCCATTGTGCAGGCGTCAGGTCGACGCCGGTCGGGTTGTGGCAGCAGGCGTGGAGGAGCACCACGCTCTTCGGGGGCAGCGCACGCAGCGCCGCGCACATAGAATCGAAGGCGAGGCCGCCGGTCGCGCCGTCATAGTAGGGGTAGTCGTGGACCCCGAGGCCCGCGCCCTCGAACATCGAGCGGTGGTTCTCCCAGCTCGGAGCGCTGACCCAGACGCCGCTGCCCGGCAGCCAGCGCGCGATGAAGTCGGCGCCGACCTTGAGGCCACCGCTCGAGCCCACCGACTGAATCGTCGCGACGCGGCCGGCGCCGATCGCCTCGTGATCGGCGCCGAAGAGAAGAGCCTGGACGGCGGTGCGGAAGTTCGCGGCGCCTTCGATCGGCAGGTACGGTTTGGGGGCGTCGCGGGCGACCACTTCCTGCTCGGCGCGTCGGACCGAGCCGAGCACCGGAATCCGGCCGGTGTCGTCGAAGTAGATGCCGATCGACAGGTTGATCTTGCCGGCGCGCGGATCCTTCTGGAAGTCCTCGTTCAGGCTCAGGATCGGGTCGCCCCCGAACGGCTCGACGTGCTCGAACATCGGCAGCCGATCAGGCCGCCAAGGCCGCTTCGATGTCGCCTTTGAGCGATTCCGGCGAATCGTTCGGCGCGAAGCGCTTGATGACCTTGCCGTTCTTGCCGACCAGGAACTTGGTGAAGTTCCACTTGATCGACTTGGTGCCGAGGATCCCGGGCGCCTCCGCCGTGAGCCACTTCCAGACGGGTGCGGCGGAAGCGCCGTTAACGTCGACCTTGCTCATCATCGGAAAGGTCACGCCGTAGTTGGTCTCGCAGAAAGAGGCGATCTCGTCGTTCTGCCCCGGATCCTGCGCGCCGAACTGGTTACTCGGGAAGCCGATCACGACCAGGCCGCGATCGCGATAGGTCTTCCAAAGCGCTTCCAGCCCCTCGAACTGCGGCGTGAAGCCGCACTTGCTGGCGGTGTTGACGATGAGCAGCACCTTGCCGCGCTGGCTCGCGAAGTGCGCCGGCTGGCCGCCGATCGATTCAACCTTGAAGGCGTAGATGTCGGGTGCGGTGCTGGCCATGGGTTCCTCAGCGGCGATGGTCTGTCGATCGCATGCATCGTAGCGCCGCGGGCTCGCCCGCGCCGCGGCGCGGCGCTCAACGCGCCGGCGCGCGTGCCGCGAACAGCGCCCCGGCGACGATGAACGCGCCGCCGATCGCCAGACGTGCCGTCAGCGCGCCGCCGCCGAAAGCGACCGCCGACGCCGACGCGAACACGACCTCGGTGAGCATAACGACAGCCGTCGTGTTGGCGGGCAATCGCGCCGCGCCATACTGGAGGCATAGGTTGCCGGCGAGAAAGACGAGCGTGAGCGCGCCCGTCAGCGGTAGCCACGACGCGCTGGCCGCCGGCGGCGCGGCCGCGATGCCCTGCGTCGTCAGGACCGCGGCGAGCACCGCGGCGACGAGCGCGCCGCCGAGGAACATCGCCAGCGAGCGGCCCGCCTCGGGCCGGCTCGCCTCGCGGCGCAGTATCACGTTGTTGAACGCGAAGGCGCAGCCGCCGAGCACGCCGAGCCAGTCGGCGAGCGAGCGCGGCAGCGGCAGCATCGTGGCCCAGCCGCCATCGACGGCCGCGCTGGTGGCCGGCGGCCAAAGGACGATCGCCGCGCCGACGGCGCCGAGCGCGATGCGCAGCGTGGCCGCGGCGGTCAGCCGCTCGCCCAGGACGGCGCGTGCGAGCAACACGGTCCAGAGCGGCATCAGATAGAAAAGCAACACGACGCGGACGACGTCGCCGATGACGATCGCCCAGTTGAACGCCGCGTTGGTCAGGCCGGCGGCCGCGACGAGCAGCCAGAGAGCGGGTGTGCGCAGCACCTGCGCGATCGCACGGGGACGGGCGATAGCGATCGCAATCGACGCCAGAGTGAAGACGATGGACGTCGTCCAGAGCGGATGCAGGCCGGCCTCCAGCAGCCGGCGCAACGGCCACCACGAGGTGCCCCACACGAACGCGTTAAAGACGAGCGCGAGGGCGGCGCGCCCGCTCGCACCCGGCGCGGCCGCGGCGGTCAATGCTTGTCGAGTCGAGCGATCGCGAGCAGGTGCTCGACTTCGCCGCGATGGCGCACGCAGTTGGTCTGGTGCCAGCGCCGTATCAGCCACATCGTGGCGGCAACGAGGACGCCGAACAGGCCGATCGAGGTGAAGGCGGTCAGGCCGAAGCGCGTCATCCCGGTGTAGAACGCGCCGAGGCCCAGGATGCACGCCTGCTCGTTGAAGTTCTGCACGGCGATCGAGCGGCCTGCGCCCATCAGGTTGGCGCCGCGGTGCTGCAGCAGCGCGTTCATCGGCACCACCAGGTAGCCGCCGATCGCGCCGAGCAGGACCAGGAATGGCGCCGCGATCCACACATTGGTGATGACATTGAGGCCGACGACGAGCACGCCCATGGCGATGCCGTACGGGATGACCTTCGTCGCCTGGTCGAGGCGCATGGTCAGCGAGGCCACCATGGCACCGGCGGCGGTGCCGATCGCGACCACGCCGACCAGCGACGAGGCCTGCGTCGTCGTGTAGCCAAGCGCCGCCGCCGCCCACGCGAAGACGATCACGCGCAGATTGCTCGAGACGCCCCAAAACAGCGTCGTCGTCGCCAGCGAGATCTGGCCGAGCTTGTCGTTCCACAGGCGCGCGTTGCAGTTGGAGAAATCGCGCACCAGCATTGCGACGCTGTGCGCGAGCGGTTGCAGCGGCGCATCGGTGCGGGGGATGCGCAGGTTGAAAAGCGCCGCGATGACGTAGAGCGTGACGATGACCGCGATTGCCGCCTCGGGAGCGGTGCTGATGCCGGTGTCGATCATCGGCACGTCGAAGGCGAGCAAGTGCTGCGAGACGACGTGGCCGAGCAGCTGGCCGCCGAGCAGGACACCGAAGATGATCGACAGGATCGTCAATCCCTCGATCCAGCCGTTCGCCTTGACGAGCTGCGAGTTGGGCAGGAGCTCGGTGAGGATGCCGTACTTGGCCGGCGAGTAGGCCGCCGCGCCGAGGCCGACGATGCCGTACGAGAGCAAGGGGTTGGCGCCGAACAGCATCAGCAGGCAGCCGACGATCTTGATCGTGTTCGAGATCAGCATCACGGTGCCCTTGGGCACGGCATCGGCGAATGCGCCGACCCCGGGCGCGAGGATCACGTAGAAGAGCGCGAACATGGGCGTCAGCGCCGGCACGTGCCACGACGGGGCACCGCTGGTTCGAAGCAATTCGATCGCCGCCACCAGCAGCGCGTTGTCGGCCAACGAGCTGAAGAACTGCGCCGACATGATGGTGTAGAAGCCTTTTTTCATCCGCTTCCCGGCGCGATCGCGTGTCGGAACTGGCGCCCGACTTGTCTCCCCGCGGCGGGGTTTATAGCACGCGGTTTTCGACGATTCGTGAGGCGAGCGGGGCTTCGTGACGAGCGGCTGGCAGAATTCCGGCATGCCCCGGCCGATCGAAGCGATCGTTCATCGCGATGCCATTGCCGCCAACCTGGAGGTCGCGCGCGAAGCCGCGGCGGGGGCGCGCGTCTGGGCGGTGGTGAAGGCCGATGCATATGGCCATGGCATCGCAAACGTCTTTGCCGCGCTGCAGCGCGCCGACGGCTTCGCGCTGCTCGACATCGCCGAGGCCGAGCTGCTGCGCGGCCTCGGCTGGCGCGGCCCTATCCTCCTGCTCGAAGGCTGCTTCGACGCGCGCGACCTCGAGGCGTGCTCGCGCCTGCATCTCTGGCATGTCGTGCACGAGTCGCGCCAGATCGATCGCCTCGCGGCGCTCAAGACCGATCGCCCGCAACGCGTCTTCCTAAAGATGAACAGCGGCATGAATCGCCTCGGCTTCGCGCCCGACCGCTATCGAGCCGCGTGGCTGCGGCTCGATGCCCTTGCGCAGGTCGAGTCGATCGTGCTCATGACGCACCTCGCCGACGCCGATGCCGACAGCGCCGCCGCGGTCGAGCCGGCGCTCGCCGCGTTCGAGGCCGCCTGCGCCGATCTGCCCGGCGAGCGATCGGTCTGCAACAGCGCCGCGACGCTGCGCTTGGGCGAGCGCGTCGGCGCAGCTGACACGGCCTGGGTTCGCCCGGGTATCCTTCTGTACGGCTCCTCGCCCGACCCGGCGATGCACAGCGCCGACGACTGGCGCCTCGCGCCGGCGATGACCTTGAGAAGCCGGCTCATCGCCGTCCAGGAGCTCGCCGCCGGCGCGCGGGTCGGCTATGGCAGCAGCTACACCGCCGAGCGCGCGATGCGCATCGGCATCGTCGCGTGCGGCTACGCTGACGGCTATCCGCGCCTCGCGCCGGGCGGCAACGCGGTCGGCACGCCGGTGCTCGTCGACGGCGTTCGCACGCGCACCGTCGGCCGCGTCTCGATGGACATGATCACCGTCGACCTCGGCCCGGTGCCGACCGCGACGATCGGCAGCGAGGTCGTTCTGTGGGGCCGCGCCGAGAACGGCACGGTGCTGTCGATCGACGACGTCGCGGCCGCTGCCGGGACCGTCGGCTACGAGCTGATGTGCGCGCGCGCGCCGCGCGTTGCGGTGCGCACGCTGCCCTGATCATGTCTTTCGCGATCGGGCGACCGCCCTCAACGCCGAGACGCAGCGCCGTGTCGGCCACGATGCTTGGCTGCTGACCGCGTGGTGGATCGTCGTCGGAGTCGCCTGCGGTGCGCTCCTGCTCGAGGTCGTGGGCGTCCGCTCGCCGATCTGGCGCTATCCGCTCACGGCGATCGTCACGTACGCTTTTGGCGTCGTCGTCGGCATGCGTGCCTGGCTCGCTCTGTTCGGCCGCGCAGCCCGCAGGACGCCGGGGCGCTACGGCGGGGCGAGCAACGACGAAAGTGGCCGCCGCCCGCGGCCGCTGGCGCGGTCGTAGCTTTTGTCTTCGCGCCGGTGTTCGTCGTGTTCTTGCTCGAGCTGCTGCGCCTTTTCGACGTCGGCCGCGCGCTGACGGCGTTCATCAGCCTGGCCGTCGCCGCCTTCGCCGCCTGGGCGTGCTCGCGACTGCCCGTGGGTCTCGGGTCAGAGGCGCTGATGGCCGAGATGGCGATGCAGTTCGTGTTTGGCCGTGCGATCGGCCGCGATGTCCCGCCGCCCGAACCGGAGGGAGAGGCCTGGCCGACGATCGTGCGCGAGACGTGGGCGCAGGGGCTCTCGTTCCTGGTCCTTAGCGCTGCCATCGGCGCGACCCTGGCGATGGCGCATCCGGCCGCGGTGTCGTTGCGCGACCTCGTGCCGTGACGCCGCCGCCCGTCGTCGACGAGGCCGAGGTCGACATCACCGCGGTCCGCGCCCAAGGCGCGGGCGGCCAGAACGTCAACAAGGTCTCGAGCGCGATCCACCTGCGCTTCGACGTCGCCGCCTCGTCACTTCCCGAGGACGTCAAGGCGCGCCTGCTCGGCCGCGCCGACCGGCGCCTGAGCGACGAAGGCGTCGTCGTCATCAAGGCGCAGCGACATCGCAGCCAGGAGCTGAACCGGCGCGACGCGCTGGCCCGTCTCAACGAACTGATCGCCCGCGCCGCCGACGTGCCGCTCGCGCGCAAGCCGACGCGGCCGACGCGCGCCTCGCGCGAGCGGCGCCTCGAAGGCAAGAGCGTGCGCGCCCAGGTCAAGGCCGGCCGCGCCAAGATCGTCGACTGATCGCGGAACGCCTGGCGCTGCGTGTCTGCGCTTGGCGGCGGCAACCCGACGGTTCGTCGCTTCGCCGTGGCGCGGCGGCCGCGCGGTTCCTAGAGTGGCGCCATCCAAGAGGAGATCCCCATGACCTGTCGCTCCCTTTCCGTTCCGCTCGTTCTTGTCACCGCCCTGCTCTCGGCGCTGGCGATCGTCGCCCTGCCGGCCCATGCCCAGGCGGTGGCGCCGCGCGCGAGCGCCAGCTGCATCGAGGTCGAGGTGCACAACGTACGTCCCGAGCAGGGCGCGCTCATGGTCGCGGCTTACGACGATGCCGCGAGCTTCGGCAAGACGCCCGCGGCGGCGATGCAGATGCGTGCCGCCGCGACGACGACGATGCGCGTTGCGTTGTGCGGCTTCGCCGGCACGTCGGTCGCGCTGACGCTCTATCAGGACCTGAACGGCAACGGCAAGCTCGACCTCAACGCCTTCGGCGTGCCGAGCGAGCCCTGGGGCGCGTCGGGGCGGCCGGCGGCGATGTCGGCGCCAACCTGGGAGACGACGGCGGTGCCGGTCGACGGCCAGATCGTGATCGTCACGCTCTCCCAATGACTCGCGCGCAGGAGAACGCCATGGACACCTCCTCCGCCCTGCCACGCCGCGCCGCCCTGCGCGCGCTCGGCGTGCTCGCCGCCAGCGCCACGCTGCCCGCCTGGAGCACGGCGTCCACGCCGGCCGGTGAAGGCGCGGCCTTCGACGCCGCGGTCGCCTCGCTCCCGTGGCTGCGGCCGTTTAAAGGCATCGGCGACGGTGGCGCCGGCGGGGGCGACTTTCGCTGCGAAGCGCTCGCCGTCACCGGCCGCTGGCCGGCCGCGCTGCGAGGTCGCTTCTATCGCAATGGGCCCGCCCTCTTCGAGCGCGGCGGCCAGCGCTATCACCACTGGTTCGACGGCGACGGCATGGTGCAGCAGTTCACCTTCTCAGGCAGCGGCGTGTCGCACCTCGGCCGGCTGGTGCGAACGCCCAAGCTCGCTGCCGAGCGCGACGCCGGCCGCTTCCTGCACAGCGCCTTCGGCACGACGATCGCCGGCGACGCCCCGATCCAGGGGCCCGACTCGATCAATGTCGCCAACACCAACGCGATCGAGCACGCCGGCCGCGTGCTGGCGATGTGGGAAGGCGGCTCGGCCTTCGAGCTCGATCCTCGCGACCTGTCGACGCGCGGCGCCGTCACGTGGAAGGAAGGCTTCGAGCAGATGCCGTTCTCGGCACATCCGAAAGTCGACTCCGCCGGCGACCTGTGGAACATCGGCACCTTCGCCGACAAGCTGGTCGTCTGGCACGTCGACGCCTCCGGCCGCCTGGTCGGCGCGCAGACCGGCACGACCCCGTATCCCGGCGGCATGGCGCACGACGTCGCCATCACCGAGCAGTACATCGTTCTGCCGCTGCCGCCCGTGAAGATGAGCTACGGCGCCATCGCCCGCGGCGCGACGCCCGAGCAGGCGTTCGTGTTCGAGCGCGACGAGCCGCTGCGCATCCTGGTGATGAGGAAGGACGGCATCGCTCAGCGACGCGTCTTCGAGCTGCCGGCGCAAATGGTCTTTCACGTCGGCAATGCGCACGAGCGCGGCGACGGCAGCATCGCGCTCAGTTTCGTCGGCGCGCCCGATGCGGGTTTCCTCACCCGCGGCGCGGTGGCGCTCGTCGCCGGCCGGATCGGTGCGCCGGGCCCGGCGTCGATGCACATGGCGCTGCTGGACCTGCGCACCGGCCGGGCGAGCGTCGAGTCGCTCGCCGATAGCGTCGAATTCCCGCGCATCGACCCGCGCCGCATCGGTAGCCCGGCGCGCTTCGTCGCCAGCGCGGCGAGCTGGCGCGCGGACTCGCCGCGCCGCGGCGCGCTCTTCCACGGGGTCCAGCTGCGCGATCTGCAGACTGGCCGCGTCGATCGCTTCGACTACGGCGAGCGCATGGTGGTCGAGGAGCACATCGTCGTGCCGCGGCCCGGCACGAGCGGCGAGCGCGATGCCTGGCTTGTCGGCACCACGTTCGACGCGGTTCGGCAGGTGACGCTCGTCAACGTCCTCGACGCGCGCCGCGTCGCCGACGGCCCGGTCGCGCAGGCGGCGCTGCCCTATTGGCTGCCGCTCGGCTTCCACGGCAACTTCACCGCCGCGTGACCGCGCCGCTCAGGCGCGCTTCAAGGTAGCGAGCAGGATGCCGAGCGTGACGAAGAGGCCGCCGAAGATACGGTTGACGGTGCGCCGTAGCGCCGGTGCGCGCAGGGCGCCGAGCACGCGCGCGGCCAGCGCCGCATAGATCGCGTTGACCACCAGGTCGGTGAAGGTCAGGGTCGCGGCGATGACCAGGTACTGGGGCAGCAGCGGCTCGCCAGCGGTGAGGAACTGCGGCACGACCGCGAGCATGAACGCCGTGCCCTTCGGGTTGACGGCGTTAAGGAGCCACGCCTCGGTGACGAGGCGTGCGCGCGTCATCGGCGGATTCGTGCGGTCGCCACTGGGCAGGGTCGCGGGCGGCGCGCGCCATTGGCGCACGCCGAGATAGATCAGGTAGGCGACGCCAAGCCATTTGACGATCGCGAAGGCGAGCGCCGAGGTTGCGATCACGGCGCCGAGGCCGACGGCGACGACGAGGAGCTGCGTCCAGAAGCCGAGCACCAGCCCGAAGGTCGCGAAGTAGCCGCGGGCGAAGCCGTGATTTAGTGACGCCATCATGACGGCGACGGCACCCGGACCGGGCGAGAAGCTGATCGCCCACGACGCGGCGAAGAAGGCGAGCCAGAGCGCGGTCGACATCGCTTCGATTCTGCCCGCCCTTCGTCGCGAAGCGGCAGCGCTTCGGTCAGGACCGCCTTCTCTGCCGCCGCGCCATTGAACCCTGCGCGCCCAGGCCGGCGGCGAAGCGCGGGTAGGCCTCGGGCCCAGATGCAGGGAAGGGTTTACCCTAGAGGCCCGGGAAGGAAGGCCGGAAGTCGCGCCGACAATCGCCCATGGCCAAGGAGAAATCGATCTATAGCTGCACCGAATGCGGTGCGACGAGCCCGAAATGGCTCGGCAAGTGCACCGGCTGCGGCGCCTGGAACACGCTCGTCGAGTCGGTCGCGCAAAGCGGCGACAGGCCGCGCTACGCCGGCGCCGGGCACGGCTTCTTGCCCGCCGAGGCGGTGGCAACGCTGGCCGAGATCGATGCCACCGATGCCGAGCGTCATCCCACCGGAATCGAGGAGTTCGATCGCGCTCTCGGCGGCGGCATCGTCGCTGGCGGGGTCGTTCTGATCGGCGGCGACCCCGGCATCGGAAAGTCGACGCTCCTGTTGCAGGCGCTCGACGCGCTGGCGCGCTCGATGAAGGTGCTCTACGTCACGGGGGAGGAAAGCGGCGCGCAGGTGGCGCTGCGATCGCGCCGCCTCGGCCTCGGCAAGAGCCTGGTTCGCGTGCTCGCCGAGATCCAGCTGGAGAAGATCGTCGCCACGCTCGAGGTCGAGATGCCCGCGGTCGCGGTGATCGATTCGATCCAGACCGTGTACAGCGAAGCGCTGACGTCGGCGCCGGGTTCGGTCGCGCAGGTGCGCGAGTGCGCCGCGCAGCTGACCCGCTTCGCCAAGGCGAGCGGGACGACGATTGTCCTGGTCGGCCACGTCACCAAGGACGGCACCCTCGCCGGCCCTCGCGTTATGGAGCACATCGTCGACACCGTGCTTTACTTCGAGGGCGACACGCACTCGAGCTTTCGTCTCGTGCGTGCGATCAAGAACCGGTTCGGCGCGGTCAACGAGATCGGCGTGTTCGCGATGACCGAAAAAGGCCTGAAGGGGGTCAGCAATCCGAGCGCTATCTTTCTCTCGACGCACGGCGAGCCCGTGCCGGGATCGTGCGTGCTGGTCACGCTCGAAGGGACGCGGCCGATGCTGGTCGAGGTGCAGGCGCTCGTCGACGCCGGCGGGCCGAGCCCGCGCCGCCTGTCGGTCGGCCTCGAGCGCGATCGGCTGGCGATGATGCTGGCGGTGCTGCATCGGCATGCGGGGATCTCCGCGGTCGATCAGGACGTGTTCGTCAACGCCGTCGGCGGGGTTCGCATCAGCGAGCCGGCCGCCGACCTCGCGGTGATGCTGGCGATCCAGTCGAGTCTGCGCGGCAAGGCGCTGCCGCGCGGCTTCATCGCCTTCGGCGAGGTCGGCCTGGCCGGTGAGGTGCGGCCGGCGCCGCGGGGCCAGGAGCGCCTGCGCGAGGCCGCCAAGCTGGGCTTTTCGATCGCGATCGTGCCGAAGGCCAACGCGCCGAAGGGCGCGGCCGCGAAGGCCTTTGATGGGCTGACGATCCACGCGGTCGAACGCATCGAGGAAGCGATCGACCTCGCTCGCACGCTCTGAGGTCCCGATGAACGCGCGCCCCGGCTGGCTCCTGGCGACGCTGTTCGCCCGAGCGGCCGGACGAGCCGGCGCTGGCCGACCTCGGCGCGACACCGCGCGCCGGCGGCGGCGACCCCGCGCCCTAGAATCGACGCCCGATCACAGCGATGGAGCGCCTCATGTCGATGGCCGACCGCGACGGCAAGATCTGGATGGATGGAACGCTCGTCGACTGGCGCGACGCGAAGATCCACGTCCTCACGCACACGCTGCACTACGGCTGCGGCGCGTTCGAGGGCGTCCGCGCCTACAACGCGGTCAACGGCACCGCGATCTTCCGCCTCTACGAGCACACCCAGCGCCTCTTTAACAGCGCCAAGATCCTGCGCATGAAGATCCCGTTCTCGTTCGATGAGGTCGTCGAGGCGCAGCGCACCGTCGTGCGCGAGAACAAGCTCGAGTCCTGCTACCTGCGCCCGCTCACGTGGATCGGCTCGGAGAAGCTCGGCGTCTCGCCGCGCGGCAACACGGTGCACCTGATGGTCGCCGCCTGGCCGTGGGGCGCCTACCTCGGAGAAGAGGGCATGAAGCGCGGCATCCGCGTCAAGACATCGAGCTACACGCGCCACCACGTCAACATCACGATGACGCAGGCCAAGGCGGTGTCGAATTACACCAACTCGATCCTCGCCAACATGGAGGCGCTCGACGACGGCTACGACGAGGCGCTCCTCCTTGACGCAAGCGGCTTCGTCAGCGAGGGCGCGGGCGAGAACTTGTTCATGATCAAGAAGGGAGTCGTCTACACGCCCGACCTCTCGGCCGGCGCGCTCGACGGCATCACGCGCAACACCGTCCTCGCGATTTGCGACGACCTGGGCCTGAAACTGGTCGAAAAGCGCATCACCCGCGACGAGGTCTACATCTGCGACGAGGCGTTCTTCACCGGCACCGCCGCCGAGGTGACGCCGATCCGCGAGCTCGACCGGATCGAGCTCGGCGCCGGCTCGCGCGGGCCGATCACCGAGAAGATCCAGGCCGCGTTCTTCGACATCGTCAACGGCCGCAATCCGAAGTACGCCGAATGGCTCACCAAGGTCTGAAAGCATGAAGGATGGATCGCGCGCCACGGTCGAGCTCACCGCCGCCGAGCTGCAGGGTCCGGGCGTCGTCTTCTGCCCGAATCCGAAGATGCCGCTCTGGAGCAACCATCCGCGCGTCTTCATCGACGTCGCCGCCGCCGGCGTCGGCAAGTGCCCGTACTGCGGCACCGAGTACCGCCTGAAGCCGGGCGAGAAAGTCCACGCCCATTGAGCGAGACGAACGCGGGCGCGGCGTGACGCGCGCGCTGGTCGTCGCCCCGCAGTGGATCGGGGACGCGGTGATGGCCGAGCCGCTGCTCGCGACCCTGGCCGGCCGCGGCGAACGGCTCACCGTCGCGGCGCTGCCGTGGGTCGCGCCGGTCTTTCGAGCCATGCCCCAAGTGGCGGAAACGATCGAGCTCCCATTCGCGCACGGCCGGGTCGACTGGGTCGCGCGGTGGCGCATCGCGGCGACGCTGCGCGGCCGCTTCGACGTCGCCTACGTGCTGCCCCACTCGATCAAGGCGGCGCTGATCCCGTGGCTGGCGCGCATCCCGCGCCGAGTAGGCTACCGCGGCGAAACGCGCGTCATCCTCCTCAATCGGCGCCTCGCCAACCCGGACGGGCGGCCGGCGATGGTTCCGTTCTACGGCGCGCTCGCCGGGGCGGCGTTCGATGCCTCGCGGCGGCCGCGCCTGCAGCTCGACGGCCCCATGCTCGACACCGCCGCGGCTGCGCACGGGTTGCGGCGTGGCGGTCACTGGGCCTTTGCGCCCGGTGCCGAATACGGCCCGGCGAAGCGCTGGCCGGCGGCGCACTATGCGGCGCTGGCGCGCTCGCTGCACGAAGCCGACGGTGCGCCGGTGGCGTTACTCGGCTCGCCAGGAGAGGTCGGGCTTTGCGGCGAGATCGCGGCGCTGGCCGGCGGCGCTTGCATCGTCCTCGCCGGCCGCACGTCCTTGTTCGACGCGATGGCGCTCATCGCCGCCTCGCGCGGCCTGGCGAGCAACGATTCCGGCCTGATGCACGTCGCCGCCGCGTTCGGCGTGCCGCAGGTCGCCGTCTTCGGCTCGACCAGCCCGATGCACACGCCGCCGCTCAACGAGCACGCCCGTGTCCTCTGGCTGAAGGAAGAGCTGCGGCTCGACTGCATGCCGTGCTTCGAGCGGACCTGCCGCTTCGGCCACTACCGCTGCCTGACGGCCGTCGCGCCGGCCCGCGTAGAAGCAGCGCTTTTACAAGCCGCCAGTGCCAACGAGGCGACAACGTTGCCCGCCCCTCCCTCTAGGAGTGAGGGCTTGGGGCGGGAGCAGCCCTGAGGAGACTGCCTCGCTGAGCAACGGAGTGCACGCTACAGCGTGAACTTCCCGGCGTAGACGATCGGACCCGTGGGCGCGCCCGTGGGCGAGCCGCCGGCGGGCTCGATCGTGACGGCGAGTGTGTCGGCGCCGGCGAGCACCTTGCCGCGCAAGGCGACGACGCCGCCGCCGCCCGGCAGCACGCCGAGCGAGCGCGGCGCGCCGCCGGGCGGCAACGCCCAGAGCTCGAGCGAGCGGTCGGCCCGCAGCGCGACCGGCACGATCGGCCGCGTCACGAGCGTCCTGCCGTCGCCGCTGATGCTGGCGACGATCGGCGCGGTCGCGGTGCCGCTCGCAGCCGCGCCGGTGGCCGCGAGGACGACGACGACCGGCGGCGTGACCGGGCCCGGGGTCCCAATCAGCACCGCTAGTCCGATCGCGGCGATGCTCGCGAAGGCACTGAGGCCGCGCCAGAAGGAGAGCCGCTGCCAGGCGCCGACGGCGGCGACGCTCTTGCGCCGATCGAGGCGGTCGGAGATGCGCCGCCAGACCTCGCCCGAGGGCTGCACCGGATCGAGCACGGCGGTGAGAGGCATCAGCCGCGCTTGCCAGGCCAGCATCGACTCGCGCAGCACCGCGTGCGCAGGCAGCAGCGACTCGAAGCGACGTCGCGCGCCGCCGCGCAGCGTGCCGATCACGTAATCGGCGGCGAGCGCGTCGGCGAGGTCGCTGCGGCCGTAGTCCATCTCAGTCGGCGCGCTTCGCCGCGTCTCCGTTCAGGGCGGCGTCGAGACAGACCTTGAGTGTCGCCAGCGAGCGGCGCACCCAAGATTTGACGGTGCCGAGCGGCTGGCGCATCTGCGCTGCGACCTCGGCGTGGCTCATGCCCTGGAAGAATGACAGGGCGACGCTTTGCCGCTGCGTCGGCGAGAGCTTGTCCATGCAGGCGGCGAGCGAGCGCGCCTCGGCGGCCCGGCTCAGCAGGTCGAGCGGGCCGGGCGATTCGTCTGCCACGGTGTCGTACACGTTTTCGTCCTCGCTGTCGCGGCCGTCGGCCGGGGAGCCGCCCGATCGGATCTGCGGCTGGCTCTGTAGCCTGCGCAGGCTGTCGATCGCGCGGTTGCGCGCGATGCTCGTGAGCCAGGTGAGCGGCTGGCTCTGTGCCGCGTCGAAGGTGCTCGCCGCCCGCCAAACGTTGACGTACACCTCCTGCAGGATGTCTTCGGCCTGGGCGCGGTCCCGGTTGATACGCAACACGACGGCGAGCAGATGCGAGCTGGTCCGCTCGTAGAGCGTGGCAAATGCCGCACGATCGCCGAGCCCGGCGCGGGCGAGCAGGCGCGACAGGTCATGGCTGCGTTCTGTCCAGTCGGCGGGAGGTCTGACCATGGGTGCGGGCCCAAACGCCCTGCCTTCCTACAATTCCAGCGCCCGGAAGGTTAACCGAAGACTACGCATGGCCCGCCCCAAGCCACCCGCCCCGACCCTCGTTTCGGCCGACGACATCGAGCTCGAGCTCTACGAGGCGATGCGGCGCGGCGACATTGACCGGCTCATGGCCCTGTGGTCCGACGACGACGAGATCTGCTGCATCCACCCGGGCGGCGCGCGCCTGGTCGGGCCGGCGGCGATCCGCGCCTCGTTCGAGGCGATGTTCGGCCAGGGCGCGATCGACGCCGAGCCGCATCGGGTGCGCCGGCTCGAATCGCACTCGAGCGCGGTCCACAGCGTGATCGAGCGCGTCCGCATCATGACGCCCGATGGCGAACAGTTCGCCTGGGTCCTCGCCACCAACGTGTACCTCAAGTCCTCGCAGGGCTGGCGCCTGGTGGCGCATCACGCCAGCCCCGGCACCGCGGTCGAGGTGCAGGAACCTGGTGAAACGGCATCGACGCTGCACTGACGTCGCTACGACGAGATGAACGAGTTCCGCGCCCCGCGCTGGCTGCCCGGCGGCCACGTGCAGACGATCTGGCCGGTCTTTTTCAGCCGACGCTTCGACGGCCCCCGCCCCGCGTTCCGGCGCGAGCGCTGGGACACGCCCGATGGCGATTTCGTCGACGTCGACTGGCAGGGCGAAGACCGCGCCGCGCCCCTGCTCGTCCTCTTCCACGGCCTCGAGGGATCGTCGGCGAGTCACTACGCGCAGGCGTTCGCGGCCGAGGCCGCCAGGCGCGGCTGGCGCTTCGCGGTGCCGCATTTCCGCGGCTGCTCGGGCGAGATCAATCGCGGCCCGCGCGCCTACCACTCGGGCGATCACGAAGAGATCGGCTGGATGCTGGCGCGCTTTCGCGCGTTGCATGGCGGACCCGTCGTCGCCATCGGCGTCTCGCTAGGCGGCAACGCCTTGCTGCGCTTCGTCGAGGAGGCAAGGGAGCGAGCGGCCGAGCACGTCCGCGCCGTCGCCGCGATCTCCGCGCCACTCGATCTCGCCGCCGGCGGCCGCGCCATCGGGCGCGGCTTCGGCCGCCACGTCTACACCCGCATGTTCATGCGCACGATGAAGAAGAAGGCGCTGATCAAGCTGCGCCAGCATCCCGGCCTCTTCGACGCGAAGGCGATGCGCGCGGCACGCGACCTGCGCGACTTCGACGAGATCTTCACCGGCCCTCTGCACGGATTCGCGGGCGCCGACGACTATTACGCACGCAGCTCGGCCAAGCCTCATCTCGATCGCATCCGCATTCCCGCGCTGGTGCTGAATGCGCGCAACGATCCCTTCCTGCCGGCGTCCGCATTGCCGCGGCAGGAGGACGTCGGTCCCTGCGTCACGCTCTGGCAGCCCGCGCACGGCGGCCATGTCGGCTTCGCCGACGGTCGCTGGCCGGGGCACTTGAAGACCCTGCCGGCACGCGTGACCGGCTGGCTCGGCGAGCATCTATAGCGCGTCGGCGCGCAGAATCGACGTATGGACTCGATCGTCGCCGCGGCGCTGAAAAAATGGCCCAACGTGCCGCACTGCTACGCCTGGCTCGCGCTGGATGCGCGTGGCGACTGGTACATGCGCGATGACCGCATCCAGGCCGCGGGGCCGTTTCCGCGCGTCAAGGGCAGCCGCATCGACCACGAGAAGCTGCGCGAATTCATCGCCCGCAATTACGCCGCCGACGCGAGCGGCGCGTGGTTCTTCCAGAACGGGCCGCAGCGCGTCTACGTCGAGCTCGAGGTGGCGCCGTGGATCTGGCGCCTGCAACTCGACCCGACGTCGGGCGTCGTCGTCACCAGCCACACCGGACTGCCTGCAGTGGCGGGCGAGTCGTTCGTTGACGAAGCGGGGAGGCTCTTTCTCGCCAGCGACCTCGGCCTCGGCATTGTCCACACGCTCGACATGGGCGTCGCCGGCGACGCCGTCGAGCGCGGCGTCTGGACGCCGCAGCAGGCGCGCCTCGATGCGCTCGTCGCCCGCTTTGGGTATCGCCTGAGCCCCGCCGCTGACCCCGCCCGCGACGCGGCGTGAAGAGGCCGGCGCGAGGCCGGCCCGATCGCGGAGCGCCCGGCGCCTACTTCGAGGCGTTCACCATGTAGGTGACGACCGCCTTGATGTCGGCGTCGCTCGCGCTCGAGCCGCCCTTCGGCGGCATCGCGCCCTTGCCCTTAATGGCGTCGCTGGTCAGCGTGTCGATGCCCTGGGCGATGCGGGGTGCCCAGGCCGCCTTGTCGCCGACCTTCGGCGCGCCGGCGATGCCGGGCGTGTGGCAGGTGCTGCAGATCTGCGCGAAGAGGGGTGGCGCGGCGGCACCTGTGGCCGTGGGCCCTCCGGTCGTCGTCGTCGCGGCGTTGTTGTCGGCGACGACCTGCCTCCTCGCCTTGCCCGGATCGACGTTGGCGGGCACGTCCCGGACCTGCGCGTTGAGCGGGGCTGCAGGCGTGATGTCGGGCTTGCCCGGGTTCGAGTCCGGCATCGGCGAGCCGCCCGCGGTGGGCGCGCCGGTCGTCGCTGCAGCAGTGCCGGGGACGCCGTTGCCCGCACCGGCGGCGGTCGTCGTCGGTGTCGTCGTCGTCGAGGTGGGCGGCTGTGGCTCGGGGAAGTTGGCGCCGGCCTTGCCGGTCATGTAGACGACGGCGCGCGCGATCTCGAAATCGCTGAAGTCGCCGCTTCCCTGGGGCGGCATCTGGCCCTTGCCGGCGATCGCCGAATGCACCAGCGCCTCGAATCCAGTCTTGATGCGCGGCGCCCACGCGGCGGCATCGCCGAGCTTGGGCGCGCCGAGCGCGCCGGCAGTGTGGCAAGCGGTGCACTGGGCGGCGAAGACCTGATCGCCGGTCTTAAGCGAGGCGAGATCGGAGGCGTCCTTCACCTCGACAACGCCGACCGGGCGGATCCGCTCTGCCACGGCCTTGGGGCTGAGGGCATCGCTGCCGGCCGCCGGGCGCTTGTCGGCGGTGACGAACATGACCAACAGGACGATGCCGAAGATCGGCACCACGAACGCGTAGAGAACCGCGAGGATCAGTTGCTTCGGGGTCTTGATCGGGCCTTCGTGCGGGCCGTCGATGTCGTTGGATTCGTGGGCTTCGGTCATCCGGTCCTCGGGGTTCGGTGACGCGAAGAAAGCGGCATGCGCCGCAGGAAGAATCGATTCGCGTCGAGCCCGAAATTATAGGGGCGCGACCTTTTCGCCAGAGCCGGCGCGAAGCGTCGCTGGTAGACTGGAAAGTCGCTGCGCCCGTAGCTCAATGGATAGAGTACTGCCCTCCGAAGGCAGGGGTTGCAGGTTCGATACCTGCCGGGCGCACCATTAGAATCAACGAGTTACGCGCGGCTAGGGCGTGTTAACACTAATTGATTAGAACATGCATGCCGCGAGACAATTCATGCATGGAGATCACGCAAGCCCAATTCGAGCAGATCGAACATTGCCTTCCGACGCAGCGCGGCAACGTCAGCCTGTCGAACCTGACGG
>JBBRFW010000069.1:0-19871 GCA_038241255.1 Burkholderiales bacterium | reverse complement strand
GAGCTGCTGCAACTGGCGCGCTTTCCTTGGCGACCGACAAAGAACTCTCCGACTTTCTGAAAAGCGTCGAGAAACGTGCCTGGAAACGGGCCGTCTACGCCGTCCGCGACGACGACGCGGCGCTCGACATCGTGCAGGACACGATGATCCGCCTCTCGGAAAAATACGCCGACCGGCCTGCTCCGGAACTGCCGCTGCTGTTCCAGCGGATCCTGTCGAACGCGACCATGGACTGGTTCAGGCGTCAGAAGGTCAAGAACCAGGTCGTGCGCAATTTCTCGGATTTCGAGGGCGCGGCCGGGAACGACGGCGACTTCGACATCCTCGAAACGCTGGAAGCGCTCGGCGGCCCGCTCCAGTCCGAGAGCGCCGCCGAGTCGGTTTCCCGGGCTCAGATCTTGCAGATGATCGAGGCCGAGGTGGCGCTCCTGCCTGGCCGTCAACGCGAGGCCTTTCTCCTGCGTTACTGGGAAGAACTCGATGTCGCCGAGACCGCCGCCTCAATGGGGTGTTCCGAAGGGAGCGTCAAGACGCACTGCTCGCGGGCCGTGCACGCTTTGGCGAAGGCCCTGAAGGCGAAGGGAATCACGTCATGAAGAGCAACGACAGCACCTACCAGACCGTAGCCCGAGAGGCGGCGGAGTCGCGCTTCGCGCGCAGCGTCGCCGTGTGCCTGAGCGAAAGCGCCGAAGGGATCGCTCCCGACGTCGCCGAGCGCCTGCGCTTTGCCCGCGAGAAGTCGCTCGAGCTCGCGCGCCGCACGCGCGACGACACGCAGGGCCTCGGCGTCACGGCTGGCGGCGCGGCGATCGCCGGCTTCAGCCACTCCCGCTGGTGGCTTCGCTTGGCCTCGGTGCTGCCGCTCGTCGCGCTCGTCGGCGGGCTGGTCCTCATCCAGGACTGGCAGAACCGCACCCAGATCTCGGTCGCGGCCGAGGTCGACGAGGCCCTCCTCGGCGACGACCTGCCGATCAACGCCTATCGGGATCCCGGTTTCTCTGAATTCCTGAAGTCGCCACCGAGCGAATGAGGCGCGCGTCAATGAAGCGCGAGCCGACCTCCGAAGGCCGTGCCCTGCGCCTCGACGCCGCGTGGCGAGCCTCGCTCCGGATCGTTTCCTGCGCGGCGCTGCTCGTCTGCGCCGCCCATGCGGTCGCGCAGCTGCCCCGCCCCGCCGCCGCGACGCCTGCTGCCGCGCTGCGCGAAGAAGGCGTCCACTGGCGGGCGCTGACGCCGGCGCAACGAGAGGCGCTGGCGCCGCTCGAGCGCGACTGGCCTGGCATCGACGCGCCGCGCAAGCAGAAGTGGGTCGCCCTCGCGGCTCGCTTCAAGACATTGTCGGCCGAGGAGCGGGGCCGTATTCACGATCGCATGGTCGAGTGGGCCAAGCTCACCCCGACCGAACGTGGCCAGGCGCGCCTGCGCTTCGAGGAAGCGCGCCAGCTGCCGGTCTCTGAACGCAGCGAGCGCTGGCGCGCCTACCAGGCGCTGCCGCCCGAGCAGCGCCAGCGGCTCGCCGCCCGGGCGGCGTCGGCCGCGAGCGCGCCGCGCGACGCCGCCGTGCGGCCGGCCCGCTTCCCGCGCGACAGCAAGGAAGCGAAGTTCAACCTGGTGCCGAATCCTGCGCTGGCCCAGGCGCCGCGGCAGGTGGCTCCGACGCTCGTCCAGGCCGCTCCCGGCGCCACGACCACCGTCATCACGCGTCGCCCCGCACCGCCCGCGCACCAGCAGTCCGGCATGCCCAAGATCGCAACGACGCCGGAGTTCGTCAACCGCTCGACGCTGCTGCCGCGCCGTGGCCCGCAGGCGGCGGCGGTCACGCCCGCATCGGCGCACCAGGCGGCGCTGCCGCCTCTGGCGGCGACCCCGGCTTCCGCTACCTCGCGATGACCGCTGCGCAAGACGGCGGCGGCGTCCCCGTCGCCGGCGGCCCGGCGACACCCTCGCTCGCCAAGCGCATGGCGTGCTTCGTCTACGAGGCGACGCTGCTGTTCGGGCTGGCGCTGATCCCGGGCGTGCTCGGCACCGTCTTCTTCGCCCAGACCGGCCAGCGCCACCCGTTGCAGGGCGAGACGGCGCTGCGCGTCTACGCGTTGATCCTCTACGGCGTCTATTTCGTCTGGTTCTGGTCGACGCGCGGTCAGACCCTCGCAATGCAGACCTGGAAGATCCGAGTCGTCGCGGTCTCAGGGGATCGGCTGTCACAGGGGCGCGCGCTGGCGCGCTACGCCGCCTGCTGCCTGGCCTGGTTCGGGCCGGCGACGTTCATCGCCGCGCTGCTGCACTGGCCGCCAGCGCGAAGCCTCGGCGTCACTTTCGCCGGCGTCGTCGGATACGCGCTGCTCGCGCTGCTCGAGCGCGATCGGCAGTTCTGGCACGACCGGCTCTGCGACACGCGCCTGGTCGATGCGCCGCGGACCGTCGCCGCCGCGAAAGTAGCCTAGACAAGCCTAGACGGCGTCTTCGTTGACCTCGCCGGTGCGGATCCGCACGACGTGGTCGATCTGCGTCACGAAGATCTTGCCGTCGCCGATCTTGCCCGTCTTGGCGGCCTTGACGATCGCGTCGATGCAGCGTTCGGCGTCGCCGTCCTTGACGACCACCTCGATCTTCACCTTGGGCAGGAAATCGACGACGTACTCGGCGCCGCGGTAGAGCTCGGTGTGGCCTTTCTGCCGACCGAAACCCTTGACTTCGGTGACCGTAAGCCCCGACACGCCGATCTCGGCGAGCGCCTCGCGAACTTCCTCGAGCTTGAACGGCTTGACGATGGCGGTGATCTGCTTCATGGCCCGGCTCCGCGAGGAATTCGATGCGGTCGAGTTTAGGGCAAGGCTCGCGCGAGCGGCGCCCCGGCCAACTGCAGCGACACCGACTTCCACCTAACATGCCTGGAGGAAACCGGCGGATGAACGAAGACCAAAGGGCGCGCAGGCGAAGCGAGACGACCGACGAAGAGCTCGTCATCCGCGTCTTCGACGATCCGGCCGAGATCGACGCTGCGACCTGGGACGCCCTGGTCGCCGCTCAGCCGTCGGCGACGCCGTTCGTGTCGATGGCTTACCTGCGTGCGCTGCACGAGTCGGCGAGTGCGGTCGACGCCACCGGCTGGGCGCCGCACTTCCTCGCTCTCGAACATGGCGGAGAGGTCGTCGCCGCCTGCCCGCTCTACCTCAAGGATCATTCCTATGGCGAGTACGTGTTCGACTGGGCCTGGGCAGACGCCTACCGCCGCCACGGTCTGGACTACTACCCCAAGCTGCTGGACGCGATCCCCTTCACGCCCGTGCCCGGTCCGCGCCTCCTGGCGCGAAGCCACGAGCATCGGCGGCTTCTCCTGCAAGCCATCGAGCAGCTGGCGCGATCGGCCAAGCTTTCGTCGGCACACCTGCTCTTCCTCGACGAGGCCGACCAAGCCGCGGCGCGAGAGGCGGGCTGGTCGCTGCGCAGTACAGTCCAGTTCCACTGGACCAATCGCTCGCCTGAGCCATATGGCGAATTCGCCGACTTCCTCGCCAGCCTGCAGCGCGACAAGCGCAAGAAGATCCAGCAGGAGCGGCGCCGGGTCGCCGATGCGGGCGTCACCTTCACCGTCGCCGGCGGCGACGCCATCGGGCCGGCTGACTGGAACTTCTTCTATCGCTGCTACACGCTCACCTACCGCGCCCACCACTCGACGCCGTACCTGACGCGCGACTTCTTCGCGCGATCGGCCAAGACGATGGGCCAGCATTGGCTGCTTTTCACCGCCTGGCGCGCGGGCGAGCGAATCGCCGCGTCGCTGATCGCGATAGACCGGGAGCGAAAGACCGCCTTCGGCCGCTACTGGGGCGCCGTCGAGCACGTCAACTGCCTGCACTTCGACGCCTGCTACTACCAGCCGCTCGACTGGTGCATCTCCAACGGCTACCGCCGCTTCGAAGGCGGTGCGCAAGGCGAGCACAAGATGGCGCGCGGCCTCCTGCCGGTGCAGACGTGGTCGGCGCACTGGCTCGCCCATCCGCAGTTTGCACGCGCCATCGACGACTTCATCGCGCGCGAGGGTGCGGGCGTCGAGAACTACCTCGACGAGCTCAACGAACGGCGGCCGTTCAAGTCAGAGCCCGCGCGCGACGCCTAAGCGACCTCAGCTCGAAGGTCGCGCCGCGCGGCCGGCGTTGTAGCTGGCGATGCCGTTCCTGACCTCGGCGCGGGCCGCCTCGGGCCCTTCCCAGCCGCTGATCTTCACCCACTTGCCGGGCTCGAGATCCTTGTAGTGCTCGAAGAAGTGCTGGATCTGGTGCAGGCGAAGGTCGTTCATGTCCTCGGGCTTCTGCCAATGCTGGTAGATCGGCAGGATCTTGTCGATCGGCACGGCCAGCAGCTTGGCGTCGCCGCCCGCCTCGTCCTCCATCTTGAGCATTCCGATTGGCCGGCACGTGACGACGACACCGGGAGCGAGCGGGAACGGCGTGATGACGAGGACATCGACCGGGTCGCCATCGTCGGAAAGCGTCTGCGGCACGTAACCGTAGTTGCACGGGTAGTGCATCGCTGTGCTCATGAAGCGGTCGACGAACATCGCGCCGCTTTCCTTGTCGACCTCGTACTTGATCGGGTCGGCGTTCATCGGGATCTCGATGATCACGTTGAACTCCTCGGGGGCGCGGTGGCCCGCGGTCACGTTGTGCAGACTCATGGCGGCGGCGCGAATTGAAAGGAGGATCGTATGCCGGCGCGGCTCGGACGGTGGGCGCGGGCCGCTGCCTCGCCGGCCGCACGGCATCCCTTAAGATCAGCGGGTTTGACCCGGCGAGCGTTCTTTACGCCGCCACGAAGAAACGGCGGGCGGATCGTACGAACCCGGACCCATCGAACGAGGAAGGAACTCTCTTGATCTCCACCACGACGGCGCTCTACATCGCCCTGGCTTGCGGGCTGGCCGCGGTTCTCTACGGCTTCTTCCAGCGCAGCTGGATCCTCTCCCAGAGCGCGGGCAACGCGCGCATGCAGGAAATTGCCGCGGCGATCCAGCAGGGCGCGGCTGCGTATCTGGCGCGCCAGTACAAGACGATCGCCATGGTCGGCATCATCCTGGCGATCCTGATCTTCCTCTTCCTCGACCGGACCACCGCCGCCGGCTTCGTCCTCGGCGCCGTTCTCTCGGGCGCATGCGGCTTCATCGGCATGAACGTCTCGGTGCGCGCCAATGTGCGCACCGCGCAGGCGGCGACGCTCGGCATCGGCCCTGCGCTCAACGTCGCTTTCAAGGGCGGCGCGATCACCGGCATGCTCGTCGTCGGCCTCGGCCTGATCGGCGTCGGCGCGTTCTTCTGGTACCTGAGCGGCGGCACCGACGTCAGCTCGGCGACGCTGAAGCCGCTCCTCGGCTTCGCCTTCGGCTCGTCGCTGATTTCGATATTCGCGCGACTCGGCGGCGGCATCTTCACCAAGGGTGCCGACGTCGGCGCCGATCTGGTCGGCAAGGTCGAGGCCGGCATTCCGGAAGACGACCCCCGCAACCCGGCGGTGATCGCCGACAACGTCGGCGACAACGTGGGCGACTGCGCGGGCATGGCTGCCGACCTGTTCGAGACTTATGCGGTGACGCTGATCGCGACGATGGCGCTCGGCGCCCTCATGGTCGGCGGCGCGACCATTAACGCGGTGGTCTACCCGCTCCTGCTCGGCGGCGTTTCAATCATCGCCTCGATCATCGGCTGCTTCTTCGTCAAGGCCTCACCGGGGATGAAGAACGTGATGCCGGCGCTCTACAAGGGCCTCGCGGTCGCGGGCGTGCTCTCGCTCATTGCTTTCTATTTCGTCACCACCTCGCTCTTCCCGCAGCCCCTGGCGCTGACCGCTGGCGGCACGGTCTCGGCGATGGCCCTCTTCGGAGCGTGCGCCGTCGGCCTGGTGCTTACCGCCGCGATGGTCTGGATCACCGAGTACTACACCGGCACGCAGTACAAGCCGGTGCAACACATCGCCGAAGCCTCGACCACCGGCCACGGCACGAACATCATCGCCGGCCTGGGCGTCTCGATGCGCTCAACGGCATGGCCCGTTCTCTGCGTCTGCGTCGCGATCCTGGTGTCGTACTGGCTGGCCGGGCTATACGGCATCGCCGTCGCGGCGACGGCGATGCTGAGCATGGCCGGCATCGTTGTCGCCCTCGACGCCTACGGGCCGATCACCGACAACGCCGGCGGCATCGCCGAGATGGCCGATCTGCCGGCTAGCGTGCGTGACGTGACCGACCCGCTCGACGCGGTCGGCAACACGACCAAGGCGGTCACCAAGGGCTACGCGATCGGTTCGGCCGGCCTCGCCGCCCTCGTGCTCTTCGCCGACTACACCCATTCGCTCGCCGGCCGCGGCATGAGCGTCTCGTTCGATCTTAGTGAGCCGCGCGTCATCGTCGGTCTCTTCATCGGCGGCCTGATTCCGTACCTGTTCGGCGCGATGGCCATGGAAGCTGTCGGCCGCGCCGCCGGCGCCGTCGTGGTCGAGGTGCGACGCCAGTTCCGTGACATCAAGGGAATCATGGACGGGACCGGCAAGCCGGAATACGGCGTTGCCGTCGACATGCTCACCAAAGCAGCGATCAAGGAAATGATGATCCCCTCGCTGCTGCCGGTCGTCGCGCCGATCCTGGTGGGCTTGCTCCTCGGCCCCGCCGCGCTCGGCGGCCTGCTGATGGGCACCATCGTCACCGGCCTGTTCGTCGCGATCTCGATGTGCACCGGCGGCGGCGCCTGGGACAACGCTAAAAAGTACATCGAGGACGGCCATCACGGTGGCAAGGGCAGCGAAGCGCACAAGGCGGCGGTCACCGGCGACACCGTCGGCGACCCGTACAAGGACACCGCCGGCCCGGCGGTGAATCCGCTGATCAAGATCATCAACATCGTCGCGCTGTTGATCGTGCCGCTGCTGCCGATGACGACGTCGAGCATGGGTGCATCGCCTGCGACGCCTGTGGCATCGGCGATGGCGCCGGCAGCATCCGCGACTGCCCCGGCGTCGGCGATGGCATCGGAATCGACGTCGCCACCGTCGCTGGCGGCCCTGCCGTCGATCGCCGCATCGTCGGCCGCAGCCGGCGCGGACGGAGCATCGGCGCCGCGCTGAGGCGGCGCACCGGCCCCGGGCGCGGCGTCCACGGACGCCGGGCGCTTGCGTTCGGCACCCGGCTGGCTCGTCACCGCGGCGCCCTGGTCAGCCCGTTCGAGTCATCGCTGCACCCTCTTCTCCTCGCCGTCCGCTCGGCGCTTTCGCGGGGGCGACCGCACGCGATGCGACGCGGCACCGGCGGCTTCTTCCATCGGCCGGCTGGCGCGTGCCGTGGCTCGGGATCACCGCGCCGCTGGCGGCGTGGCTGACCCCACGCGCTTGGTATTCCGGCTCTGGACCATCCCGTCATGGTTCCAGGCGGCGCTCGCCCACGAAGGCGTCGACGCGCTGCAGCATGCGAGCTTTCTCGTCCGCGCGCTGCTCTACTGGTGGAGCGCGATGGGCCGCACGCCGCAGCGCCATCGCGGCGCGGCGATGGCCTCGCTCTTCACGACCATGATCCACGCCGGCGCGCTCGGCCCTTGCTCGCCCTCTCGCGGGCGGCGTATCCGGCGTGTGGCGGGCGCACGCTCGCATTCGGCCTCGATCCGCTCGAGGACCGACAACTCGGCGGGCTGGTGATGTGGATCCCTGCGGTCGCAGCCTACGCCGTGTGCGGGCTCGCCGGGGTGGCGCACTGTTGCAGGGACCGGGTCGCATCCAGGCGGCGTGACAATGCCGGCCCATGGCCGAGACGCTCGTCGAACCCTTCCTCGTCGCGATCCCTGGCCACGGCTGCGTGTCGGCGCTGCTGATGCGGCCGAGCGACGCGCACGCCGCCATCGTCCTCGCTCACGGTGCCGGCGCCGGCATGCAGCACCGGTTCATGGCCGCCCTCGCTGAAGGGCTCGGCGCGCGCGGCGCGGCGACGCTTCGCTTCCAGTTTCCGGCGATGGAGCGGGGCTCGAAGCGGCCGGATCCACCGCACGTCGCGCACGCCACGGTGCGTGCCGTGGTCGCGGTGGCGGCCGAGCGCCTGCCCGGACTGCAGCTCTTCGCCGGCGGCAGGTCGTTCGGGGGCAGGATGACCTCGCAGGCGCAAGCGAGACAGCCGCTGCCGCGGGTCGCCGGGCTCGTCTTCGTCGGCTTCCCTCTTCACCCCGCCGGACGACCCGCGCAGGATCGCGGCGACCACCTCGACGACGTCGCCGTGCCGATGCTCTTCGGCCAGGGCAGCCGCGACGAGCTGGCCGAACTCTCGCAGGTACGCTCGCTGGCCGAGCGCCTCGGCGCACGCGCGACGCTGGCGGTCTTCGACGACGCCGATCACGGCTTTCATGTCCGCGCCCGCAGCGGCAGCAACGATGCCGAGGTTCTCGCGCGCCTCTGCGACACGATCGTCGCCTGGGTGGCGCGGATTGACGCGCCGTCGCCCTGAAGGGAGCGGCCGCTGCGCGCTACGGCTTGCCGTCGTGGACGAGGCGCAGGCCGTGGCCACCGCTGCGCACGCGGTTGCGACCGGCGTGCTTGGCGGCATAGCAGGCGTCGTCGGCGGCGGCGATGACGCTCGCGACGTCGTCGTAGTTGTCGTCGATCTGGACCACGCCGATGCTGACGCCGACGCGGAAGTGCACGCCTTGCCAGACGAGCGAGTGAGAATCGACCCGGGCGCGGATCTGCTCGGCGACGTTCAGCGCCGTCGGCAGAGCGCACGCGTGCAGGAGGATCGCGAACTCGTCGCCGCCGAGCCGAGCCGCCAGGTCGATCGAGCGGATCCGCGCCAGCAGCAGCGCCGCGATGTCGCGCAGCAGCTGGTCGCCAGCGGCGTGGCCCGCCGCATCATTGACCGCCTTGAAACCGTCGAGATCGACGTACAGCACGCACGCGACCTCGCGCCGGCGCCGGTCGGCGATGTGCTCGCCGAGGCGGGTCTCGAACTCCTGCCGGTTGGCGATGTTGGTCAGCGCGTCGTGCGTCGCGGCCCACGAGAGGGCGTTGCGCTTGCGCCGTTCCTCGCTCACGTCGCCAAGGGTCCAGATCGTCCCAGCGCCGGCATCGTCGCGGCTCACCGGCGCGCCGAGCAGTTGACCCCAGAAGCGGCCGCCGTCGCGGCGAACGAATTCGATCTCCTCGGCGAAGACGCGGCCGACGCCGAACGCGGCGGCGACGCGCGTTCCCAGCCCCTGGTAGAACTCGTCGGAGGCGTAGATCAGGCGCGCGGCCTCGCCGTCGAGGCCCGCGCCTTCGTAGCCGAGGAGGCGGTTGAACTCGTCGCTGACGAGCTCGAAGCGGCGGTTGCGGGTGAAGGCGATGCCGACCGGCGCTTTGGCCATCACCGCGCGCATCTTGACGAGCAGCAGCTGGCCCGCGGCCTGGCTCGCCTGGCGCTCGCGCATCACGTGCTGCAGCACCTTCGACAGCTCGCCGAGCTCGCCGCCGAGGTCGGGCCAGTCCGCTTCGACGTCGGCGTCCTCGGCGATCAGCTGCAGGGCGCGCCGCTTCAGCCGCGCCAGCGGCCTCAGAAGGTAGAACGTGATCAGCAGGGTGAGGAGGCCGCCGGCCGCCGCGACGCCGAAGGCGAGCCAGCGCGCGCGCTTCTCCCCTTCGATGACGCCACCGAGGAGCGCGTCGGCGCGTCCCGAGCGCAACACCAGCCAATCGGCGTCGGCAACGCCAGCCATTCCGACTTCGTGATCGCCCGCGCGCAGCGCGTAGCCGGAAGGCTCGATGGGACTGCCGCGCTGGCGCCAGTCCTTCAGGGCGGCGGCGATCATCGGATCGGCGGCGCCGTCGCGAAGCACCAGCTCGCGCGAGGGGTGCGACAGGATGCGGCCCCGAGCGTCGACGACGACGGTCGCGATCGGCGAGCGCCGGTCGGCGTCGTCCTGCGTCAGGTCGGCGAGCAGCGACCGGCTTGACAGCCGCAGCGACCCCCCGAACACCGCGGTGACCGCGCCGTCAGCGCCGAACACCGGCATGGTCAGCACGACGATCGGCTCGCCCGACACGCGAGAGGACGCGACCTGCGCGATCATCGGCCGCTGACTTCGCACCGTGTCCTTGAAGTAATCCCGGTCGGCTACGCTGCGGTGCGGATCGCGCGCACCGTTCTCGTCGCTGACGACGACGATCGTGCCGTCGAGCGACACGACGAAGACGCTCGCGAAGAGCGTCGACAGGACGCCCTGCCCCTGGATGAACTCAGCGAGTCGCGCGGTGTCGGCGACGCCGCTCGCGGGCAGCTGCTGCGCGACACTGCGCAAGGCGCGCTGCAGTCCCACGAGGCGCAGCGAGATCGTCGACGCCAGGCGCCGGGCGTCGTCCTCCTGCGAATCGAGGACGATCTGCTCGCTGCTGCGGCCGACCTCGCGCAGCACGAAAATCACGGTCAGCGTCACGCTGGCGAGGATCAGCATCGCGCCGGCCAGCGCGATGCGAACCTTTAACGAACGAAGACTGAACGTTTCCCGGGGCGTGCCCATTCATGCTTTTCGGTACGCCCGCGAGTCTTTCGCATCTCGTCGATGCGAAATGTGTGAATTTGCTGCCTGCGAGGGTAAAAGCGTGACCGATTGAGCGGCCGCCCCGGTGCGGCTAGGCCGGCACTTCGGCCATCAGCTCCGACTTGCGCTCGGCAAGCGCCTGGGCCAGCCCGGCGAGGTCCATCTTGGCGCGTCGGCACTTCGGGAACATTTCGCCTTCCTCCTCGTCGACGTGATGCTGGATGTACTCGCCCAGCACCGTGACCTTGGCGTCGTAGAGGTCGTCGTCCGGCGACATCGACTGGATCTGCGCGATCAGGTCCTTCGCCGACGCGTGCTCGACCTCGGCCTCGTCGAGCAGGTCGTCGTCGACCTCGGCTTCGCGCGCGGCCGGGTAGAAAATCTCCTCCTCGATCGTCGCGTGCACCGTCAGCATGGCGCAAATATGCTCGGCCAGCGCGCGCCGCTCTTCGCCTTCGGCCTCCGCGTCGGCGAGCTTCTCGTACTGCCTGAACAGCTTCTTCACGTCGCTGTGGTCGCGCTGCAACAGCGCGGTGGCATCGGTCTTGGCAGCTCGCGCGGACGCGGCTGGCTTTTTCGCTGCTGTTTTCTTAGCTGTGCTTTTCTTGGCCGTGGCCATGGAGTCCTCCTGATCCGCGCGGACGTCGCGCCGTTCGTCTTTGCAGGCAATCGCCGTGCCGACAAGTGGAGCGGCCAAGGCGCGCGAATTGCTGAACCTGATCTTCATGACGAGTCCAGCAACCGATGTCCAAGCATGATCGCCGGGTCGCCCCTGAGATGTGGGGCGGCGTCGAGTGCACCGTCAACCGGGTCGGGGACGCCTATTTCACCCAGCTCGACCGCAGCGGCCACGCCGGCCGCGACGGCGACCTCGAACGCTTCGCCGCGCTGGGCATCCGCGTCCTTCGCTATCCCGTGTTGTGGGAGTCGACCGCACCCAATGGCCCGGCGAGCGCCGACTGGTCGTGGCCAGACCGCCGCCTGCCCAAGCTGCGCGAGCTCGGCATCGCGCCGATAGCGGGCCTGGTCCACCACGGCAGCGGCCCGCGCCATACCAGCCTTCTCTGTCCGCGCTTCGCCGAGGGGCTCGCGGAGTTCGCGGGCGCGGTGGCGGCACGCTATCCCTGGATCGAGCAGTGGACGCCTGTCAACGAGCCGCTGACGACCGCCCGTTTCAGCGCGTTGTACGGCATTTGGTACCCCCATGCGCGCGACGATGCCTCGTTCGTCGCCGCGTTGCTCAACCAGTCCCGAGCAACGGTACTGTCGATGGCTGCGATCCGCCGCGTCAACCCGGCGGCGCGCTTGGTCCAGACGGACGACCTCAGCCGCACCTACGGCACGGAATCAATGAGCGATGTCGTCGACTTCTACAACGAGCGGCGCTGGCTGGCATGGGACCTGCTCTGCGGGCGCGTCGGGCGCGACCATCCGCTCTGGCACTATCTGCTCGAAAGCGGCGCCGATTCCGCCGACGTGCTCTGGTTCGCCGATCACCCCTGCCCGCCCGACATCATCGGCGCGAACTACTACGTGACCAGCGAGCGCTGGCTCGACCACCGCGTCGCTCGCTACCCCAGTCGCCAGCGCGGCGGCGAGCCTGGCGCCGAGTTCGTCGACGTCGAGTCGGTGCGGGTGCTCGCCATGCCCGCGCCCGCGATCGCCTCGCTCCTGCAGGAAACCTGGCAGCGCTACGGCATTCCGATCGCGGTGACCGAAGCCCACATCGACGCCGGCCGGGAGGACCAGATGCGCTGGCTGCTCGAGATCTGGCGCGCCGCCCAGAGCGCGCGCGACGCCGGCGTCGACGTGCGCGCCGTAACCGCGTGGTCGCTGCTCGGCTCGTTCGACTGGAACTGCCTGCTCGGAGAGTGCCGCGGCTACTACGAGCCCGGGCCGTTCGACGTGCGGGCGCCGCAGCCACGCGCGACGGCGCTCGCGGCGCTGATCGGCGAGCTCGCAACCGGCCGCGAGGCCAGCCATCCGGTGCTGCACGGCGAAGGCTGGTGGCGGCGCGCCGACCGCTTCATCGCCAAGCCGATCGCGCCGCGCACCGCCGTCACCACGCTCGCCGGCTTTCGGCCGCTGGCACCCGGCGCCGGCGTGGCGCCGGTACTCGTCAGCGGCGCAACGGGAACGCTCGGGCGCGCCTTCGCGACCATCTGCGCCCAGCGCAACATCGCCTTTCGCCTGCTCGACCGCAGCGCGATGGACATCGCCGACCCGGCATCGGTGGCCGCCGCGATCGCACGCTGGAAGCCGTGGGCGATCGTCAACACGAGCGGCTACGTTCGCATCGACGACGCCGAGTCTGACCCCGACCGCTGCATGCGCGAGAACGCGCATGGCCCTGCCGTGCTCGCCGAAGCCTGCGCGGCTGCGGGCGTCCGCTTGCTGACGTTCTCGAGCGAACAGGTCTTCGATGGCCGCAGCGGCCGGCCCTGGATCGAGAGCGACGCGCCCGCGCCCCTCAACGTCTACGGCGCGAGCAAGGCCGCTGCCGAGCGAGTCGTGCTCGCCCGCTGCGCCCAGGCCCTGGTCGTGCGCACGAGCGCCTTCTTCGGCCCGTGGGACCATCACAACTTCGTGGGCCACGCACTCGCCGTGCTCGCTCGCGGCGAGCCGTTCCGCGCCGCGACCGACGAGCGCGTCTCGCCGACCTACGTGCCCGACCTCGTCCATGTCTGCCTCGACCTGCTGATCGACGGCGAGATCGGCCTCTGGCATCTTGCCAACGACGGCGACGTCAGCTGGGCCGAGCTTGGTCTGCGCGCTGCCGAACTGGCCGGCGTCTCGACCTCGTCGCTGCAGCCTTGCACTCGATCGGTCCTGGGGCAGGTCGCCGCGCGCCCGCGCAACGGCGTGCTCGCCAGCGAGCGGGCGACCATGATGCCGCCGCTCGACGACGCCTTGCGGCGCTTCCTCGCCGAGCGCGTGACGGCCGAAAACGCCGTCGAGGCGCGACCTGTCACGGCATTGCGGCCGACGCCGCTTGGCGCTGGCGCCGCCTAGCGCCAGCGTCGGCCGCGCTTTTCCGCGCCGATCCGGAGGGCACGCCCCTTGCCCTAGGCGTCGGCGGTCTGGCGCCGTGACGTGGCGTGGCGGCCGGCCCGCGCTCCATCACTTTCATTGACGTGCACCGACCTTTGCCACCGCCTTCCATGCCCCTGGTTTTCGACGCACCCGACGCCGCCCGCCCGTATCGATCCTTCTGGATGACGGGCTTCGAAGGCGCGGACCATCGCAATGCCCAGGGCATCGCGCTCGACCTCGTCGAAGCCAACCGAGACCTTGATCGCATTGATGAAGACTGCCGGGGCGTTGCCGCCCTAGGGCTGCGCAGCGTGCGCGAAAGCCTCGGGTGGCGCCTAAGCATGCCCGACGGTCGAAGCGGCGCGAAGCGGCTCGATTTCTCGCCCGCTCTGCGCTTTGCCGAGAGGGAGAGCCGGCATCGGTTGCGACTGCTCTGGACGGTGATGCACTACGCGCGGCCCGCCGACGTCGACCTCTTCGCGACGACTTCGCCGAGCGCTTTGCCGACTTCGCCAGCGCCGCCGCGCGCGCGCGGCGCGGCAGAGAAAGCTCGACACCGGCTATGCGCGCCGCCTGCGACGCAGCCCAGCAACGCCTTCCCCATCTCGCCATTTCGGAGCGACCCATGCCCCACCTGATCGTCTTCTCGCACTTGCGCTGGGCCTTTGTCTTCCAGCGTCCGCAACACCTCCTGTCGCGGCTGGCCCGCCATTTCGACGTCGTCTTCGTCGAGGAGCCGATGCATGCGAGGGGCCCGGCTTACCTCGAGCGAACGACGCCGTGCAAGGGCGTCGAGGTGCTGCTCGCGCACACGCCGGTCGAGGCGGGGGGCTTCCACGACGACCAGCTCTCGGCGCTGCAGCCGATGATCCGGGGCTATCTCGCCGACAACCATATCGAGGACTACTTGGTGTGGTTCTACACGCCGATGGCACTGCCGCTGCTCGGCGATCTCGATCCGCGCGCCATCATCTACGACTGCATGGACGAGCTCTCAGCGTTCAAGCACGCGCCGCGCCAGATGCGCCAGCGCGAAACGGCGCTGCTGAAGAGCGCCGACCTCGTCGTCACCGGCGGCCCGCGCCTGTACGAGGCCAAGCGCGACACCAACCCGAACGTGCTCTGCCTGCCGAGCGCCGTCGATGCGGAGCACTACTCGCCGCAGCGCGCCACGGCCGATGCAACGTCGATGCAGCGCGCCGGGGAATTGCAGGGCGCGATCGCGGCACCGCGCCTCGGCTTCTTCGGCGTCATCGACGAGCGGCTCGACCTCGACCTGGTCGCCCGCGTCGCCGATGCCGATCCGGGGTGGCACGTGGTGATGGTGGGGCCGGTCGTCAAGATCGATGCCGGCGCGCTGCCGCAGCGCGCCAACCTGCACTGGCTCGGCCAGCAGCCGTATACGCTGCTGCCGCAGCTCGTCGCCGGCTGGGACGTGTGCCTGATGCCGTTCGCCCTCAACGAATCGACCGAGTTCATCAGCCCGACCAAGACGCTCGAGTACATGGCGGCGGCCAAGCCCGTCGTCTCGACGCCGATCCACGACGTCAAGGTGATGTTCGGCGACATCGTCGCGATCACGCCGACGGCCGACGGCTTCATCGCCGCGTGCCGCGACGCGATCGCCGAGCCGACCGGGCAGAAGGCCGCTCGCGAGGAGCGCATGCGGGCGGGGGTGCTCCAGCATTCCTGGGACGCCGCTGCCGAGACGATCCACCGCTCACTCGAGGCAGTGTTAGCCGCCGCGCGCGCGAGCAGGTTCGTGCCCGCGTCGACTCCGGCAGGCGCCGCACAGGCGCCGGTCGCACCCCTCGTCGGAGCGGGCGACTCGGATTGCCGCTCCGCAAAACCGGCCGCCGCGTCGCGCAAAGTGGCTTCTGCGGGCTGATGCACCGCCGCGCGCGTTCGCGGAAATATTCCCGACAACGTCGAGCGACCGAGACGGGGGGCGTGCAGCGACCCCCAAAATCAATCGGATCGCGACAGGAGAGCGACCGGTGACCGATTCGGATCCAGCCCACCCCAATCCCCAGCTCCAGCGCAGCGGCTGGATTTCCCTCGACGGCCCTTGGCGGTTTCGCTTCGACGACCACCGCAAGCTTCTTCACCCGGCCGAGATCGGCACGTGGGACAAGACGATCGAGGTGCCGTTTCCGCCCGAATCGGCCGCAAGCGGCATCGACGACCGCGGCTTTCATCCGTGCTGCTGGTACGAGCGCGACTTCGAGCTGATACCGGACGGCGGCCGGGCGCTCCTTCGCTTCGGCGCCGTGGACTACTCGGCGCGGGTGTGGGTCAACGGCCAGCTGGCGACGACGCACGAGGGCGGCCACACGCCGTTCTCGGTCGACATCACGGCGATGCTCGATCCGTCGGGGCGGCAGAAGGTGAGCGTGATGGTCGTCGACGACCCGCACGACCTCACCAAGCCGCGCGGCAAGCAGGACTGGCAAAAGGAGCCGCACGCGATCTGGTACCCGCGCACGACCGGCATCTGGCAGACGGTGTGGATCGAGCGCGTCGGCCGCACCTACGTCGAAAAGATCCGCTGGACGCCGCACGTCGATAGCTACGCCCTGCGCTTCGAGACGCGCGTCAGCGGCGATCCGGTCGAGGACCTCTCGATCGAGGTGACGCTGCGCCACGGCAGGCGCTTGCTCGCGCGCGACCGGTACCAGGTCATGGAGCACGAGGCCGACCGCGTCATTGTCCTCGCCGACCCGGGCATCGACGACTTCCGCAACGAGCTGTTGTGGAGCCCGGAGCGCCCCACCCTCCTCGACGCGACGGTGCGCCTGCTTTCGGGCGAAGAGACGATCGACGAGTTCACGTCGTACACCGCGCTGCGCTCGGTCTCGATCCTGCGCGACCGATTCATGCTGAACGGCCGCCCCTATATGCTGCGCATGGTCCTCGACCAGGGCTACTGGCCCGAGACGATGCTTGCCGCGCCAAGCGACGCGGCGCTGAAGAAAGATGTCGAGCTCGCCAAGGCGATGGGCTTCAACGGGGTGCGCAAGCACCAGAAGATCGAGAACCCGCGCTACCTGTACTGGGCCGACAAGCTCGGCCTGATGGTGTGGGAAGAAATGCCGTCGGCATACCGATTCACGCGGACAGCGATCAAGCGAACCGTGCGCGAATGGAGCGAGGCGATCGAGCGCGACTACAGCCACCCGTGCATCGTCGCCTGGATCCCGTTCAACGAATCGTGGGGCGTGCCCGAGCTCACCAACATGCAGGCGCAGCGACACGCGGTCGAGGCACTCTATCACCTCACAAAAACGCTCGACGCGACCCGGCCGGTGATCGGCAACGACGGCTGGGAAAGCAGCGCCACCGACATCATCGGCATCCATGACTACGACGCAAATACCGAGCACCTGCGCCAGCGCTATGGCCCCGAGATCAAGACCGAGCAGCTGTTCGACCGACGCCGGCCGGGCGGACGCGTCCTCACCCTCGACGGCTATCCGCATCGGGGTCAGCCAATCATGCTGACCGAGTTTGGCGGCATCGCGCTCGCCAAGCCCAAGAGCGCGACTATTCCGGCGAGCGGCGGCACCGCCGCGGCGGCCGGGGCGACCAGCCCGGTCGCGGTCGCGGTCGATGACACCTCGTCGCCGACTGCGACGACCTGGGGCTACAGCTCGGCGCGGGACATTGACGAGCTGACACTGATGTTCGAGCGGCTGCTTGAGACCGTCGTCCACACCGCCCTCTTCAGCGGCTTCTGCTACACCCAGTTCGCCGACACTTTTCAGGAGGCGAACGGGCTGCTGCGCGCCGACCGTACGCCGAAGATTCCGCTGGCCAAGATCGCGCAGTGCACGACGGCGTCGCGGATGCACATCCCCGGCGGCGTTTAGGGCCCATGCATTCTCTCGAGCTGTTGAAGCCCGACGGGCGTGCGCTGACGCTCTATGCGCGTGGGCCACTGGCACCCGTGGCCGACGTGCCGAGTCCCTTCGCCGAGCCGCTCCGGAGCAAGGCGCACTTGCGCTGGCATCCGCTGCGCGGCGAGTGGATCACATACGCGGCGCACCGCCAGGACCGCACCTTTCAGCCGCCGCCGCAATACGACCCGCTCGCCGCGACCGAGGACCGGGCGCGCCCGACCGAGCTGCCCGCGGGTTCCTGGGACGTCGCCGTCTTCGACAACCGCTTCCCCGCGCTTGGTGGCCAGGGACACAGCGACGTGCCGGCCCTGCACGTGCCGACCGCGCCCGCCGGCGGCCACTGCGAGGTCGTGGTCTACACGCCCGACCGCGCGACCTCGCTCGGCGCCCTCGCCCTCGACCACCTCGAGCTGCTGCTCTCGGTGTGGGGCGACCGAACGCGCCGGCTCGGCGCGCGGGACGACGTGCGCTACGTGTTCCCGTTCGAGAACCGCGGCGTCGAAGTGGGAGCAACGCTGCACCATCCGCACGGCCAGATCTACGCCTATCCGGTCGTTCCGCCGGTGCCGGCGATGATGGAAGCGCGGTCTCGCGAGCACCTTGCCGCGCACGGCTGCGGCGTGATGGAAGCGATGATCGCTGCCGAACGGCACGCCGGCGTTCGCATGCTGTACGAAGGCGGCCATGCGGTCGCCTTCGTACCGGTCTGCGCGCGCTACCCTTACGAATGCTGGGTGGCGACGATCCGGCCGGTGGCCCAGTTCGGCGATCTCGCCGACGGGCAACGTGCCGACCTCGCGCGCGCGCTTAAGTCCGTGCTGCTGAAGTACGACGGCCTCTGGCGTCGGCCGATGCCCTACCTCATGGCGTGGTACCAGGCGCCGAGCGACGGCGAGGCCCACCCGGAATCGCATCTCCATGCGCAGCTCTATCCGCCCTATCGAACGCCGGATCGGCTGAAGTACCTCGCCGGCACCGAGCTCGGCGCGGGCTTCTACGCCATGGACGCGCTGCCCGAGAACAAGGCGCGCGAGCTGCAGGCGATCGAGGTGAGCCTGGCGTGAACAATGGATTCCTCGACGCGTTCGGCAGGACGCCCGATGCCGCTGCGAGTGCGCCCGGTCGCGTCAACCTGCTCGGCGAGCACACCGACTACAACGACGGCTACGTGCTGCCGATCGCGCTCGCGCAGCAGACGACGGTCTCGCTTGGCCGCGCCGGAAGCGAGAGCTTCAGGTTGCTTTCCGAAGGCTTCGCCCGGCCGATCCGCTTCAGCCTCGACCGGCTCCCCGACGAGCCGTTCGGACGCTACGTGTTTGGCTGCATCCAGGAGGTCGCGCGGCGCGGCCACGTCGTGCCGCCGCTCGACATCCACGTCGGCTCGGACCTGCCGATGGGCGTCGGCCTGTCATCGAGCGCCGCGCTCGAGGTCGCGACGCTGCGCGCGCTTCGCAGCCTGCTCGCCCTGCCGATCGACGACGTCGAGATCGCGCAGATGGCGCAGCGCGCCGAGATCGAGTACGCGGGTGTTCGCTGCGGGATCATGGACCAGATGGCGTCGAGCCTCGCCGACACCGAGCACGCCCTCTTCCTCGACGCGCGCACGCTCGCCACGCGCCTCTGGTCGCTGCCGGCGGGCACGGCCGTGCTGGTCATCGATTCGGGCGTGCCGCGCTCGCTGGTGACGAGCGGCTACAACCAGCGCCGCGCCGAATGCGAGGAAGCGTGCGCCCGGCTGGGCGTGGCGAGCCTTCGCGACGTCAGGCGCGTCATCCAGGTCGAATCGCTTCCCGATCCCTGGCGCCGGCGCGCCCGACACGTCGTCAGCGAGAACGCACGCGTCCTTCGCGCGGCGGCGACCGGCGACGGTCCGGTGCTCGGCCGATTGATGAACGAATCGCACGCGAGCCTGCGCGACGACTACGAGGTCTCGACGCCCGAGCTCGATCGTCTCGTCTCGCTGCTTCAGGAGCATCCTGCCGTGCACGGCGCCAAGCTCACCGGCGCTGGCTTCGGCGGCGCCTGCGTCGCGGTGTGCGACGCCGATCGAATCGGCGACGCCGCCGGCGAGGTGCTTGGCGACTATCGCCGGCTCGGCGGCCGCGGCCGGCTGCTCGCGCCGCCGGCCCTGGTCGCCTAAGGTGCTGTCTAGGCGGCGACGTCGAGACGTCGCGGCGCAGCCGCCCGTTCCTCGAAGCTGCGCTGCAGCCGCCTGAAGGCGGTGAGCGCCTGGCCAACGACCTGGTCCATGTTGTAGTATTTGTACGTCGCGAGCCGGCCCACGAACGTGACGTTGGTGAGCTGCTCGGCGTCGTGCTCGTACAGCTTGTACAGCGCCGCGTTCTCGGGCCGGGGCACTGGATAGTACGGATCGCCTTCGGCCTGCGGATACTCGTAGACG
>JBBRFW010000068.1:0-20263 GCA_038241255.1 Burkholderiales bacterium | reverse complement strand
GGCGCTGTCGCTCTTCATCGCCGTCGTCGCGACGCTGTCGCGCATGTACCGCGGCAGCGAGATGACGATCTGGTTCGCGAGCGGCGTCCCGCTCAGCCGCTTCGTTCGCCCGGTGCTCGGCATGAGCTGGCCGGTGCTGCTTCTGATCGCGGTCCTCTCGCTCTTCGTCTGGCCCTGGCAGAACGAGCGCAGCGCCATCCTGAAGGACCAGTTCGAGCGCCGCTCCGACCTATCGCGCATCGCGCCGGGGCAGTTCCAGACGTCGGCCGACGGCGAGCGCACCTTCTTCTTCGAAGGCAGCGCCAGCGATCCGGCGAGCGGGCGCAACGTGTTCATCGTCGCCTCCCACGGCGGCGTCGAGTCGGTGACGACGGCGCGTTCCGGATCGATCCAGAACGAGGCCGCCGGTCGCTTCCTGATGCTCAACAAGGGCCAGCGCAACGAGCAGAACGCCGAGAACCGCGAGAAGACGCTGTCGCGCTTCGAGACCTATCGCGCCGAAGCGGGCGACCGGGTGCGCAATGCCGTCGCGGGCGTCGCGCCGCGGGCGCTTCCCACTGCCGAGCTGCTCCGCGTACCGACCGCCCCCAACCAGGGCGAGCTCGCCTGGCGCCTCGGCCTCGTCCTGGCCGCCGCGAACATGCTTGTGCTCGGCATCGGCATGTCGGCGTCGAACCCGCGCCATGCGAGCAACTGGAACCTGCTGTTCGCGCTGCTCGGTTTCTTTGCGTACTACAACTTTATCAATCTCTCGCAGGCTTGGGTCGGTTCGGGTCGGGTGAGCCTCGGCGCCGCGCTCGCGGTCGGCCACGGCGGCGCGTTCATCTTCGCACTCGGCCTGCTCTGGTGGCGCGAGAACGGCATGCGCCGGGTCGCGGTGGCGCGGCGCCGGCGCCGCCGGCCGGTGCCGGCCGCAAGCGCCGCATGAGGACGGTCCGGCGCCTGTTCTACGTCGACATCGTCTCCGCCGTCGTCTTCGTCGCACTCGCCTTCCTCGCCCTCTTCTTCTTCATCGATTTCGTCGACGAGCTGCGCGACGTCGGCAGCCGAGGGTACAGCGCCGCCCATGCCGCCGCCTACTCGCTCCTGCTCGCGCCGGCGCACCTCTACGAGTTGATGCCGATCGCCGTGCTGATCGGCACGATCTACGCGCTGGCGCGGCTCGCGCAATCGTCGCAGTACACGATCCTTCGCACCGGCGGCCTCGGTCCGGGGCGGGCGCTCTGGCTGCTCGCGAGCCTGGCGCTCGCCTTCGGCGCCTTCACCTTCGTCGTCGGCGATTTCGTGTCGCCGCTCAGCGAGCGAATCGCCAGCCAGCTCCGCGCCGCCTTCAGCGGCAGCCTGAAGCTCGGCCGCTCGGGCGCCTGGATCAAGGAGCATTCCAACGGCGCGCAGGGCGAGCGCAGCTATTCGATCAACGTCGGCTCGGCCGAGCGAGGCACGCTGCTGCGCAACGTGCGCATCTTCGAGTTCGATGCCGACGGCAGGCTGCTCAGCCGGACCGCGGCGGCGCAGGCGACGGTCGGGCGCGACGGCACCTGGGCCCTCGACGACGTCCAGGTCACGCGCTGGATCGAGTCCGGCGCCGGCGTCACCGCGCCCGACGAGCGACGCGCGCATGCGGAGTGGCGCAGCTCGCTTTCGCCCAACGTCGTCGCCGCCGCCGTGCTCCCGGTGACGACGATGTCGACGCTCGCTCTTTGGCGCTACATCGGCCACCTGTCGGAGAACGAGCAGGCGTCGCAGTCGCAGAAGATCCAGTTCTGGAGCCGAGCGCTCTATCCGTTCATCTGCCTGGTGATGGTCGGCCTGGCGCTGCCCTTCGCCTATCTGAACGCACGCTCCGGCGGGGTCAGCATGAAGGTCTTCGTCGGCATCATGCTGGGCGTGAGCTTCGTGCTGCTCAACAACGTCTTTCGCCACCTCGGCCTGCTCGGCAGCTGGACGCCGTGGGTCGTCGCCGCGACGCCCGGCGCCTTCTATCTCGTGCTGTCGCTGGCCGCGTTCGGCTGGCTGGTGCGCTTTCGCTGAGGCCGGGTGCAAGCGATCGTCCTCTTCGCCCATGGCGCGCGCGATCCGCGCTGGGCCGAGCCGTTCCAGGCCGTCGCCGCGCGCGTCCGCGCCGCCGCACCGGGCTGCGCCGTTGCCCTCGCCTTTCTGGAGCTGATGGCGCCGAGCCTCGGCGACGCCGTGGATCGTCTCGTCGCCGACGGCGCGACTCGGATCGACGTGGTGCCGGTTTTTCTCGGCACCGGCGGCCACCTGCGCCAGGACCTGCCGCCACTCGTCGAGGCAGTACGGCAGCGACATCGGCCGCTGCCGATCCACCTGCACGCGGCGATCGGCGAACACGCCGCGGTCGTCGAGGCGATGGCGCTCGCCGCCGTGGCCGCCGCGGGCTTGGGTGAATAATCGTCCGGCAATGAACCTCCACCAGTTCAGGTTCGTTCAGGAAGCCGTTCGCCGCGACCTGAACCTCACCGAGACCGCCAAAGCGCTTTTCACGTCGCAGCCAGGCGTCTCCAAGGCCATCCTCGAGCTCGAGGGCGAGCTCGGCGTCGACATCTTCGCGCGCCACGGCAAGCGCCTGCGCCGCGTCACCGAGCCCGGCCGCGAGGTGCTGAAGGCGATCGAGGTGATCATGCGCGAGGTCGGCAACCTGAAGCGGATCGGCGACGAGTTCTCAAAGCAGGACGCCGGCACGCTCTCCATCGCGACGACGCACAGCCAGGCGCGCTACTTCCTGCCGGTGCCGATCGCGCAGATGCGAAAGCGCTTTCCCAAGGTCAACATCAGCCTGCACCAGGGCACGCCCGAGCAGGTCGCCAGGATGGTTTTCGAGGAGGTCGCCGACTTCGGCTTGGCGACCGAGTCGCTCGACGATTACGCCGATCTCGTGACGCTGCCCTGCTACGCCTGGCAGCACGTCCTGGTGTTGCCCGCCGGCCACCCGCTGGGGCAGATCGACCGCGTCTCGATCGAGGACCTGGCGCCGCTGCCGCTGATCTCGTACCACCCGTCGTTCTCGGGCCGCAAGCGAATCGACGCCGCGTTCGCGACGAGAAAGCTGGTGCCGAACATCGTCCTCGAGGCGATCGACGCTGACGTCATCAAGACCTACGTGCGCCTCGGCCTGGGCATCGGCATCGTCGCGGAAATCGCGATGCGCGAGGAAGGCGCCGGCTCGGACCTGGTCGCGCGACCGGTCGGCCACTTGTTCGGCCAGAACGTCGCCCGAATCGCCTTCAAGCGCGGCGCCTACCTGCGCAATTTCGTCTATGCGTTCGCCGAGATGACGTCGGATCGACTGACCCGCCCGCTGGTCGAGCGCGCCATGGCGGGCGACGCCGCCGACTATCAGCTCTGAGCGCTCGCCCATGAACGCCCGCGATCCTGCACCGCCCCGGAGCCCCGCCGTCGCGAGCCGGCTACCGAGCGTCGGCACGACGATCTTCACGGTGATGTCGGCGCTGGCGCAGGAACGCGGCGCGGTCAACCTCGGCCAGGGCTTTCCCGATTTCGACTGCGACCCGAAGCTGATCGACGCGGTCGACGCGGCGATGCGCGCGGGCCTCAACCAGTACCCGCCAATGGCCGGCATCCCGCTCCTGCGCGAGCGGATCGCGATCAAGATGGAAGTGCTCTACGGCCACCGCTACGACCCGCTCGCCGAGATCACTGTCACGGCGGGGGCGACACAGGCGATCCTCACCGCCGTGCTCGCGTTCGTCGGCCCCGGCGACGAGGTCGTCGTGCTCGACCCCTGCTACGACAGCTACGCACCGAACGTCGAGCTTGCCGGCGCGCGCGCCGTCCACGTGCCGCTGCGGCCAGCGACCTACCGGCCCGACTTCGACCTCATCGCCGCCGCGCTCGGCCCGAAGACGAAGGCGATCATCGTCAACTCGCCGCACAACCCGACCGGCACGGTCTGGCCGGCAGAGGACATGCTGCGCCTGTCAGAGCTGCTGCGGCCGACGGACATTATCGTGATCAGCGACGAGGTGTACGAGCACATGGTCTACGGGGGCGAGCACCAGAGCGCGGCACGCTTCGCCGAGCTCGCGGCGCGCAGCGTCGTCGTCTCGAGCTTCGGCAAGACCTATCACGTCACTGGCTGGAAGGTCGGCTACGCGGCCGCGCCGGCGCCCTTGATGGCCGAGTTCAGGAAGGTGCACCAGTTCAACGTGTTCACGGTCAACACGCCGATGCAGCACGGCCTGGCCACCCACCTCGCCGAGCCGGCGCATCACCTCTCGCGGCCGGCGTTCTACTGCGCCAAGCGCGACCGCTTCCGTGCCGGCCTTGCGACGACGCGGCTGCGCCTCCTGCCTTGCGAGGGAACGTACTTCCAGTGCGTCGACTACTCGGCGGCAAGCGACCTCGGCGACGATGCCTTCTGCCGGTGGCTGACGACGGAGATCGGTGTCGCGGCGATCCCGCTTTCGGCGTTCTACGCCGACGCCTTCGACCAGAAGATCGCCCGCTTCTGCTTCGCGAAGAAGGACGAGACGCTCGACCTGGCGCTCTCGCGCCTGCGCTCACTCTGACGCGCGCGGCGCCTCAGCTCGCGCCGCGCCGGCCGACCGAGCGGCGAATCACGATGCCGTCGGTGCGCGACTCGTCGGGCCAGCCCGAGAGTTCGAGGTCGATCGCGAACCTGCTGTCGTCCTGCGAGGAACGCGCGGGCGGCGCGACCTCGAGGGGCAGTAAGAGATCGATCGTGCCGAAGTCGGTCTCGACCTGGCCGGCGAGATCGCGCGCGATGCCGTACAGGAAGAGCAGCTCGCGGCAGGCGGGGAAGTCGAACGCCTCCTCGCTCTCGTCGCGACGAAAGATCAGGCCATCGAGCGCCTCCATCGCGTGCAGCGGCCTCGGCCAGAGCGCCTGAATGCGAGCGATCGCCTGCGGATAGTCCTGGAGCGGGCGGCCGAAGTGAAGATCAGCGCTCCACTCGGGCGCGAACGCGCCGAAACGCTTCTGGTAGCGCTGGCGAACTTCGTCATAGGCGCCGCGCTCGCCGCGCCGCTGGTGGATCTCGAGGAGCTGGAGGAATGGCAAGGGGCTGACCCCGCCGGTCTCGCGCACGTGGGCGTTGAGCAACGCGATCGCCGCCTCGTCCTGGCCGAGAACGACGAAGAACTCGGCCTGCTGCTCGAGGTCGATGAGCTCTTCCATCGGGGGCGTCGACGAGCGAGACGCACTCGCCGGCGCCGCGCCATTGGCCGACGCTCCTGCCTCCCCCATGCGTTCGTAGTGCGACTGCGGCGCGAGGACGGTCGTCACCTCGAGTCCACCGATCGTCGCCGGGGCCGTCACCGGCAGGATGCCGTGCGCGCTCTCGCCCCACTGCGAGGGTTGCTGGCTCATCGGCGGCGTACGCGTCTCGTTGGCAGCCCACGGCGGCGCGACGGGCGTCGCTGCGGCGCTGCGCCGCTGCTGGTGGGCCTGCGCCTCGAACCAGCGCGCACGCCGCCGCTGCCGCGGCCGCAGCGCCCAGAAGGCGGCGGCAAGCAGGGCGAAGAACACGAGCCCGGCCGCGAGCGTGTAGACCAGGCCGTTGGCGTAGCGGTCGCTTTCCGCCCCACGCAGACGCGCTTGCAGCGCCGCGAGCGTCTTCTGCTGCGCCTGCGCGTCGCTGCGCAAGCGAGCGAGGCCCACCTCGAGCTCCTGGATGCGAGCGCGCTCGGCGGCGAGCGCGGCCGTGGCGGCGGCGGTCGCGTCCGGGGACGTCGGCACCGGCGGCGTCGCCGCCGCGGCTGGAGTCGTTACCGCCAATTCGGGCCCGGCCGAGGCTGGCACGGGCGACGCCATCGCCACGCGCACCGGCGCCGGGACCAAGGCGGGCGCCGCATCGAGCCGAAGTCGCGGCGCCGTTCGGGCCGCGCTCGCTTCGCGTGCCCCGGACGCGCCGGCGCGCGACGACGTCCGCAACGCCGCCGCCGATGCGGAACGCACCGCCGCGCTGCGCGCCGCGGGCGCGGCGGCGAAGCGCCGGCCCGGGGTGGCGCGGCGCCCGGCGTGCAGGGCGTCGTCGCCGCGTTCGCCGTTGGCAGCCTGCTCTCGCGCCGAGACACGGCGGCGCGATGAATCGGCGGCGCGGACGATGTCGAGCAGCGGCCCGACGTGCGCATCCATATGCTGCGGCGGCAGCGATTCCTCGGCTTCCGCGCTCGCCAGCCGCAGCATCGGCGGATCGACGAAAGCGACGAAGCGACGCGACATCTGCGAGCCGCAGCCGACCGTGAGATTGATCGTGACCACCGGCTCGTCGACCACCGTGCGCGTGGTCACGCGGACGCGGCGCTCGCCGGCCTCGCGACCGCTCTCGAGGGTGACGCGGACGTTCTCCGCGGCGACCCGGTTATCGCCAATGAGGACGTCGGCGCCGACGCACTCGCGGGCCAGCGTCTCGTCGACGTCGAGCGAAAGCTGCGCGCTGAAGTTGAGCGGCTGGCCGAGCGTCGTCGCAGTCACGGTCAGGCCGAAGCCCATGGCGATCGCGGCCGGTGCGAACAGCAGCAGGAGGGCAGCGCCGAAGGAAGAAACGAGCCAGGCTCTATGCATCAATGGAGGCCGAAAAGGATCGAATCACTCTAGCACCCGGGGTGTTCGGTCCAGCGCTTCGCGAGCCTCGGCGCGACAGCGCTGCGTGACACAATTCCTCGAATGAAGAGCGCGTGTCCCGGCCCCTTGCCGTCGTCGCCGAAAAGCGAGTCGCGATGCCGTCCGAACTGCTGACCGAGCGACGCGGCACGACGCTCGTGCTGACTCTCAGCGACCCGCCTTCGCGCAATACCTTGTCGGCTCAGGTGATCGCCGCCGGCATCGAGGCGCTTGGCGTCGCCGAGGCCAATCCCGAGATCCGCTGCGTCGTCCTCCACGGCGCCGGCGAGCACTTCTGCGCGGGCGGCAACGTGCAGGGGCTGGTCGAGCGCCGCGCCGCCGGCGAGGCGGCGCAGCGGCGCATGCTCGATCACCTGCACCACTGGATCGAGACGATGGCGAGCTACCCGAAGCCGATCGTCGCAGCCGTCGAGGGCGCGGCCGCGGGGGCGGGCTTCTCGCTCGCGCTCGCCTGCGATCTCGTCGTCGCCGCCAGCGATGCGCGCTTCGTGATGTCGCACGCGAAGCTCGGCCTCTCGCCCGACGGCGGCGCGACGGCGCGCCTGAGCGACGCCTTGCCGGCGCCACTCGTCAAGCAGATGCTGTGGCTCGCCGAGCCGGTGTCGGCGGCGACGCTGCGCGACCACGGGCTCGTCGCGATGATCAGCCTTCCCGGCAGCGCCCTCGCCGATGCGCTGATCCTGGCCGAGCGGCTCGCTGCCCTCGCGCCGGGCGCCGTCGCCAGCGTCAAGGAGCTGGTCGCGCAGGCACCGCGGCAAACACTCGCGGAGCAGCTCGGCGCCGAGCGCGACCACTTGCTCGCCAACCTGTTCGCCGAGGACGGCGGCGAGGGGCTGCGCGCGTTCCTCGAAAAGCGCGCGCCGCGCTTTTCCTGAACCGGCCGCCGGCCCGCCACTGTCACCTCGGAGACCGGCCGTGCACCCCCCTGTTCTTACGATCGACGAGCAGTCGAACATCGAGACAGGATCGTGGTTCTCCAGACTCTCACAGCCCCTGCGCGAGGCGATCCTCGCGCGCGCTCAGGTGCGGCGGGTCGACGACGGCGCGATGCTCTCGGCGCGCGGCGCCGCGGCCGAGGAATGGTGCGGCGTGGCGCGCGGCGCAGTCCGAGTGAGCTCGGTATCGCTGTCGGGCAAGCAGGTGACACTCACCTATGTCGAGCCCGGCACCTGGTTCGGCGACATCGCCCTCTTCGACGGCATGCCGCGCACGCACGACGCCAACGCGCACGGCGCGACGACGCTGTTGGTCGTCCGCAAGGCCGACTTCAAGGCGCTGCTCACGCTCCACGTCGAGCTCTACGAGGCGCTGCTTCGCCTCAACTGCCGGCGCCTGCGCCTGCTCTTCGACACCGTCGAGGACTTGAACACGCTGCCTCTTTCGGCGCGCCTGGCCAAGCAGATCCTGCTGCTCGCGCGCAGTTACGGCGTCCAGCAGGGCGACGAGATCCGGGTCGGCCTGCAGCTGGCGCAGGAAGACATCGCCCAGCTGCTCGGCGCGTCGCGCCAGCGCGTCAACCAGGAGCTGAAGGGCTTCGAGCGCGAAGGCGCGGTTCGGATCGAGCCGACCCGGCTCGTCGTGCTGTCCAAGAACAAGCTGCTGGCGATCGCCAGCCGCTGAGGCTTAGGCCTGCCGTCCCGAGCGCAGCGAAGGAACCCGGCCGCCCGAGTGCAATCCCGCAGAGATCCTCCGTTCGTCTCAGGATGACAATGGCGGGCATGAGCCAGCCTGAAGCCAACACCGGCACCAAGCCCGTCGCCGGGCAGCACGCCTTCGACGTCGCCGCACTCGAGAGCCATCTCGTCGAGCGGCTGCCCGGATTCGCGGGCCCGCTCGCAGTCGAGCAGTTCAAGGGCGGCCAATCGAACCCGACCTACAAGCTGGTCACGCCAGCGCGCGCCTACGTCATGCGCTCCAAGCCCGGCCCGGCGTCGAAGCTGCTGCCCTCGGCGCACGCGGTCGACCGCGAGTTCACCGTCATGCGTGCCCTTGCCGACACGGCCGTGCCCGTGCCGCGCATGCACGTGCTGTGCGAGGACGAGAGCGTCATCGGCCGCGCGTTCTACGTGATGGAGTTCATCGCCGGGCGCGTCCTCTGGAACCAGGCGCTGCCGGCGTTCGATCCCCCCGGCCGCGCCGAGATCTACGACGAGATGAACCGCGTCATCGCGGCGCTCCATTCGGTCGACCCGGCGAGCGTGGGCCTGGCCGGCTACGGCAAGCCGGGTAACTACTTCGAGCGCCAGATCGGGCGCTGGACGAAGCAGTACCTGGCGTCGATCACCGAGCCGATCGACGCCATGGCCCGGCTCATCGACTGGCTGCCGGCGCACATCCCGGCGAGCGCGCGCGACGACACTCAGGTGAGCGTCGTCCACGGCGACTACCGGCTCGACAACCTCGTCTTCGCAGCTGACGAGGCGCGCATCGTCGCCGTGCTCGACTGGGAGCTGTCGACGCTCGGCCATCCCCTCGCCGATTTCAGCTATCACTGCATGTCGTGGCACATCCCGCCCGGGTCGTTCCGCGGCATCGGCGGGCTCGATCATGCCGCGCTCGGCATTCCCGACGAGAAGAGCTACGTGCGTCGCTACTGCGAGCGCACCGGCCGCGTCGGCAAGGGAAAGGATGCCGACGCCGTGATGGCCGACTGGAACTTCTATCTCGCCTACAACCTGTTCCGCATCGCCGGCATCCTGCAAGGGATCGCCAAGCGCGTCGAGGCCGGCACGGCGTCGAGCGCGCAGGCGCGGCAGTCGGCGGCCGGTGCCCGGCCGCTCGCCGAGATGGGCTGGCGCATCGCCCAGCAAAGCTGAGGCCGCACGGCCTCGTCCCTTCACCACTGAAAGACCCCCATGGACTTCGAATACTCCCCCCGCACGAAGGAGCTGCAGGCGCAGCTACTTCGCTTCATGGACGACCACGTCTATCCGGCCGAGCAGCGCTACGAAGACGAGATCGAGGCCAACACCAAGGCGGGCAAGCGCTGGACGCCCCTGCGGACAATCGAGGAGCTCAAGCCGAAGGCGCGCGCGCAGGGCCTGTGGAACCTGTTCCTGCCGCCGACCGCGGGCGGCAAGGGTTCGAAGGAAAGCGGCCGCGAGTTCGGCCTATCGAACGGCGACTACGCCCCGCTCGCCGAGATCATGGGCCGCGTGCCGTGGTCGAGCGAGGTCTTCAACTGCTCGGCGCCGGACACCGGCAACATGGAGACCATCGAGCGCTATGGCTCGCCCGAGCTAAAGGACATCTGGCTGCAACCGCTCCTCGACGGCAAGATCCGCAGCGCCTTCGCCATGACCGAGCCGGGCGTCGCCTCGTCGGACGCGACCAACATCGAAGCCAGTATCAGGCGCGAAGGCGACGAGTACGTCATCAACGGGCGCAAGTGGTGGACCAGCGGCGCGGGCGATCCGCGCTGCAAGATCTACGTGTTCATGGGCAAGACCGACGCCGACGCGCCGCGCCACTCGCAGCAGTCGATGGTGCTCGTTCCCGCCGAGACCAAGGGCATCACGGTCGTGCGGCCGCTGAGCGTTTTCGGCTACGACGACGCACCACACGGCCACATGGAAGTGCTGTTCCAGAACGTTCGCGTGCCGACGGCCAACATCCTGCTCGGCGAGGGCCGCGGCTTCGAGATCGCGCAAGGCCGCCTCGGCCCGGGGCGCATCCATCACTGCATGCGCCTGATCGGCCTGGCCGAGCGCTCGCTCGAGCTGATGTGCAAGCGCGCGTCGAGCCGGGTCGCCTTCGGCCGCACGGTCGCCGAGCAGGGCGTCACGCGCGAGCGCATCGCCGAGTCGCGCTGCCAGATCGACATGGCGCGCCTGCTGACGCTGAAGGCGGCGTGGATGATGGACGTGGCGGGCAACAAGGCAGCCAAGGCCGAGATCGCGATGATCAAGGTGGTCGCGCCGAACATGGCCTGCCAGGTGATCGACTGGGCGATGCAGGTGCACGGTGGCGGCGGCGTGTCGGGCGACTTCCCGCTCGCCGGCTTCTATGCCGGCGCGCGCACCCTGCGCTTCGCGGACGGTCCCGACGAAGTGCACCGCAACGCGATCGCCAAGATAGAGCTGGGCCGGCATGCCTGAGCCGGATGCAAAGGCAATGATCGATGTCTATTCATGGGCCACGCCCAATGGCCACAAGGTCCACGTCATGCTCGAGGAGTGCGGCCTGGCGTATCGCGCGATCCCGGTCAACATCGGTGCCGGCGACCAGTTCAACCCCAAGTTCCTGGAGATCAGCCCGAACAACAAGATCCCGGCGATCGTCGATCCCGATGGTCCCGACGGAAAGCCGATCTCGCTCTTCGAATCGGGCGCGATCCTGCTCTACCTTGCGGGAAAGACCGGCCGCTTCCTGCCGGCGGACCTGCGCGGCCGCTACCAGACGGTCGAGTGGCTGATGTTCCAGATGGGCAGCGTCGGGCCGATGCTCGGCCAGACCCATCACTTTCGCCTCTATGCGCCGGAGAAGATCACCTACGCGATCGACCGCTACAGCAACGAGACAAAGCGGCTCTACGGCGTCATGGACCGGCGCCTGCGCACGCAGCAGCACATCGCCACCGACGAGTACACGATCGCCGACATCGCCATCTTTCCCTGGCTTCGCTCGTGGCAGAACCAGGGGATCGACTGGGCCGACTACCCACACCTCAAGGATTGGTTCGATCGGATCGCGGCGCGGCCGGCCGTTCAGCGCGGTGTCGAGGTGCTGGCGGGCTTGCGCAAGCCCTTGCGCGGCGACAAGGAACGCGAGGTCCTGTTCGGCGCAACGCAGTACCAGCGACGCTGAGTGCGCAGACCCTACTCGCGCGGCGCGACGCAGCCGCGCGTCTCGGCGCGCTGCGGCAGCCAGAGCTTCTGCAGCTTGACGAGCTCCTGGTCGTAGAACGCGTTCTTCTGCGCCGCCTCGTCCTTCTGGTTGGCGATCGCCTGCGTCTGCGCTTCGATCAGGGCGCTGTTGCCATCGAGATCACGTCTGAGCTTGGGGGGCAGGTTGCCCGAGGGGTAAAACTCCGCTTCGTCGAGCAACCGCCTGCGCTCGTTCTTGAGCTGCTCCATCCGCGCCCCGGACACGCGCAGCGCGGTCTCAACCTGGCTGAGTGCTGCCCTGCGTGCGGCGTCGTGCCTTTCCTTGGCCGGATAGCGATACAGAAGGCTTTGCATGCTGCGCTGGTCGGCCTTGCAGGCGTTGTAAGCCTCCAGTTCCTTGCGTCGGCTCTCTTCGGCGGCGGAGCGCTCCGCTTCGTTCGGGGGCGGCTTGTAGCAGCGAGGGTCGTTCGGCTGGGTGATGATCGGCTGGCCCTGGGCATCACGGCACGTGACGATCTTCGAGGACGATGGGGTGGCCGCGCCCGCAGCTGCCGCCATGAGGAGGAAAGTCAATGTGGCGGCAAGTTCCGCTAATCGAGCAGCAACTCCGCCGGCGTCAACCGGCTTGCGTGAGATGCTTCCCATCGCGGGCTCTGATGCTCCAATGTTGGCCCCGGAAGGACGCGAACCTTCCTTGCAGGCCCCGAAAGCACAGACGAATCTCAATGTGACATTCACTGCGTTCCCCTGCCGGTTCGCCTCCGGGGTGACCGTCGGAACATTTCGGCGGTCGACAACCAGCAGAAGATGATTCCGATCAAGAGGGGTCTGTAGTCAGTTCTCATCCGCACTCACGATCCGGACATGCGAGAAACGTCATTTGGCCACATGAGCGCCGTTCGATTTCGAAATCGATTAGCTGGACGACGACGACTCGCTGTCGCTGTCTCCGTTCGCAAAACCGTCGGCCGGGATTCTGCCTTAAGGGGGTCAGATTCGCTCCCGCCAACGTCGCGAGCGACCCGGGTCGACCCCGAGCAGTCCTTGACCAGGTTCGAGAACGGAGTGCGCCGGAGCTGAGCGGCACCGAATGACTGGGTCGGCTGGGCTCATTTATCGAGCATGGTCGGCGAGCACCGAGACGCCGCGGCTGGGCTGTTGGCCTACTGCTGTATCTGTCCGAGAAGGAAGCGGAAGATGCGCTCATCTTCGCTAAACGCGACGTTGAAACGGAGCCATCCCGTGGGACGGGGCTCAACCAGGAACAGATGGCCGGGGCCGAGCAGCATTCCGGCGGCCACCCCGTGTTGAGACAACTCGGTGCTATCGCTGAGGTCGGGATGGCGAGCCCACAGGTACATGCCCGCCTTGGGCTCATGGAATAGTTCGAAGCCCAATTCCGCGAGGCGCTGGGCTACGCGCCCGTGGGCCTCGGCAAGCCGATCGCGCAGGGACTTGAGATGCTTGCGCCAGCGGCCTTCGGTCAGGGCACCGCAAGCGATGCGCTCGGTGAGATCGGACGAGGTCAGACCGGACACCATCTTCAGCTGCGTCAGCTCGTCCATCAGCTGCGGTCCGGCGAGGAGATAGCCGACGCGGATGTTCGGCGCGATCGTCTTCGAAAAGCTGCCGATGTAGATGACCCGCTTCAGCTGGTCGAGGCTCGCCAGCGAAGGCCGCGATTGCGGATCGAGATCGGCGTAGATGTCGTTCTCGACGAGCGTCACGTCGTTTGCCTCGGCGAGCTGCAGGACACGGTACAGCTGCGAGATTGGCGCCACCGAGTTGGTCGGGCTTTGCAAGCGCGGCTGCGTGAAGAACACCTTCGGCTTGTACTTGGCCAGCAGCGCCTCGAGAGCTGCCAGGTCATAGCCCGTGGGCGTGCGCGGCACGCCGATCAGGCGCGCGCCGAGAAAGCGCAGCATGAACATCAGGTTCGGATAACCGGGGTCGTCGACGAGGACGCAGTCGCCGGGTTTGACAAGTCGGCGCGCCGCGAGGTCGAGCGCCTGGCTCGAGCCCTGGGTCAGCAGCACGCTGTCTGCCGTAATGGCGATCTGATGTTCGGCCAGCGTCTCGGCGATGACCGCGCGCAGCGCCATGTGGCCGCGCGGCGATCCGTAGTCGCCGATCGTGTCGCCTTCTGCAGCGAGGTGGCGCAGGCTCCGCCGCACTCCCTCCTCGAACAACCAATCGTGCGGCAACCAGCCGCAGCCGGGCTTGAGCGCCAGGTCGCGGTTCTCGAAGATCTGACGAAGATACCAGCGTGCATCGAAGCGCGGATCCGGCGGCGCCCTCTCGGCGGCCGTCACGGTGTCGCCCGGCCGCCGCTTGACGAAAAAGCCGGACTGGGAGCGAGACGTCAGCCAGCCCTGTGCGACCAGGCGGTCGTAGGCCTCGACCACCGTGAACACGCTGACGCCGTGCGAAGCGGCAAAGGCGCGGATCGACGGCAGCTTGGTATCGGCCTTGAGAGAATGCTCCGCGATCAGCGCGCGCAAGCCCTCGACGATCTGGTTGACCAGGGGAATCGGCGAGTCCGGTTGGAGGGTGAGCATCGAGGCACTGATATGGCACCACCCTGCAGCACCGCAGTCCCGCGATCAGGGCTTGCCCGTATTGGTATCGGGCCCGGCACAGTACAGCGTCAGGAGGGCGGGCTGTACATGGTATCTCCCGCACCGGCTGCCTATATTTGATCCTCGACTGTGGAGAATGCATGATGCACAGAGAGCCCCACGTCAGCAACGCCGCTCTGATGGCTCGCCGTCATGCCGCGGTGCCGCGGGGCGTCGGCCAAGCCCACCAGATCTTCATCGCGCGGGGCGCCAACGCCGAGCTGTGGGACGTCGAGGGCCGGCGCTTCATCGACTTCGCCGGCGGCATCGCCGTGCTCAATACTGGCCACTGCCATCCGGAGGTGATCGCCGCGGTGAAGGCACAGCTCGAGCTGTACACGCATACCTGCTTTCAGGTCATCGCCTACGAGCCCTACGTCGAGCTCGCTGAACGGCTGAATGCGCTCGCGCCGGGCGCTTTCCAAAAGAAGACCCTGCTCCTGTCGACCGGGGCCGAGGCGATCGAGAACGCCGTCAAGATCGCCCGCGCCCACACCGGACGGAGCGGCGTCGTCGCCTTCACCGGCGGCTACCACGGCCGCACGCTGTTGACGCTCGGCCTGACGGGCAAAGTCGCGCCCTACAAGGCCGGCTTCGGGCCCTTTCCCGGCGAGATCTTCCACGCGTTGTTCCCGAACCCGTTGCATGGCGTCAGCGTCGCGAACGCGCTGGCGTCGGTCGAGACGATCCTGAAGAACGACATCGAGCCGGAACGCGTCGCCGCCTTCATCCTCGAGCCGGTACAGGGCGAAGGCGGCTTCTACATCGCGCCGCCGGATTTCGTCGAAGGGCTGAAGAGGATCGCCGATCGTCACGACATCCTGATCATCGCCGACGAGGTGCAGAGTGGGGCCGGCCGCACCGGCACCTGGTTCGCCTGCGAGCAGTGGAGCGTAGCACCGGACCTGATCGCCACCGCCAAGTCGCTGGCGGGAGGCTTCCCCCTCTCGGGGGTCGTCGGCCGCGCCGACGTGATGGACGCGCCCGCACCCGGTGGACTCGGTGGCACCTACGCCGGCTCGCCGATCGGCTGCGCGGCCGCGCTTGCGGTGCTGAAAGCTTTCGAGGACGAGCAGCTGCTCGCGCGCAGCAAGGCGCTCGGAGCCCGCCTCGTGAGCGGCCTGCGTCGTATCGCCGAATCCCACACGAGCATCGGTGATGTGCGCGGACTCGGGGCCATGGTGGCAATCGAGTTGTTCGAGGACGGCGACCTGGCTCGGCCCGACCCGGATCTCACGCGTCGCGTCATCGCCGAGGCTGCGCGCCGGGGGCTGATTCTGTTGTCGTGCGGAAACTACGGCAATGTCATCCGGATTTTGGTCCCATTGACGGCGTCGGACCCGCTGCTGGACGAGGGGCTGCGCGTCCTGTCCGACAGCTTTGATGCGGTGCGCTGATGTTGCGCATGCCGCCTTCGGTGTCAGTCGCAGCGAACTCGCCGGCCGGCCAGGACCTGGCCGCAGGCGAGCCGCTGGTCCAGTTTCGTGGCGTTCAGAAGACCTACGACGGCGTGCACCTCGTGGTCCAACATCTCGACCTCGATATCCGTCGCGGAGAGTTCCTCACCCTGCTCGGCCCCTCCGGCTCGGGCAAAACGACGACGCTGATGATGCTAGCCGGGTTCGAGTCGCCGACCGCCGGCGACATCGTGCTCGACGGCCGGCCGATCACCCGGACGCCGCCGCACAAGCGACATTTCGGCATGGTGTTCCAGAACTACGCCCTCTTCCCGCACCTCAGCATCGGCCGCAACGTGGCCTATCCGCTAACGGTGCGCGGCGTCGCGAAGGCAGAACGGGAGCAGCGCGTCGCGCGCGCACTGAGCATGGTGCGGCTCGACGGCATGGGCGGGCGCCTGCCGTCCCAGTTGTCAGGAGGGCAACAGCAGCGTGTTGCCCTGGCTAGGGCACTGGTCTTCGAGCCGCAGCTGGTGTTGATGGACGAGCCGCTCGGGGCGCTCGACAAGCAGCTGCGGGAACATATGCAGATCGAACTCAAAGAGCTGCACCGCCAGCTCGGCGTGACCTTCGTCTATGTCACCCATGACCAGGGCGAGGCGCTGACGATGAGCGACCGGGTCGCGGTGTTCAACGACGGCGCGATCCAGCAGATCGACGTCGTCGACCGGATGTACGAAGCACCCGCGAACCGCTTCGTCGCGGGCTTCATCGGCGACAGCACGGCCCTGAAGGGCACGGTGCGCGCGACTCACGTCGACAACAGCAGCGAACGCTGCGGCATCGTGCTCATCGACGGCCGCGTGATCTCCGGGGTCAACGTGAACGACGCATCCGTCGGCGCCGAGGTTGAGGCCTGCATCCGCCCCGAACGCATCGTGCTGCACGCGCAGCCAGTCGATCGCGGCAACGTGCTGCAGGCCGTTGTCAGCGGGGTCATCTATTTTGGCGACCACCTGCGCCTACTTTGCGACATGGGTACCGGGCAGTTGCCCGCCACGGTCAAGCTGCCGCTGTCGGCCGCCGTCATTCCACAAGCCGGACACGACGTCTGGCTCGAGTTTCCGCCCGACTTCACGCGAATCTATCGCTGACGTTCCGTCCTCACCCCCCTCACAGGAGCTCACCATGAAGAAGATCTTGCTCGTCACCGCCCTCCTCTCCGGCGCAGCCCTGCCGGCGCTCGGCCAACAGCTGACCGTCGTCAATTTCGGCGGCGCCAACGCGAATGCGCAGAAGAAGGCTTTCTACGAGCCTTTCGAAAAGACCGGAGTCAAGGTCGTGCCGGTCGAGTACAACGGCGAGCAGGCCAAGATCAAGGCGATGGTTGAGACCAAGAAGGTCACTTGGGACGTCGTCGAGGTCGAATCGCCCGATGTCGCGCGGGGCTGCGACGAAGGCCTGTTCGAAAAGCTCGATTACAGCAAGATCGGCGCGAAGGGCGATTTCGTTCCGGCGGCCGTCAGCGATTGCGGCATCGGCATCTTCGTGTGGTCGACGGTGATGGCCTATGACGCCGACAAGCTGAAGACCGCGCCCGCGACCTGGGCCGACTTCTGGGACACCAAGAAAATTCCCGGAAAGCGCGGGATGCGCAAGGGGGCGCGCTACAACGTCGAGTTCGCGCTGATGGCCGATGGCGTGAAGCCGGCGGATGTCTACAAGGTTCTCGCGACGAAGGACGGCCCGGACCGGGCCTTCAAGAAGCTGACGGAGCTGAAGCCAAACATCCAGTGGTGGGAGGCCGGTGCGCAGCCGCCCCAGTTCCTGGTCGCCGGCGACGTGGTCATGGCAACCGCCTACAACGGACGCATCGACGCCGCCAACCGCGAAGGCAAGAACCTGAAGATCACCTGGACCGGCGGCATCTACGACCTCGACTACTGGACCATCACCAAGGGCACGCCCAACAAGGATGCCGCGCTGAAATTCATTGCTTATGCGAGCACGCCGGAGGCGCAGGCCGAGTACGCCAAGAACATCGCCTACGGCCCGACCAACACGCACGCGCTCGCCAAGCTGGATGCGAAGACGCTCGCCAACCTGCCGACCGCACCGGCGAACGCGAAGGACGCGCTCCAGTTCAACCTCAAGTTCTGGGCCGACCAGGGCGAGGAGCTCGAAAAGCGCTTCGCCTCGTGGGCCGCGCAGTAAGTCTTGCCCTGCGGCCGTCGAGCGCCGGCCGCGCGGCGACACCGGCATGATCGTCATGAGCGGCGCCCTTCCGGGCATCGCCGATCCGCGCGCGCTGCAGCACGCGCTGGGCCGCGCCGAGCGCGCCCGAAAACTTCGCGCCTTTGCGCTGACCTTGCCGCTGCTCCTCTTCCTCATGCTGACCTTTCTCGTGCCGATCGCCGCGCTGCTGAAGCGCGCGATCGAGAACCCGGAGGTGGCGCAGGCGCTGCCGCGCACCGCGGCCGCGCTCGACCGCTGGAACCGCCAAGATCCGCCTCCGGCCGAGGCCTATGCGGCGGTGCTCGCCGACCTCGGCGCGCTGCCCGACAGCGCCGATGCCGGCGCCCTCGCACGCCGGCTCAACTCGGAGGTGCCGGGCGCCCGCTCGCTTGTAATGAACGCCTATAAGGCGCTGCCGCTGGAAGGCACCGCGGCGACACCCGCGCAGGCAAAGGCGCAGCTCATCGCCCTCGACGAACGCTGGGGTGATACGAAGTATTGGCAGGCGATCGCCAAGAACGGGTCGCGCTGGACCGGGGACTACCTGCTCGCCTCGGTCGACCTGAAGCGCGATGCACAGGGCCGCGTCGAGCGTATGGCGCCCGACCAGCGTGTTTTCGGCCGGATCCTTGTTCGCACGTTCGAGATCAGCGCGATCGTCACGGTGTGGTGCCTGCTGCTGGGCTATCCGCTCGCCTACTGGCTCAGCACACTCCCGGCGCGCCGGGCCAACATCCTGATGATCCTCGTGCTGGTGCCCTTCTGGACCTCGATCCTCGTTCGCGTGGCCGCATGGATCGTCCTCCTGCAGTCGGCCGGGCTCGTCAATCGAGCTCTGATCGCCAGCGGCGTGATCGAGCATCCCCTCGCTCTGCTCTTCAACCGCACCGGCGTGATCATCGCGATGACGCACATCCTGCTGCCGTTCATGATCCTGCCGCTGTACAGCGTGATGAAAGGAATTCCACCGACCTACCTGCGCGCCGCGGTCTCGCTTGGCAGCCCGCCGCTCACGGCCTTCTTTCGGGTATACGTGCCGCAAACCTACCCCGGCATCGGCGCCGGTGCGCTGCTCGTCTTCATTCTCAGCATCGGCTACTACGTGACGCCGGCGTTGCTCGGCGGCGCCGACGACCAAATGCTCAGCTACTACATCGCCCAATACACCAACGTCAACGTCAACTGGGGGATGGCGAGCGCGCTCGGCGCCCTGCTGCTGGCGGCGACGCTGGTGCTGTATGCGCTGTATCGTCGTGTCACCAAGTCTGAATTGAGCCTGGGATGATGCTCACCGGCGTTCTAGGACGCGCCCTGCCGCGCTTCCCCGCGTACTCGACGCCGCTCGACAAGCTGGGCTGGTGGACGTGGCGCGCCCTCTGCGTCGGCGTGCTGGTGTTCCTGCTGCTACCCATCCTCGTCATCATTCCGCTCTCGTTCAGCGACTCGTCGTTCCTGGTCTACCCGATTCCTGGCTGGTCGCTGAAGTGGTACCACAACCTCGTCACGTCTGCGGAGTGGCTGCGTGCGGCGAAGAACAGCTTCATCGTTGCCCCTGCGGCGACGGTGATCGCGACGGTGCTCGGTACCTTGGCAGCCGTCGGCCTTGCGCGAGCGAACTTCGCCCTCAAAGGTGCGCTGATGAGCGTGCTGATCGCGCCGATGGTCGTGCCGATCGTCGTCGTCGGCGTCAGCACCTATTTGTTCTTTGCACCGCTCGGGCTTGTCGACAGTTACGCCGGCCTCATCATCGTCCACGCGGCATTGGGCGCTCCGTTCGTGCTGACGACGGTGCTGGCGACGCTCCAGGGTTTCAACCAGAATCTGGTCCGCGCCAGTCTCAGCTTAGGCGCGAACCAGCTCACGACTTTCTTCCGGATCACGCTGCCGGTCATCGCACCCGGTGTGATCTCGGGCGCGCTGTTCGCCTTTGCGACCTCGTTCGACGAGGTCGTCGTGACGCTCTTTCTCGCTGGCCCGGAACAGGTGACCTTGCCGCGCCAGATGTTCACCGGCATCCGCGAGAACATCACCCCGACCATAGCTGCCGTCGCCACGCTGCTGATCGTATTCACGACGTCGCTGCTGCTGGCACTGGAGTGGCTTCGCGGCCGACGCCTTTGAGCACCGGATGATCTCGCCACGCAATCAACCACAGAGCGGCAACGCCATGCCGCGCTTTGCCGGCCTGGCGACGATGATGCGGCTGCCTGCCGCTATCTCGGCGGAAGGATTGGCCGCCGCGTTCATCGGCGTGCCGCTCGACATCGGCACGTCGAACCGCACCGGTGCGCGCTTCGGCCCGCGGCAGATCCGGGCCGAATCTGCGCTCTTGCGGCCCTACAACATGGCGACCGGCGCTGCGCCGTTCGACGCGCTCCAGGTTGCCGACCTAGGAGATGTGCCGATCAACACCTACTCGCTGGAGAAGTCGGTGGCCCTCATCACGGCCTTCTACGACGAGGTGCTGGCCGCCGACTGCCGGCCCCTGACGCTCGGCGGCGACCACACCATCGCCCTGCCGATCCTGCGCTCGCTTGCCAAGAAGCACGGCCCGGTCGCC
>JBBRFW010000067.1:0-20770 GCA_038241255.1 Burkholderiales bacterium | reverse complement strand
GCGCAGGATGTAGTTGATGAAGAGGTGCGCGTTGGCGACGTTCTTCGCGTCCTTCGGGATCGCCATCGAGTCGAAGAACAGCGTCGCACCGCCCTTCGGGATCAGCACCTCGATCGCGGCCGGCTGCTGGGGATTGGCCTCGAGAGAGCGCGCGCGGGCGATGTTGATGTCGCCCGAGTAGCCCATCACGGCGCACAGCGACCCGGCCGCGAGGTCGTTGATGTAGCCCGACGACGAGAAGCGCGTGACGTACGGCCGCACCAACTGGAGCATCTTGGCCGCCGCGTCGTAGTCGGCGGCGTTGGTGCTGTACGGCGGCTTGCCGACGTACAGCAGCGCGACCGGCAGCACCTCCGACGCCGAGTCGAGGAAGTTGACACCGCAGCCCTTGAGCTTGCCGGCGTACTTCTGATCGAAGATCAGGCTCCAGGCGTTGTCGGGCATCGGCAGGTCGCCGAGCGCGGCCTTGACCTTGGGCACGTTGATGCCGACCGTGACGTAGCCCCACAGCCAATCGACCAGGTACTGGTTGCCGGGATCCACCACGGCGAGCTGCTTGAGCAGCGTCGGATCGAGGTTGCCCCAGTTGCTGAGCTTGCTGCGGTCGAGCTTCTGGAGAAGGCCGCCCTCGATCTGCGTCTTCGCGAAGTGGGCACCCGGGACGACGATGTCGTATCCGGTGTTGCCGGCAACGAGCTTGGCGAGCAGCACCTCGTTGCTGTCGTAGTTGTCGTAATTGACCTTGATGCCGGTCTCTTTCTCGAAGTTCTTGATCGTGTCGTCGGCGATGTAATCGGACCAGTTGTAGATGTTGAGCACCTTCGGGTCGGCCGCGTGCGCGAGCGAAGTGGCGGTGAGAGCGATCGCCGCGAGGGCGGCGAAGCGGCGCCCGATCGAGAAGGCGAGGGCGGCAAAGCAGGTGTGAAACGGGCCGGTGCGGTGGGTCATCGGGTCGAATCCTTATGGGTTCGGTGTGCGCAATGTGCGCGCGAATCGTACCTGCGCAAGAGGCCTCGGACCGCGAATCGCGGTATGGTGCCGGGCTCGATTCGGTGCATGCCGCGGCGCTTTTCTCTATGCTCGACGCTTCCAATGCTCCCGCTCGCACGGCCGCCGGCGCCGTGTCCCTCGGCGACGTCCACAAGCGCCGGCTGCGCGACATCTACCGCTCGGCCGGCTGGCCGTGCCGGGATGGCATCGAGGTCGAGCTGCTCGCCGCCGGCCTGCTCCAGCGCGAGCGCGGTCCCCGCGGACACGACACCCTTCGCCTCACCGACGCCGGCATCGCCGTGCTCGCCCAATCGCTCGCCAGGAATCGCGCCCGCCGCGACGCTCACGAGCTGCTGGTCGAGCGCGTTGCGCGCGAGATGACGCGCGCCGGCCGCCTGGCATGGCGCGGCCTCGCGGTGCGGGCGCGCGTCGACGCCGGCTGGGCGATGGCGATGCCCGACGTCTTCTCGATCCGACACACGACCGTCGAGGCCTACGCCGAGCCGATCGTGCACGAGGTGAAGGTGCAGCGCGCCGACCTGCTGGCCGACCTGCGCCGCGCCGGCAAGCGCCAGGCTTACCTCGGCCTCGGCGGCGAATGTTGGTACGTGATCAAGGAGGGCATCGCTCGCGCCGACGAGATCCCGGCCGAGTGCGGCGTGCTGGTCGCCTGCGAGCGCAGCCTCCAGGTCGTCCGGCCGGCGCCGAGGCGGCCGACCCGGATCGGATTCGCGCTCTGGATGGCGCTCGCCCGCGCCACGCCGATCGAGGGCTGGCGCTTCGACGACGCCCAGCTCGCGCTCGGCGCCGACGCGGCGGCACCGCCCGAAGCGCTTCCCTGACTCGATGACGGTCGTGTCGACGGCGCGGGCGCGCGAACACCCACTCGATCGCTCGCGACAGGCGCTCTGGGCCGCGCTCGTGCTGATCCTGATCTGGGGCGCCAACTTCAGCGTGCAGAAGGCGGTGTTCCAGGCGCTTTCGCCGGGCGGCTTCCTGTTCGTCCGTTATCTGATCATGCCGGTGGCGGCGGCCCTTCTTCTCTGCTTTCGATTCGGCCGGCGCTGGCCGCGCGTATCGCGCGCCGATGCCTTCGCGCTGCTGCGCCTCGGCCTGGTCGGCCACCTCCTCCACGTCGGCCTCGTGACGTACGGGATCCACTGGTCGACGGCGTTCTCGAGCTCGCTCATCCTCGCCTGCGGGCCGGTCTTCACCCTCCTCATCCTGCACTGGCACGGCCACGAGGCGCTGACGCGCGGCTCGGTCGCCGGCGTCGCCGTGGCCTGCGTTGGCGTCCTCGTGTTTCTCTCCGACAAGCTGTTCGGCGGGCACTGGCAGGCGAGCGCGGGCGATCTCGTCCTGCTCGTCGCCGCTTCCCTCTTCTCCTGGTACACGGTCGCCGCCAAGCCGCTGATCGAGCGCCTCGGCGGCGTCACCGTGATGACCTACGCCGTCCTCTTCGGCAGCTTGCCGGTGGTCGTGCTCAGCCTGCCCGCCGGCGCGGCCGTGCGCTGGGGCGAGGTCGAACCCGCGGTGTGGGCGGGGACGTTCTATGCGGTGATCGTCTCGGCGTTCGTCGGCTGGCTGGTCTGGGGCTGGGTTAACGCCGTGCGCGGCGTCGGTCGCACCGCGCCGCTCATGTACCTGATGCCGCCGGTCGCGGGCCTTGTCGCCTGGGGCCTGACGGGCGAGCGCTACTCGGCCGCCAAGATCGTGGGCGCGGCGATTACGCTGGGCGGCGTTGCCCTTGCGCAGTTCACCTCCGCGCCGCGCGACCCGGTGCGGGAGGCGCCGGCGCCCGTCGACTGATTGCGCCATGATGTCGGCCTCATGGGAGACGCGGCGATGAACCCGAAGCAGATCCGACGAACCGCACCGGCCGCCGTCCTCGCCGGTGTGACCGCTGCCCTGGCGCTCGCCGGCTGCGACAAGCCGGCAGCGACGTCGATGGCTACCGCCAGCGCGCGGACTGTCATCGTCGCCCAGCCGACCACCGTGCCAGCTTTGCCGCCCGAGCACGCCGACGCGGGCATCGCTTGGCGCCAGGCCGCCAGCGACGCCGAGATCGACGTCGCTTTCGCGGCGGCGCGCAGCGAGAACAAGCCGGTGTTCGTCTACTGGGGCGCGAAGTGGTGCCCGCCCTGCAACCAGGTCAAGGCGACGCTCTTCAACCGGCAGGACTTCATCGAGCGCTCGCGCGGCTTCGTTCCCGTCTACGTCGACGGCGACAGTCCGGGCGCGCAGAAGATCGGCGCCCGCTTCAACGTCAGCGGCTATCCGACGATGGTGCTGTTCAGCCCGCAGGGCAAGGAGGTGACGCGCCTGCCGGGCGAGGTCGAGCCGGTCCGCTACACCCAGGTGATGACTCTCGGCATGAATGCCTCGCGGCCGGTGAGTGCGGTCCTTGCCGACGCGCTCGCCAAGCCGGCGGCGCTCGGCGCCAACGACTGGCGCTTGCTCGCCTTCTATTCGTGGGACACCGATCATCAACAGGTGATCGCGAAGGAGCGCCTGCCGGCGACCCTCCTCGCTCTGGCGGAAGCCTGCCCCGCAACTGCCGCCGAGACCGCCATGCGCCTGCGCCTGAAGGCGCTGGCCGCTGCCGACGCGAAGCAGCCGCCGCACGTCGACGCCGGCATCCGCGCTGCCGTGCTGGCGCTGCTCGGCGACGAAGGCCGCACGCGCGAGCAGACCGACATGGTGACGAATTACGCGGCCGAAATCGTGCGCGCGTTGGGCGACAAGGGATCAGCCGATCGCAGCGCGCTTCTTGCCGCCTTCGATGCGGCGCTCAAGCGCCTCGAAGGCGACGCCGCGCTCTCCCGCGCCGATCGCATGCAGGCGTTGAATGCGCGAGTCGACCTGGCGCGCATCGATGCCGTCGAGCCCGACGCCGACCGCCCGGGCGAGAAGGCGGCGACTCCGGTCGCGCTGCCGACGGCGCTGCTTGCCGACGTACGCGAGCAGACCGCCCGCGCCGACCGCGAGATCACCGACGGCTACGAGCGCCAGGCGGTGATCACCGCCGCCGCCTATCTGCTGGAGCACGCCGGCTTGGATGCCGAATCCGATGCACTCCTGAAGGCCAACCTCTCCAGGAGCCACGCGCCGTACTACCTGATGTCAGAGCTGGCGAGCAACGCCAAGAAGCGCGGCGACAAGGCCGAGGCGCTGCGCTGGTATCGCGAGGCGTTCGAGAGAAGCGAAGGACCGGCGACGCGGCTGCAATGGGGCTCGAGCTACGTCGCTGCGCTGGTCGACCTCGCGCCTGCCGACGAGGCGGCGATCGAGGCGGCATCGGCGCAGCTCTGGATCGAGGCGGCGGCGCAGCCCGATGCGTTCTACGGGCGCAGCGCGCGCGCGCTGCAGAAGGTTGGCAACAAGCTGCAGGCGTGGAACAAAGGGAGCGCGCACCCGGCCGCCATGGCGCGGTTGCAGGCCGGGCTCGATGGCCTGTGCGCGGCGCCGACGCACAGCGCGAGCGAGCGCGCGACCTGCCAGGCGCTCGTCAAGCCGACGGCCAGGACCGCCTGATCGCGACCTTCGATCCGGCCCTTTTCTCGCCGAGCCGCACCGGCCCGCCGCGGTGAGCACCCTGCTCGCGATCGAGCACCTCACGGTGCGTTTCGGCGCCACTGCCGTCGTCGACGATGTCTCGGTGACGATCGACGCCGGCGAGAAGTTCGCCCTCGTCGGCGAATCGGGATCGGGCAAGTCGATCACGGCCCTGTCGGTGCTCGGCCTCGTCGACGGCGCGACCACGGCAGGCAGGATCGTCTTCGACGGCAGGGACCTGCGCGAATCCAGCGAGCCGCAGATGCGTGCGATCCGCGGCGGCGAGATCGCGATGATTTTTCAGGAGCCGATGACCGCGCTTAACCCGCTGCACACGATCGGCGCGCAGATCGGCGAGGTGCTCGCGCTGCACGAAGGGCTCGGTCGCGGCGCGGCACGCAAGCGCGCGATCGCCCTGCTCGATCGCACCGGCATCCCCGAGCCGGCGCGCCGCGTCGACGCCTGGCCGCACCAGCTCTCGGGCGGCCAGCGCCAGCGGGCGATGATCGCGATGGCGCTTGCGTGCCGGCCGCGCCTGCTGATCGCCGACGAGCCGACCACCGCGCTCGACGTGACGATTCAGGCGCAGATCCTCGCCCTGCTCGACGCGCTCCAGGCGGAAATGGGCATGGCGCTTCTCTTCATCACCCACGACCTTAATCTCGTGCGCCGCTTCACCCATCGCGTCGGCGTGATGGAGCGCGGCAGGCTGGTCGAGACCGGGCCCACGGCAGCGGTCTTTTCGGTGCCACAGCACCGATACACGCGGGCGCTCCTCGCCAGCCGGCCGGCGCGGACGGTTGCACCGGTCGCGCCCGACGCGCCGGTGCTCGTCGACGCGCGCGACGTCCGCGTCAGCTTCGAGGTGTCGCAGGGCGCGTTCAGGCGGCGCCGCTTCGACGCCGTCCGACGCGCGACGCTCGAGCTGCGACGCGGCGAGACGCTCGGCATCGTCGGTGAATCGGGCTCGGGCAAGACCACGCTCGGGCTGGCGCTGCTGGCGCTGCAGCCGATCGCAGCCGGCACCGTCTCGCTCGACGGCGCGCGCCTCGACAATGCCGATCGGGACACCTTGCGCGCGATGCGCCGCCGCATCCAGGTCGTCTTCCAGGATCCGTTCGGATCGCTCAGCCCGCGCATGACCATCGGCCGCATCGTCAGCGAAGGGCTGGCGCTGCACCGTCCCGAGCTCGGGCGCGCCGAACGCGACGGCCTCGTCGTTCAGATGCTGGAGGAGGTCGGACTGGGCGCCGGCTCAGGGCTGGTCGGAGTGCTCGAGCGCTATCCGCACGAATTCTCGGGCGGCCAGCGCCAGCGCATCGCCATCGCCCGCGCCGTCGTCCTGCGGCCGGAGGTGCTCGTCCTCGACGAGCCGACGTCGGCGCTCGACGTCTCGGTGCAGCGCCAGGTGCTCTCGCTGCTCACCGACCTGCAGCGCCGCCACGGCATGAGCTACGTCTTCATCAGCCACGACCTCGCCGTCGTGCGCGCGATGTCGCACCGCGTGCTGGTGATGAAGGACGGCGAAATCGTCGAATCTGGCGCCGCCGAGGCGCTCTTCTCGGCTCCGCGCGAGCCCTACACGCGAGAGCTGCTCGCTGCTGCCCACCTCGGCGCGGGCAACTAGCGGGCGCCGGACCGCCCGGCGCCGATCCGGACCTCGTAGCGGATGTCCTTGGCGGCGTCGCTGAAGCGCAGCGTCCGCCCTTCCCAGTCAGAGGCGGCGCTGAACTCGTCGATCTGCACTGCACCGTGCATCGTCTCGACGTCGAGCCCGGCGCTGTGAAGGGCGAGCCGATAGACGATGTCGGCGATCCGCACGATGATGCGCGAGGGCGTCACATCGACATCGGCCGCACCGCAGTTGGGTGCGGCTTGCGGGGGCGTCGCGACGCAGAGCTCGGCGTCGTAGCGACCTGGCGCCACCGGTGCTGCCGCGACGGCGCCGGCGAGCAGCGCGAGCAGGGCAGGGGTCCAGCGCATCGGCGCTACTTGAGCAGCCCCTCTGCCTCGAGCGCCTCCTGCACCGCCGGGCGAGCCGCGACCCGGGCCATGAAGGCACCTAGGTTCTTGCAGCCCGAGATGTCGATGCCGACGTGCTTGGCCCAGTTGGTGACGGTGAAGAGGTACGCGTCGGCAACGCTGAACGAATCGCCCATCAGGTAGTTCTTGCCCTCGAGCTGGGCGTCGACCCAGCGATAGCGGTCGACCAGCTTCGCCTTGGCGATGGTTTTGTACTCCTCGGGGACGGCGGGGTTGAACAGCGGGCTGTACGTCTTGTGGATCTCGCTGGTCGTGAAGTTGAGCCATTCCTGCAGGCGATAGCGCGCCATCGTTCCCGCGGCGGGTGCGAGGTTCTTGGCCGGCGCCTGGTCGGCGATGTACTGGACGATGGCCGGCCCTTCGGTGAGCCGCTCGCCGTTGTCGAGCTCGAGAACCGGCACGTAGCCTCTGGCGTTGATCGCGTAGAAGTCGCTCCCGTCCTGCAGCCTGTGTGTCTTGGCGCTGGTGAGGACCGGCTCGAACTTCAGGCCTGCTTCGCGCAGGACGATGTGGGGCGAGAGCGAGCAGGCGCCGGGGCTGTAATAGAGCTTCATGGCTGGCAGTCGGAACAAGGGGGACGGCTATTACACCTCGGCCGCGCGGATCGCGTCGTTCGCGCCGATTGAAGCCAGCATTGCAAGGCGGCGGCGTTGCAGCGGGCGCCGGCGTCGCTACATTGGGATCATGAGCACGCACACCACGAACTCCTTTGTCTCCCGCGCCGTCGAGCGCGTCGTCCGCGGCCAGTCCGCCTCCGACGGCGACGGCGTCAAGCTGACGCGCGTCCTGACCCAGCCGCTGCAGAAGCGCCTCGATCCGTTCCTGATGCTCGACGCCTTCGGCAGCGATTCGGCGAGCGACTACGTCGGCGGCTTTCCGGATCACCCGCATCGCGGCTTCGAGACCGTGACGATCATGCTCGAGGGGCGGATGCGCCACCGCGACAGCGTCGGCAACGTCGGCCTGCTCGAGCCGGGCAGCGTGCAGTGGATGACGGCCGGGCGCGGCATCATTCACTCGGAGATGCCGGAGCAGGAGGAGGGCCGCATGGCCGGGTTCCAGCTCTGGGTCAACCTGGCGGCCGCCGACAAGATGGCGCCACCCCCCTATCGCGACATCGCTCCCGACGCGGTGCCTGCGTACACCGACGACGCCGGGGTTTGCGTGCGGGTGGTCGCGGGGGCGAGCCACGCCACGGCGGGCGCGGTGACGCGGCCGAAGACCGAGCCGATCGTGCTCGACCTCACGCTGCCGCCGGGCACCGCCTTCGACGCCGAGCTGCCGTCGGGTCATAACGCGTTCGCGTATGTGTTCGGCGCGACGCCGGTCGCCGTCGGCTGCGCTGGCGCCACGATCGTCGAGCCAGACCGGATGGCCATCCTCGCCAACGACGGCGGCAGCGACGGCGTGCGCCTGGCGGTGGCGGCCGACGAGGCCACGCCGGCGCGCGTGCTGGTCGTCGCCGGGCGGCCGCTCGGCGAGCCGATCGCCCAATACGGCCCTTTCGTGATGAACACGACCGCCGAGCTGCAGCGCGCCGTCCACGACTTCCAGCGCGGCGCTCTGGCCGGCTGACCCCGGCGGCGCCGTGCCGCTCGCGCGCGGCGCAGTGGCGCAAGGCAGTGGTATGGTGCGCGCTCGTCGATCGACGCTGCCGCCTCCGCCATGCCACGAACCGTCCTCGAAGAGGCGCGCCTTCACCCCGCGATCCGGGACAAGGTCGCGAACCAGAACGCCGACATCGTCCACAATGTGGCGGCGGCGGCATCGACCCATCCGGTGTTCGTGGTCGGCATGGCGGGCAACCCGCACGTTCGCCGGGCGCGTAAGCTTCTCGACGGTGCCGGTATCGCGTATCACTACCTCGAGTTCGGCAGCTACTTCAGCGAATGGCGGCGCCGCAATGCGCTGAAGATGTGGACCGGTTGGCCGACTTTCCCGATGGTCTTCGTGAAGGGCACGCTGGTCGGCGGCGCGGACGAGCTCGACCGGCTCGTCACCGGCGGTGAACTGAAGCGCACGCTCGGCGAATGAGGTCGGGGGCGACGGTCGCTCGCATGGCGGGCGCCGGAGTCGCCGCCGCGCTGGCGCTCTGGGCGGCGTCGAGCGCCGCCGCGGCCCCGGCGGCACCGGCGCCGGCCGGAGCCGCCGCGTCGGTCGGGCTGGCGGAATGCCACGTCGCGGGAATCCGCAACGGCGTGCTCTGCGGCACCTTGCAGCGGCCGATCGACCCCACCCGACCCGAGGGCGCGCAGATCGCGATCCGCTACGTCGTCGTGCCGGCGATGGCGCGGCGCAAGTTCGCCGACCCACTGTTCCTGCTCGCCGGCGGTCCGGGGCAAAGCGCGATCGCGATCGCCGCGTCGGCGATGCCGCTCTTCAGCCGTCTCAACAACCGGCGCGACATCGTCTTCGTCGACCAGCGCGGCACCGGCGGCTCAGCGCCGCTGCTCTGCCAGGACCCCGAGCACGAGTCGCTCTCCGAGCTGGCCGACCCCGATCGCCCCTACCTGCTCGCGCTGCAGTGCAAGGCGCAGTTGCTGAAGCTGCCCTATGTCCGCAGCGAGAGCGACCTCGGCCTGTTCACGACCTGGATCGCCGTCCAGGACCTCGACGCGGTGCGCCGCGAGCTCGGCGCCGAGCGCATCGATCTCGTCGGCGCGTCGTACGGCACGCGCGTCGCGCTCGAGTACCAGCGCCAGTTCCCGCGGGCGGTCCGGCGCAGCGTCATCGACGGTGTGGCGCCGCCCGACATGGCACTGCCGGCGAGCTTCTCACTCGACAACCAGGCGGCGTTCGACGCCTTGCTCGCCGCCTGTGCCGCCGAGCCCGCGTGCACGCGCGACCACGCCGATCTGCGCGCGCGCTTCACGGCGTTGCTGCAGTCATTGCCGCGGCCGGTGAAGGCGGTGCATCCGCTCAGCGGCCGCGGCGAGGAGTTCGTGCTGACGCGGGACATGCTGCTCAGCGCCGTGCGCAGCGCCCTTTACGTGCCGGCGCTCGCCGCGGCGCTGCCGACGGCGATCGACGGCGCCGTGCGCGGCGACCTTGCCGGGCTGATCGGGCTGAGTGCCGCCTTCAGCGCGCGCAAGGCGATGCGCCTGGCCACCGGGATGCATCTCTCGGTAGTGTGCGCCGAGGACGTTCCGCGTTTGCGCTTCAATGGCGACAGGCCCGGCGCAGACTTCGGCGGCGAGTTCGCGCGGTTCTATGAGCGCTTGTGCTCGGCTTGGCCGCGCGGCGAGGTGCCGGCGCCGTTCTACAACGTCGTTGCCAGCACCGCCCCGGTCCTGGTGCTGAGCGGTGGCATCGACCCGGCGACGCCGCCACGCCACGGCGAGCGCGTCGTGCGCGCTCTCGGGCCGATGGCGCGGCACCTGGTCGTCGCACAGGCCGGACACGGCGTTCTTGGCGTCGGCTGCGTGCGCGACATCGTCTATCGCTTCATCGATGCAAGCGAAGACCGTGACGCGCTCGCCGTCGACGCGACGTGCGTCGCCGGGGTGCCGCGACCGCCCGCCTTCCGGCCGGTCACCGCAGAAGGCGACCCCGGCTCGAAGCTCGCCCGATGATCGAAGTGCGAGGGCTCGCCAAATCGTTCGCCGCGGTGGCGCCGCGCCGCCGCGCCCCCTGGGGCCTGGGTGCACGCGTCTCCACGGCCACGAGCGAGACCGTCGCCGTCGCCCGGGCGCAGGCTGCTCGGGTGCATGCAGTCCGCGATGTCAGCTTCGACGCGCCAAACGGACGCATCACCGGTCTGCTCGGCCCGAACGGCGCCGGCAAGACGACGACCTTGCGGATGCTCGCCGCGTTGATCGCGCCCGAGGCCGGCTCGATGCGCGTCGACGGCATCGATGTCGTCGCGCGGCCGCGCGAGGTGCTGGCGAAGATGGGCGTGCTTTCGGATTCGCGCGGCCTCTACCCGCGCCTGACCGCGCGCGAGAACATCGTTTACTACGGCGCCTTGCACGGGATGGAGCGAGAGGCTGCCGACGCGCGCGCGCAGGACCTCGCCCGCATGTTCGACATGACGGCGTTGCTCGACCGCCGCGCCGGCGGCTTCAGCCAGGGCGAGCGGATGAAGACCGCGCTGGTGCGCGCGCTCGTTCATGACCCGGCCAACATCGTCCTCGACGAGCCGACCAACGGTCTCGACGTGCTGGCAACGCGCGCCCTGCGCGAGAGCCTCCGCTGGCTGCGCTCGCCCGAGGGCGGTGCCAAGTGCATCGTCTTCTCGACTCACATCATGCAGGAGGTGCAGCGCCTCTGCGACAGCGTCGTGGTGGTCGCGCACGGCCGGACGGTCGCTACCGGCACGGTGGACGAGCTGCTCGCCAGGACCGATGAAAACGATTTCGAGGAAGCGTTCGTCAAGCTCGCCTTCGTTTCTGAGCGTTCCTCCGCGGGAGCGGCGCCGTGAGGCGGTCGATCGCCGCGGTCTTCGTCGTGCTGCGCAAGGAGCTGAGCGACGCCCTGCGCGATCGGCGCACGCTTGCGACGGTTCTCGTGTCGTCGGTTCTCATGGGGCCGCTCGTCCTGCTCGCAATCTCGGGCCTCGTCGCCTCGCTCGAGTCGCGCGCCGAGCAACGCGAGGTCTACGTCGCCGGGCTCGTGTTCGCGCCGACTTTGCGCAACTTTCTCGAGCGGCAGACCTACGTCGTCAAGGAGGCGCCCGGGGACTTCGAAGCGCAGCTGCGCCGCTCGACGTTTAGCGATCCGGTGGTCGTCGTGCCGGCGGACTTCGAAGCCGCGCTGGTACGCGGCGACGTGCCGGTGGTCGAGATCGTTTCCGACAGCGCGAACCAGCGCTCGGAGGCGAGCACGTCGCGGATCGAGCGCTTGCTCGGCGGCTTCAGTCGCGAACGCGCGCTCCTCAGCCTAGCGTTGCGCGGGGTCTCGGCGCAGCTGCTCGAGCCGATCCAGGTCGAGGACCGCGACCTTGCGAGCACGCAGACGCGCGCCACGCGAATCACCGGCATGCTGCCTTATTTCGTGATGATGGCCGTGCTCTACGGCGCCCTCAACGCAGCGCTCGACACCACCGCCGGTGAGCGCGAGCGTGGCTCGCTCGAGCCGCTGCTCATGAATCCCGCCGAGCGCTGGGCGTTGGTCGCCGGCAAGTGGGGCGCCGTCGCTTGCGTGAGCATGCTCATCGCCGTCCTCAGCTGCTTCAGCTTCCTGCCCGGTCAGTGGGTGCTGCGCAGCGATACCCTCGCAGCGATGTTCCAGTACGGGCCGCGCGAGGCAGGGCTCTTCATCGTCATCCTCCTGCCGCTCGCGGCGGCTCTCGCGGCGGTGCTGATGGCGGTGGCGATCCGCTGCCGGACGTTCAAGGAGGCGCAGGCGAGCTCGACGATCGTCGTCCTCATGGTGTCGCTGCTGCCTCTCGTCAACGTCTTCGACGTCGGGGGCGAAGCGCCGTGGCACTTGTTTGCGCCCGCCCTCGCGCAGAACACGCTGATGACGCGGGTGCTCAAGGGCGAGACGCTCGGGCTCGAGCAGATGTTGATCCCCCTTTTCGTCTGCATTGCGCTGACCGCGCTCGGCGTGTGGTATGTCGCCCGCGAGCTGCATCGCGCCGCGGTGAAGTGAGCACGCCGGAGCGGGCCGGGGCGACGGTCGGACCCACTCCACCTGTCTGGCGGGTCGTGCCCTTCAACGCGCTCTCCGCGCGCGAACTGCAGTACATATACATGGCACGCCAGGCCATCTTCGCGGTCGAGCAGAAGTGCGTCTTCATGGACGCTGACGGACTCGACGAGCTGGCGTATCACCTCGCGGCGTGGTTGCCCTCGCAGCGCGAGCCGCTGGCCTATGCGAGGCTGCTGGAGCCCGGAGCGAAGTACGCCGAAGCGTCGATCGGTCGCGTGATCACGACCGCCTCGGCGCGCGGCCGCGGCTGGGGGCGCGAGACGATGGTGCGGGCCCTGGCCCATGCGGCCGAGACGTGGCCTGGCGTGCCGGTCCGCATCGCGGCGCAGTCGAGGCTCGAACGGTTCTATGAATCGCTCGGATTCGTGGTCGCCGGCCTGCGCCATCTCGAAGACGGCATCGACCACACGGAGATGCTCCACTCGGGCGCTGGCCCAGGCCATTCACTGCGTCGCGCGGGCGTCTGACGCCAGGAAAATACAATGGCCCCATGCCAAAGGGCCGCATGCAGTTCGCTCGACAGTTCGACGTCATCGTGGTTGGGGGCGGTCACGCCGGCACCGAGGCCGCGCTCGCCGCGGCGCGAATGGGTGCGGCCACCCTGCTTCTCACCCATTCGATCGAGACGCTGGGGCAGATGAGCTGCAATCCGTCGATCGGCGGCATCGGCAAGGGCCACCTCGTCAAGGAGATCGATGCGCTCGGCGGCGCCATGGCTGCCGCGGCGGACGAGGCGGGAATCCATTTCAGGATCCTAAACGGCTCCAAGGGCCCGGCCGTGCGGGCGACGCGAGTCCAGGCCGATCGCGCGCTCTACAAGGCGGCCATCCGGCACCGGCTGGAGGGCCAGGCCAACCTTTCGCTGTTCCAGGCCGCTTGCGATGACCTCATCATGCAGGGTGACCGAGTTTGCGGCGTCCAAACGCAAGTGGGCGTTCGCTTCGATGCTGAATGCGTGGTCCTGACCGCAGGAACCTTTCTCGACGGCCGAATCCATGTCGGACTTCAAAGCCACCCCGGCGGCCGATCCGGCGAACCGCCGGCGAGGACGTTGTCGGCTCGCCTGAAGGAGCTGAAGCTGCCGCAAGGCAGACTCAAGACCGGCACTCCGCCTCGACTCGACGGGCGAACGATCGACTACGACAAACTTGTCGAGCAGCCGGGTGATGGTGTGGGGCCCGACGCGTCCGGCGAGGACGTGCCGGTTTTCAGCTTCCTCGGCGAGCCGAGTCAGCATCCGCGCCAAGTGTCGTGCTGGATCACTCACACCAACTCGCGCACTCACGAGATCATCCGCGGCGGCTTCGCGGAGAGCCCGATGTTCACTGGCAAAATCGATGGTGTTGGCCCGCGGTACTGCCCGAGCATCGAGGACAAGGTGAACCGGTTTGCCGGGAAGGATTCGCATCAGATCTTTCTTGAGCCCGAGGGTCTGTCCACCCACGAGGTCTATCCGAACGGAATCTCGACCTCGTTGCCCTTTGCGGTACAGGTGGAGGCGGTGCACTCGATCGCCGGCCTCGAGGCGGCCCACATTACTCGTCCCGGCTACGCCATCGAGTACGACTTCTTCGATCCACGAGCCCTGCATCCAAGCTTCGAGACTCGGGCGATCGAGGGCCTCTTCTTTGCCGGCCAGATCAACGGCACCACCGGTTACGAGGAGGCGGCCGCCCAGGGCCTGCACGCCGGCGTCAATGCCGCGCTCAAGTCGCGGGGTGACGCGCCGTGGGTGCCGACGCGGGAGGAAGCTTACCTCGGCGTGCTCATCGACGACCTTGTCTCGAAGGGCGTGAACGAGCCGTACCGAATGTTCACGAGTCGGGCTGAATACCGGCTGCAGCTCCGAGAGGGCAATGCGGATTTTCGGCTCACCGGGGTAGGGCGGGGTTTAGGCCTGGTGGACGACATCCGCTGGGGCGCGTTTTCGCGCAAGTGCGAGACGGTTTCACGTGAAACAGCGCGCCTTGCGGCAACCCGGACGATCGTGCAGGCAGAGGCAGGTCCTCAAAGCCGAAGCCTCCTCGAGTTGCTTCGTCGCCCGGGGGCGACCTACGATGCCGTGGTCCGGGTTAACGATTCGATCGTTTCACGTGAAACGCTACGAGCGGATTGCGGCAGGCGCCTCGCAGACGATGCGATCGAACAGATCGAAACCGAGATCCGGTACTCCGGCTATGTCGAGAAACAGCATGCGGACGTGATACGGGCATCCCGGGCCGAATCGACGCTGATACCCGACGACCTCGATTTCTCCAGCATCCCCGCGCTCTCGTTCGAGGTGCGACAGACCCTGGCCGAGCACCGTCCGGCCACGATCGGATTGGCCGCCCGTTTGACCGGCGTGACGCCGGCTGCGATCTCGTTGCTGCTCGTTTACGTGAAGAAGCATCGCCGATCATCGGGTCGGATTCACGACCCCGCCGGCAGCGCGGCTTGAGCGCCCCCTACCTTCCGGCAGGCGCCGATGACGCCACCCTGGCCGCTCGCATCGGGGCGGGTTCCTTGCAATTGGGTCTGGCCCCGACCACCGCGCAGCTCGATCGTTTCGTTGCCTATATCCGGCTGATCCAGCAGTGGAACGCGACCTACAACCTGACCGCCGTCCGCGGCGCGACTGACATGGTTTCGCACCATGTGCTGGACAGTCTCGCTGCGGCCGCGGCGATCATTCGCGCGCGCGGCGCGGGCGCTGGCAAACGTCTGCTCGACGTGGGCACTGGCGCCGGCTTGCCGGGCTTGATCATCGCCGCAGTATCGCCAGAGCGCGAAGTGGTCTGCATTGACAGCGTCGGCAAGAAGACCGCGTTCGTGCGACAGGCCACGGCGCTGCTCCAACTGAAAAACGTCACGGTCCTGACCGACCGGGTCGAGAGACTGGCCGGACCAGCTTACGACGAAATTATCAGCCGCGCGTTCGCGGCCCTGATCGATTTCATGAAGACAACCCGGCAGCTCTTGAAGCAGGACGGCGTCTGGATCGCGATGAAAGCGAAGGTCGCTGCGGCAGAGCTGGAACGACTTCCCTTAGGGTCGTACAACATTGAATCATTGCAAGTCCCGGGTCTGGCGGCGGAACGTTGCCTGGTGTGGATGAAACGCGAAGCAAGCGCACGCTAATGCACCTGAGAAACCCAGCGTGGTGATGCGCGCTTTCTGCGTTGCCAACCAAAAGGGCGGCGTCGGCAAGACGACGACCACGGTGAATCTGGCCGCCGGCCTGGCCAAGCTCGGCCGACGCGTCCTGGTCATCGACCTCGACCCGCAGGGGAACGCGACGATGGGCTCCGGCATCGACAAACGTGCCCTCGACCTCAGCGTCTACGACGTGCTGCTCGAGAACGCATCGATCGTCGAAGCGCGGCAGAAGAGCCCGAAAGGCGGCTACGACGTCGTCGGCGCCAACCGCGAGCTTGCCGGCGCCGAGATCGAGCTCGTCGGCCTCGAACGGCGCGACAAGCGACTGCGCGGCGCGCTCGCCGCCGCAGCCGGTGACTACGAGTTCGTCCTCATCGACTGCCCGCCGAGCCTCAGCCTGCTCACCCTCAACGGCCTCGCCAGCGCGCACGGCGTGGTCGTGCCGATGCAGTGCGAGTACTTCGCGCTCGAGGGCTTGTCCGACCTCGTCAACACGATCAAGCAGGTCCATGCGAATCTCAACCCTGCCCTCGAGGTGATCGGCATCCTGCGCGTGATGTACGACGCGCGCATCACCTTGCAATCGCAGGTCAGCGAGCAACTCAAGACTCACTTCGGCGACAAGGTGTTCGACACCGTCATCCCGCGTAATGTTCGCCTCGCCGAGGCGCCGAGCTACGGCATGCCCGGGGTGGTGTTCGACCCGGCCTCGAAGGGCGCGCTTGCCTTCCTCGATTTCGCCTCCGAAATGGCGGCGCGCGCGGATGCGCTGCGAGCTGACCCTGTCAGTTGAAGAGATGACTTCCACCTCGGTTTTCTGCGAGGCGCTGCTTTCGCGGATCGAGGACGCTGGCATCAACGCGAGCGCGCCGCGCGAGCAGCGCTGGGTCGACGGTTGGCTGGTGCGGCTGTCTCCGGGCAAGGCCAAGCGGGCACGTTGTATCCAGGCAGTCGCGCCGGGGCGGCTGGGCATCGACGACAAGCTCGCGCTGTGCCTGCCCTTGTTCGACGAAGCCGGCCTGCAGCCGCTTGTTCGCATCACGCCGTTCTCGCAGCCGCAGGGGCTCGATCGCCAGCTGGAAGCGCGTGGCATGGTGCAGGTCGACGACACCCGGGTCATGGCGCTCGCCTCGCTCGACGACCTCGCCCGTGGGCGAATCGACCTCGGCGCAGTCGTTGCGATCGAACCCGCGGCCCCGGCGACCTTCGCCGAATGGATCGGGCTGGCGCGCGGCTCGTCGCCGGCCGAGCGGCGCGCCCATGCCGAGCGCATCGGCCGCCCGGCCGTGCCCCGCCATGGCGTGCTCGCGCGCGATCGGCACGGAGAGATCGTCGCCGCCGGCCAGGTGGTGATCGACGGCGACGTCGCCGGAATCTACGACGTCTTCACGACGGAGGCCGCGCGCGGTCGCGGGCACGCCGAGCGGCTGTGCCGGCAGCTGCTGGCATGGTCGGCACAGCGCGGCGCCCGTATCGGCTACCTGCAAGTCGACGCGGCCAACGAAGCGGCTCGGCGCATCTATCGCCGCCTCGGCTTCGCCGACGCCTACACCTATTACTACCGCACGCCGGCTGGTGCCAGGCGTTGACCCCGAAGGCGAGGCTCAGACCAGCCCGCGGCCTTCGTCGATGCCCAGGTGCACGTTCATCGACTGGACCGCCGCGCCGCTCGCGCCTTTGCCGAGATTGTCGAGCCGGCACATCAGGAGGGCCTGGGTCTCGCTTGCGAACACGAACAGGTCGACGCGGTTGGTGTCGTTGCACGCCTGGACATCGAAGTAGCCTTCCACCAACGTCGACTCGTCGCGAATCGGCATCACGCGCACGAAGCGCTCGCCGGCGTATCGCTCGGCGAGCGCGCCGTGCAGGTGCTCGACCGTGGTGCCGCGTCTGAGCGTCGCGAGGTGCAGCGGCACCGCGACCGACAAGCCCTTAAGGAAGTTGCCGACGATTGGCAGGAAAACGGGCGGGGCCTCGAGCCGGCTGTGCACCGTCATTTCCGGCAGGTGCTTGTGGTCGAGCTTCAAACCGTACGGCCGCGGTGCGGACAGGCGCGGGTCGCCGCCGGCTTCGTACTGCTCGATCATCTTGCGACCGCCGCCCGAGTAGCCGGTGATCGACGTCGCGCTCAAGAGTGCGGTCGACGACACGAGGCCGGCATCGACTAGCGGGCGGACGAGGAGGATGAAGCCGGTCGAATGGCAGCCCGGATTGGCGATCCGCTTGGAGGCGCGGATGCGGGCGCGCTGATCGGCCGCAAGCTCGGGCAGGCCGAAGACCCAGTCGCTCGCCGTGCGATGGGCGGTGCTCGCGTCGATCAGGCAGGTCGACGGGTTGGCGACCAGCGCCGCCGCCTCGCGCGCGGCGGCGTCGGGAAGACAGAGAAACGCGACATCGGCCGCGTTGAGCAGGCGCGTCCGCTCGGCTGGATCCTTGCGTCGTTCGGGCGCTGCGCGCAGGACTTCGACGTCGCTGCGGCGAGCGAGGTACTCGTTGATGCGAAGGCCGGTGGTGCCTTCCTGTCCATCGACAAAGACGCGCGTAGCCATGGTCCGTCTTCGAAAGGGGATCGACAGCATAAGGCAGAGCCGGCCTCCCTGCGCGCCACCCGACTGCGCCGACAATGGCCGCTCATGGCGACGAAGAAACCGAAGGGTCTCGGCATGGGGCTGGAGGTGCTCCTCGGTCCGCGGGTCGCGGAGATGGCGACGCCGAGCGACAGCGACGGCGAGCCGCACACCCTCGCGCTCGACCAATTGCAGCCCGGCCGCTATCAGCCGCGCACCCGAATGGACGAGGGCGCGCTCTACGAACTCGCCGAGAGCATCAAGTCCCAGGGCGTGATGCAGCCGGTGCTTGTGCGGCCGTTGCCGCGGGGGCCGGGCGACGGGCCGCGCCGCTTCGAGATCATCGCCGGAGAGCGGCGCTTCCGCGCCGCCCGCCTCGCCGGCCTTGATGCGGTGCCGGTGCTCGTGCGCGACGTCGACGACCAGGCCGCCGCCGCGATGGCGCTGATCGAGAACATCCAGCGCGAGGATCTCAACCCCCTCGAGGAGGCGCGTGGCCTGCGTCGGCTCACCGACGAGTTCGGCATGACGCACGAGGCGGCGGCTCGCGCCGTCGGCCGCTCGCGCAGCGCGACAACCAACCAGCTGCGCCTTCTGAACCTGAGCGAGCCGGTGCAGCAGATGCTCCTGGTCGGCGACCTCGAGATGGGCCACGCGCGCGCGCTGCTCGCGCTCGACGGCGCGCGCCAGATCATCGAGGCCAACGAGATCGTCGCCAGGAAACTCAGCGTCCGCGACGCCGAAAAGCGGGTCGGACGGCTCGCCGCTCCGTCGTCGGGCGACACGCCGAAGGCGGGCGCGATTCGTCAGAAAGGGCGCGATCTCGAACGCATCGAACAACAACTGTCGGATGCGCTCTCGGCCACTGTAGCCGTGCGCGTGAAGAAGCGCACGAGCAAGGGCGAGGCGGGCGAGATCGCCATCGCCTTCGCTTCGCTCGACGAGCTCGACGGCCTGCTCGCGCGGCTGGGCCTCGTCGCGCAGTAGATGCCGCACCACAGCCGTCGAGCAACTTCGCACGCGACCCCGATGATCTTTGCAGACGCCGCGTCAACTCCAAACCAATTCGGCACGTTGCTTGCTAATCTTCGCCTGTCTGCAACGAGCAGTGCCGCGAAGACCTCGCACTTCGGCGCTTTGCCTGGAGCACGATGAACGAAGCTTGACCGACAGCAGCTGATTGCCAAGGAAAGCTCTGATGGCGCCCCGCCGGGCTCCATCAGAACTTCCCCGGACGACGAAGGCCACGAGCCCTCGGCGCCTCCTCGCCGCACAGGAGATCAGCATGGATGTCATCAGCAACTTTGCCGCGCGCTTCGAGCGCAGTCGCGAAGAAGAGCTGTCGATCGAGGACTACCTGGCGGAGTGCAAGCGCAATCCGCTCGCTTACGCCACCGCCGCCGAGCGCATGCTCAAGGCGATCGGCGAGCCGCAGATGGTGGACACGCGCAACGACACCCGGATGTCGCGCCTGTTCGCCAACAAGGTCATCAAGATCTACCCCGCCTTCGCTGAGTTCTACGGCATGGAAGACGCGATCGAGCAGGTCGTGAGCTACTTCCGCCACGCCGCCCAGGGCCTCGAGGAGAAGAAGCAGATCCTCTACCTGCTCGGGCCGGTCGGCGGCGGCAAGAGCTCGATCGCCGAGCGGCTGAAGCAGCTCATGGAGCACGTGCCGTTCTACGCGATCAAGGGCTCGCCGGTGAACGAGTCGCCGCTCGGCCTGTTCGACCCGGTCGAGGACGGCCCGCTGCTCGAGAAGGAGTACGGCATCCCGGCGCGCTACCTGAACAGGATACTGAGCCCTTGGGCCGTCAAGCGGCTCGACGAGTACGGCGGCGACATCAGGAAGTTCAAGATCGTCAAGCGCCATCCGAGCGTGCTCAAGCAGGTCGGCGTCGCCAAGACCGAGCCGGGCGACGAGAACAACCAGGACATCTCGGCGCTCGTCGGCAAGGTCGACATCAGGAAGCTCGAGACCTTCGCCCAGGACGATCCCGACGCGTACAGCTTCTCCGGCGGCCTGTGCCTGGCCAACCAGGGTCTGCTCGAGTTCGTCGAGATGTTCAAGGCGCCGATCAAGGTGCTGCACCCGCTGCTCACGGCCACCCAGGAAGGCAACTTCAAGGGCACCGAGGGGTTCGGTGCGATCCCGTTCGACGGCATCGTCCTGGCGCACAGCAACGAGAGCGAGTGGAAGACCTTCCGCAACAACAAGAACAACGAGGCGTTCCTCGACCGGATCTACATCGTCAAGGTGCCGTATTGCCTGCGCGTCAGCGAGGAGATCAAGATCTACGAGAAGCTGCTGCGCAACTCGTCGCTCGCCGCCGCCGCCTGCGCTCCCGGCACGCTCAAGATGATGAGCCAGTTCGCCATGCTCACGCGTCTGAAGGAGCCCGAGAACTCGTCGCTCTACTCGAAGATGCTGATCTACGACGGCGACAACCTCAAGGACACCGACCCGCGCGCCAAGAGCTACCAGGAGTACCGCGACTACGCCGGCGTCGACGAGGGCATGAGCGGCGTCTCGACGCGCTTCGCCTTCAAGATCCTCTCGAAGGTCTTCAATTTCGATCCGGCCGAGATCGCCGCCAACCCGGTGCACCTGATGTACGTGCTCGAGCAGCAGATCGAGCGCGAGCAGTTCGCCAGCGAGACCGAGCAGAAGTACCTCGGCTTCATCAAGGAGCACCTCTCGGCGCGCTACGCCGAGTTCATCGGCAAGGAGATCCAGACCGCCTACCTCGAGAGCTACAGCGAGTACGGCCAGAACATCTTCGACCGCTACGTCACCTACGCCGACTACTGGATCCAGGACCAGG
>JBBRFW010000066.1:0-20836 GCA_038241255.1 Burkholderiales bacterium | reverse complement strand
GCCCGCGCACGTGTCGATGGCCGGCGTGCACCGGGTGGCCTCGCTCATCAAGCGCTGGATCCTGGGCACGCACCACGGCTCGGTTCAACCAGAGCATCTCGACGCCTATCTCAATGAGTTCGTGTTCCGCTTCAACCGCCGCGCCTCGGCCTCGCGCGGCATGCTGTTCTATCGTTGGCTGCAGCAGGCCGTCGTCACCGAACCGGTGACGTATGAGGACGCGGTGCGAAAGAAACCGACATCAGCAAGGCGCAAGCATATACTGGATGGGCATCCAGTAGTATTGCGATCACTGGAGCTCAGCGGATAACCAATCTGGGCATCCATTCCTCGGTCGCCCTGAGGACGCGCAGGAACATTCAAGAGCGCTCGAAGAGGAGGCCGGACTTTGCGCTCGCGGGCGCGCTTTCCGTCGGCGGACGATCGGGCGGCCGGAGGCCGACGTCATCCGGCGTGAACACCGAGGGCTCGCCGTCGTCGCCCAGGCTGTTCGATGGAGCCTTGCCCGTGCTCGACGACGCGCCCGTGTGCCGTCCCTGCCCCTGTCGTCGGTGGCGGGCGCCGGGCGCGGCGGCGCGTCCTCGGGCACCTGCTCACCATAGCCGGCGCCGTAACGGCCTGGCGCGTCTTCGGGCCGGGTCGGGGGTTGTTCGTTCATAGGCTGCTCCAGTGGTCGCGTTCACTCTTTCGGCAAACAGCACGCCCGACTCGGGCAACTGCACGGCGGGCAGCGGAGGTGCGGCCCCTCATGGGGGTACTTTGAAGACCTGCCGCAGGTAGGCGAGGAAGGTCTCGTCGTCGCAGAGCAGCTTGCCGGGGCTGTCGGAGAGCTTGGCCACGGGCTGGCGATTCGCGTGCGTCAGCTTCATGACGATGTGCAGCGTCTTCAGGCCCATGTCGTTGGTGAGGTTCGTGCCGATGCCGAAGCCGCACGGCGCGCGATCGGCGAAGTGGCGGTAGAGCGCGAAACACTTTTCTAAATCGAGGCCGTCGGAGAAGACGAGTCGCTTGGTGCGCGTGTCGATGCGCAGCTTTTCGTAGTGGGCGAGCGCCTTCTCCCCCCAGACGTAGGGGTCCCCCGAGTCGTGGCGCAGGCCGTCGAACAGCTTGGCGAAGTACATGTCGAAGTCGGCCAGGAAGGCGTCCATCCCGACGACGTCGGTGAGCGCGGTGCCGAGGTCCCCGCGGTACTCCTGGACCCAGGCCTCGAGCGCGGCGCGCTGGAAATCGCGCAGGCGAACGCCGAGCGTCTGGAAGGTCTGCAAGTACTCGTGCGCCATGGTGCCGATCGGCACCAGGCCGAGGTCGCGTGCGAACAGGACGTCGGAGGCACCCTTGAAGAACTGCGGCACCTCGCGCCTGAGCGTGACCAGCACCTCCCGGTGCCACGCGCCCGAGAAGCGCCGGCGCACGCCGAAATCGAAGAACTCGAACGGCGTCGCCCGCTTCGGCTCCTTCTCGAACTCGCGCAGGCGCCCGATCTTGGCGGCGAGGCGTCGCCGCCCTTCGGTGATGGCCACTGCGGCGTCGAAACGTCGGAAGTAGAGCTCGTTGACGATCGCCAGCACGAAGATCTCGAACGCCATCACGTGCACCTGCGGCCCGCTGGCGACGATCTCGAGGCCGCGGCCATCGGGCGCCGCCCGCGCGCTGATGAAGTCGCGTTGGAAATGGAAGATGCGCAGGAAGTCGACGAAGTCGGAGCGGATAAAGCGCAGCGAGCGCAGATAGGCGAGCTCGTCGGGGCGAAAGTTCAATGCGCACAGGGCATCGAGCTCGCGGTTCAGCTCGGGGACGAGCTCGGCGAGTGGGTAGGTCGGCGCATTGCGGCAGAGGAAGGTGTACTCGGCCTGCGTCTCGGGGTGCCGATGCAGCATCGCCTGCCACATCGTGAACTTGTAGAGGTCGGTATCGAGCAGGCTGGTGATCACGGGAGGCATCGGCGCTTTCGTGGCGGGCGTCGCCGTGATTCTCAGCCGAGCTGCAGCTCTATGCGATCGCCGGCCAGCCGCGCAGGGTAGCTCGCCAGCGCGACTTCCGCGGGTGCCCCGGCCGCCTGGCCGCTGCGCACGTCGAATCGGCCCTGGTGTAGCGGGCACTCGATCTCGTGCCCTTCGACCCAGCCGTCGCACAGGCGCGCGTCGCCGTGCGTGCAGCGGTTGGCGGTGGCGAAGACGGCGCCGTCGACGAGGTAGATCGCGATCTCCTTGCCGGCGGCGACGACGGCGATCGCATCGCTGGCAACGAAGTCGGCGAGCCACGCGACCGGCGTCCAGGCGGCACTGCTCATCGGGCGGGCTTCATATCGGATAGATGATCGAGTTGGGAATCATCTCGCTGTCGAAGACGACGGTGCGGCTCTCGAATTTCAGGCCGTCGGCCGTGGCGACGACGACGTCGAGGTAGCGGCCGACGTTGAAGACCGTGCTCGGGCCGTCGAGCTTGGTGCGAAAGACCGCGTAGTTCGCCTCGCTCTCGATCCGGCCCGGCGTGGCGGCGCGAACGAGCGGCGCGCCGACGACGTGGCGCTGATAGTACGGGTCGTGGAAGAGCGTCTCGCGAATGCCGTAGGCGCGGTCCCTGAGCATGCCCTTGCTCTCGAACGACAAGGTCGCCAGCGGCAGCCCGCGCTCGTGGTTCTCGCGCGGCACCAGTCGATAGCGGCAATCGTCGACGAAGAAGCCCGGCCAGAGGTCCCAGTCGCCCGAGTCGACTGCGCAGGCGTAGTCGGCGTAGAGCTGAACCAGCGCGTGATACGCGGCGAAGTCGATCGCCACCGCGTTCATGCCTCCATCACCTCGCGCCAGTAGCGGTACATGCCGCGGATCAGCGTTTCCGTCACCATGTGGTCGCTGTCGGCGACCTCGGTGCCGCCGAGCTCGGCGAGGGTGCGGTGAAACGGCTTCTGCACGAAGCCCTGCTGCGACAGTTCGATCACCTCGCCGTCGTCCGCGGAGACGAACCCGGCCGGCCCGAACAGGTTGGCCTGGCGCAGGCGTCGCTGGGTCATTTCCGCGCTGTCGTCGTCGAAACCGAAGTGCGTCCAGACGAAGTCGAAGGCGCCGTGGCCGTCGGGATGGATGTGGCGCGTCGATACCGAGTTCACCTGCTGCTGGAAGATGACGCTCGGAAAGACCGTCATCATCACCGCCGTCGGGCCGCCCCACCAGGGCTCGGCGACGATGTCGAGGAACCTCGGATCTTCGAGCGTCATGTCGGCCTTGAAGCTGGCGACCTGCGTCACGTCGGCGGACGCTCCGCTCTGTCCGCGCGTCGAGATCATCGCCGCGTGGCGATGATGAGCGTCCATGATCAGCTGTGACTTGTTGTCGGCGCGCCAGAGGCCAAAGGTCACGAACCAGGTGTGCAGGAGGCCGGGGTGATACGGGTCCTTGATGTTTTCCTGCATCAGCTTCCAGTTGCCGGGGATGCGCTGGCGGTTGTAGCCGAGGAGCCTGAGCTCGCGGCCGTCGAAGAGACGGTCGAAGTAGCGCAGGATCGCCGGGCCGAGGAAGTCCTCGAGCGGCTCGACCTCGTGATCGAACGACGCGAAGACAACGCCGCCGCGCGCCGCGACCTTGAGCTTGGTGAGGCCGTGGTCGGCGGGCTTGAAGTCGGCCGGCATGCCACCCTGGACGACGCCTTCTTGCTTGACGCCGCGCCGGAACGGCACGCCCTGCAGGTCCCCCTTGAGCGAATAGTTCCACTGGTGGTAGGGGCAGGTGAAATCCTTGCGGTTGCCGTGCCGCTCGCGGCAAAAGCTCATGCCGCGATGCGCGCAGACGTTCTCGATAACGTGGATTCCGCCGTCCTGCGCGCGGACGAGGATCACCGAGCGCTCGCCGACCACGGTGCGCTTGAAGTCGCCCGGGTTCGGGATCTCGGCTTCGAGGCCGACGTAGCACCAGTGCCGGCGATAGAAGAATCGCTCGAGCTCGCGCCGGTGCAGCGCCTCGCTGGTGTAGGCAGCGAAGGGAATGCGGCTGGAGCCGGCGTTTTCCCAGGCCAGCAGTTCGGGGAATACGGCGGCGGGGTCGGGTCGGTCCATGGGCGATCCTCGCGACGGGAGCCCCGAATGGTGCCCGATCCGAAAGGGCACTGCGGCGCGACGCCTCGGCGCCGACGGCGGCTTGGAGCAGGCTTAGAGCGGCTTGAATGCGCGGCCGGCGACGAGCATGTGATAGCGCTGGTCGCGGTGGTCGAGCTCTTCGGGGCGGAGGTCGCCGGCGCACAAGCCCTGCATGAACGCCGTCGACGCGAGCACGTTTCCGTAGGCCTTTACCTCCACTTGGCCGCCGCCGAAAGCATCGCCGAGCAGGCGGCCGAGCGAATGCGCCGTGAAGAGCCAGTACTCGCCCCAGCGATCTCGCTCGTACGGGCTCATCTGGCTGATGCCGGGCACCGTCGCGAGCAGGACGCCGCCCGGAGCGAGGATCCGGTGGATCGTTCGCACGGCGCGCTGGACGTCGTAAATGTAGGTGAGCGTCTGGGTGCAGATGAAGCAATCGAAGGTGTCGCTCGGCAGCGCGTTCGCGTCGGCGAGGTCGCCGATCAGGGTCGTCCGCGGATTCGAATCGTCGGCGTGAAGGATGTCCCGCTGCGTCACCCGCGTTCCGCCGTATTCGACGGTGTAGGCATCCTCTCCGACCTCGAGCACTCGGCCGCGGATGTCGGCCCCGTGGCGGTGCAGGAATTCCTCGATGTAGTGCCGATCGATCGGCTTGCCGCGACCGAGGCCGAAGCCCGAGTCGATCGGCGTGAGGCGGCGCAGGTCGCCGAGGTCGAGCGTTGCGGAGGGCGTTCATGCGGCCGCGCGAGGAGCGGACCGCACCCGCGGCAATCGGAGCGCCCGCGGCGCGGGCGCTCGCGTTCGTCACGACATCTTGGGGTTTGGCTGCAGGATCGCGAACATAGCGCCCTGCGGGTCCACGAACATCGCCAGCCTGCCGACCTCGGGGATGTCGCTCGGCGGCACGGTGACCGTCGCGCCGAGCGCTTTGGCCTTGTCGGCCTGGCCGTCGCAGTCGGCGACGGCGACGTAAGGCGTCCACGCCGTCGGCATTGCCGCGTGCACCGCCTTGTACACGCCGGCGCGGCCTTTCTCGCCTTGCTTGAGCACGTGGTAGACGCCGTCGGGCATATCCATCGAGTCGTGAGCGAAGCCGAACACCTTCTCGTAGAACGCGAGCGCCATCTGCTCGTCCTTGGTCGAAAGCTCATTCCAGATCCAGGCACCGGTCGGCGTCGTCTCGGCCTCGGGCGGGTCGCCCTGCGCGCCGCGCCAGAGCGAGAAGACGCCGCCGGTCGGGTCGGCGATCGTCGCCGAGCGGCCGGCCGAGCCGTAGTCTGTGGGCGCGATCAGGCTCTTGGCGCCGGAGGCGAGCGCGGCCTTGTAGGCGCTGTCGACGTCGCTCACCGAGAGGTACGACATCCATTGCGAGGGCGCGCCGGCCGTCGCGCGCGCGTAGCCACCGATGCCGCTTTCGCCGTTGTGGATCACCGAATAGGGATCGCCGCTCGACATGGACATCATCTCGGTGTTCCAGCCGAACAGCTTTTCGTAAAAGGCGCGTGCCTTGGGGATGTCGTTCGAGAGATGCTCGAACCAGACGAATCTTCCGGGCGTATGCGACATGGAGGCTCCTTTGCAAGGTGCTGCCGTGGGGTTTTGGGGCCGGCACGGGCGTGGGCCCGAGCCGGCTCGCCATTCGGCGATCGTGTTTCGCAAAAGTCAAGCCGACGCTCTGCAAAGTCCGCGTCGGCAGCAGGTTTGTCCGCGTTGCCCGCGTCGCGCCTGCCCGTGAGAATCCGCTCCCACGCCACGACCCCGCGCCCATGAAACGCCTCGCCCTGATCGCCCTCGTCCTTCCGGCCCTCCTTATTTCCTGCAGCGCGCCCGTGGCGCGGGGCGACGATCGGCGCGCCATCGACGCCATCGATACCGTCGTCGTGATCTATGCCGAGAACCGCGCCTTCGACACGCTCTTCGGCCTCTTCCCGGGCGCCAACGGTATTCCCGGCGTGAACCCGAGCGCGGTCGGCAGGTACGCCCCGCAGCTCGACCGCAACGGCGCTCCGCTGCCGACCTTGCCGCCGTCCTGGGGCGGACTCGTCGCGCGCGGCCAGCTGCTGACGGTGAGCGAAGCCCAGTCGGCGGGGTTGCCGAACCGGCCGTTCCTGCTCAACGGTCCCAACGTGCTCGCGGGCAGCGGCGTCGTCGTGCCTTTCGACGTGATGACGCGCAATCTCGTTCACCGCTACTACAACAACGTGATGCAGATCAACGGCGGTAGCAACGACGGCTTCGCCGCTTGGTCCGATGCCGGCGGGCTGACGATGGGCTATTACGACGGCAGCTCGCTGGCGATGTGGCAGGTCGCGCGCCGCTACACGCTCGCTGACAACTTCTTCATGGGTGCGTTCGGCGGCTCGTTCCTGAACCACCAGTACCTCGTTTGTGCCTGCGCGCCCGAGTATCCCGATGCCGACCACTCGCCCGCGAAGGATCTCGTCAGCGCCGTCGAAACCGATGCGCGCGGGAGCGTCCGCCTCGTCGCCGCCGCCGACGCCGCGAGCAGCGCGCTCGCCGGGGCGCCGCGCTTCCGGCGCGACGGCGACCTGACGCCGAAGGACGAGCACGGCATGTCCTACGCGGTCAACACCATGCAGCCCGCGTTCCAGCCGAGCGGCGAGCTGGCCGCTGCGAGCGGCGACCCGCGCTACGGCAATCCGGCCGCGGCGCACACGCTGCCGGCGCAGCGCGGCGCGACGATCGCCGATCGCCTCGACGCCAGGGGGATCTCGTGGGCATGGTACGCCGGCGCCTGGCAGGCGGCGAGCGCCGGCACGCCGGCCGCGCGCGACGTCATCTACAAGGGCGAGGCCCGGTTCCAGCCCCACCACCAGCCGTTCAACTACTACGCCTCCTTTGACCCGGCGACGCGCGCGGCCTATCGCGCCGCGCACCTCAAGGACTTCGACAGCGAGTTCCTCGCCGACGCTGCGACCGGCAGGCTGCCGGCGGTCTCGTTTTACAAGCCGCAAGGCAACCTCAACCAGCATCCCGGGTCGAGCACGGTCGCGCTCGGCGACGCGCACATCGCCGGCGTCGTCGCCGCGCTCGAGAAAAGCCCCCAGTTTGCGCACATGCTGATCGTCGTCACCTACGACGAGAACGGCGGCTTTTGGGACCACGCTCCGGTGCCGCGCGGCGATCGCTGGGGGCCGGCGACGCGCGTGCCGGCGATCATCGTCTCGCCGCTCGCAAAAAAGGGCTTCGTCGACAAGACGGCTTACGACACCGGCTCCATCCTGCGCTTCATCACGCGGCGCTGGAACCTCGCGCCGCTGCCCGGCATCGAGCTGCGCGACCGCTCGCTCGCTGCCAATGGTGCGCCGCTGATGGGCGACCTGAGCGCCGCGCTCGAGCCGCCGCGATGAGGCTGCGTGCCCCGCCGCGCGCGCCGCGCGAAGCGCGCGACGTGAGCGTGCACGGCGACGCGCGCGTCGACGAGTACTTCTGGCTGCGCGAGCGCGACGATCCACGAACGCTCGCGTACCTGAAGGCCGAGAACGCGTACGCCGACGCCTGGTTCGCTCCGCACGCGGCGCTGCAGGAGACGCTATATCAGGAGATGCTCGGGCGCATCCAGCAGGACGACGATTCCGTGCCGATGAGGAAGGGCGACTGGTGGTACGCGACGCAGACGCGGCGCGGCGAGCAGTACCCGCACTACCTGCGCCGGCGCGCGCTCGGCGCGGAGCGTCGCTACGACCCGGCGGGCGTCGACGAGACCCTGCTCGACCTCAACGCGCTGGCGCGCGACGGGCCGTTTCTTCGCCTCGGCCTGACGACGGTCACGAGCGACGCCATGCGATTGGCCTACACCACCGATGTCACCGGCGGACGCGACTTCACGCTTCACGTCAAGGATCTCCGCACCGGCGAGGCCGATGCCTGGTCGGTTGAGGAGGTGGCGTCGGCGGCGTGGGGCAACGACAGCCGCACGCTCTACTACGTGACGATGGACGAGACCAAGCGCGCGAACCGCCTGTGGCGTCACGCCGTCGGCTCGAGCCGCGCCGACGAGCTGCTGTTCGAGGAGGACGACGAGATGTTCGACATCGGCGTCGGCAAGACGCTCGACGAGCACTATCTCCTCCTCGGCAGCGAGAGCAAGGACTCGACCGAGTGGCGCGTCGCCGACGCCGACAGCGACGGCGAGCGGCCGTTCGCCCTGCGCGCCGTGTTCCCGCGCCGCCCGAACATCGAGTACGACGTCGAGCACCGCGCCGGCCGCTTCTATGTGCGCATCAACGACACTGGCCGCAACTTCCGCCTCGTCACCGTCGACGCCGAGGCGCCCGACCTGGCGCGCGCGGAGGAGCTGATCGCCGCGCGCGACCACGTGATGCTCGACGACGTCGACGTCTTTGCCGGTCACTTGGCGGTCACTGAGCGCGTCGCCGGCAGCCTGCAGCTGCGCATCGTCGACCTCGCCCGCGGCGACGACCACGTGATCGCCTTCGACGAGCCGTCGTACAGCGTCCACACGAGCGGCAACGCGGAATTCGCGGCGCGCACGCTTCGCTTCGTCTACACGTCGCTGACGACGCCGGCGTCGACCTACGATTACGAGTTGGCGACGCGCGAGCGCGTCCTGAGGAAGCGCCAGCCGGTGCCGGGTTACGAGCCGGCGCTGTATGAGAGCGAGCGCACCTTCGCGATCGCGGGCGACGGCACCCGGGTGCCGATCACGCTCGTCTACCGCAAGGACGCGCGCTGCGCTGGACCGCAGCCGATGGTCCTGTACGGCTACGGCAGCTACGGCATCCCGATCGACGCGGCGTTCTCGCAGTCGCGCGTCTCGTTGCTCGACCGCGGCGTCGTCTTCGCGATCGCCCATATCCGCGGCGGCGGCGACCTCGGCCGCAGCTGGTACGAGGCCGCCAAGATGGCCACCAAGCAGACCACCTTCGACGACTTCATCGCCTGCGCCGACGCGCTCGTCGCGGCCGGCCGGACGACGCCCGCTCTGCTCGCGATCGAAGGCGGCAGCGCCGGCGGGCTGCTGATGGGCGCGGTCGTCAACCAGCGGCCCGAGCTGTTTCATGCCGTCGTCGCGCAGGTGCCGTTCGTCGACGTCGTGACGACGATGCTCGACGAGACGATGCCCCTCACCGTCGGCGAGTTCATCGAGTGGGGCAACCCCAAGATCGCCGCGCAGTACGCGTGGATGCGCGCCTACAGCCCATACGACAACCTGAAGCCCGGTGCCTACCCGGCGATGCTGGTGCGCACCGGCCTCAACGACAGCCAGGTCGCGTACTGGGAGCCCGCCAAGTACGTCGCCCGGCTGCGCACGCTAAAGACCGACGATCGGCCGCTGCTCCTGAAGATTAACCTCGAGGTCGGCCACGGCGGCGCCTCGGGCCGCTTCGACGCTTTGCGCGAGATCGCCGAGGACGACGTCTTCCTGCTCGTCGAGCTCGGCCTCGTCGCCGCGTAGCAGCGGTGAGTGGCTTCGTTCGCGGCGCCTTCAGCGCGGCAGTCTTCGCTCTCGTCGCCGCGGTCGTGGCCGTCACGGCAGCCCAGCAGATCGGCAGCGCCGGGCCGTGGTGGCTCGAGCTCTCGCGCTACCTGCCGTTCCCCGTGCTGCTCGCGCCGGCGCTGCTCGCCGTGCTGCTGGCGCTGCCGCTCGGGCGGGGCTGGCTGGCTGCGGCACTGGCGGCGATGCTCGCGGTGGTCGTCGTGGCGATGGGGTTCGAGTGGCATCCGCGCGGGAGCAACGACGGCGCGTTTCGCGTCGTCACCTACAACGCCAAGGCCGCGTCGGCGCTCGAGCACGAGGGCGGCGTCGCGGCGCTGATCGGCGAGGTCGCGGCACGGCATCCCGATGTCCTCGTCATGCAGGATGCCGGCGGCGTGCGCCACTGGCGTGCCCAGGACCGGCAGGCGCTACTCGCAGGGCTCCCGCACGTCGACGCCGAAGGACAGTACATCGTCGCCAGCCGCTGGCCGCTGCGCTGCGCCGCCGCGCAGGCCGACAGCGGCGCCGGACCGCTGGCGTACGCGCGCTGCGCGGTCGAGCGCGAGAGCGGCGCCTTCGACCTGATCACGGTCCATTTCGAATCGCCACGCAGCGGCCTGCTGGCGGCCCGCCGCGAAGGCCTCGAGGGCCGTGACTCCTGGTGGCGCAACCACGAGATCCGGCTCGCTCAGTCGCGCGCGCTGGCGCGGGCTATCGGCGCGCCGCTGCGGCCGCTCGTCGTCGCCGGCGACCTCAACGCGCCCGACTCGTCGGCGGTGATCGGCAGCCTGCGCGCGACCGGCCTGCGCGACGCGTTCGCCAGCGCCGGCCGCGGCTGGGGCTACACCTACGGGCACGCGCTGCGGCCGGCGTTCTCGTTCCTGCGCATCGACCACGTGCTCGTTAGCGCCGAGTTCGACGTCGTCGACGCGTTCGCGGGCGGCGCGGAAGCGTCGGACCACCGACCCGTGATCGCCGACGTACGGCTGCCGCGCCGCTGACGACGCGCGCTCAGACGTCGAAGAAGACGGTCTCGTTCTCGCCCTGTAGGCGGATGTCGAAGCGATAGACGGCGCCCCCGCTGTCCAGGCGGCGATCGAGCCGTTCGGCGACGAGCGTCTTGCGGCGCTGCTCCCACTCGATCAGGCTGAGCACCGCGTCTTCGCCATTGGCCGCGGTCTCGTCGCTGAAATAGATACGCGTGTTAAGGCCGATGTTGATGCCGCGCGCGACGATCCAGGCGTTGATGTGCGGCGCCATGACGCGGCCGTTTCGGCCTTCGACGCGACCGGGCTTGATCGTGTCGAAGGCATAGACGCCGGTCTCGAAGTCCGTGCAGGCGCGGCCCCAGCCGCGGAAGTGGGGGTCGATCGACTTGCCCGGCTGGTGATCGCCGGGATGCGCGTACTTGCCGGCGGCGTTGGCATGCCAGATCTCGATCAGCACGTCCTTCAGCACGGTGCCGATGCCGTCGAAGACCCGGCCTTCGATGCGGATCCGCTCGCCCGTGGTCTTGTCATCGACGAGGACCGGGCCGAAATTGTTCTCGAAGATGTCGAAGCCGGCGGCTTGCGGCGCGAGGCCGATGTGGACGTAGGGACCGGCGGTCTGCGACGCCGTCTCGCGCCGGACCACGAGCTCGCTTCCGCCCGGCGCGGCGATCGGCCCCGCGAGGCCGTGCCGATGCGGCGCCGGCGCGCTCACTGCGGCGCTCCCGCGGGCGCCTTCTGCACGTGGTTCTCGAACAGCGTCGCGCGTTGGCCGCGCAGGACAATGTCAAAACGGTAGGCGCGGCTGTCGAGCTGCACGAAGGCGCCGATGTCCTGGAGCGCGATCAGGCCGCGGATCTGCTCCTCGCTCGGCACGACGCCAAGGATAGGGCAGCTGCGGATCAGCGGATCGCCCTCGAAGTACATCTGCGTGACGAGCCGCTGCACCCAGCCGTCGCCCGAGATCGAGTAGTGGATGTGCGCCGGCCGCCAGTCGTTGACGCGGTTGCGCCAGGGGTAGGGGCCCGGCTTGATCGTCCGGTAGGCGTAGTAGCCGTTCTCGTCCGTGAGGATGCGGCCGCAGCCGCCGAAGTTCGGGTCGAGGGCGCCGATGTACTGATCCTTCTGGTGGCGGTATCGGCCGCTCGCGTTGCACTGCCAGACTTCGACCAGGGCGTTCTTCACCGGCTTGCCGAGCTGGTCGTGCACGTAACCGTGGACGACGATGCGCTCGCCGATCGGCGGGCCGCTTTTGGCGTAGTTGAGGATCAGGTCGTTGTCCTGCGGCCCCAGCTCGTCGGCGCGAAACACCGGCGCCGTGACCTCGGAGAGCGACTGCTGAAGCGAGATCAGCGCGAGCTTCGGGCTGCGCAGGACGCTCGTCTTGTAGGCCGGCGTGTACCCGGGAGGGTGCGACGTTGTGTCGCGCATCAGGAATTCGGCGTCGGCCGCGGGCACTCTCATGAGGTCTCCTGCGCAGGGCGGAGGGCGATTTTGCGCTCGCGAACGAACAGGCGTTTGAGCCGCTGCACGCCGTCGTCGACGAAGGTGAAGACGACCGGAATGACAAGCAGGCTGAGGAAGGTCGACGTGATCAGGCCGCCGATGACGACGATCGCCATCGGCGCGCGAAAGCTCGGGTCGGTGCCGATGCCGAGGGCGATCGGCATCATGCCGGCACCCATCGCGATCGTCGTCATCACGATCGGCCGGGCCCGCTTGTGGCAGGCGTCGAGAAGCGCCTCCATGCGCGTCATGCCGCGATCGCGCCGCGCCATGATCGCGTACTCGACGAGCAGGATCGAGTTCTTGGTGGCGATGCCCATCAGCATGATGAGGCCGATCATCGACGGCATCGAGAGCGCCGTCCGCGTCAGGAACAACGCGAGGAACGCGCCCGGGATCGAGAGCACGAGCGCGACCAGGATCGTCGCCGGCTGGACGAAGTCCTTGAACAGCAGCACCAGGACGACGTAGATGCAGGCGACGCCGGTTAGCATCGCCAGGCCGAAGCTGTCGAACAGCTCGGTCATCGCCTCGGCGTCGCCGACACTGGCGCGCTGCACGCCGGCCGGCAGTTGCTGCAGGCTCGGCAGCGCCAGCGCCTCGGCCTGCACCGTGCCGAGCGGCTGCTGGTTGAGCTCGATGTCGAAGTTGATGTTGCGCAGGCGGTCGTAGCGGTCGATCCGCGCCGGGCCGCTGTCGATCGCCAGCGTCGCCACGTTGCCGAGCATCACCGGCCCGTGAGCACCCGGCACTGCCAGGCGCGAAAGAATGCCGAGATCGGTGCGCGCCTCCGGCGGCAGCTTGACGACGATCGGCACCTGGCGCTGCGCGAGGTTGAGCTTGGCCAGGCTCTGGTCGTAATCGCCGGCGGTGGCGACGCGCAGCGTCTCGCCGATCGCCGTGGCGGTGACGCCGAGATCCGCCGCGCGCGCCGAGTCGGGCCGCACGATCAGCTCGGGCCGGACTAAGCTCGATGAGGAGGTGACGTTGCCGACGCCGTGCAGCGTGCGCAGCTCCTGCTCGACGCGGCGGGCGTGCTCGGCGAGAACGGCGCCGTCCTCGCCCGCGAGGACGAGCGTGTACTTCTCGTTCGAGCCTCCGAAACCGACGTTGATGCGCGCGCCGGGCACGGCGATCAGCGCATCGCGCAGCTGCTGTTCGACCGCCTGCTTGCGCACGCCGTGGCGTTCGTCGCGCGGCGTCAGGCTGAGCGTGAGAGTGGCCTTGCGTACTTCCGGGCTGCCGCCGCCGGTGAACGGATCGGCGCCGGTCGCGCCGCCGCCGACGGTCGTGTAGATCAGCTTCACGTACGGGTTCTTGGCGACGATCTGGCGCGCCGCTTCCGCGGTGGCGTCGGTCTGCGCGAAATTCGCGCCCGGCGGCAGCGCGATCTGCACCTGTGTCTGCGACAGGTCGTCGGGCGGAATGAAGCCGGTCGGCAGCAGCGGCACGAGCGCGAGCGAGCCAAAGAAGAAGATCAGCGCGCCGATCGTTGTCAGGATGCGGTGGCTCAGGCACCAGCGCATCCAGCCCAGGTAGATGGCGATCCAGCGTCCCTCCGCGTACGGCCGGGTCGGCGCCTTCAGCACGTAGGCCGACATCATCGGCGTCAGCATGCGCGCGACGACGAGCGAGAAAAAGACAGCGATCGCCGCCGTCCAGCCGAACTGGACGAAGAACTTGCCAGGCACGCCGCTCATGAATGCCGTCGGCAGGAACACCGCGATCAGCGTAAAAGTGGTCGCGATCACCGCCAGGCCGATCTCGTCGGCCGCCTCCATCGCCGCCGGGAGCGGCTTCTTGCCCATCCCGAGGTGACGCATGATGTTCTCGATTTCGACGATGGCGTCGTCGACGAGGATGCCGACGACCAGAGAAAGCGCGAGCAGCGTCACCCCGTTGAGCGTGAAGCCGAGCAGCGACATGGCCCAGAACGCGGGGATGATCGAGAGCGGCAGCGCCGTCGTCGTGACCAGCGTCGCGCGCCAGTTGCGAAGGAACAGGAACACCACCAGCACGGCGAGCGCGGCGCCTTCGTAGAGCAGCGCCATCGAGCCCTCGTAGTTCTGCTCGACCGGATCGACGAAGTTGAAGGCCTCGGTGATGGCGATGCCGGGATTGTTCTTCTTCAGCGTCTCGAGCGCGGCCCGCACGCCGTGCTCGACCTCGACTTCGCCGGCGCCGCGCGTGCGGACGATCTCGAAGCCAACCACCGGCTTGCCGTTCAGGTACGCAGCCGAGCGCTGCTCTGCGACCGTGTCGCTGACGCGCGCGACCTGGTCGAGGCGGATGCGCCGGCCGTCACTCAGCAGGATCTCCATCTGCGCGAGCTCGCCCGCCGACTGCACCGTCGCGATGGTTCGCACCGACTGCTCGGCGCCCCCGACATCGGCGCGCCCGCCCGACGATTCGCGCTGCGTCTGCCGCAGCGTGCGCGAGATGTCGGCGGCGCTGGCGTTGAGCGCCAGGAGGCGCGCCGGGTCGAGCTCGACGCGGACCTCGCGCGTCGCGCCGCCGACGCGCGTTACGGCGCCGACGCCGCGCACCGCGAGCAGCGCCCGGGTCACCGTGTCGTCGACGAACCAGGAGAGCGCCTCGTCGTCCATGCGCGTCGAGGCGACGGTGTAGGTGAGGATCGGCGAGCCGGCGAGATCGAATTTGGAGATGATCGGGTCGCGCAGCTCGGCGGGCAGGTCCGAGCGGACGCGAGAGAGTGCGTCGCGGACATCGTCGACCGCTTCCTGCGTGGGCTTCTCGAGGCGGAATTCGACCGTCGTCCTCGAGACCCCGTCCTGCACCGACGTGTAGATGTGCTTGACGCCATGCAGGGTTGCGATCTGGTTTTCGATCTTGCGGGCGACGTCGGTCTCGAGCTGCGACGGCGACGCGCCCGGCAACGACGCCGTGACCGTGACCGTCGGCAGGTCGATGTCGGGGAAGTTCTGGATCTTCATCGCGTTGAAGCTCATCGCGCCGACGGCGGTGAGCATGATGAAGAGCAACACCCCGGGAATGGGGTTTCGGATCGACCAGGCGGAAACGTTGATCACGGCCGCGTCGCCGTCGCTCGCGCCGGAGAAGCGGCGGGGCTCATCGCCGCGGGCGCATCGACGATGCGCACCGTGTCGCCTTCGGCGAGGAAGGCGCCGCCGGTGGCGACGACGCGGGCGTCTGCGGCGAGCCCGGCGAGCACCTCGATGCGGTCGCCGACGCGGCGGCCGACGTCGATCTTCGCCTGCGCGACCTTGTTGTCGGCGCCGACCTTGAACACGTAGCTGAACCCCTCGCGCAGTTGCACCGCACTCTGCGGCAGCGTCAGCGCGCTCGAGCTGCCGATCTCGAACTCGCCGCGCGCGAACATGCCGGCGCGGGCGCTGCCCGGCGCCGGCAGGTCGACGTAGACGATGCCGTTGCGCGTCTGCGGGTCGACGGTAGGCGCGACCATGCGCACGCCGCCGGCGATCGGCGCGCCGCCAGCCAGCGTGACGGTGACGCGGGTGCCCGGCTTGATCTGGGCCATGTCGGCCGCCGCGACTTCGGCACGCCACTCGAGGCGGCCCTGGCGGATCATGCGGAACAGCTCCTGCCCGGCCGGCAGCACCGCGCCGACGGTCGCGCTGCGCGAGGAGATGACGCCGTTGTCGGGTGCCACTACCGCGGTCTGGCCGACCTTGAGCTGGCGCGCCTGCAGCGCCGCGCGCTGGGCGTCGAGACGGGCGCGCGTGGTCCGTTCGGCCGTGACGTACTGATTGATCGTTGCCTCGCTCAGGGCGCCGGTCGCGCGCAGGCCCTTGGCCCGCTCGGCGTTGGCGGCAGCGTCGCCCTGCGTCGCCTCGGCCTCGGCGACTGCGGCACGGGCCTGCAGGAGATCGACCTGCATCGACTCGGCCGCGAAGGTGGCGAGCACTTGGCCGCGCCTGACAACGTCGCCGACGTTGACGCGCACGTCCACCAGCCGCAACCCGTTGGCCTCGGTGCCGATGCTCGCTTCCTGCCAGGCAGCGATGTTGCCGTTCGCACGCGCCGCCACCGGCAGAGTCGTGCGCTGTGGCTGCGTCACGACGACGCTCAACGCTGGCTTGACCGGCGCCGCCTTCTTGTCGTCGGCGGCGTGGGCGCGCAGGCCGATCAGCGCCCCGAGCGTCACGGCCGCGGCCGCGCTGGCGGCGAGGAGGAGACGGCGCGACGGTCGGATCATGGCGAAAGCGGGCGAGCCGAAGAGGTGGCGGCGGATCGTGCGTCCGCAAGCGGCGACCAGCCTCCACCGAGCGCGCGATAGAGGGCGATCCAGGCGGCGACGCGCTCGCGCCGCAGATCGATGAGCGTGTTTTGCGCCGCGAGCGCGCTGCGCCGCGCGTCCTCGAGCTCGAAGAGCGTGCCGAAGCCGCTCTTGTAGCGGGCCTCGGTGGCGCGATAGGACACCTCGAAGTTGTCGGCCGCGATCCGCGCGTCGGCGCTGCGTTCGGCGGTGCCTTGCAGCGAGATGAGCGCGTTCTCGACGTCGCGAATCGCATTGCGCAGGGTCGCCGCATAGGCGCTCGCGGCCTCGTCGTAGCGCGCACGCGCGGCGACGACATCGGCGCGGCGCGCGCCGGCGTCGAACACCGGCAGACTGACAGCGACCGGGCCGATGCTCCACGTTGTCCCTGAGAACGCGCCTGCCCCGTAGTCGAAGCGAGCCGCGCCGACGCTGCCGGAGAGCGTGATCCTCGGCCACTGGGCCGCGCGTGCAGCGCCGATGTCGGCGCTGGCGGCGACGACGTTGCGGGCGCGCGCGAACACGTCGGGGCGCTGCGCCAGTGCCTCGGCCGGGACGGCCGGCACCGTGATCGCCGCCGGGGCCGGAAGGCGCGCCGCCGACCCGGCGAGCTGCGCGCGCAGCGCCGGCTCGGCGATGCCGGTCAGCGCCACGATCGCCTTCACGCCCTGCTCGCATTGCTCGCCCTGCTGCTTGACGACGACGAGGCCCTGTGCAGCGCTGGCGCGCGTCAGCGCGGCGTTGGCGCGCGACTCGAAGCCGCTCTGCATGCTGAGCTCGGTCAGGCGCGCGGTCTCGGTGCGCGAGGCGGCGTCGAGGCGCGCTTGCGCGAGCAGCGACTCGCAGGCGCGCAAGCCCACGTACTGATTGGCCGTCTCGGCGGCGACGACGACGCGTGCATCGTGCCAGGAGGCCACGGCGCCGGCGACGCGCGCCTCGGCGGCGTCGCGCGTCGCCCGGTTGCGGCCGAACACGTCGAGCTCCCAGCTCGCCTGCAGGCCGAGGGCTTCGCTCGTTCCGATCGGCACGCTCAGGTCCTGGCGGCCGCGGCCGAGGTTGGCCGTCGCATCGAGCGAGGGCAGGAGGGCGGCGCCGGCGGTAGCACGGCGGGCGCGGGCGTCGGCGATGCGGGCCGCGGCGCTGGCGATCGTCGGGCTCGCGTCTTCGGCGGCGTCGACGAGCCGCGCCAGTAGCGGATCGTCGAACTGAGTCCACCAGCGACGCAGCTCGGTGATCTCGCCGCCGTGCGGCAGCTGCGCCTGCCACGCCGGGGCGATCGGTGGCGGCGGCGCGTCGACGCCGCCGGTCGCGGCGCAGCCGACGAGAACAAGAGCGACCAAAGCAGCGGCGACGGCGGCGCGTTTCATGGCGGGCGAGTCTACGGGGTCAAGTCGCGCCGCCATCTACGGCGCAGCGCGTGGTCAGGTGCGGCGGCGCGGATGCGCGCGGAAGAAGCGGAGCATCTCGCGCGACGCGTCGGGTCCTTGCGGGTCGGTGTAAGAGCCGGTCGCCGCACCGCCCGACCAGGCATGCGCGGCGCCCTGCACCACCCAATGCTCGGCAAGCGACGGCGCCTCCGCGGAGGCGTCCGCCGGGCGCCACACCGTTCGCTGGACCGGTCGTGTTCCGACCTCCGACGGTCCGGCGATTGTCTCGGCGACCGTCTGACCCTTGTCGCGCAACGCCGCCGCGATCACGGCGTCGCCGTTGGCGGCGGCGACGGTCGGATCGGCGTCGCCGTGGAAGACGATCACCGGCGCGCTCGAGCCGGAGCGGGCTGCCGTCGTCGGTGCCGTCGGTCCGGACTTCATCACTGAGAACGCCGTTGCGGCATCGCGCGCGGCGCCCGGGGCGATGCCGGAATGGATCCCCGCGGCGGCGAAGAGGTCCGGATATTCGCTCGCCAGGATTGCCGCCATCGCGCCGCCGGCGGAGAGGCCGGCGACGTAGACGCGGTCGGGATCGACCGGGTACGTCTGCAGCACGTGCCGCACCATGCCGGCCAGGAGCGCCGGTTCGCCGGCGCCGCGCCGCTGGTCCGTCGGCGAGAACCAATTCCAGCACTTGTGTGCGTTCGATCGTGCCGCCTGCGCCGGGTAGAGGACGAAGAAGCCATCGTCTTGCGCCAACGCATTCATTCGCGTGCCGGCGGCGAAGTCGTCGGGGTCCTGAGTGCAGCCGTGCAGCATGACGACCAGACGCAGCATCTCGCCGGCATGGCCGGCCGGCGCGAACAACTTGAATGCGCGCGTGCCGGCGGCGCCGGTGAAGCTGCTGTCGATAAATCGTCCGGGGCTCGATAGCGGGGCTTCGGCGGCCGGGGTGCGCGATTCCTGACCGCCGCGACGAGGCGCCGGATCGCGGCCGAGGCCATCGAGAACAATCGGCCCTTTGACCACGCCGACCGGTCCGGAGACCGGCCACGCAATGGGAGAGTTGACGCTAGCTTGCACGCTGCCCGAAAGCGCGCGTTGGATGGCGAGGGTGGCCTCAACAAGTTTGCCTTGCCGCCCGAGGCGACTGGCAGCCAAGACTTTCTTCAGGAAGGGGTTCTTCACGCGACCTCTCGATGCGACGAATGCTGCAGTGCAACATGGAGAGTACACGGAGCCAGATGCCTGCGCTCTCGGCGGTCATTTAGGAACCTGAACCCGCTATTTCGGATGCGGCCTCGGCAGCGGTGCGAGAGCCGCCTCGAGCGAGCCTTGGCGCAGGGCGGCCGTCACCTGTGCGACGGCGCGGGCCACGTTGCGCGTCTCCTCCTGCACCGCCTCGTCCCGGTCGAGGGCGTCGTGGCTCGTCGCATAGGGCTCGTAGTAGCCGATGAAGCGGTCGAGGCGCGCCTGCGAGCCGGCTTCGATAAGCCCCATCCAGTCGAGCCAGTCGGAAAGGGCGCGCCGCGATCCTTCGATCCCGGCCACGTCGCCGTGGACAACCAGCCCGTAGACGCGGTGTGCGAGGTGTTTGGGATAGTCCCAGCCCTTCAGCTCGAGCGCCTTGGCTTCCTCCGGCTCCTTGCCGTGGGTCGAGGTCGGATCGGGGTTGCCGCCGTCGGCGCAGACGAGACGATCGATCATGAGCTTGAGCGCGCTCGACGTGCTGTACCAGTGGGTCGGCGTGACGATGACGATCGCATGCGCCGCGACCCAGCGCTCGTAGATCTCGTTCATCCAGTCATGGACCTGATTGAGCGAGTGGTTGGGATAGCAGCTGCACGGCCAATGGCAGAGCGGCATCGCCGTCGAGACGCAGGCCTTGCAGGGGTGGATCTTGCGACCGTACTCCGAGGTGAGCAGGCTCAGGTCGAGGAAATCGACGTCCATCGGCGACGCCGCGAGCACCTCCTTCACGAGGCTCGCGAGGCGATACGTCTTCGACATCTCGCCCGGGCAGGTGCCGTCGTTGCGCGGCGAGCCGCATATGACGAGCGCGCGCGTGCGCGTCGTCGGCTCGGCCCAGGCGGCCTGGGCGCGATCGATCCTGGCGCGGGCATCGATCCAGTCGACTGACAGGTCGTAGTCGGGATCGGCGTGCCCCGGCCCCGCCTTGCGCGTGACCGGCGCCTTGCGGCCTTCGGCGTAGCCGTGCCAGGCGATCTCCTCGATGCGGACGAGCGCTTCGCCTTCGGCCTGGAATGCTGGATCGACGAACTGGCCGCGGAAGCGCCGGCCGAACTCGTCGCGGGTGAGGGGGTCGGGCGCTTGGCCCTTGCGAACGTCGGTCATCATGCGTTCCTGGCTGCGGTCGCCTAGTATTCCCAAGTCTTGAGGAGAGCGAGCGAACGCAATGAAAGCCACCTGGAACGGCGCCACCATCGCCGAGAGTAACGACACCGTCGTGGTCGAGGGCAACCACTATTTCCCCGCGTCGAGCCTGAAGCGCGAGTACGTCACCTTCAGCAACCACCGCTCGGGCTGCCCGTGGAAGGGCCAGGCCCACTATTACAGCCTGATGGTCGACGGCGAGCTCAACGAGAACGCGGTCTGGTACTACCCCGAGCCGAGCGAGGCAGCGCGCGAGATCAAGGACCGCGTCGCCTTCTGGAAGGGCGTCAAAGTCTCGTGACGCCGCTGCGCCGCGATCAGCGCCCCGCCTTGAAGTTGGTGAAGATGCGCGTCTGCACGCGCCGGATCGCCTGTGGCACCGCGTCGGGCGGCGTCATCCGCGCCTGGTCGGCCGCCGGCAGGAAGATCGTCTTGTTCTCGGCGACATCCTTCTTGACGAACTTCAGCGACGCCGTGTTGGGGTTGGCGTAGAAGACCTTGTTCGTCAGCGAGGCGGCGACGTCGGGGCGCAGGATGTAGTTGATGAACAGGTGCGCGTTGGCGACATTCTTGGCGTCCTTCGGAATCGCCATCGAGTCGAAGAAGAGCGTCGCGCCGCCCTTAGGGACCAGCGCTTCGATCGCTGCCGGCTGTTTCGGGTTGGCCTCGAGCGCGCGCGCCCGGGCGATGTTGATGTCGCCCGAGTAGCCCATCACCGCGCAGAGCGACCCGCCGGCGAGGTCGTTGATGTAGCCCGACGACGAGAATCGCGTCACGTAGGGCCGCACC
>JBBRFW010000065.1:0-20872 GCA_038241255.1 Burkholderiales bacterium | reverse complement strand
GGCGGCGAGCGTCGCCATCATGCCGGCGACGCCGAGCACGCTGGCGCGGGCGTGACCCTGGCCCCAGCCTTCGGCGACGACGTCGACGACGGCGCCGCCCTTGCACTTCTCCCAGTCGTCGTCGCTGAGGCGGCGCCCGTCCGGACCCGCGGCGCATCGGCGCAGGATGCCGGCGTCGAGCGTCGTCGGCGGCATGAGGTGCATCGCCGCGCCGAGCTTGCTATCGATCGGCTCGCTGAGAACGCGGCCGTAGGCGATCGTGGTGGGCCCCGGCGCAAGCGCGGTGCGCCCGCCACCGGCGCCGAACAGCAGGTCGGCCTTGCCGCAGCTCTCTTCGTCTTCGCCGCAGCCTGCATTCCAGCCAAAGGCGCGCGCCGCCGCCTGCACCTGCCACGGCCGGCCGCAGGCGGCAAAGTTCTGCTCGCTGCAAAACATGCGGTCGAGGAAGCGTGCTGAGTCCGAGCGCATCAGCTGGCCGCGCAGGCTGTCGCGCGCCGGCGTGCCGTCCTTCTGCATGGCGGCGCGCTCGGCGGCGAGCAGACGCGCGCCGTGCGTGGTGTCGGTAAGGAAGGCGGTGGCCATGATCGGCTTGATCGTCGAGGCTGGCATCGCGTCGTGATAAACGGCCGGGTTGAGGAGGGCGTCGGCGCGGTACTGGACGGGATACGGCAAGCGCGTGTCGCAGGCGGCGTCGCGGCCGGGTCCGTGGACCTCCTGGCGCGCGCACGGCGACAGCGCCCCGGCGAGCGCCTCGATGCGGCCGCTGGCCACGTCGATGACGGCGATCGCGGCCATGCGCACCATCGCCCCTTCGAGCAACTGCGCGCCGAGCGGCTGCTCGCGGTCCTCGGCGCGGCGCATCGCCAGCGCCCGGCAGACGTCGTGCCGTCCCGTGTAGCAGGCCGCGGTCTTCTGGGCGAGCGCCTGCAGCCCTGGGTCGATCGTCACGTCGACCGAATAGCCGACGTCGACCGGCGCGCCATCGAGGACGACGCGGTTGCGCGAGAGCGCGCCGCCGAACGAGCCCGGCACGATGGACGCAGCCTTGCTTTGGCTTTCGGCGTACAGGCGGTAAAGCGTCCCGGACGGCTGGCGCAGCGTCTCGAGGGGCTGCAGAAGGGTGAGCAGCGAGGGGGGCACGCTCCAGCGCGGATCGTCTACGGCATCGGCAGGGCCGGGCTCGCCGCCCAGCGGCGTCGGCGCGGCAAGCGTCACGGCGCCGCTGGCCCCGGTCGCCACGGCGAGCACCTCCGGCGTCGCGCAGATGCGTTGCTGCGAGCTGCGCGGCCCGGCGATGAAGTTGCCGGGCGCCTCGCGGCCGTCGGCTCGGCCGAGGTAGATGCAGCCGGCGATGCCGCCCCACGGGTTCTTGCGCGTCACATCGCGCGCCGTGATCCGCGTCTCCTGGTCGGGCGCCCAGCGCGCCAGCGTCGCCGCGCCTTCGCTGCCGCGCCAGGCGAAGGTCTCGAGCATCGCGGCGTCGCCGCGGCGTAGCGCCGCAAGCGCGCCCGCGAGGTCGGCGCAACGCATCGTGAAGCGCTGCCTAGGCGCCGCGGTCGACTCGAGCGGCGTCGCCAGCGCCTCCTCGGCGGCTGCGAACCAGCGTGCCGCGTCGATGCCGACGCGGTGCTCGACCCGGCCGTTCGGCCGCGCGCTGAAGCGCAACAGCTCGACGTCGAGTTCGCTCAGCTTGGCGGCGATCTGCGCCGCTGCCGGCAGTTCGGCGGCGCGGCCGAGCACGGTGCCGCGCCACCACGCCGCTGCTCCGGTGGCGCCGCCCCATTCGTGCCGGCACGGTGCCACCCCGTCGAGCACGTCGGCCGTCGTCACGAGCAGCGGCTCCTGGACGGGCCGGCGCACGATTGCGCGCTCGAAGGTCTGCAGCGCTGCGACGTGGCGCACGCTGACGTAGCGATCGTCACGGCCCTGGGACGACAGGCCGTCGGGATCGCCCGGGCGAACGAAGGCAACCAGCGCGACCACCGCGAGCAGCACCGGCACGATCGCCGCGCTGGCGACGATCGCGCAGTCGAGCAGCGAGAGCGAGCGGCGCTCAACCATGGCGCGTGCCCACGCGAGGCAGGTCGACGTTAAGACAGAGCGCGAGGAACGCCATGTTGACGAGCAGCGACGTCATGCCGAAGCTGACAAACGGAAACGTCACGCCGGTGAGCGGCAGCACAGCGAGGTTGCCGGCGACGGTGACGGCGAGCTGGCACGACGTCAGCACCACCCAGGCAACGGCGATCCAGCTGAGCAGCGCCTGGCCGTCGTGGCCGAACTGGCCGCCGGCGCCGACCAGGCGCGGCTCGCCGCGCGTGACGCGGCCGTGATGGCGGATCAGGCGGTGCAGCCAGAGCGCCATCGCCACCGACGCCGACCACGCGACGAGCGGGCCGAACACGCCGACGATCGCCGTGAAGGTGTAGTCGCTGTGGATCTGCGCCGGCACGCCGCTGCAGGCGCGCGACGTCGCGAAGCCGCACCAAGGCGTGGCGCCGATGCCGAAGCCGTCGACCGGCGCGGCGCGCTGGAACCACGAGACGAGCGCAAGTTGGTCGTTGATCGACGCGAACGGCGCGGCGACGCTCTCGAGCCGGCTCGCCGTGACGCCGTCGTACGCGCCGACGCGAAAGAGCGCAAAAGTGACTACGGCGATCCAGGCCGCGAACAGCAACAGGGCGAGCGCGAACGCGCCGATCGCCTGGCCGCTGCGGTGATGCCACCACATCGCCAGCGCCGCGGCGAGGAACGCGCCGGACGCGTAGCCGGCGATGAGCAGCGGCCCCATGTCGCGGGTCGCGAACATCGCGCCGACGAGGACGGCGACGACGAAGAGCATCGGCCAGGCATAGCGCAGAAACGAGGCGCTTGTCTTGCCGCTGCGCGCGAGCCGCTCGGTGAGCGGGCCGGCGCGCAGGAAGAAGAACCACGCCGCTCCGGCGATCAGCCAAATGCGGGCCAGCTCCGACGTGAGCTGGCGCATGTTCGAGAGCGCGAGGGAGAAGGTGAGCACCGCCGCCGAGGTTGTTGCGACCAGCAGCACGGCGACGCTGACGCGGCCGAAGCGCCGGGCGGCGCGCTGCAGCGTCTCGCCGACGATCGAGAGGAGCCAGGCAAAGCCGCGCGAGAGCGAGCGGCGCGCGAACAGCGCCATGGACAGGACGAGCATCGCCAGCCAGAGGTGGCCCTGGTGATAGAGCGCGAGGTAGCGATTGCCGGCGTGGCCGGCGAGCGAGAGGTCGAGCAGGATCAACGCGCCGAGGCCGGTCGCGAGCACCAGCCCGGGATAGCCGATGCGCGAGCTCATCGCTTGCGCGACCGGCGCGGCCGGCGCCGCCGCGGCGCGACGTGGCATGGAGCAGAGCAGCAGGGCGATCGCGATGCCGGTCAGCGCCAGCACGAATGCCGCTGGCGCGCTCGTCCATGCCGTGTCGGCGCGCGCGGGCATGAAGTCGCGCGCGCCGGCGAGCGGCCAAGGAACGCGCGCAAGCCAAGCCGCGGCCGACCAGGCGAGGAGTGCGACCGCGATGCCGGCAAGCGGCGATGGCGCGCGTCGGCTCCAGGCGAGGAACGCGAAGCCGAGCGCCATCGCTGCCGCCCATTGCGCGCCGGCCGATGCGACGAGCGCACGCATCGCTTCGTTCTTGCGCGAGTTGGCGAGCGACTGGCGCGCGTCGGCCAGCAGCGCCGCCGTCGTAACCAGCGATTCGACACTGCCGCGGCAGCCGGCCGCGCGCGCCGCCGGCGGTGGCAGCAGCGCTTCGCCGGCAAGCGGCGCGGTGGCGCTGCGGCCGTCGAGCGCGGCCGCTAGCAGCAGCAGGGCGTTGGCGCGCGCCGTCGTCGCGTTCGCCGCCGCCCCGCCGTCGGCGGGCAAGCGCGCCGCGAGCGCGCCCTCGAGCCAGCGCACGGCGCAGCGCAGTGGCAGCGGCCCGCCGTCGTCGCCGCCGGCGATCTGGAAACGTTCACGGAATGGCGTGATGTCGGACTCGAGCGCGGCGATGGCGTCGGCGCTGTCGCGCAGCTCGGTGGCGCCGTTCTCGGCCTGCACGTGCAGTGGCAGCGCGCGCGCCTCGGCCTCGCGCAGTGGCCGCTCGAAGGCCTGGCGCGCGCGCGACACCGCGCCGGCGAGCGCGAGCGGCAGCGCGGTCGCGGGACCCGCCGCGGCGCGCCGCTTCGCCCCGCACAAGGGGTCGGCGACGCGCGCTTCGGCGGCGGCGCCGACCTCGTCGCAGATCGACGGCAGGACCCGCTCGGGAATTCCGCCAACGGCGATTCCGCGCTCGAGGAAGCGATGGTCACGCCCGGCGCCGAGCGGCGCGAGGCGCTGGAAGAACGGCCACAGCGCGACGATTGCGGCGACGACCAGCAGCAACTCCACCAGCGCCGGAACGGCTCGCGTCCAGCGCGCGGCCGGGATCGTGGGCGGACGCGCGAGGGCGCCGATGAGCGTCGACGACACGGCGGCAGATCGGGCGAGGACGGCGCCGTTCCGCCTCAGAACGAGACCGGCACTGGCGCGCTCCGGCCCGCCGCCCCGCCCAAGCGGATCGTCTGGCCAGTGGCGAACGGCGGCGTCTGCTCGTAGCGGCGCTTCAGCAGCGTGCCGTCGGCGAGGCGCAGGACGACGTCGTAGTGCGTCGACGAGCTCGCCTGCCGCGCCACTTCACGACCGAGCAACGCGCCGCCGATCGCGCCGAGGACGCTCAGCACCCGGCGCGTGTGCGCCTCGCCGAGCTCCTTGCCGAGGATCGCGCCGGCGATTGCGCCGCCGACCGCCCCGACGACGCCGCCGCGCGGCGGCGCGTCGACGGCGCGCACCGACTCGACGATTGCGCAGTCGGCGCACGGCTCTCGGTCGTTCCCGCGTGGCGCCGGTCTCGCCGTGAAGACGTGGGCGGGCGGCACGGGCTCGGGTGGGGCGACGGCGTTCGGCATCGGCATCGACGTCGGTGCTGTGATGGGCGTGGACAGCGCATGCGCAGCGGCATCGGCGGCGGCGATGTTCCAGGGCACGCTGCCGCGCGCGAGCAGCAAGGGCTCGTCGAGCCCGGCGTGGGCGACAGCGCCCGCTCGCTGCAGGGTCGCCGTGACGCGGCTGTCGGCGCGGATCGCGTCGCGCCCGTCGATCACGTAGGTGCCCTCGTAGATGCCGGCGTCGGTCTCGCGCAATTCGAGCACGCGGCGACCGCCGTCGATGCGCAGGGTCGCGAGCGACTGTGGCGTGCCGAACACGGTGAAGATGAGCGGCACGCCGGCGGTGAGTTCGCTGACCTGCTCGACGTCGACGTTGTCGACCGCGACCGCCGCGGCGCGCGTCTCGTCACGCGCGGCGAGGCAGGCGGCGCTGCACGCTATCGCACCCGCCAATGCGGCCAACATCACAAGACGATGGAACGACACGCTGTCTCCACGAAGCCGACGTGCCGCACGTCGGCACGAACGCCGGCGCGCAAGCGGCAAACCGACGCATCCGGACGCAAAGGCTAGCCCGAGTCGGTCGCGTTGTCCCGCGCGCGCCCGGGCCTTTACGAAAGACTACGTTCGTTCGCAGAACCCCGGCGCAGGGAAGGACGACCCTCGCAGCGCCGTGTTTCTGTGGCGTGCTTGGAACTGCGCGGCGCGTGCGCGTGCGTTAGAGACCGTCAACGGCGCGTTGAAGGCGCCGTTGAGACGGTCATGAAGACCGTCGAATGCTGGCGCTGGCGCTTTCGCGACATCAAGTCGGGGCGTCGGTGCAGGACCATGTACGCGCTCAGCGAGGAGGAAGCTCGCAAGTTTCCCGAAGCCGAGCGGATTCCCGGAACGCTCATCCTGCACGAGGTCGATCAGCCCGATTTCGCCGACACCCTTCCGCAGGTCGGCTGTTCGCAGATGGACTAAGTCACCGGCCTCAACCCACCGCAGCGCCTTCGCCGCGGGCGAACGCGGGCGAGCCCCGCCGGCGACCCGAAACGGTCGCCGGCGAGGAGTCCCGTCGCCACGCCGAGGCGCGCCGCCAGGTGCGCGGCGTCGTACGGCGCGTGCACCTTGACGTCGTTGGCGAAGTAGAAATAGACGTCACGGCCTGCCCGCCACCGCCCCGGTCGCGGCGAAGCGAGGCGCGCGTCGCCGACGCCGCGCCGTCGCGCCAGGCCGCGATGCGCCTGCCCTATTGATCGAGCGCCTCGTCGTCGCGGCCGCTGGCGTAGAGCTCCATGTCGCCGTGCAGGCGCGGATACACGAAGTCGACGGTCAATTTCTCGAGCAGCGGCCAGCGCCCGGCCGTGTCGGCGAAGACCAGCGCGACGCGGCGGCGACAGCAGTGGACCAACGCCGGACCGACGAAGCTCGGGTGGCGGATGTGGACGGCGTGCGAAGCGGTCGGGCGCGATCGATTTCGAGCCAGGCGCGGCCGGCAAGGCGCCCGTCGTGGCAGCGGGCGAGCGCGTGCACGGCGGTCGGCGTCGCGCGGCAGAGGCGAGAAGAAGGTGTCGAACGATCGGCGTCGAAGCCGAACAGGGGCGGGAACTGCCACCGGATCGGCCCCGGCTTGGCGCACAGCGCAGCACGCCTGAGGCGAAGACGTTCGCGAGCGGCGCCTCGATGTTCCTCAGCTTCAACATGTGGGTGATGTAGCGCGAGCCCTTCAACGCGAAGACGAAGCCGGGCGGCATCCCAACGTGCCATTGCTCGTGGAACTCCGGCCGCTGCAGCGAGTAGAAGGAGCGGTTGATCTCGAACGACGGCAGCATGCGCGAGGCGAACGCGAGCTCGCTTCGCGGCGGCAGGCGCGGCGGATAGAAGATGCGCCAGGGCTCGTAGCGCCAGCCCGAGGCGCCGATGCGAACCTCGCCCGCGGCCGTTGCCATGCGCTTCGCTAGGCATGCGAACGCCTGCTGCGCCCGGCGGCTGCGGCGACCTGGGTAGAGGCGAAAGCCTAGGACGGGGCGCGCGCCGTCACTTGCCGCGCTGATGCAGCGGCGCCTCGAGCCGCCGCGCCAGCGCCGCGAGCGTCAACGTGATCACAAGGTAGATCGCCGAGATGAAGAGGTACGGCTCCCAGTAGCGCGAGTACGCGCCGGCCACCGTGCGCGCGGCGAGCGCCAGCTCGGCGAGGCCGATTGCCGAGACCAGCGACGAATCCTTCACCAGCGTCACCATCTCGTTGACGAGCGCCGGGACCATGCGCCTGAGCGCCTGCGGCAGGACGATGTAGCGCATTGACTGCGCGTGCGTCAGCCCGACGCTGTGGGCGGCGTCCGTCTGGCCGCCGTGGATGCTCTGGATGCCGGCGCGCAGGATCTCGGAGACGTAGGCGCCTGCGTTGAGCGTGAGCGCGAGCGCGCCCGAGAAGAACGCGCCGTGGCTTTGCCGGAACTCGCGCGCCGCCTCGCCGCTGACGAGCAACCCGCCGTCGGGCTGGATCAGCGCCGGCATCAACGCAAAGTGCACAAGCAGGATCTGCACGAAGAGCGGCGTGCCGCGAAAGAAGCCCACGTAGGCGCGCGTTGCCCCGCGCAGCAGCTGCCAGGCGACCGCGGCCGCGCTCGACTTCGGCGCCGGGCTATCGACGGTGCTGCTGACGAGGCCGAGGACGATCCCGAGCGCGAGGCCGCCGCTGATCGATACGACCGTCAGCTGCAGCGTCATCAGCAGCCCCTGCGCGAACAGCGGCCCGTAGCCGAAGAGGATTCCCCACCGCAGGTCGGGGAGGAAGCTCACCGCCGGCAGGCTGCTATCTCGATGCGGCGCTGGCCGCGGCCGAGGCGGCCACGGGCGCGGCGAGGCCGAGGTACTTCGCGTAGATCCGGTCATAGGTGCCATCGGCGCGGATCGCCGCCAGCCCCTGGTTGAGCTTGCCGAGCAGCGCGGCGTCGCCCTTCCTCACGGCGATGCCGTAGTGCTCAGGAACGAAGGCGGGGTCGTTGACCGTCTTGAACCGGCTCGTCGCGTTGTTGGCGACGTAGTTGACGACCACACCGTTGTCGGCGACGACCGCATCGATGCCGCCGGCCTCGAGCTCTTTCAGCGCCAGCGGCGTTGATTCGAAGCGCTTGATGTTCGTGCTGTTCTTGCCCTGCAACTTCGAGATCGTCTCGTCGCCGGTTGTCCCGGTCTGGACGCCGACGCGCAGGCTCTTCAGGTCGTCGAAGCGCGCTACCTTCGAGTCCCCCTTGATGGCGATCAGCTGGTGCGCATCGAAGTACGAATCGGTGAAGTCCATCGACTGCTTGCGCTCGTCGGTGATCGTGATCGACGACACCAAGAGGTCGCGGTCGCCCTGCTTGAGGGCGTTGAAGATGCCCTCCCACGGCGTGTTGACGAACTTCACCTCGAGGCCCGCCTTGTCGGTGACGGCGCGGAGGACGTCGATATCGAAGCCGACGATCTCGCCCTTCTCGTTCTGCGATTCGAACGGCGCATAGGCCGCGTCGGTGCCGACCGTGTACGCGCGCGCCGCCGCCGGGGCGGGCCCGTCCTGCTTGCCGCACGCTCCCAATGCGCAGGCGACGACGATCGTGACGCCGGCGAGGCGACGCAGGTGGTGGTGTGCGACGTCGATCATGGAAGTTCACCCCCGGCCGTGGCGTCCCATCGCGCCGTGCGCGCGGATGTCCCATCGCGCCGTGCGCGCGAATGTTACAGGCGGGGAGGCTCGGGCGGCGACTCTTGCGGCCCGCGCCGCCGCTCGATACGGGTCATGTACGGGCCCCTTCCGGCGAACGCGCCGGCCGCCCGACGTCGGCAGCGAGCCGGACGTGACAGCCCTCGACGTGGTCGTTGACAAGGCCCATCGCCTGCATGAAGGCGTGCACTGTGGTCGGGCCGACAAAGGTCCAGCCGCGCCGCTTCAAGTCCCTGGCCATCGCCACGGCCTCGGGCGGCAAGCCGAGTCCCTGCAAGGCGGAGGGCGTCACGCGCCGCGGCCGCTGCGCTGGCTCAAAGCGCCAGACGTAGGTCGCCAGCGAGCCGAACTCCGCGCGCAGCTCGAGCAGGCGGCGCGCGTTGTTGATCGTCGATTCGATCTTGCCGCGGTGGCGCACGATGGCGGCGTCGCTGAGCAGGCGATCTACCTCGCGGGCACGAAAGCGAGCGACGCGGATCGGCTCGAACCCGGCGAAGGCGCGCCGGAAGGCATCTCGCTTGTTGAGGATCGTGAGCCAGCTGAGGCCGGCCTGGAAGCCCTCGAGGCAGAGCTTCTCGAACAGCCGCGTCTCGTCGTGGGCCGGAAAACCCCATTCGCGGTCGTGATAATCACGGTAGAGCTCGCTCGATCGGCACCAGGCGCAGCGGCGCACGCCCTGGTCGTCGCTGAAGAGGCCGTCGCGGCTGCTCATCGGCAGGCCTGCGAAAAGGCGGGAAGGGCGGTCCGAACCGCCCTTTTCCGTGTTTTGGCGTTTGCGGATTGCAGGTCGAATCGAGAAAACAACTGGGCCCTTCCCGCGCTGGCGCCGTGCCGTTACATTCTGGCCCGGCTCCCTTCATGGAGTATTGGCCTGAATCGGCCCATCATGTCCGTCATCGCCGTCGTCAATCGCAAGGGTGGAAGCGGCAAGAGCACGCTGGCGACCCACCTGGCCGCGTACTTCGCGAACAGCGGCGTTCCGGTCATGCTCGGTGACGTCGATCGCCAGCAATCGACGCAATCGTGGCTGCGCTCGCGCGGCCTCCGCGACCTGCCGCGTAGCGCGCCGATCGTCGGCTGGGCCGTCGATCCCAAGCGCGTGCTGCGCCCGCCGGCGGGCGTGCGTCACGTCGTCCTCGATACCCCCGGCGGATTGCGCGGCTTCGACCTGGCACGCGTTATCGCCTTCGCCGATGTCGTCCTGATGCCGGTCTGCAACTCGATCTTCGATCGCGAGTCGGCCGCCGACTGCTTCGCCGAGATGATGGCGCTGCCGCGCGTCGCCAGCGGCCGCTGCAAGATTGCCGCGATCGGCATGCGGCTCGACGCGCGCACCCGCGCCGCCGAGGTGCTTGAGCACTGGGCGCGCGGCCTGAAGCTGCCCTTCATCGGTATCCTGCGTGAGGCCCAAGCCTACGTGCGCGGCGTCGAGACCGGCCTGACGGTGTTCGACCTGCCCGAGGCGCAGGCTCGCGCCGATATCGCCCAGTGGAAGCCGATCCTCGTCTGGCTCGAGCCGGTGCTGCGCCCGGTGCGACGGCCGGTACTGCGCGGCAACTCGCTGGTCTCACGGCCGGCGCCGGCGAGCCCGCCGGCCGCCGGGGCGCCCCTGCTCGCCGCGCTGCCGATGCCGGTCGCCGCGGCGGCGGTCGAGGTCGTGCCGGTCCCGTCGTGTGACGCTGTCAGAGCCGTTGCCGCCAGGGCGGTTGCGGTCGAGTCGGTGCGCGCGCCGGCGCCGGTTCGCCTCGGCCTGTTCGGCTGGCTGACCGCGCCGCGGTTCCTGCACCGCAACACCTGAGGAGCGCGCTTCGGCGTCTCAGCGGCCGCGGTCCCGGGGCCGATGCCGAGGTCAGACGACGGCCTCGATCATCCAGAATCGACGGCGCCACCGGCCGACCCTCCGCCCATGCTGACCCTCCTCTTCGACGGCATCGCCTACGGGATGCTGCTCTTCATCCTCGCCGTCGGGCTCGCGGTCACGCTGGGGCTGATGAACTTCATCAACCTCGCCCACGGCGCGTTCGCAATGGCGGGCGGCTACATCACGGTGCTGCTGATGAACCGTGCCGGGGTGCCGTTCCTGGCCTGCCTGCCGATCGCCTTCGCCGGCACGGCGCTCCTCGGCGCCCTGCTCGAGCGCACCCTCTACCGGCCGATGTACGCGCGGCCGCATCTCGACCAAGTGCTGTTCTCGATCGGACTCGTCTTCATGGCCGTGACCGCTGTCGACTACGTCGTCGGCTCAATGCAGCAGAACATTCACCTGCCCGGCTGGCTGCAGGGACGGCTGCCGATTGAGGCGGTCGGCATCGGCAAGTACCGTCTCTTCATCGTCGTCGTCTGCGCGCTGCTCACGGTGGCGCTGCAGTGGGTGCTCTCGCGCACGCGCTTCGGCGGCCGCCTGCGCGCCTGCGTCGACGACCCACGCGTGGCCGGCGGCCTCGGCCTCGACGTCAACCGAATCTTCCTTCTCACCTTCGCAGTCGGCTCGGGGCTCGCCGGCCTCGGCGGCGCGCTCGGCGCCGAGGTGCTCGGGCTCGATCCGACGTTTCCGCTCAAGTTCATGATCTATTTCCTGATCGTCGTCGCGGTCGGCGGCACGACGACGATCACCGGCCCGCTGCTCGCCGCGCTCCTGCTCGGCGTCGCCGACGTCGCCGGCAAGTACTACGTGCCCAAGCTCGGCGCCTTCATCGTCTACACGCTGATGATTGCGATCCTGGTCTGGCGGCCGCAGGGCCTGTTCTCGCGAATGGCGGCGCGATGAGCGAGGCGCCTGTCGCCGCGCCCTCGCCAGCGCCCTCGCCCACAGCGCGCTCGCTGCGCGGCTACGCGCGCTGGCGCTGGTGGGAGCTCACGCTCTTCGCCGCACTGCCGCTCTCGTGGGTGCTGCTGCCGGGCCATTCGCTGCTCCTCAACGAGATCGCGATCGTTTCCCTGTTCGCGATCTCGCTCGACCTCGTCCTCGGCTACGCCGGCGTGGTCTCGCTCGGCCACGCTGCGTTCTTCGGCTTCGGCGCGTACACGGCAGCGCTGTTCGCCAAGAACGCGATGCCGGATCCTATCGTCGGCCTCCTCGTCGCGGTCGCCGCGAGCGCGTCGCTCGGCCTGGTGTCGAGCGTCCTCATCCTGCGCGGCAGCGACCTGACGCGGCTGATGGTCACGCTCGGCGTCGCCTCGATCCTCTACGAGCTTGCCAACAAGCTCGACGGGCTCACCGGCGGTGCCGACGGCCTGCAAGGCGTCGTCATGGGCCCGCTGACGGTCCCGTTCACCGCGCTGAACGGCTTCGACTTCGATCTCCCCGGGCGCACCGCCTACGCCTACACGCTGGTCGTACTCGCGCTCGTGCTGTTCGTCTCGCGCCGTCTCATCCATTCCCCTTTCGGCGTGTCGCTGCAGGCGCTGCGCGACAACCGCCTGCGCGCTTCGAGCATCGGCCTGTCGGTGCCGCTGCGCTTGGTCGCCGTCTACACCTACGCCGGCGCGATTGCGGGCGCGGCAGGCGCGCTGCTCGCTCAGACCACGGGCTTCGCCTCGCTCGACGTCTTCGACTTCCACCGCAGCGCGGAGGTGCTGCTCGTGCTCGTCATCGGCGGCACTGGCTACCTCTACGGCGGCATTTTCGGCGCGATCGTCTTCAAGCTCCTTCACGATCTCATCTCGGCCTGGACGCCGCAATACTGGAACTTCTGGCTGGGCCTTTTCCTGGTCGCGCTCGTGCTCGTCGGCCGCGAGCGATTCGTGCGGCCGTGGACCTGGTTCGACCGCGGAAGAGTGCGATGACGACGGTGCTCGAGACCCGTTCGCTCATCAAGCGCTTCGGCGCCCTGGCGGCGACCAACGATGTCTCGCTCGCCGTCGAGCTCGGCGCGCGCCATGCGCTGATTGGCCCCAATGGCGCTGGCAAGACGACGCTCATCAACCTGCTCACCGGCGTGCTCGAGCCGACTTCGGGAACGATCCTCCTCGACGGTGACGACATCACGTCGCTTGCGGCGCACCGCCGCGTTCGCCGCGGTGTCGTCCGCACCTTCCAGATCAACCAGCTCTTCAACGCGCTGACGCCGCTCTCGTCGCTCGCGCTCGCGGTGTCGGTGCACCAGGGGACGAGCACGCGCTGGTGGCGGCCGCTCGGGGGCGACGCCGCGGTCGCGGCGGAGTGCGAGACGCTGCTGGCGCGCTTTCGCCTCGCCGACGTGGTGGACCAGCCGGTGCATTCGCTCGCCTATGGCAAGCGGCGCCTGCTCGAGATCGCGCTGGCGCTCGCCTGCCGCCCGCGCGTGCTTCTTCTCGACGAGCCCGTCGCCGGCGTTCCCGAAGGCGAACGGCAGGAAATCTTCGAGACCATCGACGCGCTGCCGGTCGACGTCTCGATCCTCCTTATCGAGCACGACATGGACCTGGTCTTCAATTTCGCGAAGACCGTGACGGTGCTGGTCAACGGCGCCGTTTTCAGCGAAGGCGACGTCGCTACGGTTTCGCGCGACCCGCGCGTGAAGGCGGTCTACCTCGGTGACGACGCGCCATGAGGCCCCCCGGCGCTTCGCGCTACCCCAGTTGTCGCGCGACCGGCTGTTCGTCTCATGGCTGAGCTGCTGCGTGTCGCCGGGCTCAGCGCGGGCTACGGCGAGGCGATCGTCGTCCAGAGCGTCGACTTCACCCTCGACGAGGGGCGGTCGCTCGCGCTGCTCGGCCGCAACGGCACCGGCAAGACGACGCTCCTCAACACGCTCATCGGCGTGACGCGCCGCCGCGGCGGATCGATCGCGCTCGCCGGCCGCGACGTCACCGCGCTCGCCTCGCACGAGCGCGCCGCCGCCGGCATCGGCTGGGTGCCGCAGGAGAGGAACATCTTCAACTCGCTTACCGTCGACGAGAACCTGACCGCCGTCGCGCGCCCCGGACCCTGGACGCCGCGGCGCGCCTACGAGATGTTCCCGCGCCTCGAGGAGAGGAAGGCCAACCTCGGCAACCAGCTGTCGGGCGGCGAGCAACAGATGCTTGCGGTCGCTCGCGCGCTCGTCCTCAACCCTAAGCTGCTGCTACTCGACGAGCCGCTCGAGGGGTTGGCGCCGATCATCGTCCAGGAGCTGCTGCGTTCGATCGAGCAGCTGGTGCTGAAGGAGGGCCTCTCGGCGATCATCGTTGAACAGAACCCGCGCCTGATCCTGCCGATCACGCACGACGCGATCGTCCTCGACCGAGGCCAGGTCGTCCATCGCGCTGCGAGCGACACCCTGCTCGCCGACCGCGAGCAGCTCGACCGCTGGCTGGCGGTAACGCGAGGCTGAGGACGCCGTCGAGCGCCGCAACGGATCCTAGCGCCAGCGCAACTACCCCGGGGCCGAGCGCCGCCCCGAGCGCGGCCGAGGCCGCGATGCCCAGCACGTCTCAGGCGGCGAAGAACTGCACCGTCGTCTCGGTCCAATGCAGGGCGCATACGAAGGCCGCGACCGCGCCGGCGAGCGTGCCGGCGACCAGACCGGCGGCCCAGGGCCGGGTCGGCGCGACCCTGCGCGGCGCGACGAAGGCGGCGCCGAGAAGCGGCAGCGAGAGGGCGACGATGCTCGCGGCGCGCGGCAGCGCCGTCGCACCGTCGACCCCGATCCGCCGCGCGCCCGCAGGCGCCTCGACGACGACGATCGCCGCCATGAGCCATAACGATGCGAGCAGCGCGGCGAGGAGGCGGGCCGGGATGAGCTCGCACACGCCCGGCCGCGCCAGCTGCGTCGTCGCGACGAATTCGGCGGCGGCGGCGATCAGCCGCGGCGCCAGCTTCAGCCAGAACATCGGCGTCAGCGCGGCGGTGGACAGGTCGGGTCGCGGCGGCAGAAGGAGGAGCATGGCCAGCAGTGCGACGGCGCCGCCGGCACAGTGGCCATGCCCCGATGCGACGCGCTGTCGTCGAACGGTCGGCGCGCCCCGGGCCGGCGGCCAGCATCGCGATCAAGGCGTCGGTCTTCGGCGTCCGGCGACGTGCGCTGCCGGTCGCTTGAGCCCGCGGTGGATGCCGACCTTGATCGCCGATTCGGACAGGCCGGTCCAGCTTGCGCACTCGGCGATCGACCGGCCTTCGATCTTGACGGCCACGATCGGCAACCGATAGCGCTCGGGCAGCATCGCCAGCAGCCGCAGCAGGTCGCGCCTGGATTCGGCGGCACGGGCGTCCTCGCCGTGCAGCGCTTCGTCGGCGATGTCGTCGTCGAGAGCGACCTCGACCGCGCGTCGCGGCAGGCGCGCGCGCAGCAGGTCGACCATCTCGTAGCGGGCGATCGCGTGCAGCCATGTCGTCAGCGGGTCGGCCGGCCGGTAGGCGTGACGCTGGTCGTGAACGGCGAGCAAAGCGACCTGTACGAGATCCTCCACGTCGTCGCCGAGGCCAGCAGCTGGCGCCGAAAGTAAGCCCGCAAGCGGCCGCCGCTGCGCGTCAAGAACTCGCGGCAGGCCCGGTTGTCGCCGTGCATGCCGAGCAACTGCAGCGCGCGCAAGTCGGTCTCGATGTCGTCCGATGGCATCTTGTCCTTCGTCGGCCGGATCGATCGGGTTACCCGGTCGATCCTTTTCCGGCGACTGCGTAACCTGCGGCCGCGCTTCACGAACTAGGACGTGTCGCCCACCTCCGGTCGGCAGCCCTTTTTTCAACGTAGGAGTCTCTCCCATGAACGCTCGATCGATCGCTCTTGCCGCCGCGGCCCTGGCCGCCCTGTCGGCCTCTACTGCCGACGCCGCCGACGACAAGAAGGCCGGGGACAAGATGGCCGCCGCCGAGAAGTGCTATGGCGTGGCGCTCGCCGGCCAGAACGACTGCGCCGCCGGCGCCGGAACGACGTGCGCCGGAGCGGCGAAGGTCGACTACCAAGGCAACTCGTGGACGAACGTCGCCAAGGGCACCTGCGAGACCACCACGACGCCGAAGGGCAAGGGCTCGCTGACGCCGAAGGCCTGATCGCCGCCGCGTGTCGCACGACGGCCTGACCGCCGGCGTCGGCCTCAAGGCCGAGCACTTCGACGAGGCCGTGTTTCGCGACCACCGCTCTCGCTGCAGGGCGTGTCGCTGTCGCTCCGCAGCGCCGACGGCATCGACGCCGGCGCGCTGGCGGCGCTCGCGCGGCTCGTCCGCGCGTCACGCACGGCTGATCTTGTTGCTCGCCGAGGGGCTGAGCTGGGCCGATATCCGGGCCAAGCTGGATCGCGGCGACAGCTACATCGATCGCTGGAGCACGCGCTTCGCGGCCGATCGTCTGGCGGTTCTTTTTGCACGACACACCGGGCGAGAGCGCTACAAGGTGACGGATCAGATCGAAGCGCGCGTGCTCGCGCGCACGACCAAGCACAAACCCGCCGACGGCTCGACGCACTGGTCTACGCGCAAACTCGCCGCCCAGCTCGGCCGGCGGCGCGTGTTCCGCCGACCGGGTCATCGTCCTTCGCTGAGCGACCCCATGCCGAGCTTGCGACGGCGAACGCGGCGCGCGTCACGACCGGATATAGGCCCAGCCCTGCTGCTGCTTCCTCATCACCTCGACGACACCCGAGGGCACATAGCCGATCTCGGGAAGCATGTCGGTCGGCGTGAGCTTCATTCCGTTCATGGTGTTCTGGCAGGCGCTGACCTTGGCGCCGATCTTCAAGGCCTCGGCGATGCGATGCTTCACCGGTGAATCGGCCTTGAGCATGCCGATGCCCGGGCCGTAGGCGACGAGCTCGATCTCGGCGCCTTCGCTGCCGACCCCTTCCTTCAGGTTGGTCATGTTGTTGAGGATCATGTTCCAGCGGGCCGGATCGTTGTCGGTCACCTGGAACAGCGCTCGGTTCCTTACCGGCTGAGTCTGGGCGCGAACGGCGGCGGGCAGCACCGCGGCGAGCAGCGCAGCGCCGCCGGCGAACAAGAGAGAACGTTTGGACATTGAGGGCATGAGGCCTCCAGGCAAGATCGACGAGCGCGACGTTACGCTCAAAGCGGAAGGCCGACGTAGTTCTCGGCGAGCGCCGTCGCCGCCGCGCGCGAGTGGACGAGGTAGTCGAGCTCGGCAGCCTGCATTTTCTGGCCGAACGCGCCGGTCTCCGGGAACTTGTGCATCAGTGAGGTGAACCACCACGAGAAACGCTCGGCGCGCCAGACGCGGCGCAGGCACCGCGCCGAGTAATCGTCAATCGCCGCGTCGCTGTGCTCGCCGTAATGCTCCGCGAAAGCGCGCGCCAGCAGGCCGACGTCGCCGGCGGCGAGGTTCAGGCCCTTGGCGCCGGTCGGCGGCACGATGTGAGCCGCGTCGCCGGCGAGGAACAGGCGGCCGAAGCGCATCGGCTCGGCGACGAAGCTGCGCAGCGGCGCGATGCTCTTCTCGATCGACACGCCGGTGACGAGGGCCTCCCCCGCCTCGTCGTCGAGGCGGGCGCGCAGCTCGGCCCAGAACGCGTCGTCGCTCCACTGCTCGACCTTGTCGTCGAGCGCGCACTGCACGTAATAGCGGCTGCGCGTCGCCGAGCGCATGCTGCAGAGCGCGAAGCCGCGCTCGTGGTTCGAGTAGATGAGTTCGGCCGAGACCGGCGGCGTCTCGGAGAGGACACCGAGCCAGCCGAAGGGATAGACCCGCTCGTAGTGGCGCAGAGCGCTGTGCGGCACGCTCTGCCGGCTGACGCCGTGGTAGCCGTCGCAGCCGGCGATGAAGTCGCACTCGAGCTCGTACCCGTGGCCGTCCTGCGTGAAGCGGACGGTCGGGCTCAGGCCGTCGAAGCCGTGCAGGCTGACGGCCTGCGCCTCGTAGACCGTGACCAGCCCCTGCGACTCGCGCAGCTGCATCAGGTCGCGCGTGACCTCGGTCTGGCCGTAGACCATGACCTGCTTGCCGCCGGTGAGGTCGACGAAGTCGATCCGGTGGCGTGCGCCGCCGAAGCACAGCTCGATGCCGCCGTGGGGCAGGCCCTCGGCGTGCATGCGCGCGCCCGCGCCTGCGGCCTCGAGCAGGTCGACCGTCACCTGCTCTAGCACGCCGGCGCGGATCCGACCGAGCACGTAGTCGGGCGAGCGCTGCTCGACGACGACCGTCTCGACGCCGGCCTTGGCGAGCAGCGCCGCGAGCAGCAGGCCCGCGGGTCCGGCGCCGACGATTGCCACCTGGGTTCTCATGCCGCCGCCGCTTGCGCTCAGGGGGTCGCGGGCAGGGGAGCCGCGCAATTCGCGCAGAATTTCGAGCCGGGCTGCGCTTCGGTGCCGCAGGCCGAGCAGAAGCGTTTGCGCGGAGCAGGTGCGCGCGCTATGGCAGCCGAGAAGCCGACCGACTGGTGCGCCGCCGCGGTCTGCAGATCGCGCTGCAGCTGCGCGGCCGAAGCGGCGTGCGGCGTGCCGGCGTCCATCGCCCGCTCGCCGGCGTTCAGCGCCGCGATGCGCTTTTCGTCCTCGCCGCTGAACGGCGAGACGAGCACGCTCTGGCTGCGCGCGAACTGCATCAGCTGCGCGGCGAGCGCCTTCGCCTCCTGCTCGGTCGAGAACATCGCCGTCACCTGGCGTGCCTCGTCCTTGCCGAACACCACCGACTCGATGCGCGCTCGCCAGACGCGCAGAGTCATCGCCTCGGTGCGGAAGACGTTGTTATCGGTGTTCATCCGGCTCGAGAAGTTGTTCCCGGTGCCGATGCGCGAGGTCTGCCAGCTGCCGACCATCTCGACCCACGTGAGGATCGACTCGAAGTTGAAGCGGCCCCAGAGTCGCGCCGACGCCTGGAAGCAGAACGCGGCAACGAGCGCCAGGATCGCCGAGGTGCCGACCAGGGAGAAGCGGTTCTGCGGCCAGGCCGCGGCAACGTCGAAGCGGTGCACGAAGACCAGCGTCATGCCGATCGCGGTGAGCACAAGCACGGTCGCGTACAGGTCGAGCAGGAGGAGGGCGCGGTGGCGCGCCGTCGAGAGCGCGGCCGTCACGGTAGGCGCCTTGGTGCCTGAGATCGGCAGCGGCTGGCTCTCCTCGAACAGCTCGCCGGCAAAGTTGCCGGCCGGCGTCGCCGCGGCGACGACCGGCTCGATGCGCGCATAGCGTCGGTTCGGGATGCGCTCGGTCCAGCTCGACTGCATGACGCGATCGAGCTCGTCCATCAGCGTCGACGGCGGCGCGTTCATCGATAAGCGCTCCTGCTCTACGCTGGCCCGTGTCTGCGGCGCGGGGTCGACCTGGGCCAGGATCGCCGCCATCGCGAGCGCGCACGCGACAAGCGCCGCGCCGAGCATGACGAAGGTCTGGGTGTCGAGCGAAAACGCGCCGAGCGGCGGCAGCCTCGGCGCGAGCAGGCCGATCAGGACCGGGCCGAGGATCGCCACGGCGACCAGGCCGACCAGCGACGCCGTCGTCACCCGCGCCTTGTGCTGGGCGATGATCGGCCGGATCAGGAAGACAGCGCCGAACATGAAATAGAGGATGCCGATCCACGGCCGCGTCACGGCGTTCCCGAACACGAACCACGAGAAGGCGAAGCTGAGCAGCGTCGCCGCGATCGCGGCCAGATTGAACATGTAGCGGCGCGCGAGCAGCTGCACCTCGCGCGGCGCGGTGATGAGCGCCGGCGCCCAGTGATAAAGCAGACCTTCGATGGCGCCCTGGGGCTCGGGGTAGGTGAGGCCGCCCTGGCGCAGGATCTCCTTGATCGCCGTCGCGGCCGGCGAGCCGCCGCCGGCGCCCGCCGGGATCTCGGGCGCGAGCGCCGCCGGCCGGCCGCGGCCGAAGAAGAAGCGCAGCCGCGTCGCCGCCGTAGCCGCGGCGAGAAGGCCTGCGCCGAGCAGGAGCAGGCCGGCGAGCAGCGGCGCGGCGGCGAAGCGAAGATCGCTCTGCACGATCGCGCTTCTCGCCCAGAGTAGGCTGACGACGCCGGCCACGACCAGCAGCCCGGCGCAGAGCCAAAGCAGCCGGTTCTGCAGCTGGTACGGATTCGGCAACTCGAACAGCTTCGACTCTGATCCGTACTCGTACGACATGCAAGGCCTCCGCTGATGCGTCGCGGCGAGTTTAGGCCGCGGCCCGGCGCTTCGCCGCCGCGGCACCGGCTTGCCGCCACGTCGCTCGGTACCCCGCACAGGACCAACTGACCGGCGTATCGGAAGTGCGGCGCGCGTTCCTGGCGGTGGTCGGAGACGGCCGAGTCGACCCTTCGCGCAACGATAGCGGGGCTTCGCTTCGACGCGCTACCCTTGCGCTCATGTCGCCGGCACTCACCCCTGATCCTGTGACCACGGTCGACCCGCTCGCGGCGCCGCCGCTCGCGCTCTTCGCCGACCTCGAGGTCGAGGTCGGCGTGCCGATCGAGATCGGCCGCGTCGCCGCAGGCGCGCGCCGCATCATCCCGATCGTCGGCGGCCGCTGCGCCGGCCGCGGCTTCAGCGCGCGCGTGCTGCCGGGCGGTGCCGACTTCCAGCTCATTACCAGCGAAACGATGGCGCGGCTCGAGGCGCGCTACGTCCTCGAGACCGATGCCGGTGACCGCATCTACGTGCACAACGACGCCGTTCGCACTGCGGCGCCCGCGGTGATGGCGCGCCTGGTCCGCGGCGAGCCGGTCGATCCTGCCGAGGTCTACTTCCGCGGCCTGCCGCGCTTCGAATGCGCCGCGCCGGCGCTCGCCTGGATCGGCGAGCGCGTCTTCCTCGGCGTTGGCGTGCGTCGACCGCGGGCGGTCGTCATGCGCTTCTTCGAAGTCTGCTGAGCCGGCCGCGGCGAGGGCTGCCCGAGGGACCGTCGATCGTCATCCTCAAGGACGAGGCGCGCGGCATCGTCGGCCGGCGCATCGTCGCCGTCGAAGGCAACGCGAAGATCGACAAGGAGCGGCTCGTCGGCGCGCGCATCGTCGCGCTGCGTAGCTGGGGCACTTATTTCCTGGTCGAGCTGGCGAGCTTCTCGCTGCGCAACCATTCAAGGCAACTCGGCCGAACGCAGCGGCGCAGCTTCTTCGGCGCGCGCTGCCAGCGCCGCTACGGCGACTGACGCGCTCCGGGCCGTCCGTGCAATCCGGCACGGATCGCGGGGACAAGCTGGCGGGGGCGCCGCCGATAACTTCGCTATCCCCGCGTGCCCCGTGCTCCGGCACCGACATGAAAAAAGCCCGTCCCTCCGATCAGATCGACGTCCAGGACCTGCGCGTCGGCATGTTCGTCCACCTCGACATCGGCTGGATGTCGCACCCGTTCCCGCTGAGCAGCTTTCGCATCACGACCTCGGCGCAGCTGGCGACGATCCGCTCGCTCGGCCTGCGCAAGGTGCGCTGGAGCCCGCAGCAGAGC
>JBBRFW010000064.1:0-21049 GCA_038241255.1 Burkholderiales bacterium | reverse complement strand
GGTGCTCTTCGAAGCGGCTCTTCAGACCCTTGAGGATCTCGACCGTCTGCTCGATCGACGGCTCGACGACGTCGACCTTCTGGAAGCGCCGCGACAGGGCGGCGTCCTTCTCGAAGATGCCGCGGTACTCGGTGAAGGTCGTCGCGCCAATGCACTTCATCGCGCCCGAGCTGAGTGCGGGCTTCAGGAGGTTGCTCGCGTCGAGCGTTCCGCCCGATGCGGCGCCGGCGCCGATCAGCGTGTGGATCTCGTCGATGAACAGGATCGCGTTCGGCTGATCTTTCAGATTCTTCAGCACGCCCTTCAGGCGTTGCTCGAAGTCGCCGCGGTACTTGGTTCCGGCGAGCAGCGCTCCCATGTCGAGCGCGTAGACGATCGATTCGGCAAGGATCTCGGGAACCTCGGACTGGGTGATGCGCCAGGCAAGGCCCTCGGCGATCGCGGTCTTGCCGACGCCGGCCTCGCCGACCAGCAGCGGGTTGTTCTTCCTCCGCCGGCACAGGATCTGGATGACGCGCTCGACCTCGTGCTCGCGGCCGATCAGCGGATCGATCTTGCCGTCGCGGGCGAGCTGGTTGAGGTTCTGCGTGAACTGGTCGAGCGGCGAGCCCTTGCCGTCGCCCTCTTCCTTCTCGCTCTCGGTGCTCGCGCCGCCGCCCTCGCCCGGCTTGGCCGATTCGGGAGGATCGCTCTTCTTGATGCCGTGGGCGATGAAGTTGACGACATCGAGCCGCGTCACGCCCTGCTGATGCAGGTAGTAGACGGCGTGAGAGTCCTTCTCGCCGAAAATCGCCACCAGCACGTTGGCGCCGGTCACTTCCTTCTTGCCGCTGCCCGTGGACTGGACGTGCATGATCGCCCGCTGGATGACGCGCTGGAAGCCCAGCGTCGGCTGGGTGTCGACTTCGTCGGCGCCGCCCACGGTGGGGGTGTTTTCCTTGATGAAGCCGAGCAGGCTCTTCCTCAGGTCGTCGAGGTTGGCCGAGCAGGCGCGCAGCACTTCGGCCGCAGACGGGTTGTCGAGCAGCGCCATCAACAGGTGCTCGACGGTGATGAATTCGTGGCGTTGCTGCCTGGCCTCGACAAAGGCCATGTGCAGACTGACTTCAAGCTCTTGCGCAATCATGCGGACTCCATAGTGCATTGCAGCGGGTGGCCGCCGCGTCGTGCGGCGGCGAGCACCAGTTCGACCTTGGTCCCGGCGACGTCCTTCGAATAGACGCCACACACGCCGCGACCGTCGTGGTGGATCTTCAGCATGATCTGCGTCGCCGTCTCGAGATCCCGGTTGAAATACTCCTGCACCACCATCACGACGAACTCCATGGGGGTGTAGTCGTCGTTCAGCAGGATCACCTGGAACATCGGCGGCGGCTCGGTTTTCTGCTCCTTGCGCTCGGCGACAACCGCTCCCTGGCCGTCGTCGGTACGCGGCCGAACGACAGGGACGGGTGGCTTGTCCGCGGGCATGAATTCATTCTATCGAGTTGGCGCTCTCACGCTTCGGTCGAATGCATATGCCCCCCGGGGCTTTTTTCACAAGGGGCCGTCGCATCGACCGACCCTGCCTGTTCAGCGGAGCCGGCGCGTGCGGAAAGCGCTCTCCTCGGGCAAACGTGCTCGTCGCCTCCCCTCCCGGGAATGCAGTTGGGCCGACGCCTACATGTGGTCGATCATCACCTGCCCGAAGCCCGAGCACGACACCTGCGTGGCGCCGTCGAGCAGGCGCGCGAAGTCGTACGTGACTTTCTTGGACAGGATCGACTTCTCCATCGAGCTGATGATCAGATCGGCCGCCGGGTGCCAGCCCAGGTGGCGCAGCATCATCTCGGCCGAGAGGATCTCCGATCCCGGGTTGACGTAGTCTTTGCCGGCGTACTTCGGGGCGGTGCCGTGGGTCGCCTCGAACATCGCGACGGAGTCGCTCATGTTCGCGCCCGGCGCGATGCCGATGCCGCCGACCTGGGCGGCGAGCGCGTCGGAGACGTAGTCGCCGTTCAGGTTCAATGTCGCGATCACCGAGTACTCGGCTGGGCGCAGCAGGATCTGCTGGAGGAAGGCGTCGGCAATGACGTCCTTGACGACGATTTCCTTGCCGCTCTTCGGGTTCTTGAACTTGCACCACGGGCCGCCGTCGATTTCGACCGCGCCGAATTCCTTCTGCGCCAGGCCGTAGCCCCAGTCGCGAAAGGCGCCCTCGGTGAACTTCATGATGTTGCCCTTGTGGACGAGCGTCACCGAGGGCTTATCGTGGTCGATCGCGTACTGGATCGCCTTCCTGACGAGGCGCTCCGTGCCCTCTCGAGAGACCGGCTTAATGCCGATGCCCGAGGTCGCCGGAAAGCGGATCTTCTTGACGCCGAAATCCTCTTGCAAAACCTTGATCAGGCGCTTGGCCTTCTCGCTCTCGGCCTCGAACTCGATGCCGGCGTAGATATCTTCGGAGTTCTCGCGGAAGATCACCATGTGCGTCTTCTCGGGCTCCTTGACCGGCGACGGGACGCCCTTGAAGTACTGGATCGGGCGCAGGCAGACGTACAGATCGAGTTCCTGGCGCAGCGCCACGTTCAAGGAGCGGATGCCGCCGCCCACGGGCGTCGTCAGCGGCCCTTTGATCGAGACGACGAAGTCGCGCAAGACCTCGAGCGTCTCCGGCGGCAGCCAGACGTCGGGCCCGTAGACTTTGGTCGACTTCTCGCCGGCGTAGATCTCCATCCAGTGGATCTTCTTCTTGCCGGCGTACGCCTTGGCGACCGCGGCATCGACCACCTTGATCATGACCGGCGTGATGTCGACGCCCGTGCCATCGCCCTCGATGTAGGGAATGATCGGCTCGTCCGGCACCGTCAAGGAGAAATCGGCGTTGACCTTGATCTTCTGCCCGGCTTCGGGCACCTTGATGTGCTGATACATGAAAATGGGGCTCCGTGGGGCGCGGCCGTGTCGGCGATGCGGCCTGAAATTCTAAGTCGGATGACGCAACATGAATGACCGATGGGCTCGCTGGACCGCGGCCGCCGCCGCACTCTGCCTCGCCGCGGCCACAGCCGCTCAGGACGGGCCGCAGAAGCTCGCGCAGATCCGCCTGAACGCCGGCATCCATATCATCAACGCCGAGCTCGCCGCCACCGCTGAGGAGCGCGAGATCGGGTTGATGTTCCGCACGTCGATGCCAGTCAGCGACGGCATGCTGTTCGTCTTCGACCGGCCGGGGCAGCAGTGCTTCTGGATGAAGAACACGCTGATCCCGCTCTCGGTCGCTTTCGTCGCCGATGACGGCAGCGTCGCCAACATCGACGAAATGAAGCCGCAGACGCTCGACGGCCATTGCTCCGCCACGCCGGTGCGATACGTCCTCGAAATGAACGCGGGCTGGTTCGCCAAGCGCGGGATCAAGGCCGGCAGCAAGCTCCGCGGCGCGCCCTTCGGCAGCTAGCCACGCTCTTCATCCAAGCGAAGCGAGCGATCTCGGCTCGCGTCGAGATCCCCGGCGATGAATCAGGAGAAGTTCTTGGCCGCGAAGTCCCAGTTCGCGAGCGAGCTCAGGAAGGTCTCGGCCCACTTGGGCCGCTGATTTCGGTAGTCGATGTAGTACGCGTGCTCCCAGACGTCGATCGTCAGGAGCGGCGTGTCGCCCGTCGTGAGCGGTGTTCCCGCCGCACCCATGTTGACGATGTCGACGGCACCGTCGCCCTTCTTCACGAGCCACGTCCAACCCGAGCCGAAGTTGCCGACCGCGCTCTTCGAGAAGGCTTCCTTGAAGGCCGGGTAGCCGCCCCACTTGCTCTTGATCTGCTCGGCGAGCGGGCCCTTCGGCTCGCCGCCGCCGGCCGGCTTCATGCAGCTCCAGAAGAACGTGTGGTTCCAGATCTGGGCTGCGTTGTTGTAAATGCCGCCGGTCGCCTTCTTGACGATGTCCTCGAGGGCCATCGATTCGAACTCGGTGCCCTTCTGGAGGTTGTTGAGGTTGTCGACGTAGGCCTTGTGATGCTTGCCGTAGTGGTACTCGAGCGTCTCCTGGCTGACGTGCGGCGCGAGCGCGTCCATGGCGTAAGGAAGGGGGGGGAGCTTGTGTTCCATGAAGAGTCCTCTCGAGGCGATGTTGGGCTGCGACGATTGTAGGGAGCTTCCTTTTCCACGCCGACGGCGCAGCCTCAGCGCGGTTCGGCTGAGGCGATGATGTCGACCGCCCGGAGCTCCACTCTGCCGTCGGCAAGTCGCGCCGTGACGCCGTCGCCGACGGCCAGGCGCGTGACCGAGGTGACGGGGCGGTCGTCGCGATCGATCAGCAGCGCATAGCCGCGCGCCAGCACCCTGAGCGGATCGACCCCTCGCAGACGCAGCGCCGCCGCCTCGACGCGCCCGGCGATCCGGGAACGGGCGATGGCGAGCGCGTGGCCGAGGCGCGCCGCCGAAGCGCCCGAGCGGGCGCGGCCTGCCGCGACGGCGCGCGGGGGGGCCGCGGCAAGCCGCGCGGCGAGAAGCTCGAGCGCATGCTCGCGCCGCGCCAGCGCGTCGCTCGGCCGCGCCAGGCGAAGAGCCAGCCGATCCAGCCGCTGCCCCTGCATCTCGAGCGCGGCGATGCCGCGCCGGGCGAGCGCGATCTCGAGTCCACGCAGCGCGTGCTCCAGCATCGCGGTGGCGGGCGCGACCAATTCCGCGGCGGCGGTGGGCGTCGGCGCGCGCAGGTCGGCGGCGAGATCGGCCAGCGTCACGTCGGTCTCATGGCCGATGCCGCTCATCACGTGCATTGGCGCGGCACGGATCGCGCGGATGACTGCGCTCGTCGTTGAACGCCCAGAGGTCTTCGAGCGATCCGCCGCCGCGGCACACGATCAGCACGTCGACCTCGTTGCGTTCTCCCGCCCTGCCGATCGCGGCGCAGAGGGCGGCGGGCGCGTCGGCACCCTGGACGACGCTCGGGTAGACGACGATCTGCACGTGCGGCGAGCGGCGCGCCAACGTAGTCGCGACGTCGTGGAGCGCAGCGCCGGCGAGCGACGTGACGACGCCAACCGCGCGCGGCTGCGGCGGCAGCGGCCGCTTGCGCGCCGGATCGAAGAGGCCTTCCGCCTCAAGCCGCGCGCGCAGGCGAACGAACCGCTCGTACAGCGCGCCGGCGCCGGCCGACCGCATCGCCTCGGCGATGAACTGCAACTCCCCGCGCGGTTCGTAGAGCGCGACGCGCCCGCGGAGTTCGACTCGCTGACCTTCAACTGGCGCGAAATCGAGCATCGATGCGGCGCGTCGGAACATCGCGCAGCGCAGCGCGGCGGCGCCGTCGGGATCCTTCAGCGCGAAGTAGCAGTGGCCGCTGGCCGCGCGCGAGAAATTGGCGATCTCGCCGCTGACGGTGCACGCGGCGAGCTCCTGCTCGAGCAAGGAGGCGACGGCGTGAACCAGCGCCGCCACGCTCCAGACACGGGGTAGAGGTCGTTCCGAGAAAAGCTCACCCATCGAGAGAACGATGACCCGGGCCGTCCCACAACTCCACAGCCGCGCCGGCATTGGGGTTGCGGACCGTTGTGCCCCTGAGGACCCCGACGACGTGCCCCAAGCTATTGATTTTCAACAACATTCTGATGCTGCGTTTTTAAGCAAGGCGCCCTCCGCATCTCATCGGCGACGGCTTTCGCCGCCTTCCGGCAGAGTTGTCCACAAAGTTGTCCACCTTCCCGCGACGCCATCACAGGCGCCGCTCAGCGCGGCACGGTGTCCGGAATATCACGACCGCGGCATCGCGGTTTCGATCGCCCGCGAGGTCACGCCATAATGAAGCGACCGGTGCGGCTGGGCCGCCTTCGCTCGACGGAAAGGGCCATATTGCTTTCGATCATACAAGCCGCGGGTTGGCCGATCTGGCCCCTGCTCATCTGCTCGATCGCCGCCCTGGCATTGATCATTGAACGATTTTCGAGTCTGCGCTCGATCCGCGTCGCGCCAGGCCGGCTGCTTGACGAAGTGATCTCGGTGACGCGCGCGCACCTGCCGGCGCCGGATGTCGTCAACAAGCTCTCGCAGAATTCCGTGCTCGGCACCGTGCTCGCCACGGGCTTGCGCGCGGTGATTGCCGAGCCTCGCATCACCGAGGCCGGCTTGCGCGCAACCTTCGAATCGGCAGGAAGGGCCGCCGTGCACCGCCTCGAGCGCTACCTCAACACCCTCGGAACGATCGCCTCGGCGGCGCCGCTGCTCGGCCTGATGGGCACGGTGATCGGCATGATCGAGATCTTCGGATCGCAGGCGCCCAACGGCGGCAACAACCCCGCGCTGCTCGCGCACGGCATCTCGGTCGCACTCTACAACACGGCTTTCGGGCTGATGATCGCCATTCCCGCGCTGATGTTCTATCGCTACTTCCGCGGCCTCGTCGACGGCTACACGCTCGAGATGGAGCAGGCGTCCGACCGGCTCGTGCCTCACCTGATGCGCTTCGCCGTGCCGCGCGGCGGCTGAGGCCCAGCCATGGCACTCAATTTCCGGCGCCAGCGGCCCGACGATCCCGAGATCAACTTGATCCCGTTCATCGACGTGCTGCTCGTCATCCTGATCTTCCTGATGCTGTCGACGACCTACTCGAAGTTCACCGAGCTGCAGATCAGCCTGCCCGTCGCCGACGCCGACCAGGCGCGCGACCGGCCACACGAGATCATCGTCGCGGTCGCGTCGGACGGCCGCTATGCGGTCAACAAGAAACCCGTAGACGGCAGAAGCGTCGAGGCGCTGGCCGCCGAGCTCACGGCCGCGGCGGCGGGCTCGAGCGAGATGATGCTGATCGTCTCCGCCGATGCGACGGCGGCGCATCAGAGCGTCATCAACGTCATGGACGCCGCGCGCCGCGCCGGCATCGCCAAACTCACCTTCGCGACGCAGTCGTCGGCCGGCGCCGCGCGCTGACGGCATGGCGGCGCGGCGACCGGCGACGCTCCGAGAGCAGATGGTCGCTGCGTTGCAGCGCATCTGGGAGCGACGCGGCGCGGCGAGCGCGGCACTTCTGCCCGCAGCATGGATCTTCGGCGCAGCTGCCGCGACGCTGCGGGTGCTGTTTGCGCGCGGCATGCGCGAATCGGCGCGAGTTCCGGTTCCGGTGATCGTCGTCGGCAACCTGGTCGTGGGCGGCGCGGGCAAGACGCCGGCGGTGATCGCGATCGTCGAGATCCTGCGCCAGAGCGGCCGTGCCCCGGGCATCGTCTCGCGCGGCTACGGGCGCAGTGGTGACGACGTCGTCGTCCTGGGTCCCGACGCCAGCGCCAGCGAGGTCGGCGACGAGCCGCTGCTGCTGCAGCGACGCACCGGCGTGCCCGTGGCGGTGGGCGCCGATCGTGCTGCGGCGGGACACGCCCTGCTGGGCGCCCACCCCGAGGTCGACGTCATCGTCAGCGACGACGGCTTGCAGCACCTGGCGCTCGAGCGCGACATCGAAGTCATCGTGTTCGACGAGCGCGGCGCTGGCAACGGCCGCCTGCTGCCGGCGGGCCCGCTGCGCGAGCGCGTGCCGAGGGCGCTCGGGCCCCGCCAACTTGTTCTCTACAACGCCGAGGCAGCGTCGACGCCGCTGCCGGGCCACGTGGTCCGGAGCGCGCTTGCGGGCGTGAGCCCGCTCGATGCCTGGTGGGCGGGCGCGGCGCCATCGCGGGAGGCGCTCGACGCCTTGCGGGGACGCGAAGTCGTCGCCGTCGCCGGGCTCGCGCGGCCCGCGCGGTTCTTCGCGATGCTGCGCGCGCACGGCTTGCGCGTCGCCGAGTGCTCGCCCGGCGATCACGCGGACTTCTCCGCCCAGCCCAGGCCGCCGGGCCCCGCCGACAACGTCCTGACCGAGAAGGACGCGGTCAAGCTGCCGCCGACGCGCCCGCTCGGCAGGCGCGCCTGGGTCGCGCGGCTAGACTTCGTTCCCGAGGCCGCCTTCGAACAGGCGCTCCTGGTGCTGCTGGCGCCGCCCACATCGACCGCTCCGCATGGAAACACGCCTGCTTGACCTCCTGGTCTGTCCGCTCTGCAAGGGACCGCTGCAGCACTGGCGGCCGCCGCAGCACGACTGCCAGGAGCTCGTCTGCACTGCCGATGGCCTCGCCTTCCCCGTGCGCGACGGCATTCCCGTGATGCTCGAAGGCGAAGCGCGGTCGCTCGGGCGCGAGACGGCACCGACCCCGCCTGCCACCGCCGTCGACTAACGCCGGTGTCGTTCGTCGTCCTCATCCCCGCCCGTCTCGGCTCGACTCGACTGCCGCGCAAGGCGCTGGCGGAGATCGGCGGCGTGCCCATGATCGTCTGCGTCGCGCAGCGCGCCGCCCGATCGCGGGCGTCCCGGGTCGTCGTCGCGGCCGACGACGCGGAGATCGTCGCCGCGTGTGCTGCCCACGGCGTCGCCGCCCTGCTGACTTCGCCGCGGCACGTCAACGGCAGCGACCGGATCGCCGAAGCCAGCGCCAAACTGGAGCTCGGCGACGACGACGTTGTCGTCAACGTGCAGGGCGATGAGCCGCTGATTGCGCCGGCCCTCATCGATGCCTGCGCGGCGCTGCTGCAGGAACGAAGCGACTGCGTGATGAGCACGGTGGCGCACGCGATCGACAATCGCGCCGACTTCGAGAACGCCAACATCGTCAAGGTCGTGCTCGACGCGCGCGGCCATGCCCTCTACTTCTCGCGCGCGCCGATCCCATGTCCGCGCGACGACGAGGCGTCGGCGCCGACGGGGATGGCGATCGCGCCGCTTCGCCACGTCGGCCTCTATGCGTACCGCGCCGGGTTCCTGCGCCGCTTCCCGAAGCTCGCGCACAGCCCGCTCGAGGACATCGAGCGGCTCGAGCAGCTTCGCGTCCTCTGGCACGGCGAGCGGATCGCGGTGCACGTGAGCGAGCTCGCGCCGGGCATCGGCGTCGACACGGCCGAGGATCTCGCGCTGGCGCGCCGTGCCGTCGCTGTGGCGACCGGTGCGGGTTTTGCCTGAGCGCGGGCAGCCGGGCCTGCAGTCGCCGCCGCCTATTATTCGAACCACCCCCGCCACGACCGAGGCCGCAAGCCATGAGACTGATCCTGTTGGGGGCCCCCGGCGCCGGCAAGGGAACACAAGCGGCGTACATCTGCAAGCGCTTCGGCATCCCGCAGATCTCGACCGGCGACATGCTGCGGTCGGCGGTGAAGGCAGGCACGCCGCTCGGCCTGGCGGCGAAGAAGGTCATGGACTCCGGCGCGCTCGTCGGTGACGAGATCATCATCGCGCTGGTCAAGGAACGGATCGCCCAGCCCGACTGCGCCGCCGGGTTCCTCTTCGACGGCTTTCCGCGCACCATCGTCCAGGCCGACGCGATGAAGGCCGCGGGCGTCAAGCTCGACTACGTGCTCGAGGTCGACGTGCCCGATTCAGCGATCGTAGAGCGCATGAGCGGCCGCCGCGTCCACGTCGCATCGGGGCGCACGTACCACGATCGCTTCAACCCGCCGAAGGTCGCCGGCGTCGACGATGTCACCGGCGAGCCGCTGATCCAGCGCGTCGACGATGAGGAGGCGACGGTCAAGAAGCGGCTCGAGGTCTACGCCGCGCAGACTCGGCCGCTGGTCGAGTACTACGCGCACTGGGCGGCGTCGGGCGACCGCGACGCGCCGGCGTATCGCAAGATCAGCGGCCTGGGCGATGTCGACGCGATCACCGCGCGCGCGCTCGCCGCGCTCGACTGAAGGAGATTCGGATGGAGATCAAGGGCAAGGTATTCATCGTCACCGGCGGCGCCTCCGGGCTCGGCGAGGGAACCGCGCGGATGCTCGCCGGCGCGGGCGCCATGGTCGTCGTCGCCGACCTGCAGGAGGAGCGCGGTGCGGCGGTCGCGGCCGAGATCGGCGGGCGCTTCGTGCGCTGCGACGTCAGCCAGGAGGCCGACGGCCAGCACGTCGTCGCCGAGGCCACCGCGGCGGGCAAGCTGGTCGGCCTGGTCAACTGCGCCGGCATCGGCCCGGCGTCGCGCACCGTCGGCAAGCAGGGCGCGCACGCGCTGTCGCTGTTCACCAAGGTCGTAACCGTCAATCTGATCGGCAGCTTCAACATGATCCGTCTCGCCGCCGAAGCGATGGGCCGCAACGACCCCGAGCCGACGGGAGAGCGCGGGGTGCTGATCTCGACGGCGAGCGTCGCCGCCTACGATGGGCAGATCGGTCAGGCGGCGTACTCGGCGTCGAAGGGCGGCATCGTGGGCATGACCTTGCCGATCGCGCGCGACCTGGCCAAGAGCGGCATCCGCAACATGACCATCGCGCCGGGGATTTTTGGCACACCGATGCTCTTCACGATGCCCGATGAGGTGCAGCACGCGCTCGCCGCCAGCGTCCCGTTCCCCAGCCGCCTCGGCACCCCCGCCGACTTCGCCAAGCTGGTGCACCAGATCGTCACCAACGAGATGCTCAACGGCGAGGTGATTCGCCTGGATGGAGCGATTCGTCTCGCGCCGAAATAGCGGCCGGCGCAGCCGGCACTTATTTGGCTGCGCCGGCACAGGGCTGCTCCCGCCCGGCTTCGCTCCCTCCCTCCGAGAGGGGGGACGGCCCCGTCGGGGCCGCTTGAAGACGTTTCTGGCAGCGCGAGCCGATTAGCCGTTGCGGCGTGCGTATAGGGCCCAGAGACGGGCGAGATCAGCGGTGCCGTCGGTGCCTTGCACGCTCTTGAAGGTGGCCTGGGCTTTGGCCTTCTCGCCGGCGGCGAGCTGGCCGATGCCGAGATGCAGTTTGGCGTCTTCAGGGCGCTTGAGGCCCCCCTTGGCGATGCCCTGCTGTATCAGCTGCACGCCCTTGGCGGCCTGGCCGGAATACACCAGGTTCAAGCCGAGCGAGACCATGGCGTCGCCGGTCTTCGCGGCCGCGGCCTGGCGCTCGTCTTCCGCGCGCGAGGCCGTGTCCTCGGCGAGCTTCTTGTCGACCAGCGCCTTCAGGCGCTTGGCGCGCTCGGCCTGGGCGCCGGTGCTCAGCGCCCCGCTGCTCATCCCCTTGTCGACCACCTCCTTGCCTTCGGCGGCCAGGTCGGCCTGCAGCGCGAGCTGGGCCATCTCCATGTAGTCGGTCGGGGCCGACATGCTGCCGGTGGCGAGCGAAAGCCGGTAGGCGTCGAGGGAGAGCCGGTCGGAGAAGTTCGGCTTTCGTTGCATGCGGCTCAGCAGGTCGGCCCAGTACTCCTTCTTCGGGTAGTAGGTGACCAGCTTTTCCATCGCGAAGACGTAGGCGTTGTTGTCGCCCTGCTTCGAAGCGGCATTCAGCAGCAGCTTGAGCCGGTCTTCCTGGGGCGTGCTGCCGGCGCGCTCGGAAGCCTGTATCTCGGCCATCAGCTCGCGCGCGGCGCCGGCGAAATCGCCGCTCAGGTACTGGCTCTGGATCAGCATGGTGCGGATAGCGCCGTTACTGCCGCCCTCGCGCAGGTAACGCTGGCTCCACTGCATCGCCTTGGCGTATTGCTGGGCCCGGTAGTAGGTGCTGGCGATCGATTCGATCATTCGCAGCTTGTCGGCGCCGCCGATCCGGTTCGAGCCGCTGAGCGCCTCGAACGAGCGCGCCGCCGTGTCGGCATCGCCGGCACCCGATGCGGCAGCCAGGCGCATGCGCTCGATCAGGTAGGTCTCGTTGGCGTTGCGCGCGCCCACCGCCTCGGCGTCGTGCACCTTGGCCAGGGCCTCGCGATAGCGCCCACTCTTGATCAGCTCCTGCGCCGCCTGCAACGGCTTGCCGACCTCGGGACGCAGGCTCTCCTGCGCGACAGCGCCGGCCGCCAGGGCCATGCCTGCGGCGAACAGGCCCGCCGCGGCGACCGCACGCCAGCGGCTACTTGATGAACTGTTCATTGCCGACCATTCCGAGCTTGGTGACGCCGAGGCGCTGCGCCGATGCGAGCACGGTCGCGACCGACTTGTACTCGACCAGCTTGTTCGGCCGGATGTGCACTTCGGGCTGGTCAGGTTCCGCCGCGGCGCGCGAGAGGCGCGACTCGAGCGAGTTGCGGTCGGGGACCGCCTCGCCGTTCCAGAGCACCGTGCCGTCGAAGTCGATGTCGATCGTGACGACCACCGGCTCCTTCAGCGGCGGCGGCGGCGTGCCGACCGGCATGTTGAGATTGACGGTGTGGAGCTGCACGGGGATCGTGATGATGAGCATGATGATGAGCACCAGCATCACGTCGATCAGCGGCGTGGTGTTGATGTACATCATGACCTCGGGCTCGCCGCCGCCGCTGTTGCCTACGTTCATTGCCATGGTTCGGCCTCAGCCCTTCGGCGGTGGTTCGATCACGAAGCTGACCTTCTGGATCGACGCCCGCTGGCACTGGAACACCACCCGCCCGATCGACTCGTAGCGCGCCTGGCCGTCGCCGCGGATGTGGACCTCGGGCTGCGGCTTCGCCGTCGCGATCTTGCTCAGGCGCTGGAACAGCGCGTCGGTGTCGGGCACCAGCTGCTGGTTCCAGAAGATGTCGCCGTCCTTGTTGACCGAGATGTCGATGTTTTCGGGCTTGGTCTGGCGCGGGATATTGGTCTCTTTGGGTAGCTGGACCGGAATGGTGTGGGTGACTACCGGGATCGTGATCAGGAAGATGATGAGCAGCACCAGCATCACGTCGACCAGCGGCGTCGTGTTGATGGCGGATACGACTTCGTCCTCGTCGCCGCCGGAGCCGACATTCATGGCCATCGCAGGCTCCCGGGCTTCAACGCGCGGCGGGCGCGGTGGTCGTCATGCGCGCGCCCATCAGGACGCCGTGCAGGTCTGCGCCGAAGCGGCGCACCGACTCCATCGTGACCTTGTTGCGGCGGACCAGCCAGTTGTAGCCAAGCACCGCCGGCACGGCCACCGCGAGACCCATGGCGGTCATGATGAGCGCCTCGCCGACCGGGCCGGCGACCTTGTCGATCGATGCCTGTCCGGCGATGCCGATCGCCGTGAGAGCGTGGTAGATCCCCCAGACGGTGCCGAACAGGCCCACGAACGGCGCTGTCGAGCCGACGGTCGCGAGGAAGGCGAGGCCGTCCTGCAACCGGCTCTGGATGTCGTCGAGGCTGCGCTGCACGCTCATCGATACCCACGAGTTGTGGTCGATGTTCTCGGTCAGCGCGCCCTCGTGATGCTCGCTCGCCTCGATGCCGCTGTCGGCGATGAACCGGAAAGCGCCCCCGGTCTTGAGCGCCTGCATGCCATCGCGCACGGATTTCGATTTGAAGAACGTCTTCTGCGCCGTCTTCGCTTCCGAGCTGAGCTTCAGGCTCTCGTAGAGCTTGGTGATCAGGATGTACCAGCTGCCCATGCTCATGAGCACCAGGATGATCAGCGTGCCGCGGGCGACGAAGTCGCCCTGCTCCCAGAGGGCGCCGAGGCCGTAGGGGTTGTCGACGGTTTCCTTGGCTGTCGGCGATGCGACCATCGGCGCCGGCGCGGGCGCGGCCTCGGCGGCAGCGGGCGTGGAGGTGGACGCGCCCGGTGCGGTCGCATCCGGCGCGGATGCGGCTTGCGCCTGCACGTCGGTGGCGATGGCGGCGAGGCCGAGCAGCATGGCACCGATGACGGTCATGCTCTTTGAAAGCGAGCGGATGTTCAACATGGATCCCCTGTGTGGAAGTTGTTCGGTGAGAGCAGACTGCGCTCGGGCGGCGGTTCGTTATTCGAGCTTGTAGTTGAACTCCTGCCGCACGATGACGTCGCGGCCCTGGCCCACGCACTTGTAGTCGCCGATGAGACGGATGCTGTTGCGGGCGAAGATCTGATTGCTCGCGCTGACGGTGCGCGGGTTCTTGATCTCGCCCGCAGCGTTGACGGTCCATTCAATGATGGCGTTGCCCTTCTCGATGCCCTGGCGCTGCGCGTCGCGCGGATAGCCGGAGTCGCCCATCACCGTCTGCACGTTCGGGCAGACCACGCCGACGCTCACCGTGGCGGGCGGCGCCGGCGGCGCGGGCGGTGCGACGACCGCCGGCGGCGGCGCCGGCGCGATCACCACGGGCGCAGGCGGCGGCGTCGGCGTTGTCGCCGTGATGGTCGGCTGCGGCGGTGGCGGCGTCGCGATCTGGATCTCGGGCGGCGGAATGAAGGGCGGCGGCGGCGCCTCGAGCTTGGGCGGCGGCGGCACGACCACTTCAGGCGGCGGAGGCGGCTTCTTGATCTCCTCGATCACCTTGGTCTCGATGGGCGCGCGGACCACGTCGACGACCTTCGTGGCCAGCCCTGACACGAGGGCGTAGACGAGCAGGAGGTGAAACAGCAGCACGGCACCGAAGCCGACGATGCGTCGGCGCGGGTCGGCTTGCTGCTGAGCGAAATTCATGACTGGGATCTCCAGTGGACGGCAAAGCGCGCGAGGTTAACAAAAATGCCCGCCGGCTTGTGACCAGCGGGCACCAATCATCGCGGAGTGGGCAAGTCCCGTTCCCGGAGACTGCTCCTAGTTTAGAAGAACTGTACTTCAGGCCGACAGTGTAAAAACGACCGGTGGCGCCGGCGTCGTGGAGCGGGTTGAAGCACGCCGCGCGGGGAACGTGCGAGTGAAGCGCAGGCCCGCCGGGTTGCCCCGGTTGCGGTAATCAAGCGTGGTCCGGTTGCGAGCGTTGCCGTTGATCGCGCTACCCGCAGCGACGTCGTTGTTGATCACCCCGGTTCCGCCCAGGTCAGGGTATCTCCCAATCACCGGTCTCGACGCTGACGCGCAGCGGCGAATCACCGAGCGTCATGTGCGGTAGCCGGACCTGCGCCGGGAGGAAAGCCGCTCGCCGGCGCTCCCACGGGCTACAGCATTACAAGCCGCAGCGCCGCGCGGGATGGAAGACCAGTCGTCGGACAGTCGCAGCACGCGCGAACGTCGCCGCGTGTGATCGCGACGCCGGTGCGACCCAAGTGGTGGACCCTGCCCGCCGCCGTGCTCAAGCCCAGCGGATGTAGGCCTGGCGCCCGTCGACCACCAGCCGTACCTTGGCGCCCACGGGCAGGCTCACCTTAGTGGGCACGTGACCGAAGGGCAAGCCGGTGAGGATCGGCGTCGGCGTTGCTGCGCGCACCCGCGCGAGCATCGAGGAGAGCGAATAGCCGCGGTCGTTGGTCGACTTGCGATAGCCGGTCACGGCGCCGAGCACGACTGCCTTCTGGGCGTCGAGCACGCCGGCTTGATGAAGCTGGAGCAGGTTCCGCTCGACGCGATAGGGGTGCTCGTTGACGTCCTCGACGAACAAGATGCCGCCTTTGATGCGCGGCCAGTGCGGCGTCGCGAGCATCGAATTGACGATCGCGAGGTTGCCGCCCCAGAGCACGCCGCGAAGGTCGAGGCCATCGAAGCCGGCTTCGGTGCGAAAGCCGACCGCCTCGAGCGCGCCGGACATCGCCTCGACGAAACAGCCTTCGGTGACATCGTCGACGCCCCCCTCGGCGGCGCTCCTGCCGAAGTCGTCGCAGGCGAGCGGCCCGGCCCAGGTGATTCCGCCGGCGTGCGCGAGCAGCCCGAGCTGCAGGGAGGTCATGTCGCTCATGCCAACCCAGCGCGTGCCCGCTTCGACGCTCCTGGCGATCCGCTTCCACTCGATCCGGTCGAGCAGCCGGGTGAGGCCGTAGCCGCCGCGGCTGGCGAGCGCGACGCTGGGGCGCAGCGCGGCGATGCGGTGCAACGCGGCGAGCCGGGTCTCGTCGTCGCCTGCGAAGCGCTGCATCTTCGCCGTAGCCGCCGCGTCGATAGAGACCGTAAAGCCGAGCTTGCCGAGCCTCGCCACAGCGCGCCGCAGGGGCACCGCGGAGCGCAGCACGCCGGCCGGCGAGAAGACGAGTAGGCTGCGGCCGGGCTCGCTCATCGGCTGGCCTTGGGGTCGAGCTCGAGCGACTCGCCGGCCGGAATCGGCTCGGACGCGACGTCGGCGTCGTTCGTGGCGCCACGGGTGCGGCGTTGCCGGTAGTGCTCGCGACGCTCGGCGAAGAACGAGCGCAGCATAGCGCCGGCGGCGTCGGCGAGGAGGCCGCCCTCGACCGTGGTGTGATGGTTCAGCGCTGGCGTGCCGAAGACGTCGATGACCGAGCCGGCGGCGCCCGCCTTGAGATCGCTCGCGCCATAGACGACGCGCTTGACGCGGGCGTGCAGCAGCGCCATCGCGCACATCGCGCACGGCTCGAGCGTCACGTAGACCTCGCACTCGGGCAGCCGGTAGTTGCCGAGCAGATGCGCGGCATGGCGCAGGGCGACGATCTCGGCGTGCGCCGTCGGGTCGTGGTCGGTGACTGGGCGGTTGTAGCCCGTGGCGACGACCTGCCGGCCCGCCGGCGTGTCGCGAAACACGACCGCGCCAACCGGCACCTCGCCGACCAGCCAGGCGTTGTGCGCCTGGTCGAGCGCCAGGCGCATAGCCGCCTCGTCCTGCGGCGCGGGCATCAGTTGTCGGCGCGCTGGTTGCGCTTGACGCCTTGCTCGAGGGCGCGCACGGTGTCGGCGCGGGCCTTCTCCTGCATGCTGCGCGCCTGCTCCCGAACCGTGCCGCCCGCGTTCGGATCCGCGGCGACCGCGCCCGCCATGCCACCCGGGATCGAACGGGTCGCGCCATCGGCGACGCCAGGGTCGGCGGCCATGGCGGCCGCGGCGCTGGCGGCCCTCGCATTGCGCGTCACCATCCCGCCGTTGACGGCCTGCAGCTGCTTCTTGGCGATCGAGCCGACGATCGCCAGCACGATCACAAGCGAAAGCACGCCGAAAATCGCTTTCATGTCAGCTCACTCCCACTCGATCGTCGCCGGCGGCTTCGACGAGACATCGTACGTGACGCGGTTGATGCCGCGCACCTCGTTGATGATCCGGGTCGAGACTTTTTTCAGCAACGAGTAGGGCAGCTCGGCCCAGTCCGCGGTCATGAAGTCGCTCGTCTGGACCGCGCGCAGCGCCACCACGTAGTCATAGGTGCGGCCGTCACCCATGACGCCGACGCTCTTCACCGGCAGGAAGACGGCAAAGGCCTGGCTGGTGAGGTCGTACCAGCTCTTGCCGCTGACCAGATCCACGGTCGCGCGCAACTCGTCGATGAAGATCGCGTCGGCGCGGCGCAGCAGCTCGGCGAACTCGCGCTTCACCTCGCCCAGGATGCGCACGCCAAGGCCTGGCCCGGGAAACGGATGGCGGTAGACCATCTCGTGCGGCAGGCCGAGCGCGACGCCCAGCTCGCGCACCTCGTCCTTGAAGAGCTCGCGCAGCGGCTCGAGCAGCTTCAGCCCGAGCGTTGCCGGCAGGCCGCCGACGTTGTGGTGACTCTTGATCGATATCGCCTTCTTGCTCTTGGCGCCGCCCGACTCGATGACGTCGGGATAGATCGTTCCCTGCGCCAGCCACTTGGCCTGCTTCAGCTTGCCGGCCTCTCGCCTGAAGACGTCGACGAACTCGCTGCCGATGATCTTGCGCTTGGCTTCCGGGTCCGTGACGCCGGCGAGCTGGCCGAGGAAACGCTCGCTCGCGTCGACGGCGATGACCTTGATGTGCTTCCTATCGGCGAACATCTCCATCACGAGGCGCCCCTCGTCGAGGCGCAGCAGGCCATGGTCGACGAAGACGCAGGTCAGGCGGTCGCCGATCGCCTTGTGGATCAGCGCCGCGGCGACGCTCGAGTCGACGCCGCCGGAGAGACCGAGGACGACCTCGTCGCCACCGACCTCCTCGCGAATCCGCGCCACCGCTTCGTCGATGTAGTTGCCCATCACCCAGTCGGGCCGCGCGCCGCAAATCTCGAGGACGAACCTGTTTAGCAGATCCCTGCCCTTCGACGTGTGCGTCACCTCGGGATGGAACTGCACCCCGTAGTAGCCGCGCGCCTCGTCGGCCATGCCGGCGATCGGGCAGCTCGGCGTCGACGCCATCAGCGTGAATCCCGGCGGCAGCGCCGTGACCTTGTCGCCGTGGCTCATCCAGACCTTGAGCATGCCGTGCCCAGCGTCGGTCGAGAAGTCCTCGAGCGCCTGCAGCAGCCGCGTGTGACCGCGCGCGCGAACCTCCGCGTAGCCGAACTCGCGATGCGCGCTCGCCTCCACCTCGCCGCCCAGCTGCACCGCCATCGTGAACATGCCGTAGCAGATGCCGAGCACCGGCACGCCGAGCTCGAACACCGCCTTCGGCGCGCGCAGCTCGTGCTCCTCGTAGGTCGAGGCGTGGCTGCCTGACAGGATGATTCCCCTGGGGGCGAAATCGCGCACGAATTCGTCGCTGACGTCGTTCGGGTGGATCTCGCAGAAGACGCGCGCTTCGCGCACGCGCCGGGCGATCAGCTGCGTGACCTGAGAGCCGAAGTCGAGGATCAGGATCTTGTCGTGCATGTCAGGTCGTGCGCGGGGCACTGGCGGCGATGCGGTCGCGGCGGGCGGCGCTGAAGTGGAGCCAGGCGAGCACCAGTGCGGCGAATTGCACCAGGGCACAGAAGAAGAACGGCGCGCCGATGCGCCAATCGCCGCGCGGCAGGTGCGACACCGTGGCCAACAGCGGCGCGCTGACCACGGGCGCGACCACCGCCATCAGGCTTTGCAGCGAGCTGACCGCGCCCAACGTTCGGCCCTGCGTGGTCGCATCGGCGGCGCCGGAGATGATGCTCTGGATCGAGGCGGCGACCGTGAAGCCGAGCACGTTGCACAGAATGACCGCATAGATCATCCAGCCCTGCGTCGCCGCGCCCCAGGCGAGGTAGGCCAGCGTCGACGAGACGAGGCCGACGATGGCCAGGCGCTGCGGCGAGAAGCGCTTCAGCAGGCGCCCGAGCAGGAGCCCCTGCACCAGCGCCGACATGCAGCCGACGGTGAAGAGCGACCAGCCGTTCTCCTGCGGGCCCCAGCCGAACTTGAACGTCGTGTAGAGCACCCAGCTGGTGTAAAGGACGAACTGCGATAGCGCCGTGCAGGCCACGACGGCCACCAGCGTTCCGACCCCGCCCAGCCGGCCGAGCTCCGTGAGCGCAGCGATCGGATTGAGCGCCGATCGCCACGAGAACGCCCGGCGCTTGTCGGCGGGCAGCGATTCCGGCAGCACGAACCAGCCGTAGAGCAGGTTCAGCAGCGCCAGCGAGCCGGCCGCGAAGAACGGCAGGCGCAGGTCGATCGCACCGAGCAGTCCGCCCATCACCGGGCCGAGGATGAAGCCCAATCCGAACATCGCGCCGAGCAGGCCGAAGCGCTTGGCGCGGTCTGCGGGTGCGGTGATATCGGCGACGTAAGCGTTGGCGATCGATGCGTTCGACTGCATCGCGCCGCTGAAGAGGCGAACCACAATCAGCATCCAGAGCTCGGTGGCTATCGCGGTGACGAAGAAACTGAGCGAGAGCGCGCAGAAGCCGACCAGCAGCACCGGCCGGCGCCCGAAGCGGTCGGAGAGCGCGCCCAGCACCGGCGACGAGATGAAGTTGGCGATGCTGAACGCGAACGTCACGGCGCCGTACCACCAGGCCTGTTCGGTCTGCGAAGACGTGAAGCGGCCGACGAGCGCGGGCAGAACCGGGACGATCAGGCCGATCGACACCATGTCGATCAGCACCGTGATCATGATGAACGGCATCGCCGCCTGGCGCCGGCCGGCGTCGCCGGCGGGTGCGGGGCTCGGTGTAGCGCTCGTCATTCGGCGCGGTAGTTCGGCGCTTCCTTCGTGATCTGCACGTCGTGGACGTGGCTCTCGCGAACGCCCGATGCAGTGATCTCGACGAACTCCGCCTTGGCGTGCATCTCGGCGATGCTGGCGCAGCCGCAGTAGTGCATCGACGCGCGCAGGCCGCCGGCCATCTGGAAGATGATGCCGACGACCGAGCCTTTGTAAGGCACCTGCCCCTCGATGCCTTCGGGCACCAGCTTCGCGCCGCCGACCGATCCGGCCGCGCTCGCCTCGCCCTCCTGGAAGTAGCGGTCGGCCGAGCCCTGCTGCATCGCGCCGATCGAACCCATGCCGCGGTAGCTCTTGTACGTGCGGCCCTGGAACAGGATGACCTCGCCCGGCGCCTCCTCGGTGCCCGCGAACGCGCCGCCCATCATTACGGCGTCGGCGCCCGCGGCGATCGCCTTGGCGACGTCGCCCGAGTAGCGCACGCCGCCGTCGGCGATGAGCGGCACGCCGCTACTGGCGATCGCCTTGGCGACGGCGTCGATCGCCATCACCTGCGGCACGCCGACGCCGGTGACGATGCGCGTCGTGCAGATCGAGCCCGGGCCGATGCCGATCTTGACCGCATCGGCGCCGGCCTCGACCAGGTCGAGCGCCGCCTGCCCCGTGGCGATGTTGCCGCCGATGACATCGACGGTCGGGAAGTTGCGCTTGACCCAGCGCACGCGTTCGACGACGCCGGCGCTGTGGCCGTGCGCCGTGTCGACGACGATCACGTCAACGCCGGCCTTGACGAGCAGCTCGGCGCGCTCCTCGGTGCCCTCGCCGACGCCGATCGCGGCGCCGACGCGCAGCTTGCCGTGGGCGTCGCGCGCCGCGTTCGGGAAGCTGGTCTGCTTGGTGATGTCCTTGACGGTCATCAGGCCGCGCAGCTCGAAGGCGTCGTTGACGACGAGCACGCGCTCGAGCTTTTCGCGATGCATCAGCGCCTTGCCTTCGGCAAGCGTCGCGCCTTCGCGCACGCTGACGAGCCGGTCGCGCGGCGTCATGATCTCCTTCACCGGCACGTCGAGCCGCGTCTCGAAGCGAAGGTCGCGGTTGGTGACGATGCCGACGACGAGCTTTCCCTGCAGCACCGGGAAGCCCGAGATGCCGTGCGCCTTGGCGAGATCCATCACCTGGCGCACCGTCATCTCGGGGGCGACCGTGATCGGATCGCGCAAGACGCCCGATTCGTAGCGCTTGACGCGCGCCACCTCGGCGGCCTGCTGCTTCGGCGTCAGGTTCTTGTGGACCATGCCGATGCCGCCTTCCTGCGCCAGGGCGATCGCCAAACGCGCCTCGGTGACGGTGTCCATCGCTGCCGAGACGAGCGGCAGGTTGAGCCGGATGTTGCGGGAGAGGGAGGTCGCGAGGTCGGTGTCGCGCGGCAGGACACTCGAGAACGCCGGGACGAGCAGCACGTCGTCGAACGTCAGCGCTTTGCCCAGAAGGCGCATGGAA
>JBBRFW010000063.1:0-21138 GCA_038241255.1 Burkholderiales bacterium | reverse complement strand
CCGCCGCCCGTCTCGATCAGTCGGTGCAAGTGTTTACCGAAGACTTCGTGCGACTGAAGGAAATCAATGAAGGCTCCGGACCGACCCCTTGGCGAAGGGAGTTCTCCGTCGGGCAGCGGCGCAGTTCGCGTGTACGGGTTGATGCGCAGTCCTTTGATGAGTCCTGCCCAGCCGACGATGCCGTTGCCGTCAGCCCTCTTCGTCAGGATCCGGTTGAGTTGCAGGACCAGAAACTTCGGAGAGCAATCTGCCTGGAGCGCGGCCGCACCTAGAGCGCCCGTTGTCATGTAGTCAGTCAGCGCCACCTGCAAGCGGCCATGCCGCTCCCGGATGCTTTCCTCCAAATCGTGCAGGTCGCACACCGGCAACTTCGCGGGATCGCGATACTCTGGCGGAATGGTGCGGTAGGTGATGAGTTTGGGCTTGGAGGCCTTCGCTGCTTCGGCTTCCGGGGCACGTGGCGTTCGACACGCGCTCACGTCGTAGCCTCGTGCAAGAAAAAGGATGACTGGGCGCAGAACGGACGTTCGTTCAAATCGCTTTGAAATGCGCCGCTCTGGACCCCCTTCAGCAGTGCTGCGGCGTAGAGGCCGCGGTCTTCGTACGCGCCAAGCTCAAGCACTTCTCTGAAGCTCACCCTGCGCTTGGCATTGATGAAAGCGGCGACCTCGTTGCCTTGTGCGCGAATGGGGATGTAGCGCACCTGCGCGATCCACGGGATGAGGTTGAACCAGTTCCGAATCCGGATCGGATTCGCATAGATCACTTTCTCAGTGAAGACGACATGTTCAACGCCAGCCAGCCCGGCCGCTTTCTGCTGGACGAGAATCTGAAGGCTGGCCCGAGCATCCTTTCCTTGAACCAGCGACTCGGAGCTCTTGACTTCTCGCCATTGGTGCTGGCCGTCGCGCTTTTTCACCTCAGCGTCGACGATCGTCCCGATGCCTTCGCCTGCGATGGCAGCAACGCGCTTGTGCGGTGCGTAGTCGACCTTCTCGATGTCCGGGTCGCTCTCGACGAGGAGAAAGTGACCGAACTCGATGTCGCTGGCCAGGACGACGTCCTTGTCCGCTTTGGGGCTGTAGTGGAGCCAAAGGTTGCTGTGCCCGTTACCGCGGGCCTCGTACGCCTCGTTCAGCCTCGCGCGCGCCCGAACGCCTAGCGTCTTTCCACGTTGCCTGGCGGTCATCGGGTATACCCCGGCTTCTTGATCGAGAAGCCTTGGCGGACCGCATTGGCTGGCCGGATCCCTTCATGCAAGGTCGCGAAGAGGCGCTCGCAGTCAATGCGGATCTTGCGCGGCACCGTCGTCGGCAACGGCAGCCAGGCCGGACACGCGCTAGGCCCGGCGACCGAGCCGGGTGCCGGTTTATGAGGCGAATCGCATTTCGATTGATGGGAAGCGCGTCGACAAACGCCTCGGTTCGCCTTGCGAAGGTCAGATGCGAGGAACGCGTGCAATTGCTCCAGCGTCAATTGCGGATATCGGAACAGCAGTTTCGGCATGGCAGATCGGAGGTCTGCAATGCGCCCGGTGACCTGGGTATGTCCCTATGCGAAATAACGAGTTGATCCAACGCCTGTCTTGACAATCTTCCCAGACGGAATAGACTTTCAAGCAGTCGGTCGTGCAGAGGTCGGCAACGGGCCCTTTGACTGCTGGTTACAGTCGAGGGCCCTTTTTCATGGGCGCATTGGAAAGACCGCGTTGTTGTGGGCCTGCGATTAGGCGGAAATCCCCCCGACAATGCAAGGCGGCACGGCGCACCGTGCCGCCGAAGAAAGCGTGGTGTCGCCGCCGCGCGGCGGCGCGTCAAATATTCATTTTTTGAACATTTGGCGCGGCCAATCGTGCCGCTCGATTAGTTTCGAGCTGGACTTTTATCATTTTTTAAACAATCAGAGTTCCCGCGCGGATGTGTGCGGACAACTGACCTGAATCCGCCGCGAGCGCGACCGTTCAAATCTGACCGGATGCTTTAGGACTTCTCCTGATAGGAGATTCCCTCAGGGTATGTGGAGACTCTATCGGGAAGAGGAGCTTTTACAGTCGTGATGCGGTTTTCGGAGTAATTGCTGTCGTGCGACTCGCGACAAGATCGAGTACCTCGAGGCGCTCACTTGACGGCACGCCCGGGCGTGCAGGATGGAGCGCGAGGGCTGCTATGTTGTCGCCCGACTAACGCACGGTGCTCCCTGGGGCGTTGTTTCCGCCACGCAAACCCTGCTGACAAGCGGCAGCGTGCCGCCTAGCATCCATAGATTTGCTCCTGCGCCATTGCAGTGCACCCGCCGCCTTCGGCCGGTGTGGAAAGGGAGATTTGCGATCCACCGACATCGGCGATCCTGATTACTTTCACAAAGTCGTCGATTGCCAATGGGCTTGTCCCGCCCACACACCCGTTCCCGAGTACATCCGCCTGATCGCAGCGGGCCGCTATACCGATGCGTACCTCATCAACTGGGAGTCGAACGTCTTTCCGGGAATTCTCGGGCGCACGTGCGACCGACCGTGCGAGCCGGCCTGCCGGCGCGGCCGGGTCGAGGAAGCGCAAGCCGCCAAGCCCGAGCCGGTGGCGATCTGCCGCCTGAAGCGCGTCGCCGCTGATTACAAGGACGACATCTCCGAGCATCTGCCGCGCGCCGCGCCGCGCAACGGCAAGCGAATCGCCTGCGTCGGCGGCGGCCCCGCATCCCTGACGGTGGCACGCGACCTGGCGCCGCTCGGCTACGAGGTTGTTGTCTTCGACGGCGATCGCCAGGCCGGCGGGATGATCCGTTCGCAGATCCCGCGCTTTCGCCTGCCCGAGGAAGTGATTGACGAAGAGACCGGCTACGTGCTGAAGCTCGGCGTCGAATTCCGCGGCGGCACGCGCATCGAGTCCATGCGCGTCCTACTCGTCGCCGAGAATTGGGATGCGGTCTTCGTCGGCTCGGGCGCCCCTCGCGGCCGCGACCTCGACATTCCCGGCCGGCACGAGGCCGCGACGCGCATCCACATCGGCATCGACTGGCTGTCTTCGGTCTCGTTCGGTCACGTCACGTCGATCGGTAGGCGCGTCATCGTCCTGGGTGGTGGAAACACCGCCATGGACTGCTGCCGCAGCTCGAAGCGGCTCGGGGGCAGTGACGTCAAGGTCATCGTCCGTTCCCCCTTCGAGGAGATGAAGGCGTCGCCTTGGGAGAAGGAAGACGCCATTCACGAGGGCATCCCGATCCTCGACTGCCTCGTGCCCAAGGCTTTCCTCCACACGAACGGCAGGCTCACGGGGATGAGCTTCGACAAGGTTCGCGCCGTGCGCGACGCCAAGGGCAAGCGTCAGCTCGTCTCCACCGGCGAGCTGGAGCAGGTCATCGAGTGCGACGACGTCCTCGTCGCGGTCGGCCAGGAGAACGCCTTCCCCTGGATCGAGCGCGACGTCGGCATCGCCTTCGACGAGGGGGGCATGCCCGTGCTCGACGCGACGACGCTGCAGTCGAGCCAGCCGCGCGTCTTCTTCGGCGGCGATGCCGCGCTGGGCCCGAAGAACATCATCTGGGCGGTCGCCCAGGGCCATGCGGCGGCGATCTCGATCGACAAGTTCCTGAACGGCGAAGACGCCACCCAGCGCCCTGCTCCCGGCGTCACCCTCGTGTCGCAGAAGATGGGCATCCACGAGTGGACTTACGACAATGACGTCACGACCGAGCTGCGCAACAAGGTGCCCTGGCGCGACGTCAACCAGTCGCTACGCAACATCAAGGTCGAGGTCGAGCTCGGCTTCGACGTCGCCACCGCGTGGAAGGAGGCGCAGCGCTGCCTCAATTGCGACGTCCAGACGGTCTTCGCGACCAGCCAGTGCATCGAGTGCGACGCCTGCGTCGACATCTGCCCGACGGACTGCATCACCTTCACCGCCAACGGCGACGAGCCCGACCTGCGCACGCGCCTGCGTGCGCAGGCGCGCCATCTGGACCAGCCGCTCTACGTCTCGGAAACGCTGAAGACAGGCCGCGTCATGGTGAAGGACGAGGACGTCTGCCTGCACTGCGGCCTGTGCGCCGAGCGCTGCCCGACCGGCGCCTGGGACATGCGAAAGTTCACCCTCGCCCAGCCCCGGGCGGGCGCGGGCTGTCGCAGCACTTTGCCGAAGAAGGTGGCCGCCCTGACATGACGAGCAACGTGAGGGCGGGGACGGCGCCGCGGATCGAAGCCGTCAATGATTTCGTGATCAAGTTCGCCAACGTCAACGGCTCCGGCTCGGCGTCGGCCAACGAGCTCTTCGCCAGGAGCCTCCTGCGCATGGGCGTGCCGGTGAGCCCGCGCAACATCTTTCCTTCGAACATCCAAGGCCTGCCGACGTGGTACGAGGTGCGCGTCAACGAGCGTGGGTATCTCGCTAGGCGCGGCGGCGTCGACCTGATGGTGGCGATGAACCCGCAAACCTGGGAGAAAGACCTCGCCGAGCTTGAGCCGGGCGGCTATCTCCTGTACGACAGTTCCAAGCCTTTGCCATCGGCGCGCTTTCGCGACGACATCTACGTCTTGGGCGTCCCACTCACCGACCTATGCGCGACGCGCTACACCGATCCGCGCGAGCGCCAACTGCTGAAGAACATCGTCTATGTCGGCGTCCTCGCGGCGATGCTCGGCGTCGAGCCGGAAGTGATCGCGACCCTGCTCGGCGAACAGTACAAGGGCAAGACCAAGCTGCTGCAGCCCAACCTCGACGCCTTCATGATGGGGCTGCACCACGGCAACGAGTACTTCGACGACGCGCTCGGCCTGCGGATTGAGCGCCGCGATGCCGTCGGTAACCGCATCTTCATCGAAGGCAACGCCGCCGCCGCCCTCGGCTGCGTGTACGGCGGCGCGACCGTCTGCGCTTGGTATCCGATCACGCCGAGCTCGTCGCTTGCCGAAGCGTTCCAGAAGTACTGCAGCAAGCTGCGCGTGGACAAGGCGACCGGCCAGAACAAGTTCGCCATCGTCCAGGCCGAGGACGAGATCGCCTCGATCGGCATCGTCGTCGGCGCGGGCTGGAACGGTGCGCGCGCCTTCACTGCGACCTCGGGGCCGGGCGTCTCGCTCATGACCGAATTTATTGGTCTGGCCTACTTCGCCGAGATCCCAGTCACGATCATCGACGTGCAGCGCGGCGGGCCCTCGACCGGCATGCCGACGCGCACCCAGCAGGCCGACCTGCTGAGCTGCGCCTACGCCTCGCACGGCGACACCAAGCACGTGCTGCTGTTCCCGGAAGACCCGCGCGAGTGCTTTGATTTTGCCGCGACCGCGCTCGACCTCGCTGACCGCCTTCAGACACCGATTTTCCTCATGACTGACCTCGACATCGGCATGAACCATCGCCTGTGCGAGCCGCTCGCGTGGGACGATTCGCGCACCTACGACCGCGGCAAGGTGATGACGGAGGCCGATCTCGAGGCCGGCAAGGACTTCGGACGCTACCTCGACGTCGATGGCGACGGCATCCCGTTCCGCACCCTGCCCGGCACGCACCCGAGCAAGGGCGCCTACTTCACCCGCGGAACGACGCGCGACGCGTACGCGCGCTACTCGGAAGCCGGGCCGGACTACCTCTACAACGTCACCCGCCTGCTCAAGAAATTTGAGACGGCCAAGGAGCTCGTGCCCCAACCGGTGCTGCGCGTGGCGGTGCGCGAGACGCGCTTCGGCGTAATCCATTTCGGTTCGACCAGCGCGGCCATGGCCGAGGCCTTCGACGCCCTGCAGGCGGACGGGATCCACATCGACACGCTGCGCATCCGCGCGTTCCCGTTCAGCGCCGCCGTCGACCGCTTCGTCGCCGAGCACGCGACGGTGTTCGTCGTCGAGCAGAATCGCGACGCGCAGCTGCGCATGATGCTCGTCAACGAGCAGGCGATCGACCCGGCCCGCCTCGAGCCGATCCTCCATTACGACGGCACACCGATCACGGCGCGCTTCATCATCGAAGCGATCGCCGCGCGGGTACGCGCCGACAACGTCGAGCCGATCGGCAAGATCGCCAGGAAGGGTCTCGCGGCATGACCTATCTCGCCAAGCCCAAGCTCCACCACCCCACCCTGCCGAAGAACAAGCTCGGCTTCACCCGGCGCGACTACGAAGGCAAGATCTCGACGCTCTGCGCCGGCTGCGGCCACGACTCGATCTCAGCCGCGCTCGTGCAGGCGTGCTGGGAGCTCGACATTGAGCCGCATCGCGTCGCCAAGCTCTCGGGCATCGGCTGCTCGTCGAAGACGCCCGATTACTTCCTCGGCGCCTCGCACGGCTTTAACACCGTGCACGGCCGGATGCCGTCGGTGCTGACCGGCGCCAACCTCGCCAACCGCGACCTGCTCTACCTCGGCGTCAGCGGCGACGGCGACTCGGCGTCGATCGGCCTCGGCCAGTTTGCGCATGCCATACGGCGCGGCGGCAACATGACCTACATCATCGAGAACAATGGCGTGTACGGCCTGACCAAGGGCCAGTTCTCGGCCACCGCCGACCAGGGCAGCAAGAGCAAGAAAGGCGTCGTCAACAGTGACACGGCGATCGATCTGGTGGCGATGGCGCTGCAGCTCGGCGCCAGCTACGTCGGCCGCAGCTTCTCGGGCGACAAGGAGCAACTCGTGCCGCTGATCAAGGGCGCGCTCAGCCATCGTGGCGCGGCCTTGCTCGACGTCATCAGCCCGTGCGTCGCTTTCAACAACCACGCCGGCAGCACCAAAAGCTACGATTACGTTCGCGCCCATAACGAGGCGGTGAACCGGCTCGACTTCATGCCCGACCGCCATGCGATCACCGCGATATACGCGCCGGGCGAAGTGATCGAGGTGACGCAGCACGATGGCAGCGTGCTGCGCCTAAGAAAGCTCGCCGATGGCTACGACCCGGGCGACCGACTCGCCGCGATGAGCCACATTGCCGTGCACGAGGAGCGCGGCGAGATCCTGACCGGCCTGCTTTACGTAAGGGCCGGGGCCGAGGACCTGCACGGCCACTTGAACACGGTCGCGATGCCGCTGAACCAGCTGGGCGCTCTCGAGCTGTGCCCGGGATCGGCGGCGCTCGCCGCGATCAACGCCGAGCTGGTCTGAGGACTGCCCCTCCCGCAGCGGGAGAGGGTTGATCAGGCCCCTTCGCGAGACGCCTTCTTCCGCTCGTGCTCCTTCAGGTGGCGCTTGCGGATGCGGATCGACTTGGGCGTGATCTCGACTAGCTCGTCGTCGGCGATGAACTCGACGGCGTACTCAAGCGTGAGCTGGATCGGCGGGGTGATCTTGATCGCGTCTTCCTTGCCCGAGACGCGGAAGTTGGTGAGCTGCTTGCCGCGCACCGCGTTGACGACGAGGTCGTTGTCGCGCGAATGGATGCCGATCACCATGCCCTCGTAGAGCGGATCGCCGGCCTTGACGAACATGCGCCCGCGGTCGTCGAGCTTACCAAGCGAATAAGTCACGGCCTCGCCATCGTCCTGGCTGATCAGGACCCCGTTCTTGCGCCCCTCGATCTCGCCCTTGTACGGCTCGTAGCTGTCGAAGATGTTGCTGATAAGGCCGGTGCCGCGCGTTAGGTTCAGGAACTCGTTCTGAAAGCCGATCAGGCCGCGCGCTGGAATCTTGTAGTCGAGCCGGACTCGGCCCATGCCGTCCGGCTCCATGTTGACGAGGTCGGCGCGCCGCTCGCCGAGCGCCTGCATGACGGCGCCCTGGTGCTGGTCCTCGACGTCGGCGGTGACGAACTCGATCGGCTCGAGGCGCGTGTCGCCCTCGTGGCGGAAGACCACGCGCGGCTTCGAGACGGCGAGCTCGTAGCCCTCGCGGCGCATGTTCTCAAGCAGGATCGTCAAGTGCAGCTCGCCGCGACCCATGACTTCGAAGATGCCGTCCTCCTCGGTGTCGCGCACGCGCAGCGCCACGTTCGACTGCAGCTCGCGGTCTAGACGGTCGCGGATCTGCCGGCTCGTGATGAACCTTCCCTCACGCCCGGCGAGCGGCGAGTTGTTCACGCAGAAGTTCATCGTAAGCGTCGGCTCGTCGACGATGAGCATCGGCAGCGGCTTCGGGTCCTCGAGGCTGGTCAGCGTCACGCCGACGCCTATCCCCTCGATGCCGTTGATGAGCACGATGTCGCCCGGCCCGGCCTCGGTCGCCTGCTGGCGCTCCAGACCCTCGAACTTCAGCACCTGGTTGACGCGCGCCTTGATCGGCGTCGAGTCGGGGCCTGAATACAGGGCGACGTCCTGCATCGGCTTGAGCGTGCCTTGGTTGATCCGGCCGATGCCGATGCGGCCCACGTAGGTCGAGTAGTCGAGCGAGCAGATCTGCAACTGCAGCGGATCGTCGGGCGACCCGGCATGCGCGGGAACGTGCTCGAGCACGGCGTCGAAGAGCGGCGCCAGGTCGGTGCCGGTGGTCCCCTTCTCGAGCGTCGCCCAGCCGTTCAGCCCGGAGGCGAAGATGACCGGGAAGTCGAGCTGCGCTTCGGTCGCGCCGAGCTTGTCGAACAGGTCGAAAGTCGCGTTGACGACGTAGTCCTCGCGCGCGCCGGGCCGGTCGACCTTGTTGACGACGACGATCGGTTTCAGGCCGAGCGCGAGCGCCTTCTTGGTCACGAAGCGCGTCTGCGGCATCGGCCCCTCCACGGCATCGACCAGCAGCAGCACGGAATCGACCATCGAGAGTACCCGCTCGACCTCGCCGCCGAAGTCGGCATGGCCCGGCGTGTCGACGATGTTGATGTGCGTGCCCTTCCACTCGACGGCGCAGTTCTTGGCCAGGATCGTGATGCCGCGCTCCTTCTCGAGATCGTTCGAGTCCATGACGCGCTCGGCGACCTTCTCGTTGGCGCGGAAGGTGCCGCTCTGGCGCAGGAGCTGGTCAACGAGCGTGGTCTTGCCGTGGTCGACGTGGGCGATGATGGCGATGTTGCGGATCTGGCGGGTCATGGAAAGAGGCTTTCGGAAACGGGCAAAGTCTGACGGCGAGCGCTAACGAGATCGCCGACTTCCTCGGGGCTCAGCAGGCGCGATGCGATGAGCTCGCCGGCCACGACGTGGCCGGTGCCGAGGAAGGCGCCCGGATCGGGACCGTAGACGCGGGCCGCGGCCACATCGGCAAGGGGAAGGCGGCGCCTGACGCCGGCGAGGAAACGGCCGGCGTCCTCGCCCGAGAGCACGATGCGCGGCAGCGAGGCGACCAGCGCATCGGGCGGAAGCAGACGGGCATCGAGCGCCTCCTCGGTGTCGCGTGCGTGGAGCTCGGCAAGGGTCGACGCGGCAGCGAGGTCGAGCGCGCCGCTACCGGTGCGGCGCAGCGCGGCCAGGTGGGCCCCGCAGGCGAGCGCGGCGCCGATCGCTTCGCCGAGGGTGCGGATGTAGGTGCCCTTGCTGCACGAAACGTCGATCGTCCATTGATCGCCGCAGCCCTCTACCACGCGAAGGGCATAGATGCGAACCCGGCGCGCGACGCGCTCGATCTCGATGCCGGCTCGCGCGTACTCGTACAGCGGCTTGCCGTCGTGCTTCAGCGCCGAATGCATCGGCGGCACCTGCTCGATCTCGCCCACAAAGGTCTGGCAGGCGCGTTCGAGGGCGTCGCGGTCCACCGCGACGTCGTGCACCGTCCGGACCACGTCGCCTTCAAGATCGCCGGTGGTCGTCGTCACGCCCAGGCGCAGCGTCGCAAGGTAGCGCTTGTCCGCGTCGAGGCTGGCCTGCGCAAACTTGGTCGCGGCGCCGAAGCAGAGCGGCAGCAGCCCGCTCGCGAGCGGGTCGAGCGTGCCGGTGTGGCCGGCCTTCTCGGCGCGATAGAGCCGCTTGACCTGCTGCAGCGCCGTGTTGCTCGACGCGCCCGCGTCCTTGTCGAGCAGCAGCACGCCGTTGACCCTCCGGCGTGCGATCTTCGGGCGCGCGCCCGCGGTAGGGTGCACGTCTTAGTCGTCCTTTGCGCGTGTCGAGTTCGCCTTGGCGATCAGCGCGGTCAGCTCGGCGGCGCGCTCGGTCGTGCGGTCGAACTTGAAATGCAGCGTCGGCACGGTGTGGATCTGCAGACGCTTGAAGAGGCCGTTGCGCAAGTAGCCCGCCGCTTCGTTGAGCGCCTGCTCGCACTCGGCTGGGTCGCCGACGAGCACGGAGAACAGCACCGTCGCATGCGCATAGTCGGCCGTGACCTCGACGGCATTGACCGTCGTCATGCCGATTCGCGGATCCTTGAGCTCGCGGATCAGCTCGGCGACGTCGCGCTGGATTTGGTCGGCGACGCGGAAGCCGCGGTTGGGGATGGATGGTTTGTGTCGCATGACCTTTCCTTCGGCTCAAACAAGAACCCCGCCGACTTTTGGAGGGCGGGGTTCGGGCGAAAGCCGGTACCGCTTACAGCGTTCGGGCGATTTCCTTGACCTCGAAGAATTCGAGCAGGTCGCCTTCCTTGATGTCGTTGTAGTTCTTCAGCTTGATGCCGCACTCGAAGCCGGCCGCGACTTCACGGACGTCGTCCTTGACGCGCCGCACCGATTCGACCTCGCCGGTGTAGATCACGACGTTCTCGCGCAGCAGGCGGAAGCGCGCACCGCGGCGGACGATGCCCGCCGTGACCATCGAGCCCGCCACCGTGCCGATCTTCGACGCCACGAACACCGTCCGGATCTCGGCCGTGCCGATCGTCTCCTCGCGCTGCTCCGGCGCCAGCATGCCGGTCATCGCCGCCTTGATCTCGTCGACCGCGTCGTAGATGATGTTGTAGTAGCGGATGTCGACGCCGTTGTTCTCGGCGAGCTTCCTCGAGCCGGCGTCGGCGCGGACGTTGAAGCCGACGATCACGGCCTTTGACGCGATCGCGAGATTGATGTCGCTCTCGCTGATACCGCCGACCGCGGCGTGAACGATCTGCACCTTGACCTCGTCGGTCGAGAGCTTGAGCAGCGTCTGGGCGAGCGCCTCCTGCGAACCCTGCACGTCAGCCTTGATGATCAGCGGGAGCGTCTGCTTGGCGCCCTGCCCCATCTGGTCCATCATGCTTTCGAGGTTCGCGGCCTGACGGCGCGCCAGCTTCACGTCGCGGTACTTGCCCTGACGGAAAGTGGCGATCTCGCGCGCCCGGCGCTCGTCGCCGAGCACCATGAACTCGTCGCCGGCCTGCGGCACTTCGGTCATGCCCTGGATTTCGACCGGGATCGACGGGCCGGCTTCGTCCACCGGCTTCCCGTTCTCGTCGAGCATCGCACGGACGCGACCGAAGCTGGAGCCGGCCAGGACCACGTCGCCGCGCTTGAGCGTGCCACTCTGCACGAGCACGGTGGCGACCGGGCCGCGGCCCTTGTCGAGCTGCGCTTCGATAACGATGCCTTTGGCCATCGCATCCTTGGGCGCGCTGAGCTCCAGCACTTCCGCCTGCAGGAGGACTTGCTCCAGCAGCGTATCGATGCCCTGGCCGGTCTTGGCCGACACGCCGACGAAGGGCGAATCGCCGCCGAAGTCCTCGGGCACGACCTGCTCGGCTACAAGCTCGCTCTTCACGCGCTCGACGTTCGCCTCGGGCTTGTCGATCTTGTTCATCGCTACGACGATCGGCACGCCGGCTGCGCGCGCATGGGCGATCGCCTCCTTGGTCTGCGGCATGACGCCGTCGTCGGCGGCCACGACGAGGATAACGATGTCGGTCGCCTTGGCGCCGCGCGCGCGCATCGCCGTGAAGGCGGCGTGGCCCGGGGTGTCGAGGAAGGTGATCATGCCGCGCGGCGTCTCGACGTGATAGGCGCCGATGTGCTGCGTGATGCCGCCCGCCTCTCCCGCGGCGACGCGACTGGTGCGGATGTAGTCGAGGAGCGAGGTCTTGCCGTGGTCGACGTGGCCCATAACGGTCACCACCGGAGCGCGCGGCACCGACTCGTGCTCCGAGTCGGCCTGGCTTTCTTCCTCGAGGAAGGCGTCGGGATCGTCGAGCTTGGCGGTGAGCGCCGTGTGGCCCATTTCCTCGACGACGATCATCGCAGTCTCCTGGTCGAGCTGCTGGTTGATGGTCACCATCTGGCCGAGCTTCATCAGCTGCTTGATGACCTCGGACGCCTTCACCGACATCTTGTGAGCGAGGTCGGCCACCGAGATCGTCTCGGGAATGTGGACCTCCTGCGCCTGGAACTCCGCAGGGGCGACGAAGCTGCTCGGCGCGCCGTCGTTGCGGTCGCCGCGGCGACCTGCGCGCGGCGCGCGCCAGCCGGCGCGTCCCGCGCCCGGCGCGCCGCGCGGGGCGGCCTTGAGGGCCCGTTTCTTGGCAGCGTCGTCGGCCCAGCTCGACGAGAGCTTCTCCGACTTGATCGACTTCTTGTCGCCGGGCTTGGCGACGACGGGCGTGGCCGCGCCGGGGGTGCCCGCCTTCTTGTGGATCGTGCCCTTAATCGCTTCCTTGGCCGGCTCGGCAGGCTTGACTTCCTCGGGCTTCTTGGCGACGAGCACCCGCTTGGGCCCCGACATCATGTTGCGGATGGCAGCAGCTTCGTCCTCGGCGGCCTTGCGGCGCTTGGCCAGGTCGGCAGCACGCTGCTTCTCTTCGTTTTCCACGGTCCCCGCCTTGACGACGCGGAACGCCGGCTTCGCCGCCTCGACCGGCGCATCGGCGGGCGCTTCCGACTTCGGGGGCTCGGCGGCTGCCGCCGCCGCGGCCGCCGCGGCGGCAGCCTTGGCCGCCTTGGCGGTGGGCTTCGGCGCCGTTGCCGCGGCGGCCGCGGCAGCGGCGGCTTCGACCTCGGCTGCTTCGCGCGCGCGCGCCTGGGCCGCCTCGATCAACTCGCGCTCGGCACGTTCCTGTTCTTCGCGCTGACGCCGTTGCGCCGCGAGCTCTTCTTCCTGGAGCCGCAGCCGCTCGGCCTCGGCGTGGGCCTCCTCCTCGCGCCGGCGCAGCTCTTCCTCGTGCGCCTCGGCGGTGGCGGCCTCGTCGGCTGGGGTCGAGACCTCGTCGCGCTTGACGAAGGTGCGCTTCTTGCGCACCTCGACCTGGATCGTCCGCGCCTTGCCGCTCGAATCGGCCTGCTTGATCTCGCTGGTCGACTTGCGCGTCAGCGTGATCTTCTTGCGCTCGCCGCTCGCGACCGTGCCGTGCGCGGTGCGCAGGTGGTCGAGCAGGCGCGCCTTGTCGGTCTCGGTGACCGAGTCGTCCGTCGATGCCTTGCTGACGCCGGCCGACTTCAGCTGCTCGAGAAGCGCTGCGGGCGGTCGGTTGAGCTCGGCGGCGAGTTGGGCGACGGTGGTCGATGCCATAGGGTCTCTATCCTTGCGTGGTCGTCTCTTGCGCCGCATCGGCGCGTGCAATCGGGGCTTGTCCGGCCGCCTGTTCGGCACCGGCTTTCGCCGCATTTTCTTGCGCCGCGGCCTCGGCTGCAAACCAGTGCTCGCGCGCCTTCATGATCAGCGCCTTGGCCGCCTCGGCATCGATCTCGGTCATCTCGACCAGCTCGTCGACGGCAAGGTCGGCGAGCTCGTCGCGGCTGTGCACGCCGCCCTTATCGAGCTTGGCAATAAACTCCGGCGTCAGACCGTCGAAGTCGCGCAGGTCCTGCGAGACGACGCCGTGCTCTTCGCGGGCGATGTCCATCGTCAGAAGGGCGTCCTTGGCGCGAGTACGCAGCTCGTTGACGGTGTCCTCGTCAAAGCTCGGGATCTCGAGCATCTCCTGCATCGGCACGTAGGCGACTTCCTCGAGGCTCGAGAAGCCTTCGGCGATCAGGATGTCGGCGACTTCGACGTCGACGTCGAGCTTGTCGACGAACAGCTTTCTCACCGAATCCGATTCCTCGGCCTGCTTGGACGCCGATTCCTCGGCGGACATGATGTTGATGCGCCAGCCGGTCATCTCCGACGCAAGGCGCACGTTCTGACCGCCACGGCCGATCGCGATCGCGAGGTTCTCCTCGTCGACGACGACGTCCATGGCGTGGCGCTCCTCGTCGACGACGATCGACTGCACGTTGGCGGGGGCGAGCGCGCCGATGACGAACTGCGCCGGGTCTTCCGACCACAGGACGATGTCGACGCGCTCGCCGGCGAGCTCGTTGGTGACCGCATTGACGCGAGAGCCGCGCACGCCGACGCAGGTGCCGATCGGATCGACGCGACGGTCGTGCGAGACGACGGCGATCTTGGCGCGTGAGCCCGGGTCGCGGGCGCACGACTTGATCTCGAGCAGGCCCTGGTCCATCTCGGGCACTTCCTGCTTGAAGAGCTCCATCATGAACTGCGGCGACGAGCGCGAGAGCAGGATCTGCGGCCCGCGCAGCGTTGGGTCCACTTCCTGGATGTAGGCGCGGACGCGGTCTCCGGTGCGCAGGTTCTCCTTCGGGATCATCTCCGAACGACGCAGGCGCCCCTCTATCCGGCCCGACTCGACGACGATGTCGCCCTTGTCGAGGCGCTTGACGGTGCCGACGAAGATCTTCTCGCCGCGCGAGAGAAAATCGGTCAGGAGCTGCTCGCGCTCGGCGTCGCGGATTTTCTGCAGGATGACCTGTTTGGCCGCCTGCGCGCCGATCCGGCCGATCGAGACGGACTCGATCTGCTCCTCGATGTGGTCGTCGACTTCGATGTCGGGGATCTGCTCGAGTGCTTCGAAGTGGAGGATCTCGGAGTCGGGAAGCTGCAAGCCCGCGTCATCCGGGACGACGTGCCAGCGGCGGAAGGTCTCGTACTCGCCGGTTTCCCGGTCGACCGAGACGCGGATGTCGACTTCGCCGCCCTGCAGCTTCTTCGACGCCGAGGCGAGCGCCGCCTCGACCGCCTGAAAGACGATCTCGAGGTCGACGCTCTTCTCGCGCGAGATCGCGTCCACCAGCATCAACAGTTCACGGTTCATTGGATTCGACCTCCGTCTGCCTCTTCATTCGCACGCGCGCCCTGCGCCGGCGCGTCCGCGGGGGCGAATCGGCGCCCCTTAAAATCGATGACCGGAACGAGGCGGGCGTCGCGCACCTCGTCCAGGGTGAAGCTCAGGGTTTTCTCCTCGCCCGCGGCTTCGGCCGGTGCCGCCGGCGTGCCAGACGCCACGGCGCGGGCCTGCGCCGACCGGCTGGCTGCGTGCTTTTTCGCGGCCGCGGCTGCCGCCGTTGGCGCCAGCGCGAGACGCCAGCCGTTGCCTTCGGCCATCAGCTCGCCGCGGAAGCGCTTCCTGCCCTTGAAAGGCACCTTGAGCGTCAGCTCGACCTGCTCGCCTAGGAAGCGGCGGAGGTCCGCCGGCGTCTTCAGCGGCCGGTCTAGCCCCGGCGACGAGACCTCGAGGCGCTCGTAAGGCAGGCCCTCGACCTCCAGCACGTGCTGGAGCTGGCGCGTAACGCGCTCGCAGTCGTAGAGGTTGATGAAGCGCTCGGCCTCGCCTTCGATCGCCGGGTGGTCGATCGTCACGCGCAGCAGTCCGCCCGGCGCGCGCTCGACCTCGACGAGATCGTAGCCGAGGGCGGCAACGGTCACGTCGATCACGGTATGCTGGCTCATCGGGCAATGACGTTGGCGGGCGAAGAATCGGAGGGGGAAAGTGGATCGGCCAAAAAAAATGGGCCGGAAGAACCGCCCACTTGACGCTTTCTAGGTAAGAGCGGAATTGTATCCGCTCCCTCAAATAGCGACAAGTCACCCGACTGTCAAGAGCCTCCGGGCAGCCTGCGCTGCATGCCAGAATCGTTCGCACCGTCCTCTCGCGAAAGCGCCGTTCCCATGGGATTTCTCGCCGGCAAGCGCCTCCTCGTCACCGGCGTCCTCTCCAACCGGTCGATCGCCTACGGGATTGCCCGGGCTCTGTACCGCGAGGGCGCCGAGCTCGCGTTCAGCCACCAAGGCGAGCGCTTCAGGGAACGTGTCTCCGGCATCGCGGCCGAGTTCGGCTCGACCCTCGTCTTCGACTGCGACGTCGCCGACGACGCCCAGATCGATGCCATGTTCGCGGCCGTCGGCCAAGCCTGGCCGACATTCCACGGATTCGTCCACTCGATCGGATACGCCCCCAAGGAGGCGATCGCCGGTGATTTCCTCGAGGGCCTGTCGCGCGATGCCTTCCGGATCGCCCACGACATCTCGAGCTACAGCTTCCCGGCCCTGGCCAAGGCCGCGGCCAGCCGGCTCGAGCCTGGGTCGGCGCTCCTCACCCTGACCTATCTGGGGGCGCTGCGCAGCGTTCCCAACTACAACACGATGGGACTGGCCAAGGCCTCGCTTGAGGCAAGCGTTCGCTACCTCGCGGCCAGCCTCGGCCCGAAAGGGATTCGCGTCAACGCCATTTCGGCCGGGCCGATCAAGACACTTGCCGCCTCGGGCATCAAAGGCTTCGGCAAGATCCTCGACGCCGTCGCGGAGAACGCTCCGCTGCGCCGCAACGTCACGATCGACGACGTCGGCAACGCCGCCGCGTTCCTTCTCTCGGACCTCGCCTCAGGCGTGACCTCGGAGGTCGTCTACGTTGACGGCGGCTTCAGCCACGCGATGCCTGGCGCGGCGTGAGCCGCTGCGCGGCTCACGCCTTCGGCGTAGGGGATGGACGGCTCCCGATCCAACCTCCCTCCGTGAGAAAGGGGCGCTCGCCCGTGGGCGGTCCGCTGCACTGCTAGGGCGCCGCCTCGCCGCGCACGCAGTCGACGAAGTACTTGCCGTCCTCGACGCCGACACCTTCGAGTTCGACGATCGACATCAGGCCGTGCACGTCGGTGTCGAAGCCGGGAAAGGCCTTGTTGAAGGCGCGCGTGAAGCGCAGGTAGTCGACGATTCGGCGGTTGAACTTCTCGCCTGGAATGAGTAGCGGAATCCCGGGCGGATACGGTGTCAGCAGGGTCGTCGAGACGCGGCCCTCGAGCTGGTCGATCTCGACGCGCTCGGTCTTTCCGTGCGCGATGCAGGCGAAGGCGTCGCTCGGCTTCATCGCCGGCTCGATGTTCGACGTGTACATCTCGGTGACTAGACGGGCGATGTCGTCGCGGGCATAGAACTCGTGGATGCTCTGCGACAGGTCGCGCAAGCCCATTCGCTCGTACTTCGGATGCGCGGCCGTGAACTCTGGCATTACCTTCCAGCACGGCTGGTTTCGGTCGAAGTCATCCTTGAACTGCTGCAGCGCCGTCAGCAGCGTGTTCCATCGGCCCTTGGTGATGCCGATCGTGAACATGATGAAGAATGAATACAGCCCCGTCTTTTCGACCACGACACCGTGATCGACCAGGTATTTGGTGACGATCGCCGCCGGGATGCCGGTCTTGGCGAACCTGCCGGAGACGTCCAGGCCGGGCGTGATCAGGGTGCACTTGATTGGGTCGAGCAGATTGAAGCCATCGGCCAGGTTTCCGAAGCCGTGCCACTTGGCGTTGGCCTTCAGCATCCACTCGGCGCTGGTGCCGATGCCCTCCCCAGCGAGCTTCTCGGGGCCCCAGACCTTGAACCACCAGTCCTTGCCGTACTCGCCGTCGACCTTCCTCATCGCGCGCCGGAAGTCGAGCGACTCGGAGATGCTCTCCTCGACCAGCGCCTTGCCGCCGGGCGCTTCCATCATCGCTGCGGAGACGTCGCACGACGCGATGATCGCGTATTGCGGGCTCGTCGAGCTGTGCATCAGATAGGCTTCGTTGAAGAGGTGCGGATCGAGCTTTCTCGTCTGCGAATCCTGGACCAGCACCTGCGAAGCCTGGCTGATGCCGGCGAGCAGCTTGTGCGTCGACTGGGTGGCGAAGACGATCTGCTTCTTCGGCCGGGGGCGCTTCCTGCCCATCGCGTGGAACTGGCCGTAGAAATCGTGGAAGGCGGCGTGCGGCAGCCAGGCCTCGTCAAAATGCAGGGTGTCGATGTAGCCGTCGAGCGCGTGCTTGATCGTCTCGGTGTTATAGAGCACGCCGTCGTAGGTGCTCTGCGTCAAGGTCACGATGCGCGGCTTGACCTTGGCCGCGTCGATACCTTTCAGCAGCGGATGCGCGGCGATCCGGGCCTGGATTGCTTCCTTTGTGAACTCGCTCTGGCCGATCGGGCCGATGATCCCGTAGTGGTTGCGGGTCGGCGGCAGGAAGACCGGGATCGAGCCGGTCATGATGATCGCGTGCAGGATCGACTTGTGACAGTTGCGGTCGACCACGACGACGTCGCCGGGCGCGACGGTGTGGTGCCACACCATCTTGTTTGACGTGCTCGTGCCGTTGGTGACGAAGAAGCAGTGGTCCGCGTTGAAGATGCGCGCCGCGTTGCGCTCGCTCGCCGCCACCGGGCCGGTGTGGTCGAGCAACTGGCCCAGTTCGTCGACCGAGTTGCAGACGTCGGCGCGCAGCATGTTCTCGCCGAAGAACTGGTGGAACATCCGCCCAACCGGGCTCTTCAGAAAGGCGACGCCGCCGGAATGTCCCGGGCAGTGCCAGGAATACGAGCCGTCCTGCGCATAGTTGATCAGCGCCTTGAAGAAGGGCGGCGCGACGCCGTCGAGATAGCTGCGCGCCTCGCGAATGATGTGCCGGGCGACGAACTCCGGCGTGTCCTCGAACATGTGAATGAAGCCGTGCAGCTCGCGCAAGATGTCATTGGGCAGGTGCTGCGACGTGCGCGTCTCGCCATAAAGGTAGATCGGCACTTCGGAGTTCTTAAAGCGGACCTCGCTGATGAACTTGCGCAGGTTTAGCACCGCCGGATCCAGATCCGGTCCTTCGGTGAACTCCTCGTCGTCGATCGACAGAATGAAGGCGCTTGCACGGCTCTGCTGCTGAGCGAATTGAGAAAGATCGCCGTAGCTGGTCGTGCCCAGCACCTCGAAACCCTCCTTCTCGATCGCCGCGGCGAGCGCGCGGATGCCGAGCCCCGACGCGTTTTCGGAGCGGTAATCCTCGTCGATGATGACGATCGGGAACTGGAACTTCAGCATCGGGAGCCCCGGCATGCTTTCTCAAAGCGCGCAGTGTAGGCTGGCCCCGTGCCGCCGGTCCGGTGCGGGAATGCGCGGCGACGAGGCTGCGCCCTACACTCGCCTTGCGCTCTTTCGAACGGAGGCCGCGATGGATCTCTCTCATGCCAGCGTCTGGTGGATTGCCGCCGGCGTCGCCGTGGCGGCCGAGCTCGCCACCGGAACGTTCTACCTGCTGATGATCGCCACGGGCCTGGCGGCGGGCGCGCTTGCCGCCCAGCTCGGATCGGCCGAGCCGCTGCAGTACCTGGCCGCCGCGCTGGTCGGCGGCGGCGCGACCGCCTTCTGGCACTGGCGGCGTGTCTCGGGCGCGGCACCGCCATCGCCGGTCGCGAGCGACCGCGACGTCAACCTCGATGTCGGCGAGCGGGTCCACGTCTCCACGTGGGCGAGCGACGGCACCGCCCGCGTGAGCTATCGCGGCTCGACCTGGCTCGCTCGCCTGCAGCCCGGCGCGAGCGGCGTCGCCGGCGAGCACGTGGTCGCTGCTGTCGAGGGCAACTGGCTCGTCCTCGCGCCGCGCGTGACCGCTCATTGAACTGGAGCAATCTGAATGGAACCTTCCTTCTCCACGAGCGTGGCGCTGGTCGTCGCCGTCGTGGCCGCCATCTTCGTCTTCCAGACCTTCAAGATCGTGCCGCAGCAGCACGCGTGGGTGGTCGAGCGGCTCGGCAAGTACGACCGCACGCTCAAGCCCGGGCTCGAGTTCGTCGTGCCCTTCATCGAGCGCGTCGCCTACAAGCATTCGCTCAAGGAAGTGCCGCTCGACGTGCCCAGCCAGGTCTGCATCACCCGCGACAACACACAGCTCCAGGTCGACGGCATCATTTATTTTCAGGTCACCGACCCGATGCGCGCGAGCTACGGCTCGAGCAACTACATCTCGGCGATCACCCAGCTCGCGCAAACGCTGCTGCGCTCGGTGATCGGCAAGATGGAGCTCGACCGCACGTTCGAGGAGCGCGACCACATTAACCTCTCGGTTGTCGCAGCGCTCGACGAGGCGGCGCAGAACTGGGGCGTCAAGGTGCTGCGCTACGAGATCAAGGACTTGACGCCGCCGGCGGCGATCCTGCACGCGATGCAGTCGCAGATCACCGCCGAGCGCGAGAAGCGCGCCCTCATTGCCGCTTCCGAGGGCAGGAAGCAGGAGCAGATCAACATCGCCACCGGCGAGCGCGAGGCCTACATCGCGCGGTCGGAAGGGCAGCGCCAGGCCGAGATCAACAAGGCGCAGGGCGACGCGGCGGCGATCGTCGCCGTCGCCGAAGCGACCGCCGACGCGATCAGGAAGGTTGCCGATGCGATCAGGCAGCCGGGCGGCGAGCAGGCAGTGCAGCTCAAGGTCGCGCAGCAGGCGGTCGACGCCTTTGCGCAGCTCGCGCAGAAGAACAACACGATGATCGTTCCGAGCAGCCTGGCCGAGGTCTCGGGCCTCATCGCCAGCGCGATGGCGCTCAGCCGCAGTAGCGCGGGCCGCCCCGGCTGAAGCGTCACCGCACACACCCCTCGGCTAAGATCACGCTCGCCCCGGAGAGGTGGATGAGCGGTTTAAGTCGCACGCCTGGAAAGCGTGTGGGGGCTAAACACCCCCCGCGGGTTCGAATCCCGCCCTCTCCGCCAGCCGCCATTTTGAAGCTCCTCCAAGACTCCCTGTTTTTCACCTCTGTACGAGGTAAAACCAGTCCATCGACGTCCCGGTAGATCCCCTGACAGCCGCGAGTTTTGGGGGAACGGACGGGGGACGTTCCCCCTAGAATGTGGGGGAACCAGCCTGAGGGCTCAGAAGTGCCTCTGACCGACGTCGCCTGCCGCAACGCCACATGCGCTCCGGGAAAGCCGCGAGCGCGCTACGCCGATGGCATGGGCATGTACCTCGAGGTCTCGGCTAGCGGAGCCAAGTACTGGCGACTCAAGTACCGGTTCGGGCTGAAGGAGAGGCGCCTCGCGATCGGTGTCTATCCCGAGATCACCTTGGCAGCGGCGCGCGCGGCGCGAGCGAAGGCCCGTGAGCTCCTGCGTGAAGGGAAAGATCCTGTCGCGCTACGCAAAGATGCCAAGCTGGCGCGGCTGATCGGCGTCGAAGACAGCTTCGAGTCAGTCGCTCGCGCATGGCACGAGCAGTGGAAGTCGTCGCGGACAGATCACCACACCGAGTACGTCATCAGACGGCTCGCCGCAGACGTCTTTCCGCTCCTAGGGCATCTCCCGGTCGCCGAGGTGACGGCGCCCAAGCTCGTGGCGATGGCCAAA
>JBBRFW010000062.1:0-21195 GCA_038241255.1 Burkholderiales bacterium | reverse complement strand
TCGAGCTCGACGGCGAGGTAATCCAGCGCGCCGATCCCCACATCGGGCTTCTCCACCGCGCCACCGAGAAGCTCGCCGAGACGCGCACCTACATCCAGTCGCTGCCCTACAAGGACCGGCTCGACTACGTGACGATGATGTGCAACGAGCATGCCTACTGCCTGGCGATCGAGAAGCTCACCGGCGTCGACGTGCCGATCCGTGCCCAGTACATCCGGGTCATGTTCTCCGAGATCACGCGCCTCATGAACCACCTGATGTGGCTCGGAGCGCACGGCCTCGACTGCGGCGCGATGAACATCTTCATCTACTGCTTCCGCGAGCGCGAGGACCTTTTCGACATGTACGAGGCGGCGTCGGGCGCGCGCATGCACGCGGCGTACTTCGGCCCCGGCGGCGTCTACCGCGACCTGCCCGACACGATGCCGCAATACCGCGAGTCGAAGATCCGCGGCGCCAAGGCGACTGGCGAGCTGAACGAGAACCGCCAAGGCTCGCTGCTCGACTTCATCGACGATTTTTCGAAGCGCTTCCCCGAGAAGGTCGACGAGTACGAGACGCTCCTCACCGACAACCGGATCTGGAAGCAGCGCACCGTCGGCATCGGCGTGGTGACCCCCGAGCGCGCCAGGAACCTCGGCTTCACGGGCCCGATGCTGCGCGGCTCCGGCATCCTCTGGGATCTGCGCAAGCACCAGCCCTACGAGGTCTACGAGCAGATGGACTTCGACATCCCGCTCGGCGTCAACGGCGACACCTACGACCGCTATCTGGTTCGCGTCGAGGAGATGCGCCAAGCCAATCGCATCATCCGGCAGTGCGTCGAGTGGCTGCAGGCCAACCCGGGGCCGGTGATCACGAGCAACCACAAGGTGGCCCCGCCGTCGCGGCTCGAGATGAAGAGCGGGATGGAGGACCTGATTCACCACTTCAAGCTCTACAGCGAGGGCATCCGGGTGCCCGAGGGCGAGGCGTATGCGGCGGTCGAGCACCCGAAGGGCGAGTTCGGCATCTACATCGTCAGCGACGGCGCCAACAAGCCGTACCGGCTGAAGATCCGCGCCCCCGGCTTCCCGCACCTTGCCGCGCTCGACGAGCTCGCCCGCGGCCACATGATCGCCGACGCGGTCGCCATCATCGGCACGATGGACATCGTCTTCGGGGAGATCGACCGGTGAACGCGCCCGTGCGCAGCCCGGCGATGCTTTCCGAAGCGGCGGCTCGCGCGTTCGAGCGCGAGATCGCCAAGTACCCGCCGGAAGGCAAGGCATCGGCGGTGATCGCGTGCCTGGCCGTGCTGCAGGAAGAGCACGGCTTCATCTCGCAGGAGAGCGAGCAGCTCGTCGCCGGGGCGCTCGGCATGCCGGTGATCGCGGTGCACGAGGTGACCACCTTCTACAACATGTTCAACCAGGTGCCGGTCGGGCGCGTCAAGCTGAACGTCTGCACCAACCTGCCGTGCGCGCTCCGCGGCGGCAAGCACGCGCTCGAGCACCTCTGCGGGCGCCTCGGGGTCGAGGAGGGCGGCACGACCGCCGATGGCGCGTTCACCGTGCAGCAGGCCGAGTGCCTCGGCGCCTGCGCCGACGCCCCGGTGCTGCTCGTCGACGACCGCCGGATGGTGAGCTTCATGAGCGACGCGCGCCTCGACGATCTGATCGCGACGCTGCGCGAACCGAACCCGTCGAGGCCCGCATGACCGGCCGCGTCGACCTCTCGCGCTTCCAGGCCACCGGCCTGGAGACGTGCTTCCACGGGCGCCATATCCAGCCGCAGATCTACGCCGGCCTCGACGGCAGGAACTGGCGCCTCAAGGACTTCGAGGCGCGCGGCGGCTACAGCGCCTGGAAGAAGATCCTCGGCGTCGCCGGCTCCGCCGGCGACTCCCAGGGGACGGGCAACGCCGAAGGCGAGGGCAAGGGCATGACGCCCGAGCAGGTCATCGCCGAGGTCAAGGCCTCCGGCCTGCGCGGCCGCGGCGGCGCGGGCTTTCCGACCGGGCTGAAGTGGAGCTTCATGCCGCGCCAATTCCCGGGCGCCAAGTACCTCGTCTGCAATTCCGACGAAGGGGAGCCCGGCACCTGCAAGGACCGCGACCTCCTGATGTTCAACCCCCACCTCGTCATCGAGGGCATGGCGATCGCGGCCTACGCGATGGGCATCAACGTCGCCTACAACTATGTCCACGGTGAGATCTTCGAGGTCTACGAGCGCTTCGAGGAAGCGCTCGAGGAGGCGCGCGCTGCCGGCTACCTCGGCGAGGGGATCCTCGGCTCCAACTGGAACTTCCAGCTGCATGCCTGCCACGGCTTCGGCGCCTACATCTGCGGCGAGGAGACGGCGCTGCTCGAATCGCTCGAGGGCAAGAAAGGCCAGCCGCGCTTCAAGCCACCGTTCCCCGCGAGCTACGGCCTCTACGGCAAGCCGACGACCGTCAACAACACCGAGACTTTCGCCGCGGTGCCGTGGATCGTCCTCAACGGTGGCCAGGCATTTCTCGAGATCGGCAAGCCGAACAACGGCGGCACCAAGATCTTCTCGGTCGTCGGCGACGTGCAGAAGCCCGGTAACTACGAGGTGCCGCTCGGCACGCCGTTCACCAGGCTGCTCGAGCTCGCCGGCGGGGTGCCGGAAGGTCGCACGCTGAAGGCGGTAATCCCCGGTGGCTCGTCGGCGCCGGTGTTGCCGGCGGCGATCATGAACGAGCTGACGATGGATTACGACTCGATCGCCAAGGCCGGCTCGATGCTCGGTTCCGGCGCGGTCATCGTCATGGACGACTCGCGCTCGATGGTGCATTCGCTGCTGCGCCTGTCGTTTTTCTACATGCACGAGAGCTGCGGCCAGTGCACGCCCTGCCGCGAAGGCACGGGCTGGCTCTACCGCATGGTCGAGCGCATCGCCAACGGCCAGGGCCGAATGCAGGACATCGACCTGCTCAACTCGGTGAGCGACAACATCCAGGGCCGGACGATCTGCGCCCTGGGCGATGCCGCGGCGATGCCGGTGCGGGCGATGATCAAGCACTTCAAGGACGAATTCGTGGCCCTGATCGAAAAGGCCGCGCCGCCCGTGCATTCCGGCAAGATCGGCCCCGCCGACAGTCCCCATCCCGAGCTGACGGCGGCCGCACGTACGCTGCAGTACGGAATGGCAACGCGCGCCGACGCGTCGACCGACCTCAAGCAACTCGTGAAGCCATGATCGAGATCGATCTCGACGGCAAGAAGGTTTCGGTGCCCGAAGGGAGCATGGTGATGCATGCCGCCGACAAGGCCGGCACGTACATCCCGCACTTCTGCTATCACAAGAAGCTATCGATCGCGGCCAACTGCCGCATGTGCCTGGTCGACATCGAGAAGGCGCCCAAGCCGATGCCTGCCTGCGCGACGCCGGTGACGCAGGGCATGATCGTGCGCACCAAGAGCGACAAGGCGATCAACGCGCAGCAGGGCGTGATGGAGTTCCTGCTCATCAACCACCCGCTCGACTGCCCGATCTGCGACCAGGGCGGCGAGTGCCAGCTGCAGGACCTCGCCGTTGGCTACGGCGCGTCGTCGTCGCGCTACGACGAGGACAAGCGCGTCGTCTACCCGAAGGACGTCGGCCCGCTGCTGTCGATGCAGGAGATGAACCGCTGCATCCACTGCACGCGCTGCGTCCGGTTCGGCGTCGAGGTCGGCGGCGTGATGGAGCTCGGCATGATCCATCGCGGCGAGCACTCCGAGATCACCACGGTCGCCGGCGACACCGTCGACTCCGAACTCTCGGGCAACATGATCGACCTCTGCCCGGTCGGCGCGATCACCTCGAAGCCGTTCCGCTACAGCGCCCGTGCGTGGGAGCTTTCACGCCGCAAGGGCGTGAGTCCGCACGACTCGACCGGGGCCAACCTGATCGTCCAGGTCAAGGGCGCGCAGGTCGTCCGCGTCCTGCCGCTCGAGAACGACGACGTCAACGAGTGCTGGCTCGCCGACCGCGACCGCTTCTCGTACGAGGCGCTCAACACCGCCGAGCGGCTGACCGTGCCCATGATCCGGCAGGGCGGCGAATGGAAGACGGTCTCCTGGAGCGACGCCCTCGACTACGTCTCGCGCGGCCTGGCGCAGATCGCCGTCGAGCACGGGCCGCAGAGCATCGGGGCCCTGGCTGCGCCGATCAGCAGCGTCGAGGAGCTGCACCTGCTCGCCAAAGTCGTTCGCGGCCTCGGCAGCGACAACATCGACACCCGCCTGCGCGAAACGGCGGCGCCGGGGCGCGCGCTGCGCTGGCTCGGCCGCTCGATCGCCTCCCTGTCGGACCTGCAGCGGGTGCTCGTTGTCGGCTCGTTCCTGCGCAAGGACCATCCGCTGTTCGCGCAGCGCATCCGCCAGGCGGCGAAGAAGGGCGCCAAGGTGATGAGCGTTCATGCCCTGCGCGACGACTGGCTGATGCCCATGGGCCCGGGCATCGCGGCGGCGCCGAGCGCGTGGCCGCAGGCGCTGGCGTCGATCGCGTCGGCCATTGCTGCCGCGCGCGGCATCACCGCGCCGGAAAATGCCGAAGCCAGCGATGAAGCGAAGGCGATTGCGGCCGCGCTCGCGAGCGGCGACCGCAAGGCGGTGCTGCTCGGCAACGCCGCCAGCCAGCATCCCGACAGCGCGACCCTCGAGCGCCTCGCGCGCTGGATCGCGGAGCAGACCGGCGCGACCTTCGGCTGGCTCGTCGATGGCGGCAACGCCGTCGGCGCGCAGCTCGTCGGCGCCATGCCGGCGGAGATGGGCGCCAACGCGGCCGAGATGCTCGGCGCTGGCGCGCCGCTCAAGGCCTGTCTGCTCCTCAATGTCGAGCCGTCGCTTGACGCCGCCGATCCGCCGCGCGCGATCGCCGCGCTCGAGCGTGCCGAGATGGTCGTGGCGATGACGGCGTTCATGCCGAACGACGACGTCGCCGACGTGCTGCTGCCGATCGCGCCGTTCACCGAGACCTCGGGCACCTACGTCAACGCCGAAGGCCGCGTGCAGAGCGCGCACGGCGTCGTCAAGCCGCGCGGCGAGACGCGTCCCGCCTGGAAGGTGTTGCGCGTCCTCGGCAACCTGCTCGGCCTGCCCGGCTTCGCCTTCGAGACCTCGGAGGCCGTTCGCGACGAGGCCCTGGGCGACGTCGCGACCATTCCGGCCCGCCTCGCCGCGCCGCGCGCCGAATCGGCGACCGGACCCAGATTCCAGCCCGCCGAACGGGGCGGCCTCGAGCGCATAGCCGACGTGCCGATCTATTCGTCCGATCCGGTCGTGCGGCGCGCCCCCGCGCTCCAGTTCACTGCCGACGCGCGGCCGCCGGTCGCCGGCATTCCGAGCGAGCTCGCTGCCGAGCGCGGCATCGTCGACGGCGCGCCGGTGCGCGTGAGCCAGGGCCGGGCGTCGGTCGTGCTGCCGGCGCGCATCGATGCGTCGCTCGCCGCCAACGTGATCCGCGTCGCCGCGGCGCATCCGCTGACGGCGCAGCTCGGTCCCATGTTCGGCGCCGTGACGGTCGACTTGGTCGCGGCGAGCGACGCCGACCCGGCGAACGCGTCGACGCGCGAGGCGACGCCGTCGTGATGACTTTCGAGGCGATCAACAGCTACGGCGCCGGCCTGCTCGGCGGCGCGTGGCCGGTCGTGTGGACGGTGACGAAGATCATCGCTTTGCTCGTGCCGCTGCTCCTTTGCGTTGCCTACCTGACGCTTTGGGAGCGCAAGGCGATCGGCTGGAGCCAGATTCGCCCCGGCCCGAACCGCGTCGGCCCCTTCGGTCTGCTCCAGCCGATCGCCGACGCGGTCAAGCTGATCTTCAAGGAGATCATCGTGCCGACGGCGGCCAACCGCGGCCTCTTCTTCCTCGGGCCGGTCATGACCATCATGCCGGCGCTCGCCGCCTGGGCGGTCGTGCCTTTCGGTCCCGACAAGGCGCTCTCGAACATCAACGCGGGCCTGCTCTTCCTGATGGCGATCACGTCGATGGAGGTTTACGGCGTGATCATCGCCGGCTGGGCGTCGAACTCGAAGTACGCCTTCCTCGGCGCGCTGCGCGCGTCGGCGCAGATGGTGAGCTACGAGATCGCGATGGGCTTCGCGCTGGTCGTGGTGCTCATGGTCTCGGCAAGCCTCAACATGACCGACATCGTCCTCGGCCAGGACCGCGGTTTCGCGGCGAGCCACGGCGTCAGCTTCCTGAGCTGGAACTGGCTGCCGCTCCTGCCGATCTTCGTGGTCTACGTGATCTCGGGCATCGCCGAGACCAACCGCGCGCCGTTCGACGTCGTCGAGGGCGAATCGGAGATCGTCGCCGGCCACATGGTCGAGTATTCGGGGATGTCGTTCGCGATGTTTTTCCTCGCCGAGTACGCCAACATCATCCTCGTCTCGGCGCTCGCCTCCGTGATGTTCCTGGGCGGCTGGCTGGCACCGGTGTCGTTCTCGCTCGTCGGCATGAAGACGCCTGACTGGGCTCTCCAATCGATGTGGTTCTGGAACTGGTTCTGGCTCTTCGCCAAGACCTTCGTGATAGCGACCCTTTTCCTCTGGGTGCGCGCGACGTTTCCCCGTTTTCGCTACGACCAGATCATGCGGCTGGGCTGGAAGATCTTCATTCCGGTCGCGCTGGTCTGGCTTGTCGTCGTCGGACTCGTGATCCAGTCGCCCTGGAACATCTGGAAGTAAGAGCACAAGCGCCATGGCCCAGGCCACACCGATCAAGGACTTCCTCTCGAGCTTCATGCTCGGCGAGCTCTTCAAGGGCATGCGGCTCACGGGCCGCCACTTTCTCTCGAAGAAGGTGACGATCCAGTACCCGGAAGAGAAGACCCCTCTCAGCCCGCGCTTTCGCGGCCTGCACGCCTTGCGCCGCTACGAAAACGGCGAGGAGCGCTGCATCGCCTGCAAGCTATGCGAGGCGGTCTGCCCGGCGCTGGCCATCACCATTGACAGCGAGGTGCGCGAGGATGGCTCGCGCCGCACGACCCGCTACGACATCGATCTCACGAAGTGCATCTTCTGCGGCTTCTGCGAGGAAAGCTGCCCGGTGGATTCGATCGTCGAGACGCACATCCTCGAGTACCACGGCGAGAAGCGCGGCGACCTCTACTTCACGAAGGACATGCTGCTCGCCGTCGGCGACCGCTACGAGAAAGAGATCACCGCGGCGAAGGAGGCGGACGCGAAATACCGCTGAGCGCCGGCCCGCCGGTCGAGCGGCCCGCCGGCGCCACGCCTTCCGAACCATGGACACCAACACCGCGCTCTTCTACGTCTTCTCGGCCGTGCTGCTGGTGGCGGCGTTTCGCGTCATCACGTCGCGCAGCCCGGTCTATGCGGCGCTCTTCCTCGTGCTGGCGTTCTTCAGCGCGGCCTGCGTGTGGATCCTGCTGCGTGCGGAGTTCCTGGCGATCGCGCTGGTGCTGGTCTATGTCGGCGCGGTGATGGTGCTGTTCCTCTTCGTTGTCATGATGCTCGACGTCGACGTGGGCTCGCTGCGGGCCGGCTTCTGGCGGCACTTTCCGGTCGCGGCCATCGTCGGCGTCATCATTGCCCTAGAGATGGCCGCGGTGCTGCTACCGGGCTTTCGCCTGACCGACGCGCCGGCGACGAGCGCCGCGGCGATGAAGCTCGGCAATACGAAGCTGCTGGGCATCGAGGTGTACACGCGCTACCTTTACCCGTTGCAGATCGCCGCCGTGCTGCTGCTGGTGGCGATCATCGCCGCCATCTCGCTGACGCTGCGCGCCCGCAAGGACAGCAAGCGCACCGACCCGTCCGAGCAGGTCAAGGCCAAGAAGGCCGACCGGATGCGCATCGTGTCGATGAAGCCCGAAGGCGCTCCGCACGACGTCGCCAGCGATGCGGCCAAGCCGGTGGGGGACCGGAGATGACGCTCGGTCCGGTGACCCTCGGCCACTATCTCTCCCTCGGCGCGATCCTGTTCGCGCTGTCGGTGATCGGCATCTTCCTCAACCGCAAGAACCTGATCGTTCTGCTGATGGCGATCGAGCTGATGCTGCTCGCCGTCAACCTGAACTTCGTCGCCTTCTCCTATTACCTCGGCGACATGGCAGGTCAGGTGTTCGTCTTCTTCATCCTCACGGTCGCCGCGGCGGAGTCGGCGATCGGCCTGGCGATCCTGGTGGTGCTGTTCCGCACCCGCTCGACGATCGCCGTCGACGAGCTCGATTCCTTGAAAGGCTGAGATGGCGACCACGCTCTCGGCCGCGCTCCTCACCGTCGTGCCGACGGCACCGCTAGTCGGCGCCCTGGTCGCAGGCCTCTTCGGCAGGCAGATCGGCCGCGCCGGCGCGCACACGGTGACGATCCTCGGCGTCCTCGTCTCGTTCCTGATCTCGGCCTGGGTGCTTTACGCGGTCGCCGTGGACGGCGCCCGCTTCAACGCCACCATCTACGAATGGATGCGCGTCGGGCCGCTGAAGATGGAGATCGGCTTCCTCATCGACGGCCTCACCGCGATGATGATGACGGTGGTCACCTTCGTCTCGCTGATGGTGCATGTCTACACGATCGGCTACATGGCCGACGACCCGGGCTACCAGCGCTTCTTCAGCTACATCTCGCTGTTCACGTTCTCGATGCTCATGCTGGTCATGAGCAACAACTTCCTCCAGCTCTTCTTCGGCTGGGAAGCGGTCGGTTTGGTCTCCTACCTGCTGATCGGCTTCTGGTTCACGCGCCCAACGGCGATCTTCGCCAACATGAAGGCGTTCATCGTCAACCGCGTCGGCGACTTCGGCTTCATCCTCGGCATCGGCCTCGTCGTCGCATTCGCCGGCACGCTCGACTACCGGGAGGCGTTCGCGCGCGGGCCCGAGCTGTCGCAGCTGGCGTTCCCGGCGAGCGACTGGCGCCTGATCACCGTCATCTGCATCTGCCTGTTTATCGGCGCGATGGGCAAGAGCGCGCAGTTCCCGCTCCACGTCTGGCTGCCCGACTCGATGGAAGGCCCGACGCCGATCTCGGCGCTGATTCACGCGGCGACGATGGTCACGGCCGGCATCTTCATGGTCGCACGCATGTCGCCGCTGTTCGAGCTCTCAGACACGGCGCTCTCGGTCGTGCTTGTGATCGGCGCGATAACGGCGCTCTTCATGGGCTTCCTCGGCGTCATCCAGAACGACATCAAGCGCGTCGTCGCCTACTCGACGCTCTCGCAGCTCGGCTACATGACCGTCGCGCTCGGCGCATCGGCCTATTCGGTCGCCGTGTTCCACCTGATGACGCACGCGTTCTTCAAGGCGCTGCTCTTCCTTGCCGCTGGCTCGGTGATCATCGGCATGCACCACGACCAGGACATCCGCAACATGGGTGGCCTTCGGAAGTACATGCCGATCACCTGGATCACGTCGCTGGTCGGCTCGCTGGCGCTCATCGGCACGCCGTTCTTCGCAGGCTTCTATTCAAAGGATTCGATCATCGAGGCGGTGCACGAGAGCCACCTCGCCGGCGCCGGCTTCGCCTACTTCGCTGTCGCCGCGGGCGTGTTCGTGACCGCCTTTTATTCGTTCCGGATGTATTTCCTGGTCTTCCACGGCGCCGAGCGCTTCCGGAACAAGCCCTTTCCCGCCGAGTCCCCTCACGACGGCTCCGACCCGGACAAGCCCGAGGGCGGCGCCGATGCCCGCGCAACGCACGCCGAGCCGGACCCGCACGCCGCCGATGTGCGCGGTCATGCGCCGCACGAGTCCCCGGCCGTGGTCTGGCTGCCGCTCGTGCTCCTGGCGATCCCGTCGGTCGTGATCGGCTTCCTGACGATCGGCCCGATGTTGTTCGGCGATTTCTTCAAGGACGCGATCGCGGTGCTGGCCGAGCGCCACCCGGCGATGGAGGAGCTCGCGAAGGCGTTCCACGGTCCGGTCGCGATGTCGCTCCGTGCGCTGACGGGGCCGATCTTCTGGCTCGCGCTCGCCGGCGTCGTCGTCGCCTGGTTCTTCTACCTGCGCCGGCCCGACATCCCGGCGGCGATCCAGCGCCGTTTCTCGTTCGTCTACCGCGTGCTCGACAACAAGTACTACTTCGACTGGTTTAACGAGAACGTCCTCGCGCGCGGTGCCCGGCTGTTCGGGCAGGGCCTGTGGAAGGGCGGGGACGTCGGCCTCATCGACGGCATCCTCATCCACGGCTCGGCGCGCACCATCGGCGGCGTCGCCGCACTCAGCCGGCGCCTTCAGAGCGGCTACCTGTACTGGTACGCGCTGGTCATGATCGTCGGCGTCATCGGCCTCATGACCTGGCAGCTGTGGCCCTTCCTCGGCAACCTGATGGGCCGCTGAGCGACGGCGAACAACAAGAACATGCCCTTCCTCAGCATCGCGATCTGGCTGCCCATCGTCTCCGGGGCGTTGCTGCTCGGCTTCGGCCGTGACGACCGCGCCGAGGTGGTGCGCTGGGCGGCGCTGGTCGCTGCGCTGGCCAGCTTCGTGATCACGATCCCCCTCGTCACCGGCTTCGACCTGACGACCGCGGCATTGCAGTTCGGCGAGAAGCACGCCTGGATCGCGCGCTTCAACGTCTGGTACACGCTGGGCGTCGACGGCCTCTCGGTGTGGTTCGTTCTGCTGACCGCGTTCACGACCGCCATCGTCGTGATCTCGGCATGGAAGGTGATCGAGAGCCGCGTCCACCAGTACATGGGCGCGTTTCTGATCCTCTCGGGCCTGCTCGTCGGCGTGTTCTGCGCCATGGACGGGCTGCTGTTCTACGTTTTCTTCGAGGCGACGCTGATCCCGATGTATCTCATCATCGGCGTGTGGGGCGGCCCGAGGCGCGTATACGCGGCGTTCAAGTTCTTCCTGTACACCCTCGCCGGGTCGCTCTTGATGCTGGTGGCGCTGATCTACCTGTACTACAAGTCGGGCGGCAGCTTCGACGTCCTCGTCTGGCATCGCCTGCCGCTGACGATGACGGCGCAGGTCCTGATCTTTTTCGCCTTCTTCGCCGCCTTTGCCGTCAAGGTGCCGATGTGGCCGGTGCACACCTGGCTGCCCGACGCGCACGTCGAGGCGCCGACCGGCGGCTCGGTGGTGCTGGCGGCGATCATGCTCAAGCTCGGTGCCTACGGCTTCCTGCGCTTCTCGCTGCCGATCGCGCCCGACGCCAGCCACAAGTGGGCATGGTTCATCGTCGCCCTGTCACTGATCGCCGTGGTCTACATCGGCTTGGTCGCTCTCGTCCAGCACGACATGAAGAAGCTCGTCGCCTATTCGTCGATCGCCCACATGGGCTTCGTCACGCTGGGTTTTTTCATGTTCAACGAGCTGACGACCTCGGGCGCGATCGTGCAGATGGTCTCGCACGGCTTCGTCTCGGGCGCCATGTTCCTCTGCATCGGTGTCCTCTACGACCGGGTCCACTCGCGCGAGATCTCGGCGTACGGCGGCGTCGCCAACACGATGCCGAAGTTCGCCGCGTTCGCGGTGCTGTTCGCGATGGCTAACTGCGGCCTGCCGGGCACCGCCGGCTTTGTCGGCGAGTGGATGGTGATCCTCGGCACGGTTCGAGTGAACTTCTGGATCGCCGCCGCCGCCGCGACGACGCTGATCTGGGGTGCCGGCTACACCCTGTGGATGGTCAAGCGCGTCTACTTCGGCGCGGTCGCCAACGATCACGTGCGCGACCTCGTCGATCTCGACCGGCGCGAGTTCGCGATGCTCGCGATCCTCGCCGTCGCCGTCCTCGCCATGGGCCTCTATCCCAAGCCGTTCACCGACGTGATGCATACCTCGGTGACCGAGTTGCTGCGCCACGTGTCGATTTCCAAGCTGGTGCCGCGATGAACTGGCAAGCCGTCTACCCCGTCCTCCCGGAGATCGCACTCCTCGTGATGGCGTGCGTGGTCGCGCTCGCCGACCTCTGGGTGCCCGGCAAGGACCGCATCGTCACCTACTGCCTGGCCCAGACGGCGCTCGGCGTGATCGCGCTCGCTCAGCTCTGGTTCTTCTACGAGGGCGCGACCTTCTACGCCATGCAGCGGATGGTAGTCGCCGACCCGATGGGTCACCTGCTCGGCCTGTTCGCGACGCTGGCGATGATGACGACGCTCGTCTACACACGCCCCTATGCCGCCTTGCGCGACTTGCTCAAGGGCGAGCTCTTCACTCTCGCGATGTTCTCGCTGCTCGGCATCCTGGTGATGGTCGCGGCCAACAACTTCCTGGTCGTCTATCTCGGGCTCGAGCTGATGTCGCTCTCGCTCTACGCGCTCGTCGCCATGCGGCGCGACGACACCGGCGCCACCGAGGCGGCGATGAAGTACTTCGTCCTCGGCGCCCTCGCGAGCGGCTTTCTGCTCTATGGCCTGTCGATGATGTACGGGGCCACCGGCTCGCTCGAGATCAGCGAGGTCTTCAAGGCGATCGGCACCGGTCGGATCAACCGCGCGGTGCTCGTCCTCGGCACCGTCTTCGTCGTCTCCGGGCTCGCCTTCAAGCTGGGTGCCGTGCCGTTCCACATGTGGGTGCCCGACGTCTACCAGGGAGCGCCGACCTCGATGACGCTGCTCGTCGGCGGCGCGCCCAAGCTCGCCGCCTTTGCCATCACGCTCCGCCTGCTCGTCGAGGGGATGATCGGACTGGCGATCGACTGGCAGCAGATGCTGGTCCTGCTCTCGCTCGCGTCGATGCTGCTCGGCAACCTGGCGGCGATCGCGCAGACCAACCTGAAGCGCATGCTGGCGTACTCCACGATCGCCCAGATCGGCTTCATGCTGCTCGGCCTCTGCCCCGGCGTCGTCAGCGGCAATACGGTTTCAGCCGGCAACGCTTACAGCTCCGCGATGTTCTACGTGATCACCGACGTGCTGACCACGCTCGGCACCTTCGGCATGATCATGCTGCTCTCGCGCGCCGGCCACGAGGCCGAGCGAATCGACGATTTCCGCGGACTGGCGCGGCGCAGCCCCTGGTTCGCCGGGATCATGGCGGTGTTCATGTTCTCGCTCGCCGGCATCCCGCCGACGGTGGGCTTCTACGCCAAGCTGGCGGTCCTGCAGGCGCTGGTCTCGACCAACGCGCCGGCGCTGATCTGGCTCGCCGTCGCCGCCGTCGTCCTGTCGCTGCTCGGTGCCTACTACTATGTGCGCGTCGTCAAGGTGATGTGGTTCGACGACCCCGTCGATGCCCATCCGCTCGAGGGCACGCGCGACGTCCGCATCCTGCTCTCGTTCAACGGCGCCGCCGTCGTCCTTCTCGGCCTGCTGCCCGGCGGGCTGATGCAGCTCTGCGCCCAGGCGATCGTGCAGATGTTCGCGACCTGAGCCCGGGCCCCCGGGTCTTGCTCGAAGCTCCATGCCGCCGATGCCTCTCGACGACGACACGTCGCACCTGCGCGAGACCTGCCTCGAGCCGCGCACGGCCTGGCGCGGCGCCTTCCTCGACGTGCGCCGCGATCGGGTCGCCTTGCCCGACGGCACGGAAGCGACCCGCGAGTACATTGCCCACCCGGGCGCCGTGATGATCGTGCCGCTTCTCGGCGAGGACCGCGTGATCCTCGAGCGCCAGTGGCGTTACCCGATGAATCGGGCGATGCTCGAATTCCCGGCCGGTAAGCTCGAGCCGGGCGAGCCGGTCCTCGCCTGCGCGATGCGCGAACTGGTCGAAGAGACCGGCTACCGCGCCGCCGAATGGGCCCGCGCAGGCGTCCTGCACAACGCGATCGGCTACTCCGACGAGAGCATCGAGATCTGGTTTGCGCGCGGCCTCGAGGCCGGCGAACGCAGCCTCGACGCCGGCGAGTTCCTCGACGTCTTGGAGTCCAGCGTCGCCGAGATCGACGACCTCGCGCGCCGCGGCAAGGTCACCGACGCCAAGACCCTCATCGGGCTGCTCTGGCTCGGCAATTGGCGCGCCGGCCGCTGGCCCCTCGCCTGGATGGCCGCGCCATCGCCGGGCTGCCCATAATGGCGCGATGAAGGTCCTGAACCTGCGTTGCGGCCAGCACCATGCCTACGAGGGCTGGTTCGCGTCCGAAGCGGACTTCGTCTCGCAGCAGGAGCGCGGCATCGTCGCCTGCCCTCTGTGCGGCGACACGGCGACGGTGCGCCTGCCCAGCGCGCCGCGCTTGAACGTCTCGCGCCACGCCGCGCCCGCCGAAGCGGCGCGCGCGGCGGGCACCGAGATGACGCTGCAGTCGCAGTGGCTGCGCGCCGTCCGCCAGGTGATCGACTCCACCGAAGACGTCGGCGAGCGCTTTCCCGAGGAAGCGCGCCGCATCCATTACGGAGAGGTCGAGGAGCGCGGCATCCGCGGCCGCGCCACGCGCGAGGATGCCGACGCGCTGCGCGAGGAAGGCATCGGGGTCATGTCGCTGCCGCTCCCGGCCGCCATCAAGGGCCCCGTTCAGTGACGCTGCGGCGCGCAGCTGTCGAGTAGCAGGTAGCGTGAGTCTGCGAACGCGCTGAGCAGCGCGTCGCCGCGGCGATCGAAGTCGAAAGCTTCTCCGGGCGCGAGGACGACGTCGCGGAGATCGCCGTCCTGGGTGATCCAGATCGAGCCGCTCAGGCACTCGACGCGCCGGCCCCTTTCGGCGCTCACGTGGCGGATCCGCCCCTTGGCGAGGTTGCGGCTGCCGTTGATCAGGTCTTGGTTCATATCTTGGACTCCTGTAGCATGAATGTCATGCATGCAATGCGGGCGGCGAACGTTGCGGTTTTTTGCCACCGGCAGCAGCAGTGTCCACGGCGCGGTCCGCTGCTGCAAACGTTGATTCGTCATCCATCGCATGCGTTGAGCGCATGCCAGTTGCGATGAACGGGCGCGCCTTCGAGCTGCCGCCGCTAGAGCTTCTGGTCGCCTTCGAAAGCGCTGCCCGCCACCTCAGCTTCACTCGTGCCGGCCGAGAGATCGCCCTGACCCAGTCGGCGGTGAGCCGCCAGGTGCTGGCGCTGGAAGATCGCCTCGGTGTGCCGCTCTTTCGCCGCCTCCATCGCGCGCTCGCCCTCACCGAGGACGGGGCCGCCTTCTACGCCGCGACGCTCGAGGCGCTCGGCCGCCTCGATCGGGCGACGCGCTCGATCCGCCACAGCGAGCGGCCGCAGACCGTCGTCGTCACGACGACGCCGGGATTCGCCGGCCTCTGGCTGATCCCGCGGTTGGCCGGCTTCGTTGCCGACCATCCGCAGGTCGACGTGCGCATCTCGGCGAACAATGCTCTCGTCAATCTCGATCGCGACGGCGTCGACCTGGCGATCCGCTATCGACCGGTGCGAACGACCGGCCCCGAAGAAGGCGTCCGCCTGTTCGGCGAGACGGTCTCGCCGGTGTGCAGCCCGCGCCTGCTGCGCCCGCCGCACCCGCCGCTGAAGCGTCCGGCCGATCTCGCCGGCCACACGCTCCTGCGCATGGAGTCCGACGGCGGCAACCAGCTGCAGGACTGGGGCCTGTGGCTGCAGGCGATGAAGCTCGCCGAGCTGCGCCCGGCGGGCGTGCTTCATTTCTCGTCATACGACCAGCTGATCACGGCGGCCATCGACGGTCAGGGGATCGCCCTCGGCCGCGTGCCGCTGATCGAGAGCCACCTGAAGAGCCGCAAGCTGGTGGCGCCCTTCAGCGACGCCGTCGTTTCGCCGCGCTGCTACTTTATGGTCGCGTCGTCGACGGCCGGCGAGAAGCCGGCCGTGCGCGCGTTCATGTCGTGGCTCGAGGCATCAGCACGCGGCCCGGGTTCAGCACGCCGGCGGGGTCGAGCGCTCGCTTGATCGCGTGCATCATGTCGAGCGCCACCGACGACTTGCGCGCTATCAGCTCCTCGCGCTTGAGCATGCCGATGCCGTGCTCCGCCGAGATCGAGCCGCCGCGTGCAGCGACGGCGTCGTAGACCATCGCCGTGATGTCCTTCTCGCAGCGCGCCGTGAACGCGTCGGCCGCCTCGCCTGGCGGACCCTGAACGTTGTAGTGCAGGTTGCCATCGCCGAGGTGGCCGAAGTCGACCAGGCGCACGCCAGGGAAGGCGCGCGTCAGCGCAGCGTCGGTGGCGGCCACGAACTCCTCGATGGCAGAGATCGGCAGTGAGATGTCGTGCTTGATGTTCGCGCCCTCGGCCACCTGCGCCAGCGTGATCGATTCGCGCAGGTGCCACATCGCGTTCGACTGCTCGACGCTGGTCGCGAAGGCTGCGTCCTCGACCAGGCCGCGCTCGAGCCCGGCACCGAACAGCGACTCGAGCAAGCCGGTCGCATGTGCCTGGTTCTCTGCGTCGGAGTGCTCGAGGAGAACGGTCCACGGCGCGGATGCGAGGGGGTGACGCAACTGCGGGAAGTGCGTGCGGACGAGATCGAGCGAGAAGGTGTTCATCACCTCGAACCCGGTCAGGCCCGGGCCGAGGCGCTCATGGGCAAGGCTGAGCAGCGAGGTGGCGGCCGCGAGCGTGGGCAGTGCCGCCATCGCCGTGACCGTCGCAGCCGGGCGCGGATGCAGCTTAAGCGACGCGGCGGTGATGATGCCGAGCGTGCCTTCGCTGCCAATCAGCAGGTCGCGCAGGTCGTAGCCCGTGTTGTCCTTGCGCAGCCCGGAGAGGCCGTTCCAGATCCGGCCTTCGGCGGTGACCAGCTCGAGGCCGAGGCACTGCTCGCGCGCGTTGCCATAGCGGACGACCTGCGTGCCGCCGGCGTTCGTCGACAGGTAGCCGCCGATGGTGCAGCTGCCTTCGGCGGCGAGGCTGAGCGCGAACAGGAGCCCTTGGGAGGCGGCGGCCTCCTGCACACGCTGCAGCACGCAGCCGGCCTCCGCGACGAGCGTCAGGTTGGTCCTGTCGACGCCGCGGATGCGGTTCAGCCGAGCGGTCGAAAGCAGAACCTGGCGCCCGCTCGTGTCGGGCACCGAGCCGCCGACCAGGCCGGTGTTGCCGCCCTGGGCGACGAGCGACGTGCCGTGGCGCCGGCAGGCATCGACCACGGCCGCGACTTCCTCCGTCGAGCTGGGCCGCACGACGGCGAGCGCGCGGCCGTGGAATCGGCGTCGCCAGTCGACCTCGAAGGGCGTGGCGTCGGTGCCGACCAGAACCTGCGTCGCGCCCAGGGTCGCGCGCAGTTCCGCGAGCAGGCTCATGGCACGGCATGCGCAGCGGCCGCGACCGCGGCACCGGCGCGCAGCCGCGCCCGCACGTGCAGGCCGCAGGCGGCGAAGAGCATGAGGGCGAGCACGACTTCGGCCGCCGCGAGAGCGGCCGGGAGCCCCTGCTCGCTGCCGGCGCGCGTCGCGCCTTCGGCGGCGTAGAGCCAGACGAGCAGGCTCAGCCAACGGTAGGTGTAGAGACGTAGCCGAAGCAGCCCGGGAAGCACCCACAAGAGCGGCAGGACCTTGATCGCCAGCGTGCCGCGGCCGGTCGGCGCGAGCCAGAGCTCCCAGGCGAGGCCGAGCGCGATCAGGGCCAGCGTTGCGGCCACGGCGAGCGCCCGCGTCCGGCGCACGGCGATGGTCGGAGCGGGGGCGTCGTCCATCGCTGCTTATGATGCCAGCAATGCATCGCCCAACCGGACAGTGACAGAACGGCCCGCCGCGGAGCGATGGATTGCCGCCGTGCAGGCTTGGCCGTGGCTCACCACCGCGCGTACCCTTTTGCTCCGCTTCCGCGAAGACCGCCTCGCGCTCACCGCCGGAAGCCTGACCTTCACGACCATCATTTCTCTGGTGCCGCTCATCACGGTGATGCTGGCGCTGTTCTCGGCGTTTCCGATGTTCGCGGCGCTGCAGGAATCCTTGCAGCGCTACTTCCTGCAGACGCTCGTCCCCGAAGCGATCGCCCGGCCGGTCATGGGCGCGATCGGCCAGTTCTCAATGCGCGCGAGCCGGCTCGGTGCGTTCGGCCTGGTCGCGCTCATCTTCAGCGCGCTGGCGATGATGCTGACCATCGACCGCGCCCTGAACGCGATCTGGCGCGTCAGGACGCCGCGCCGCATCGCCCAGCGCGTCCTGATCTACTGGGCCGCGGTCACGCTCGGGCCTTTGATCTTCGCGGTGAGCCTGACGGCGACCTCGTACGCTCTTACGGTCTCGCGCGGCCTGGTCGGTGGCTTGCCGCGCGGCATCGGCATGGCGGTGGCGTCGCTGGAGTTCCTGCTCGAAGGGATCGGCGTTGCGGCGCTCTTCCACTACGTGCCGAACACCTTCGTGCGCTGGCGCCACGCGCTCGTCGGCGGCGCCTTCGTTGCCACCTGCATGGTCCTGGGCAAGCGCGCGCTGACTGCCTACTTCGGTGCGGTCCCGACCTATGCGTTGGTGTACGGCGCGTTCGCGACTCTGCCGATCTTCCTGATCTGGATCTATCTGAGCTGGGTGATCGTCCTGCTCGGCGCGGTCATCGCCGCGTATGCGCCGCTGGTGGGCAAGCGGCTGGCGCGCTGGCCCGACGGGCCCGGCGCCGACTTCCATCTCGCCCTGGTCGTCCTCGGCCAACTCGCCGTGGCGCGCCACGATGGCCGGCGCGGCATCGAGGACGAGGACATCGCCGCGGCCATCGGCATCGATCCGCTGCAGGTCGAGCCCGTGCTCGCCGCTTTGGTCGATCTCGACTGGGTGGGAAGACTGCAGGAGCCGAAGGGGGCGCGCTACGTGCTGCTCGCCGATCCGGCGACGACGCGCGCCGAGCCGCTGATCGCCAGGCTGCTGCTCGACCCCGCCCCCGATCTCGAGCCCACGTGGAAGCGCGCCGGCTTCGACAGCGTGCGCCTGGCCGAGCTGCTGCGCGAGTCGGCGCCGGTCCGGCCAGGCCCCAGACTCGCACGACAAATTCGACAGGAGAGGACATGAACCAGCCGAGGACGCTTCCCGCGCGCGCTGGTGGGGATGGCCATGGCGGGCCTGAGCACCAAAACCAAGGGTGGGGACCGGACGGCTTCAAAAACGAAGACGTGAAGATGGATTCCCGCGTCGGCGGCACCCGGACATTTGTCATGGTGGCCCCAGACGGCACGCGCTATCCGAACCACGCGGCGTTCAAGGAAATTACGCCACCCGACCGCTTGGTTTTCGACCACGGCGATGGTGAGCGCATTCGGTTTGTCGCCAGCATCGACCTGCAGGAAACCGCCAACGGAACGCTGATAAGGCTTTGGTAGGACTTACCCGAGCAAAGGAGCTTGCAACGAAGTCGTGGAGAAGTACGGCGCATCGAGGGTGGCAAGAAACACCTGGCCAGGCCGGAGGCGTGTCTCGGGGAAATGTTGTCCCGATACGGGCAAGTGTGCTGCGGAAGCGGCAGTACGCGTGTAAGCGAATAGTCCATGAGACCCCTTTCACTGATCTCAAAGGAAAAAATGCAAAAACTGGTGGTACGCGGTTATGCCCTATCAATCGACGGCTTTAGCTCTGCGCCAGGGCAAAGTCTGGAAAACCCGTTCGGCCAGGACGGCCTTGCGCTCATGGACTGGGCATGGCGAACCCGCACGATCCGAAGCATGTTTGGACAGGAAGGTGGTAGCACAGGAATTGATGACGATTTCTTGGCGAAGGCCCCAGAAAATATTGGCGCCAATATTCTGGGTCGCAACATGTTCGGACCGGTGCGCGGTCCTTGGGTCGGTGATGATTGGAAAGGTTGGTGGGGCGCCAATCCGCCCTACCATACGCCCGTTTTCGTGTTAACTAGTCACGGTCGGGCGGCATTGCCCATGGAAGGTGGGACAACATTTCACTTCGTAAATGACGGCATCGAGTCTGCATTGCAGCAAGCGTTTGCAGCCGCACAGGGGAAGGACGTGCGCTTGGGCGGAGGCGCGACACTGGTTCGCCAATATCTTAGGGCAGGATTGGTCGACGAAATGCACCTCGTCATCACCAACAAATTGTTAGGGTCGGGTGAGCGCTTGTTGGAAGGAACGGACAACATCGCACGCGACTACGAATGCTTGGAGACAGTAGGATCTGAAACGGTCACCCATGTCCGTCTCGTCAAGAAGAATCCAACCTAAACACCCTATTGTGTTTCAACGCAACTACCTAAAGCGCCTCGGTCGCCTCCAGCAGCTGCAGGCCTTGAGCGGGTTTCGGCAAATAGGCGTTGTAGCGCATGGACGCGCCGATCGTGACCTCTGGCGTGCCACGTGCATCAGGGGTTCAACGCATGCCGCAGCGCTCATTGACAAGATCTCTGAACCTCTGGCGAATAAGATGTCGGAGAATTGCGACAGTACCGAAACCCTAGATTTGAGTAAATTCAGCCCGTCAAAACAATAACTTAGCGTGACTTGGTGATTGACGCGATCTGTGAGCGCCTTTGTCACGATCTGAGATCCGCAACAGCGAGCATCTGCGCGCGCAAGGCGCGCGCCGCCTCGCCCTGTTGATCGGTTCGGAGCGCCGGAATTCCTACGTCGAGACCGAATCGGTCTATCGATCGATCGCGGCCGAGGCCGGCATGGAAGCGATCGCGACGGCGGAAAAAATTGCCGGCGAGGAGGGCGGCTAAGCTTCGACCCTCGAGCTGCTGCAGCTTCACCCGGACATCGACGGCTACGACGGCATGCGTGCCCGCACCACCGATCCGCCGCTAACGGCCGTCGATTTGCACCTCTATCGCGTCGCCCACGAGGCAATCGAGCTCCTACTTGAACACCTGTTTGGCGAAAAGTCACTTCGCCATGTCCAAGTTCCAATGCTTAGGCTCGTCACGAGGGCATCTTTGCTGCGGGTGAATGCGCCGCCGGCACCGCTCATCGAGCGCGACGCGCTGCAAGCCGAACCACTGGGGCGAGCGAAGCGCGCAAGCGCTCGCGTGAGTCGCCGCCGGCCGTCGCCGACTCGTCGAGCCCCTCCTGGACGCTGCCAATGTGCGCGGCCATCAGGCTCTGCGCCCGGTCAAGGTCGCCTTCGGCGAGCGCCGCGACGATCTCGCCGTGGTCGTCGCACGACTGGCGCGCGTCGTGCGTCGACTGATAGAGCGAGGCGACCAACGTCGTTCGCGCGGTCAGGTCGCGGATCACGTCGGTCAGGAGGCGGTTGCCGACGCACTCGGCCAAGCAGACATGGAAGTCGGCCAGCAGGAAAGTGCGGGTCGCTGCGTCGCTGCCGTCGATCGCGGCGCTTTCTTCGGCGACGTGCTGGCGCAGCCGCCGGATCACCGTTTGCAGGGGCTTGCCGGCTTCGCGCAGCATGCCGGTCTCGATCACCCGGCGCGCGGCGAACGCGTCGCGCGCCTGCGCGAACGACGGCTCGACGACGTACCAGCCCTTGCGCGATCGCACC
>JBBRFW010000061.1:0-21564 GCA_038241255.1 Burkholderiales bacterium | reverse complement strand
GATGTCGGCGATCGTCGCGTCCTCCGTCTCGCCCGAGCGGTGGCTGATGACCGAGGTCCAGCCGGCGCGCTTGGCCATCTCGACCGCGGCGAACGTCTCCGTCAATGTGCCGATCTGGTTGACCTTGATCAGGATCGAGTTGGCGACGTTTCTGCGAATGCCTTCCTTCAGGATCTTGGTGTTGGTGACGAAGAGGTCGTCGCCGACGAGCTGGACTTTCGCGCCGAGCCGGTCGTTGAGCAGCTTCCAGCCGTCCCAGTCGCCTTCGGCCATGCCGTCCTCGATCGAGATGATCGGGTATTTGGCGGTCCAGCTCGCGAGCGTGTCGATCCACTCGCTCGCACCGAGCGTCAGGCCCTCGCCGTCGAGGCGGTACTGGCCGTCCTTGTAGAACTCGCTCGCCGCGCAGTCGAGGCCGATGGCGACCTGCGCGCCGGCGACGTAGCCGGCCTTCTCGATCGCCTCGAGGATCATCTGGATCGCCGCCTCGTGGCCGGCGACGTTCGGCGCGAAGCCGCCTTCGTCACCGACCGCCGTGCTCATGCCGCGGCCGTCGATGATCTTCTTCAGCGCCTGGAACACCTCGGCGCCGTAGCGAAGCGCCTCGCGGAACGTCGGCGCGCCGACCGGGATGATCATCAGCTCCTGCAGGTCGAGATTGTTGTTCGCGTGCGCGCCGCCGTTGACGACGTTCATCATCGGCACCGGCATCTGCATCGCGCTCGTCCCGCCGAAATAGCGGTAGAGCGGCAGGCCGCTCTCCTCGGCGGCGGCGCGCGCCACCGCCATGCTGACGGCGAGCGTCGCGTTGGCGCCGAGCCGGCTCTTGTTCTCGGTGCCGTCGAGGTCGATGAGGGTGCGGTCGAGGAAGGCCTGCTCGCTCGAATCTAGGCCAAGCACGGCCTCGCTGATCTCGGTGTTGATGTGCTCGATCGCGCGCAGCACGCCCTTGCCGCCGTAGCGATTGGCATCGCCGTCGCGCAGCTCGATCGCCTCGCGCGATCCGGTCGATGCACCCGACGGCACCGCCGCGCGGCCCATCGTGCCGCTTTCGAGCAGCACGTCGCACTCGACCGTGGGATTGCCGCGGCTGTCGAGGATTTCCCGGCCGACGATGTCGACGATGGCGCTCATTCGTTTCCTTGTTTCAAGATCGTGGGAAGGAGGGTCGGGCCGCTCAGGCGTCGAACGATTGCTCGAGGAGCGGCCGCGACTTGACCGCGCGGTCGAGCTCGGCGAGCTGCTCGAGCAGCGCGCGCATGTGTTTGAGCGGCACGGCGTTGGGGCCGTCGGAGAGCGCCTTCGCGGGATCGGGATGCGTCTCCATGAAGATGCCGGCGACGCCGACTGCGACCGCGGCGCGCGCCAGCACCGGAACGAACTCGCGCTGCCCGCCCGACGTCGTGCCCTGGCCGCCCGGAAGTTGCACGGAATGGGTCGCATCGAAGACGACCGGCGCCTTCGTCTCGCGCATGATCGCGAGGCTGCGCATGTCGGAGACGAGGTTGTTGTAGCCGAAGCTCGCGCCACGCTCGCACGCCATGAAGCGGTCTTCCGAGAGGCCGGCGCCGCGCGCGGCGGCACGCGCCTTGTCGAGCACGTTCTTCATGTCGTGCGGCGCGAGGAACTGGCCCTTCTTGATGTTCACAGGCTTGCCGCTTTGGGCGACGGCGCTGATGAAGTCGGTCTGGCGGCAGAGGAACGCGGGCGTCTGCAGCACGTCCACGACCGCGGCCGCGCTGGCGATCTCGTCTTCGCGGTGCACGTCGGTGAGGATGGCCACGCCGAGCTCGCGCTTGACCTTGGCGAGGATCTCGAGCCCCTTGTCGAGCCCCGGCCCGCGAAACGACGTGCCGCTCGAGCGATTCGCCTTGTCGTAGCTCGACTTGAAGACGAACGGCACGCTCAGCTGGCCGGCGATCTCCTGCAGCTTGCCGGCGACGTCCATCTGCAGTTGCTCCGACTCGACGACGCAAGGGCCGGCGATGAGAAAGAGCGGCCGGTCCAGGCCGACGTCGAACCCGCAGAGCTTCATGTCCGGCGAATTTTCAAGCCGCGACCTTCTCGGCCCGTTCCGCCTGATGCGCGAGTGCGGCGTGGATGAACGACTTGAAGAGGGGGTGGCCGCCCCACGGCGTCGACTTGAACTCGGGATGGAACTGGACACCGATGAACCACGGATGCACGCTCGTCGGCAGCTCGACGATCTCGGTGAGCTTCTCGCGCTGGGTGATCGCCGAGATCACGAGGCCGGCCTCGGTGAGCTGGTCGAGGTAGTTTTCGTTGGCCTCGTAGCGGTGGCGGTGCCGCTCGGTCAGCACGTTTCCGTAGATCTCGTGGGCCAGCGTCCCGGGCTTCACGTCGGAGCTCTGCGCGCCAAGGCGCATCGTGCCACCGAGGTCGGACTTCGCCGTGCGCTTCTGGACCTGCCCGTCGGGGTCTTCCCACTCATCGATGAGCGCGATCACCGGATGCTCGGTCTGCGGCTCGAACTCGGTGCTGTTGGCGCCGGCCAGGCCCGCCTTGTGGCGCGCGTATTCGATCGTCGCGACCTGCATGCCGAGGCAGATGCCGAGGTAGGGGATCTTCTTTTCCCGCGCGTACTGCGCGGCGAGGACCTTGCCCTCCACGCCTCGCTTGCCGAAGCCGCCTGGAACGAGGATCGCGTCGTAGCGGCCAAGGTTGGCGACGCTCGTCGACGTCAGATCCTCGGAATCGACGTACTCGATTTTCACCCGCGCGTGGTTGTGGATGCCGGCGTGGCGCAAGGCCTCATTAAGCGACTTGTAGGAGTCGGAGAGGTCGACGTACTTGCCGCACATCGCGATCGTCACCTCGTGCTTCGGGTGCTCGACTTCGTCGACGAGCTTGTCCCAGCGGGTGAGGTTCGCCGGCTTCGTGTGCAGCTGCAGCTTGGCGCAGATTAGCTCGTCGAGCCCCTGCGCGTGCAGCATGCGCGGCACCTTGTAGATGGTGTCGACGTCCCACACCGAGATGACGCCGAACTCGTGCACGTTGGCGAACAGCGAGATCTTGGCACGCTCCTCGTCGGGAATGGGCCGGTCGGCGCGGCAGAGCAGGGCGTCCGGCATGATGCCGATCTCGCGCAGCTTCTGGACGCTGTGCTGCGTCGGCTTGGTCTTCAGCTCGCCGGCGGCGGGAATCCACGGCACAAGAGTGAGGTGGAGGAAGGCGCAGCTGCCCGGGCCCATCTTCAGGCTCATCTGGCGAACCGCCTCGAGGAAGGGCAGCGACTCGATGTCGCCGACCGTGCCGCCGATCTCGACGATCGCGACGTCGATCTCCGTGCCCGGATCCGGATTGGCGCCGCGCCGCACGAAATCCTGGATCTCGTTGGTGACGTGGGGGATCACCTGCACGGTCTTGCCGAGATAGTCGCCGCGGCGCTCCTTCTCGAGCACGCTCTTGTAAATCTGGCCGGTCGTGAAGTTGTTGGTCCGCTTCATCTTGGTGGTGATGAAGCGCTCGTAGTGGCCGAGGTCGAGGTCGGTCTCGGCGCCGTCGTCGGTGACGAACACCTCGCCGTGCTGGAACGGCGACATCGTTCCTGGATCGACGTTGAGGTACGGATCCAGCTTGATGAGGGTGACTTTGAGGCCCCGCGACTCGAGGATCGCGGCGAGGGACGCAGAAGCGATGCCCTTGCCCAGTGAGGACACCACGCCGCCGGTGACGAAGACGAACTTGGTCATTGCGAGCGGCACTCGTCACAAGTGCCGTGGTGGAAAGTGCAATTATATCGGCGTGTGCGGTCGCCCTGATCCGGGGGTCAGACGATCTTCTCGCCCGGGTGCGTGATCTTGCGCATCGTCTCGTAGCGCTGCGACGCGACGCAGAGCGGCGCGGCCGCCGAGCCTTCGACATCCCACTGCGGGTCGTCGATCGACTCGAACGCCTGCCGGAGCTTTTCGCCCCAGCTGCTGCGGATCATCTGGAAATACGGATTGCGGTCGTCGATGCAGACGATCTGCGACGACTCGAAGCGGTTCGCCTCGTAGATGGCGAGGTCGAGCGGCAGACCCACGGAGAGGTTCGACTTCAGGGTCGAATCCATCGACACGAGCACGCACTTGGCGGCCTCGTCGAGCGGCGTCGAGGGCCGCATCATGCGGTCGAGCACCGGCTTGCCGTACTTCGACTCGCCGATCTGGAAAAAGCACGTCTCGCGCGTCGCCTCGATGAAGTTGCCGGCGGAATAGACGAGGAAGAGCCGCATGGCCTCGCCGCGCACCTGGCCGCCGAAGATCATCGAGGCGTTGAAGTCGAGCCCCGACTTCTTGAGCGAGGCGCCGTCCTGGTCGTAGACGCGGCGCATCGCGGCGCCCAGGACGCGGGCGGCATCGAACATGCTCGTCGCGTTCCAAATCGTGATCGGCGGGTGGTCTCCGTCGTGCAGCTCCTCGACCTGCAGGATCTCGCGCACCTGCTGCGAGATCGAGAGGTTGCCGGCCGAGAGCATGACCATGAAGCGGTCGCCCGGGCGCTCGTAGACCATCATCTTGCGGAACGTGCCGATTTGGTCGAGGCCGGCGTTGGTGCGCGAGTCGGAGAGAAATACCAGGCCGGCGTCGAGCTTGACGGCTACGCAATAGGTCATGACGTGTCCCGGTGCAGGGTCTTGAGGCGATAAAGCGCGTCGAGCGCCTCGCGAGGGGTGAGGATATCGGGGTCCAGCGCGGCGACGGCCTCGCCGAGCGCGGAATTCGCCACGCCGGCCAGCGCGTCCCGGTCCGCCACTGCTGCGTCGGCGGCACCCGTGGCCGCGAACAGGTCGATCTGCGGCTGGCGCGCGATCCGCTCCGCCTCCAGCCGCTCGAGCGCGCTCCGGGCATTTCGCAGCAGGGCCGGCGGCATGCCGGCGAGGCGAGCCACCTGGACGCCGTAGCTGCGGCTCGCCGGGCCCGCCTCGATCTCGTGGAGGAAGGCGATGTCGTTCCCTTCGCCGCTCTCGACCGCGGCGACATGCACGTTCTGCGCTCGTTCGTGCTGCGCCGGGAAGTCGGTGAGCTCGAAGTAGTGGGTTGCGAACAGCGTGAACGAGCGGTTCCTATCGTGCAGGTGATGGGCGATGGCGCCGGCCAGCGCCAGGCCGTCGCAAGTCGAGGTGCCGCGGCCGATCTCGTCCATCAGCACGAGCGAATGCTCGGTCGCGCCCTGGACGATCGCCGCCGCCTCGGTCATCTCGACCATGAAGGTCGATTGCGCGTTGGCCAGGTCGTCGGCGGCGCCGATGCGGGTGTGGATGGCGTCGATCGGCCCGAGCCGGCACGACGCCGCCGGCACGTACGACCCGATCGAGGCGAGCAGGACGATCAGCGCCACCTGGCGCATGAACGTGCTTTTGCCGCCCATGTTCGGGCCCGTGATGACGAGCATTCGGCGGCGTGCGTCGAGCCGGCAGTCGTTGGCGATGAACGGCCTGCCCGCTTCCTGGAGCCGGGCCTCGACGACCGGGTGGCGGCCGCGCTCGATCTCGATCAGCGGCTCCTTGACGAAGCGCGGCCGCGACCACTCGCCGCGGCGCGCCTGCTCGGCGAGGGCGGCGAGCGCGTCGAGCGAGGCGAGCGAGCGCGCCACCGCCGAGATCGACTCGAGGTGCGGCGCCAGGTCGTCGAGGAGCTGCTCGTAGAGTGCCTTCTCGCGCGCCAGGGAGCGTTCGCCCGCCGACAGCGCCTTGTCCTCGAACGCCTTCAGCTCGGGCGTGATGAAGCGCTCGGCGTTCTTCATCGTCTGGCGGCGCCGGTAGTCGGCGGGAACCCGCGCCGCCTGCCCCTGCGAGACCTCGATGAAATAGCCGTGGACACGATTGAACTGGACGCGCAGCGTCGCGATGCCTGTGCGCTCGCGCTCTTTCGCCTCGAGCTCGATCAGGTAGGCGTCGCCGCCGCGGCCGATCGCGCGCAGCTCGTCCAGCTCGGCGTCGACGCCGGCAGCGATGACCCCGCCGTCCCGGAGCAGCGCTGCGGGCTCGACGGCGATCACCGCCAGGCAGCCGGCGATCTCGTCCGACGGTGACAGTGCCTCGCCGAGCATGTCGAGCAGGACCGAGCCTGCGTCGGGCACCGCGGCGCGCACGCGTGGCAGCGCGAGCAGGGTCGCACGGAGGCCGGCGAGCTCGCGCGGCCGCACCTGGCGCAGGGCGACGCGGGCGCCGATCCGCTCGACATCCGAGAGATGGCGCAGCGTCTCGCGCAGCGCACCGTGCGCTCCCGCGATGAGCGCCGCGATCGCTTCGTGGCGGTCGATGGCGACGCGACGATCGCGCAGAGGCTGCGTCAGCCACTGGCGCAACGCGCGGCTCCCCATACCGGTGACGCAGAGGTCGATCGTCGAGAGCAGCGTCGGCGCGTCGCGGCCGCGCAAGGTTTTCGTCAACTCGAGGTTGCGGTGCGTCACCGGTGGCAGGTCGATCAGCTCGCTCGTGCGCTGCACCTTCAGGCGGTGGATGTGGGCGAGTGCGCGACCCTGGGTGTGCTCGGCATAGGCGAGCAGCGCGCCGGCGGCGGCATGTGAGGCGGCGAGATCGTCGGCTCCGAACGCGGCGAGCGAAGCGACGCGCAGCTGCGTGCACAGCAGGCGATGGCCGAGCGCGCTGTCGAACTGCCAGGGCGGTCGCGTCGTGATCGCCGGCGCGCCGTCGATCGGGCCGCAAGGCAGCTCGCGGTCCACGATCACCTCCGCGGGCGCCAGCCGGGCGAGCCAGCCCGCGAGCTCGGCCTCGGCGCATTCGGCCAGGCCGATCTCGCCGTTGGAAAGCGCCGTCCACGCCAGGCCGAAGCGATTCGCGACGCGGCTGACGGCGACCAGGACCGAATCGCTCTTCTCGGCGAGCAGGTCGCTCTCGGTCAGCGTTCCCGGCGTGACGATGCGGACGACCCTGCGCTCGACCGGCCCTTTGCCGGCGCCGACCTCGCCCACCTGTTCGCAGATCGCGACCGATTCGCCGAGTCGCACCAGCTTGGCGAGATAGCCGTCGACCGCGTGCACGGGCACGCCGGCCATCGCGATTGGCTCGCCGGCGCTGGAACCGCGTGCGGTCAGCGTGATGTCAAGAAGGCGATGCGCGCGTCGGGCGTCGTCGAGGAAGAGCTCGTAGAAGTCGCCCATCCGGTAGAAGACGAGCGTGTCGGGGTGCTCGGCCTTGATGCGCAGGTACTGCTGCATCATCGGCGTGTGGCCGATGGGCTCGGCGGCGTTCATCGGCGACGCTTGCGCGCCAACCTCAACCTGGCGTTTCGCCGGCGCCGTCGCGCACGATGTTCGTGTGCGGCGCCAGCAGATGCACCAACTGGCCGTAGATCTTCGGATTGCCGGCAACGACCTCGCGCTGATGCAGGAACTCGGCGACGCCGGTAAAGTTGCCGACCAGCCCGCCCGCCTCGGTGACGATGAGCGACCCGGCTGCGACGTCCCAGGGCGACAGGCCCGTCTCGAAGAAGGCGTCGTACCAGCCGGCGGCGACGTAGCAGAGGTCGAGCGCGGCGGCGCCCGGGCGGCGAACGCCGGCGCAGCTCTTCATCACCGTCTCCAGAATGCGGAGGTAATGAGAAAGGTCGTCGCCCTGTCGGAAAGGAAAGCCGGTGCCGATCAGTGCCTCCGCCATGCGGGTGCGCTTGGAGACGCGGAGGCGCCGGTCGTTGAGGAACGCGCCTCGCCCCTTGGACGCGAAGAACAGGTCGTTGCGGGCCGGGTCGTAGACCACGGCCTGCTGGATCTGGTCGCGAAAAGAGAGGCCGATCGAGACCGCGTAGGTCGGCAGCCCGTGGATAAAGTTGGTCGTGCCGTCGAGCGGGTCGATGATCCAGACGTACTCGCTGTCGCGCGCACCGCGCGCGCTGCCCGACTCCTCGGCGAGGATGCCGTGGCCCGGGTAGGCCGCGAGCAGGGTGTCGATGATCGCCGCCGCGGCGGCCTTGTCGACCTCGGTGACGAAGTCGTTCGGCGCCTTGGTGCTCACCTGCAGCCGCTCGAGATCGAGCGACGCGCGGTTGATGATCGACCCGGCGGTGCGCGCCGCCTTGATGGCGGTGTTGAGCATCGGGTGCAGCGCTTGGGACATGGGGCGGGGTGGCTTTCGGCGAGTTCGACGCCGGCCTGGGTGCCGGCAAGGATCGCTTCGGGGCGCGCTGCAAAATGAGCGACACCGATTTTAGCCGCCGCATGCCCGCCGACCCCACCCGCTTCGTCCTCGTCGGCACCAGCCACGCAGGCAATGTCGGTGCCGCGGCGCGGGCGATGAAGGTCATGGGCTTCTCCGAGCTGGTGCTGGTCGCCCCACGTTTCGCCGACGTGCAGCACCGCCCTGAGGCGCTGGCGCTGGCGAGCGGCGCGACCGACGTCCTGGCCGGCGCGCGCGTCGTCGCCACGCTCGACGAGGCGCTCGACGGCGTCAGCTACGTCGGCGCGACGGCGATGACGCCGCGCGACTTCGGGCCGCCCAACCGGTCGCCGCGCGAGCTCTTCGCGACGCTCGCGCCGAGCACGCACCGGGTCGCCTTCGTGTTCGGCTCGGAGCGCTTCGGGCTCGCCAACGACGATGTCTACGCCTGCCATGCCTGCCTCACGATCCCCACCGACCCCGCCTACGGCTCGCTCAACCTTGCGCAGGCCGTGCAGCTGATCGCCTACGACTGGCGCCAGGCGCAGGGCGGCTTCGGCGCGCCGCCGCGCGCCATCGACGCGCGTCGCGCCGACGCGGTCGCGGTGCTCGGCCTGATCGCGCATTGGCAATCGTCGCTCGAGTCGCTCGGCTTCCTGGACCCGGCCGCGCCGAAGAAGCTGATGGCGCGGCTACGGCGCCTCGCCAATCGCGCCGAGCTGAACACGGAAGAGGTGCACATCCTGCGCGGCATCGCCCGAGCGATCGACGAGCGCTGCCGCTAAACTGCCTCGCTTCCTCACTCGGGGCCTTCCATGTTCGAGCAACTGCGCGAAGACATCGCCTGCATCCGCGAGCGCGACCCGGCGGCGCGCTCGACCTGGGAGGTGCTCACCTGCTATCCGGGGCTGCACGCGATCGTCCTGCATCGCCACGCGGCCTGGTGGCGCCGGCACGGCTTTCATTGGGCGGCGCGCTGGGTCTCGCATGTGGCGCGCTTCCTCACCGGCATCGAGATCCACCCGGGCGCGACGATCGGCCGGCGTGTCTTCATCGACCACGGCATGGGCGTTGTCATGGGCGAGACCGCCGAGGTCGGCGACGACTGCACGATCTATCAGGGCGTCACCCTCGGCGGAACTTCGCTCGCCAAGGGCGCGAAGCGCCATCCGACCCTGGGGCGCGGCGTCATCGTCGGCGCGAACTCGCAGGTGATCGGCGGCTTCACCGTCGGCGACGGTGCGCGCGTCGGCTCGGGCGCGGTGGTTGTGAAGCCGGTGCCCGCCGGCGCGACCGCCGTCGGCAACCCGGCGCGGATCATCCAGGCGGAGGTCGACGCGACGCGCGAGGCGACGGCCGCGAAGATGGGCTTTTCCGCCTACGGCCTGACGCAGGGCGACGATCCGGTGTCGCAGGCGATGAAGGGCCTGATCGACAACGCCTCGGGCCAGGAGCACCAGATCGCGCTGCTGTGGCAGGCGATCGAGAAGCTCTCGTCGCGAACGCGCGAGCTGCCGACCGAGGATTGCGTTCCCGGCGAGGCGCACACGACCGAGAGCTTCGACGCCGAGCGGCTGAACCGGCTGGTGAAGTGAACCCGATCGCAGGGAAGGATCTCTGCGCCGGGTCGAGACCCTTCGCTCCGCTCAGGGCGACAAAGTCGTCCTGAGCGCTGACTTCGGGCGGAACGCCGCGCACACGGCGGGGTCGGTTTCGAGGTACGGCCCGCCGATCAGGTCGATGCAGTAGGGCACGGCGGAGAAGATCCCAGGCAGCGGCGGCGTCGCCCGCGGCAGGCCTTCGAGCGTTTCGGCGATCGCCTTCGGCTGGCCAGGCAGGTTGATCACCAGCGCCTCACCGCGAACGACCGCCACTTGTCGCGACAGGATCGAGGTCGGCACGAAGGCCAGGCCAATGCGGCGCATCTGCTCGCCGAAACCGGGCATCTCCTTGGTCGCGACGGCGAGCGTCGCCTCGGGCGTGACGTCGCGCGGCGCCGGCCCCGTGCCGCCGGTGGTGAAAACGAGGTCGCAGCGGGCGTCGTCGACGAGCTCGCGCAGCGTCGCGCTGATCGTTGCCTGCTCGTCGGGGATGAGGCGTGTCTGCCACTCGACCGGGTTGAGCACGGCGCGCCCGAGCCAGTCGCGCAGCGCCGGGATGCCCTTGTCCTCGTAGACGCCGGTCGACGCACGATCGCTCACCGACACCAGGCCGATGCGGACGCGATCGCGCCCGGCGCCACCCGCGTTCGTCGATTCACTCATCGACCTCGTGCTCGCGAATGAACTGGAACAGCTCGCGATAGGCGCGACCGCTGCGCTGCCCGGGCGCGCTAGCCGCGTCCCTGCGTGCGTTGCGGACGAGCGCGCGCAGGCGCTGCAGGTCGGCGCCGGGATGGGAGGCCGCGAACCGCGTCGTCGCCTCGTCGTGGGCGATCAGCTCGGCGCGCCAGCGCTCGGCCTCGTGCAGCGCCAGCGAATCGCGGGCGCGGCCGAGCTGACGCTCGAGCACCGCGGCGCGGGCAACCTCGACGTCGGCCGAGCGCATCAGCTTGCCGATCAGCTGCATCTGCCGGCGCCGTGCTTCGTGGCTCTTGATGCGCCGGCCGGCGCGGATCGCGTCGAAGAGCGGTTCGCCGAGGCCGAGCGAGGCGAGGTGATCGTCGGGCAGCTCGAGCAGCGCTTCGCCGAGCGATTGCAGGTCGTGCGATTCCTGCTTGCGGCGCGTCTTGCTCGGCCGCTCGCGCAACGCGACTGCGCCGCTTGCCGAGGCCGCATCGACCGCGGCCGGACCGGATGGATCGGAGGGATACTCGGGCATCGAATAGGGCGCTTGATAAGGGCGGCGGAAGGGCGTCGTTATCATAGTCGTGGCTCGTTCGCCGTCGCCTCGCGGCAGCGGTCGCCCCGCGCGCCGCGCGCCGTCGAGTCCCTCACCGCTCACCTCCCATGGCCACTTCTTCCTCGCCGCCCGCTTCGGCGTCCTCCGGCTTCGCCTATTCGCGCGATCAGTTTCGCGCGCTCGTCGACAGTTGCCTGTCAACGGCCAAGTCGCGCGGCGCGAGCGACGCCGTCGCCGAGGTCTCGGAAGGCGTCGGCCTGTCGGTGTCCGTGCGCAAGGGCGAGCCCGAGAACATCGAGCGCAATCGCGACAAGTCGATCAGCGTCACGGTGTACGTCGGCCAGCGCCGCGGCAACGCGAGCACGTCCGACTTTTCGCCGGCGGCGCTCGAGCAGACGGTCCGCGCCGCGCACGACATCGCCCGCTTCACCGCCGAAGACACCGCCGCCGGGCTGCCCGACGAGGCAGACCTCGCCGACGCGAAGGCGGTCGGCCGCGATCTCGACCTGTTCCATCCCTGGGACGTCGACGCCGAGGGAGCGATCGAGTTGGCTCGCCGCTGCGAGGCCGCTGCGCTCGCCGTCGACCGCCGCATTACCAACTCCGAAGGCGCCGGCGTGTCGGCGCAGCAGTCGCACTTCTACGCCGCCAACACGCGCGGCTTCGGCGCCGGCTACGCGAGCTCGCGCCACTCGCTCTCGGTGGCGCCGATCGCGTCGCTGCCGGGCAAGAACGGCGACGACATGCAGCGCGATGCCTGGTACACGTCGATGCGCTCGCCCGACGAGCTCGCCGGCCCGGAGGCGGTCGGCCGCTATGCCGCGGAGCGCGCGCTCTCCCGCCTCGCGTCGCGCAAGATCAGGACCTGCGAAGTGCCGGTGCTGTACGAATCGGCGCTCGCGTCGGGCCTGCTCGGCGCCTACGTGCAGGCGACGAGCGGCGGCGCCCTCTACCGCAAGTCGTCGTTCCTGCTCGACAGCTTAGGCCAGCGCGTCCTGCCCGAGCACATCGACATCCGCGAAGATCCCCACGTGCCGCGCGGCAAGGGCAGCGCGCCCTTCGATGACGAGGGCGTGGCGACGCGGCCGGCGCAGATCGTCGAGGCCGGCGTCGTCGGAAGCTACTTCCTCTCGACCTATTCGGCGCGAAAGCTCGGCATGCGAACGAACGGCCACGCCGGCGGCTCGCACAACCTGGCGCTGACGTCGCGGCGCACGTCGCCCGGTGACGACCTCGAGGCCATGCTCGGCAAGCTCGGCCGGGGCCTGTTCGTGATCGAGCTGATGGGTCAGGGCGTCAACTACGTCACCGGCGACTACTCGCGCGGCGCGGCCGGCTTCTGGGTCGAGAACGGCAGGATCGCCTATCCGGTGCACGAGGTGACGATCGCCGGCAACATGCGCGAGATGTTCCGCGGGATCGTCGCCGTCGGCGCAGACACGTACACGATGGGCAGCAGGACGATCGGCTCGGTGCTGATCGAGAAGATGAAGATCGCCGGGGCTTAATCGGGTAAGTCCTTGGCGAACACCCATATTGCCTTCCTAGAATTCGGCGCGACGGAAGTTCAGTCACTACAGGAGATTTCAATGGAACGTCGTTCCTTCGTGGGCGGAGCTGGCTTGGTGGGAGTGGCTGCAGTAGGAGCCGGCATCTTGGCGGCCTGTGACAAGAAGAGTGAGCCGAGCCCTCAGGCCGTTGTGCCTGCGGCTTCAGGCGCCTCGGCGCCGGCGGTGACATCGGGACAGGTGCGCTGGCGCATCGCCTCGAGCTTTCCGCGCTCGCTCGACACCATCTTCGGCGGTGCCGAAGTGTTCGCCAAGAAGATCGGCGAGATGTCGAGCGGCAAGTTCCAGATCACCGTGCATGCCGCCGGCGAGCTGATGCCGGCGTTCGGCGTCGTCGACGGCGTGCAGAACGCTACGGTCGAGGTCGCGCACACCGCGCCCTACTATTTCTTCGGCAAGGACCCCGTCTTCGCGCTGGGCTGCGCGATCCCGTTCGGCCTCAACGAGCGCCAGATGACCGCCTGGATGTACGAGGGCAACGGCCTGAAGCTGATGCGCGAGTTCTACGCCAAGTACAACATCTACAACCTTCCTGGCGGCAACACCGGCGCGCAGATGGGCGGGTGGTTCCGCAAGGAGTTGAAGACGCTCGCCGACATCAAAGGGCTGAAGTTCCGCATTGGCGGCTTCGGCGGCAAGATCATCGAGCGCATCGGCGGCGTGCCGCAGAACATTCCCGGTGGAGAGATCTACCAGGCGCTCGAGAAGGGCACGATCGACGCTGCCGAATGGGTCGGGCCCTACGACGACCTGAAGCTCGGCTTCAACAAGATCGCGAAGAACTACTACTACCCCGGCTGGTGGGAGGGTGGCCCGCAGCTCGATTTCTTCATCAACACCAAGGCCTGGGAAGGACTGTCGGCTGAATACAAGGCGATGGTCGAGGCGGCAGCATCGCACGCCCACGTCGACATGGTCGCAAAGTACGACTACCGAAACCCGGCGGCCTTGAAGACGCTCGTCGGCCAGGGCACGAAGCTCTTCCGCTTCCCCAAGGACATGATGGACGGCTCATTCAAGGCGGCGAACGACGTTTATGCAGAGTTGAACGCGAGCAACGCCGACTGGAAGAAGATCTACGCCGACTTCTCGGCCTGGCGGCGCGACGCCAACCTCTGGTTCCGCTTCACCGAAGCCGGCTTCGACGACTTCATGCAGGCGCAGAAGCTCTAGCCTGACCTGGCGGCGCTCCTCGCGCCGCGCCAAATGAGCAAGCCCTGCTGGCGCGGGGCCTTTTTTTTGGGCTGTCGAACACCGCGTCGGCCCCGAGCCGTCCGCGCAGGCGTTCAGCGCTTCGTCGGCGCCGCTTCGAGGAGGCGCTTCGTCGCCTCGTCGTCGGACATCGTGGTGCCCGTCTCTGCCGCCTGGCTCGCGGGCTGAGCAACGGGTGACGATGCCGCCGGGGCGGGCAACTTGAATCCCTCGATCGAAGCGGGCGGCGTCAGGCCGCTCGGCGCCGAGTCCTTCTGCATCTGCTGGAACGCCTTGTCGAGATCGATCGTTGACGCCTTGACTATGCCGCCGGTGACGAGCCCGGGAAACGCGATGATGAGCGAGACCATCACGATCTGGATGAGGACGAACGGCACCGCGCCCCAGTAGATCTGGCCGGTCGTGATCGGAGCGATGCGCTTCTTGGTGAGCCTGTCCTCGTACTCGCTGGTCGGCGCGACGCTGCGAAGATAGAACAGCGCGAAGCCGAACGGCGGGTGCATGAACGAGGTCTGCATGTTGACCGCGAGCAAGACGCCGAACCAGACGAGATCGATGCCGAGCTTGTTCGCCACCGGTGCGATCAGCGGGATGACGATGAACGAGAGCTCGAAGAAGTCAAGGAAGAAGGCGAGGAAAAAGATCAGGATGTTGACGACGATGAGAAAGCCGAGCTGACCGCCCGGCAGGCTCGTCAGCAGATGCTCGACCCAGATCGGACCGTCAACGGCCTGGAATGACAGGCTGAAGACGGTCGATCCGATGAGGATGAAGAGCACGAAGCTCGAGATCTTCATCGTCGTGTCGAGCGCTTGGCGCAGCAGCCGCATATCGAGCCGACGGCGGGCGATTGCCATGACCAGCGCGCCCGTGGCACCCATCGCGCCACCCTCGGTCGGCGTCGCGACGCCAAGGAAGATCGTGCCGAGGACGAGGAAAATCAGGGCGAGTGGCGGGATCAGGACGAAGGTCACGCGCTCGGCCATGCGCGACAGGAGGTTCAGCTTCAGCAGGCGGTTGGCGACCGCGAGCGCGAACGCGACGCCGACACCGACGCACATCGAGACGACGATCAGCTCATCGGTCGGGGTATCTGCCGGTCGCAGCCTGGCAAACACGATCGCCGCGCCGACTGCCAGCAACACCACAAGCCCAAGCGAGCGCAGGCCGGGGCTGCCATCGTCCTCTCGGATAGTGCGAGCCTCCCGTGGCAGAGCCGGCGTCCAGCTCGGCCTCGCCAGACTCAACAGCATCACATAGCCGAGGTAGAGGCCGGTCAGCACGAAGCCCGGGATGAAGGCACCCCGGTAGAGATCGCCGACGCTACGGCCGAGCTGATCGGCGAGGACGATGAGGACGAGCGACGGCGGGATGATCTGCGCCAGCGTTCCGGAAGCGGCAATCACGCCGCTGGCGAGGCGGCGGTCGTAGCCGTAGCGCAGCATGATGGGAAGCGAGATGAGCCCCATCGAGATCACGGAAGCGGCAACAACGCCGGTGGTGGCGGCGAGCATGGCGCCGACCATGATCACGGCATAGGCCAGCCCGCCGCGGATCGGCCCGAAGAGCTGACCGATGGTGTCGAGCAGGTCTTCTGCCATCCCCGATCGCTCGAGGACCAGACCCATGAGCGTGAAGAACGGCACCGCCAGGAGCGTGTCGTTCTGCATGATGCCGAAGATCCGCAGCGGCAGTGCCTGCAGCAGCGCCTCCGGCATCAAGCCCATCTGGACGCCGACGACGCCAAAGAAGAGCCCGCAGGCGCCGAGCGAGAAGGCAACCGGATAGCCGACCAGCAGGAAGACGATCAGGCTCGCGAACATGATCGGCGCCATGTTCGCGCCGATGAAATGCATCATGGCTTGCCCACCGGTGCAGCGCTGTCGCCCTCCGCCATCTCCTTCTGGAGGAGAAACTCGGCGAGCTCTTCCTCAGCGCTTTTGACTTGTCTCTTCTGCGTCGGATCGGCAATGAGGCCGCGCAGGAAGGCGATCCGCTTGATGAGCTCCGACACGGCCTGGATGCCGAGCAGCACGAAGCCGAGCGGGAGGAGCGCGAACACCGGCCAGCGGATCAGGCCGCCGGCGTTTTGCGAATATTCCTTCATTTCATAGGCGCGGACGGCGAGCGGAAACGAAAGCTGGACGACCGTGTACACCAGGGGCACCACGAACAGAACGAGACCGGCGATGTCGATCCAGATCTGGGTTCGCTTGGAAAGGCGCCCGGAGAGCACGTCGATCTTGACGTGCTCCTGGCGCAGCAACGTATATCCGGCGGCGAGCAGGAACACCGCCGCAAACAGGTACCACTGGATCTCGAGGTACGCGTTCGAGCTGGTGTCGAACAGCTTGCGCACCGTCGCGTTGATCGCGCTGATGAGCACTGCGCCGAGCACCAGCCAGGCGACCCAGCGGCCGATCCACTCGCTGAGGCGATCGATCATTCGCGAGAGGGCGAGCAAGGACGCCACGGCATCTCCGTCGAGGTAAAGGAGTCGGCGGCTCGGCGGAACCGCCCGCGAAGCGCCGCCTAATGTATCTGCGCTCGCCGAGGTGCCGACGTCGCTCGTCGTCCGATCGGGAAACTCCTAGGTGCCGCGAAGCGCGGCACGCGGCGTCAGGGCCGCGCTGCGGTCGCCGCGCTGAAGAGCTTGCCCGAGCGCGTGCCTGAGCGGCAGAACGCGAGGATCGGCCGCGGCAGCGTCGTCAGCAGATGCGCGAAGCGGGCGATCTCGTCTTCGCTTTGCAGGGTCGGCGCGACCGGCAGCCACGCGTACTCGAGCCCGGCGGCGCGCGCCGCCGCCTCGACGCTCGCCGAGGTGGGCTGGGTCGGGCCGCCTTCGAAGTCGGGGCGGTTGTTAACGATGCTGCGAAAGCCCGCCGCCGCCGCTTCGGCCATCGCTTCGGGGCCGAGCTGCGCGGCGACGGAGACGTCGCTCGACACCGGGCGGACGATCAGGGTCACGGCGGCAAGTGCTCGGACAGGTCGCGAGCGAGCGCAGGTCAGCGCGCGAGCGCCGTCTTCACCGCTGCCGACACCAGTCCCATCTCGGCGCGGCCGGCGAAGCGCGCCTTCGCGGCCGCCATCACCTTGCCCATGTCGGCGGCCCCGCGGGCGCCGGTTTCGGCGACGAGCGCGGCGACCTCGCTCGCGATCGCATCGGCGCCGAGACGCGCAGGGAGGTAGTTCTCGAGCACCTGCAACTCGGCGCGTTCCTTGTCGACCAGGTCCTGGCGGCCGCCGGCGGTGAACTGCTCGATCGAGTCCTTCCTCTGCTTGACGAGCTTGTCGACGATGGCGACGACGGCGCCGTCGTCGAGGACGATCCGCTCGTCGACCTCGCGCTGCTTGATGGCCGCGAGCAGGCCGCGGATCGCGAGCAGGCGCGCCGCGTCCTTGGCGCGCATGGCGGCCTTCATGTCGTCGGTGATGCGGTCCTTCAGGCTCATGGGCACTCCGGCGAGGCCTTGTCGAAAGCGACGAAGCCCGCGGGCGGCGGGCTTCGGACGCGGTCGATCGAAGACGATCCTAGAACAGCTTCTTCGGCAACTGCATGCTGCGCACGCGCTTGAAATGCCGCTTCACGGCCGCGGCCTTCTTGCGCTTGCGCTCGGCGGTGGGCTTCTCGTAGAACTCGCGGGCACGCAGGTCGGTCAGCAGGCCGAGCTTCTCGATGGTGCGCTTGAAGCGGCGAAGAGCGACGTCGAACGGCTCGTTTTCCTTGACGCGAACGGTGGTCATCTAATCTGGCTGGAATTGCGGAAAGACCAACATTATAGCCCGTGACGCCCGGTGGAGCAATTTGCCGCAAGCGCCCGGGCACAGGCGGCCGCGCTCGCCCACGCCCACTGGAAGTTGTAGCCGCCCAGCCAGCCGGTGACGTCGACCACCTCGCCGATGAAATGCAGGCCCGGGACGCGCCGGCTTTCGCAGCTGCGCGAGTCGAGGTCGCGCGTGTCGACCCCGCCGGCGGTGACCTCGGCCTTGCGGTAGCCCTCGGTGCCAGTCGGCGTCGGCGCCCAGGCATGCAAGCCGGCGGCCAGCGCCGCCAGGTCGCGGTCGCGCATCTCGGCGACGGGCCGGTCGGCGATGGATCCGACCGCGAGCCAGGCGTCCGCGAGCCGGCGCGGCAGGACGTCGGCGAGGACGGCGGCCAGGCGTCGCCGCGAAGACCTGGCGTCACGAAAGGCGGCAGGGAGGTCGATACCGGGTGCGAGATCGACCACGATCGCCTCGCCCGGACGCCAGTACGTCGACGCCTGCAAGGCCGCCGGGCCGCTCAGGCCGCGGTGGGTGAAGAGAAGATCATCGAGGAACGAGGCCCGCCGCGCCCCGCGACCGGCCTCGATGCGCACCGGCAGCGACACGCCGGCGAGGGCGGCGAACGGCGCCCAGTCGCGGCCTTCGCCGACGAAGGGCACGAGGCCAGGCCGCGGCTCGACGATGCGGTGACCGAGGCGGCGCGCGAGCACGTAGCCCCACTCGCTGGCGCCGATCTTGGGGATCGAGAGACCGCCGGTGGCGACCACCAGGCGTTTCGACACGACCCACCCGCGCGCGGTGTCGAGCTCGAATCCGGCGGCGCCGGTGCGGACGGATTCGACCCGGCACGGTTGCCAGCGCTCGACGCCGCCATCGCCGCATTCGGCGAGCAGCATGGCGATGATCCGAGCGCTCGAGCCGTCGCAGAAGAGCTGCCCCTTGTGCTTCTCGTGCCAGGCGATGCCGTGCCGCTCGACGAGATCGATGAAATCGCGCGCCGTGTAGCGCGCCAGCGCCGAGCGGCAGAAGTCAGGATTGGCCGAGTCGAAATTGGTGGGGCCGACCTCGCGGTTGGTGAAGTTGCAGCGGCCGCCGCCCGAGATGCGTATCTTCTCCGCCACCTTCTCGGCATGGTCGAGCAGGACGACCGAGCAACCGAGCTGGCCGGCGATGGCGGCGCAATGCAGCCCCGCGGCACCGGCGCCGACGATGGCGACGTCGAATCGCACGAGCGCGCGAGGTCGCGCTCAGCCCTTCCAGACGAACGGAAAGGCGAGCTGCTTGAAGAAGCCGTTCGGCACGTAGTCGCCGACCACGCCGTATCCGTTCGGCCACGTGCGGTTGGCCCTGTGCGCGGTGCCGAACGCGCAGTCGAGGAAGTGCGCCGCGTCGTTGCGGTCGATGCCCTCGGCGTCGGCCGAATGGTGCCAGTGGTGGAAGTTCGGCGTGACGATCACATTGCGCAGCGGCCCGAGCCGCACGCTCACGTTGGCGTGGTTGAAGACCGCCTGGAAGCCGACGATCACGATGTAGGCGTCGATGACTTCCTTGCTGAAGCCGAGCACGAAGGTCGGCGCGAGCAAAAGCGTGCGGGTGACGATCAGCTCGAGGATGTGCTGGCGTGAGCCCGCCAACCAGTCCATGCACTTGACGCTGTGGTGCACCGCGTGCAGGCGCCAGAGCGCGGGCACCTCGTGATAGGCGCGGTGCGTCCAATACTGCACCAGGTCCGCGACGAGCACGATCAGGAACAGCGCGATGAAGAAGGGCAGGCCCTGCACCCAGGCCCGGATGCCGTCCTTGGCGGCCCAATCGAACAGCTTGTGGACGAGCAGGTTCGTCGCGAGCAGGACGAAGCCCACGATCATGTGGTTGACGAGGAAGTGGTGGAAGTCGGTCTGCCACTCGGGGCGGAACACCGGCTGGTCCTTGCGGAGCGCAAATGCCTTCTCGATGAAGACGAAGATCAGCGTCGAGCCGAGCAGGTCGAGGATGAACCAGTCGATGCCGATGTAGGGAGTGTTGTCGGCGAAGTCGTTGACGGGCACCTCGTGGCCGCCGAGCGCGAGCGAAGCGCCGATCAGCACGAACGCGGCGAGCGCGAGCCAGCGCGCCCGGCTGCGCACGACGTTGAAGAGCGCGAGCGCGCCCGACAGCACCAGCGACCAGAACAGCAGCAGGCGCATGACGTCTACGTTGTAGGACTTCCTCAGCTCAGGCGTCGTCAGGTACTCGGGAAAGTGGAAGGCGAGCACGCCGAGGAAGCAGAGCGCAGCCAGCATGAGCGCGATCACGCCGGAGACCATGTCCTTGCCGGGCTGCAGCGCGCCGTGCGATTCGCTCAGGCGGTTCAGCTTGTCGATGTGCTGCTTCATGTTCGTGGCGACCCTGGAGAGCGACGGCCGCCCGTCGATGCGCGCAAATTATTGCGCGGCGATCTGCGCCGCCGTCTCCCCCCTGGGGATGGCCAGGGCGTCGATGACGCGAAGGATGCACGCCACCTGGGCAGCGATCGGCGCCGGCGCGGGCATCGCGCCGCTGACGATGGCCTGGATCGCGCTTGCCGTTGTCGCCGCGTCGGTGCTTACGGGCAGTGCCGGTGCCCGGGTCAACACGCCCTCCTGCGCGGGCAGCGAAAGATCGGGCCGCGCGATGCCGGCAATGTAGACGTCGAGCCGCTGCAGCCGCCGTGCATCCGCAACCGGCTCGCCTTCGGTGCCGCGCATGAGGATGGCGTCGGCAGCCGTCTCGGCGAGAAAGCCGGCAATCAGCGCGCCGTAGTCGGGATGGGTGTGGTTGACGACGCGCAGCGTCGGCGCTCCGCGGCACGCGCGGAGCAGCTTGGCGACGGTGTGGCCCGAATTGCGGACGCCGACGACGTCGCGCACCGCGAGCAGGCGCGCCAGCGGCGGGCAAAGCGCCTCGGTGCGGATGAACGCCGGCTCGCTCCGCTTCCAGCCGGCGGCGATGTCTTCGCCGTCGTTCGCACAGGTGAGGCCGAGGTCGCGGAAGATCGCCGCGGTCGTCACGCGCGTCGCGTCGCACGCCGGGCCGTGGACGAGCACCGGCAGGTCGTGCTGGGCGAGCAGCATCGCCAACAGCGCGGTGAGGTTGGGCAGCCGTCGCGAGCCGTTGTACGACGGCAGGATTACCGTCGGCCGTCCGATGGCGATGGCGATGCAGCGCGCCGCCACCGCGTCGTGAAAACCGGCGAGTTCGGCGACGGTCTCTCCCTTGATCCGCATCGCCAGCGCGAACGCGCCGATCTCGAGATCGCTGACGCGACCGTCGAGCACCTGCTCCATCAGGTCGCGTGCTTGCTCGCGATCGAGAGCGCGCGCGCCGTCCCGGCCGCGGCCGATGACCTTGATGTAGCTGGCAATGCCCATGACCGATCCGGTCTATGCGAGAGGCGTGCCAGAGGCACGTCGGCGGGTCAGGTGGGTTCGAGGCGGCCTGTCACGGCTTGCCACTCCGCGTCGCTCACCGGTGTGATCGACAGCCGGTTGCCGCGCGCAAGCACGCGCATTGTCGCCAGGTCGCTCGCGGCGCGCATCTCGGCGAGCGAGAGCAGGCGCGTTTTCTTCACGACCTTGACGTCGACGTGGTACCAGCGCGGCTTTTCGGCGCGCGACTTGGTGTCGAAGTAGTGGCTCTTCGGGTCGAACTGCGTCGCGTCGGGGTAGGGGGTCGACGCGACCTCGGCCAGGCCGGCGATTCCCGGCTCCGGGCACGACGAGTGGTAGAAGAGGACGCCGTCGCCGGGCGACATGTCGTTTTTCATGAAGTTGCGCGCCTGGAAGTTGCGCACGCCGACCCAGGGCACGGTGGCGTTCGGCGCTGCCGCCGCGTCGTCAACCGAGCACTCGCTCGGCTCGCTCTTCATCAACCAGTAGCGCATCGGGCGACCGCGTCCGGGGGAATAAGGTGTCCGCCGCGCACCGTGAACCGCATTCCTGAACCCAGGCAGTTCAGGTGGGCGAGGTCAGCCAGGTTTCGGGTTCATCTGACGCGAGACGATCACACCTGCCTGGCGATGTTCCAAGCCCTTGCTCTTGC
>JBBRFW010000060.1:0-21793 GCA_038241255.1 Burkholderiales bacterium | reverse complement strand
GGCGCTTCCGCCACATCCTGGTCGACGAGTTCCAGGACACCAACCGCCTGCAGTACGCCTGGCTGAAGATGTTCGCCGGCCCGCCCGAGCACGGCTGCGCGGTGTTCTGCGTCGGCGACGACGACCAGAGCATCTATGCCTTTCGCGGCGCGCAGGTCGGCAACATGGCGCTTTTCGAGCGCGAGTACCGCGTTGGCATGGTGGTCAAGCTCGAGCGCAACTACCGCTCGTTCGGCAACATCCTCGACGCCGCCAACGAGCTGATCTCGCGCAACTCGCGCCGCCTCGGCAAGAACCTGCGCACCGAGGCCGGCCCGGGCGAGCCGGTGCGCGTTCACGAGGCGCCGTCGGACTTCGCCGAGGCGCAGTGGTTCATCGAGGAAGCGCAGCAGTTGCACCGCGAAGGCACGGCGCGCCACGAGATCGCACTGCTCTACCGCAGCAACGCCCAGAGCCGGGTCATGGAGAGCGCGCTCTTCAACGCCGGCATCCCGTACAAGGTCTACGGCGGCTTGCGTTTCTTCGAGCGCGCCGAGGTCAAGCACGCGCTCTCGTACCTGCGCCTGATCGAGAACCCGAACGACGACACCAGCTTCCTGCGCGTCGTCAACTTCCCGGCGCGCGGCATCGGCGCGCGCACGATCGAGCAGCTCCAGGACGCGGCTCGGGCGAGCGGGAGGAGCCTCTGGCAAGGCGTCGCATCGGTCGCGGGCAAGGGCGGCAACAACCTCGTCGCCTTCACCCAGCGGATCGATTCGATGCGCGAGCAGACGCGCGGCCTGACGCTGCGCGAGATCATCGTCCACATGCTCGAGGCCTCGGGGCTGGTCGATTTCTACAAGACCGATCGCGAAGGCAAGGAGCGGCTCGAGAACCTCGAGGAGCTCGTCAACGCCGCGGAGGCGTTCGTGACACAGGAGGGCTTCGGCAAGGACGCGGTGGCGCTGCCGGTCGACGAGGTTGCGCAGCGCAGCGGCCTTGCCGCGTTCGGCGGCGCAGCGGGCCGCGCCGAATTCACGACTCCGGGGGCCGAGATCGTCGAGAGCGGCGAAATCGTCGCGCCGCCGCGCGTCGTTCCCGACGCCGAGACGGGCGAGATCATGTCGCCGCTCGGCGCGTTCCTGACCCACGCCTCGCTGGAGGCTGGCGACAATCAGGCCCAGGCTGGCCAGGACGCGGTCCAGCTGATGACGATCCACTCGGCCAAAGGGCTCGAGTTCGACTGCGTCTTCATCAGCGGCCTCGAAGAGGGCCTCTTCCCGCACGAGAACTCGTCGAGCGACCTCGACAGCCTCGAGGAGGAGCGACGCCTAATGTACGTCGCGATCACGCGCGCGAGGAAGCGCCTCTACCTGAGCTTCTCGCAGACGCGCATGCTGCACGGGCAGACGCGCTACAACGTCAAGAGTCGCTTTGTCGACGAGCTGCCCGAGTCGGCGCTGCGCTGGATCACGCCTCGCAACCAGTCGTTCGGCTCGGGTTTCGCGCGCGAGTACCAGCAGGCCTGGCAGCGCGGCTCGGGGCTGCACTCGATCGTCGGCACCGGCCGCGTCGAGCCGCGCTACAACGTCGCGGCACCGATCATTCCAAAGGAACCGGCGCATGGCCTGCGCCCGGGCCAGGGCGTGTTCCACACGAAGTTCGGCGAAGGCGTCGTCCTCACGATCGAAGGCGCCGGCGACGACGCGCGCGCGCAGGTGAACTTCGGCCGTCACGGCATGAAGTGGCTGGCGCTCAGCGTCGCCAAATTGACCCCCGTCGATTGATTTGGGTCGGGGCGGCGGCGCCGCACGGGAGTCAGAGCAGCTGCGCGCGCTTGACGGCGCGATAGCGGTTGACCAGCTCGACCGCGACCTGTTCCGGCTCGACGTCGAGCAGGTAAGCATCGCGCGCGGCCAGGCGCCGGAACGCGTCGTCGCGCGCCTGTGCGAACAGGTGCGCGCCGGCGACCTCGATGGCGTCGCGCTCGACGGTTAGCGGCTGCTCGGCGACTTCGCGCAGGGCGCGCTCGCGCAGGCTGGCAAGCAGCACCAGATGGCGCGTGCGCAGCAGCTTCAACGCCGGCCCCAGCTCGGCGCTGTCTTCCTCGCGGAAGTTGGTGAGGACGACGACCAGCGAGCGCTTGCGCAAGGTCTTCATCAAGGCCGTCGAGGCGGCGCGGTAGTCGGGATGCGTCGCCGCGGGCTCGACGTCGTAGAGCGCGCCGATGAGCGCGTTGAGGGACTGCACGCCTTTCCTAGGCGAGACCCGGCGATTCGACTCCGGCGCGCCGCCGAACGTCATGGCGCCGACCTCGTCGCCTTCCTTGAGCGCGACGTAGGCGAGCAGCATGAGCGCGTCGAGCGCGGCATCGAAATGGCTGCCGTGACGACCCGCGACGCCCTCGTCGGCGCGCATGCGGCGACCGCAATCGAGCAGGAAGACGACGCTCTGGTCGCGCTCGTCCTGGTACTCGCGCACGATGGCGCGGCCGTGGCGCAGGGTCTGCTTCCAGTCGATGTTGCGGATCGAGTCGCCGGGGCGATAGTCGGCGAGCTGCTTGAAGTCGGTGCCGCTGCCGCGCATCGGATAGCTCTTGATGCCGATCTCCGACAGGCGCCGGTCGCCGGCGAGCCAAGCGTAGCGCGACACCGCGGCGAAGTTCGGATAGACGCGCACGAGGGCGGCGTCGCCGGCGCGGATTCGCATGTCGAAGCTGCCGCCGAGGCTGCGAACTCGCAGCTCGGCGGGCTCGAAGCGCGCCTCGCCGCGCCGGCGCGGTAGCACCTCGTAGCGCAGCGTCAGGCTCGAGGCGGCGTCGACGACGCCGTCGGCCGGCAGGCCCTCGACGTCGAACGACGGGTCGATGTGATCGAAGAGCGCGACGCGCCAGCGCCGCGTGCCTTCGTTGACGACGCGGCCTTCGATGATGCGGCGCACGCCCACCGCGAGCGCGGGCGGCAGCTGGCGCTGCCAGCGCAGCGGCGCGGCGCGCCAGGCACGGCGGCTGGCCCAGAGATCGATGCTGGCAAACGCGATGCACAGCGCCACCGCGGTCGCGCTCGCGCCGGCGACGAGCTCCGGCGGTACCCGCCCCAGCAGGGCGATCGTGCTCGCCAGCGCCAGCGTCGCGATGGCGGCGATGCCGGCACGCGTGGGCAGGATCGGCAACGGCATCGTGGCGGTTTCGTTCAGCCGCGACAGGTCAGAGACGCGGCGCCTCGACCATCGCGAGCAGGTCGACGATCAGCTCCTCGACGCGGCGCCCCTCGAGCTGCGCATCGGGCGCGAGCAGGACGCGGTGGCGCAGGGCGGGCAGGGTGCACCGCTTGACGTCGTCGGGGGTGACGAAGTCACGGCCGCCGAGCAGGGCGGCGGCGCGCGCGGCGCGGACGATCGCGATCGCGCCGCGCGGGCCGCTGCCGGCGGCGAGGCCGAGGCCGCCCCGCGTGGCCCGGCCGATGCGCACCGCGTAGTCGATGACGCGCTCGTCGACGCGCACTTGCGACGCGAGGTCCTGCAGCGCGAGCAGCTCGCGCGCCTCGATGCATTCGCTCACCGTCTCAAGTGGCAGCTGCTCGCCGCGCTGCCCCAGCGTCGTTCGCACGACGATCGCCGACTCGTCGCCGTGCGAGGGATAGGCGATCTCGATCTTGAGGAGGAAGCGGTCGAGCTGGGCTTCCGGCAACGGATAGGTGCCTTCGGTCTCGACCGGGTTCTGCGTCGCCAGCACGAAGAACGGCCGCTCGAGGGCGATCGTCTCCCCCTCGAGCGTGACCTGGTATTCCTGCATCACTTCAAGCAGCGCGGCCTGCGTCTTCGCCGGCGCACGGTTGATCTCGTCGGCGAGCAGGATATTCGTGAACACCGGCCCGCGCCGGACGCGTAGCGCCGGTGCACCGCCGGCCGATGCCGTGTCGAGGACGGCATGACCGGTGATGTCCGAGGGCAGCATGTCGGGCGTGAACTGCACGCGCGAGTAGCGCAGCGCGATCGATCGCGCCAGCGCGCGCGCGAGCAGCGTCTTGCCGAGGCCGGGCACGCCTTCGATCAGGACGTGGCCCGACGCGACGATCGCGATCAGCAGCAGCTCGACGACGTCGCGCTGGCCGACCATTGCCTTGCCGATCTCGTCGCGAAGGCGCTGCAGGATCTCGGCGGCATGGCTGAAGGCGGGGGCGGAGGTCGTGCTCATGGCGGGCTCGCGTCGAAAGAATGGGGGCGGGGCGGGCGCCGCAAGCGGCTCGGAAGGAGCGCGCGGCGGGCGTGCTCTAGCCGGGCGATCGCGGCGGCGAGACGGTGTCGGTCGGCTCGTGGTGGCAGGCTCAACGCCGCGATCAGCAAGGCGGGATCCAGCTGGGTTCGCCGCGCAATCGCTTCGCCGCGCTCGCGCGCGCCGAGGATGGCGCGGTAGCCAGCGATCGCGCGGCGCGTTTCTTCCTCGAGCGCGCGCACGCTCGCCCGATGCAGCGCGGCACCGCCGCCGGCGGCGATGAAGGCCGCCGTGCGGCGCACCTGCTCGCCGATCGAGCGGCGCGCCCGCGGCCGTTCGGCCAGGAGCGGCCCGAAGCGGCTGCCGCCGCGCCAGAGGAGAAGGGCGATCGCCGTGGCCGCGAGCAGGATCGCCGGCGCGCCGTGGTCCCAGAGCACAGCGAGGAAGCGCGCCCGCGTCTCCTCGTCGAAGAACCAGACCGTCTCACCCGAACGCAACTGCAGCATCGCCGCGAGCGCGAGCGCGCCGTCATCGCGCAGCAGCGGGCCGTTCGCGAATGATCCTTCGATGGCGTTGGTGGTGATGTCGCCGCCACCGTAGGCGACACGCGCTGCGACGGCGCCGTCACCCTGGGCGAGCGTCCACACCGCCGCCTCGGCGCGCAGCACCCGGCTCGGCGCACCGCAGACGCGGTAGTGGCGCGGCGCGCCGAACGCGCCTTCGCTGCCTTCGGGCTCGAAGTAGTCGCCGCAGCGGCCGCGCACCGGGGCTGACGCGTGGGCGGCGGGCGCAGCAGCCGCCGGCGGCCCGGCGCGTCGCTTCGGCACGCCGCTTTGCATCGGAACCCACGCCGGGGTCTCGCCTTCGGCGGACCAGGCGCTTTGCAGCACCACGAGGTGGCCGCCGTCGGCGACCCAGCGGCGCAGCGCGGGCTCGCGACCGGGGAACATGTTCCAGCGATGCGAGCCGAGCACGAGGGTCGCGCCGGCAGGCGGCAGCTGCTCGAGATGGCGCACGGTCGCGACGTTCGCGCCGAGGCGCTGCGCCATTTGCTTGGCGACGTAGAAGCGGTCGCGCGCCGCTTCGCCGTGGGGCGGGAAGGGCAGGTCGGCGTCGACCCATTCGATCGAGCGCATGAGCCAGGCGAAGAGGGCGGTGACGAGCGCCGCCAGCAGCGCCGTGACGACCCACCCCGTGCGCGTCACGGGCGCGCGCCCTCGCTCGATGCCGGCTCGGCAACGACCGGCAACAGCCGATCGAAGTCGGCGCATAGCCGCAGCACGTGCTCGGTCGCGAGCAGCCGGTCGCCGTACACCGCGAGCTGCCAGGCCGCGACGAGCGTGCCGACGAAGTCGCCGCGCTGCGGTGCGAGCGCGGCGCGGGCGAGGCGAACGCAGTCGCCCTCGGTGCTCGCGTCACCGATCGCGACAGCGTACGAATGGACCAGCCGCGACAAGGCGCCGCGGTAGAGCAGCGACAGCGCGGCGCGGCGCTCGCCGGCGAGCCAGAGCTCCCGCACCGCGGCGCCGATGTCGGCGGGCAGGCTCTCGGGACGGATGTCGAGCTCGCGCACATGGCTGGGCAAGCGCGCTCCGCGCGTCGCCATCGAGTCGCCGTGCACCGCCAGCCAGCGCCTCGCGGCGACGACGAGGACCGCGACGGCGATCGCCGCAAGCAGCCAGACGATCACCCGCCCGCCTTCGGCGAGCCAGCGGGCGAGCTCGACCAGCCACGGCGCCGGCCGCGCCGGCGGATCGGGGTCCCGCTCGCGGTCGCGAAAGCGCCAGGTCCGCTCCTTCTTGACGCCGCCGAGGTTGGGATCGGCGCGCACCGCGGAGGCGGCCTGCTCGACCGCGGTCGCGTCGAGCGCCGGCCGGGACGGGGCGGCGGCGACGTCGGAGGTCGCGCTCCAGAGCGCGATGAAAAGCACCGACGACAGCGCGAACGACAGCGCGAACGTCAGCGCCCTCGAGACGCCGATCGCGCGGCCGGTCGCGAGCGCCGCCTCTGCACGGCCGGGCGCGTCCGCGCGGGTGCGCGGATCAGTGCGCGAAGGCAAGGCGGAACTCCTGCTCGATGTCCCAGGCCTCGAGTTCGACGCGGCGGTTCAGGTACATGGCGAAGCCGGCGCCGACGAAGAAAGGCTCGACGATCGCCACCGTCAGCGCGAAACAGCCGAGCTCGGTCGCGGTCGTCCAGCTGCCGCCGCTGATCAGCACCGCCAGCGATGAGCCTGGCTGGTCGGCGGGAACGAGCCACGGAGTGAGCGAGGCCATGCCGAAGGTGAGCGCCGTCTCGAGGGTCGCGAATGCGCTCTGCATCGCCAGCGCGGCGCCGCGGTGCGGGCCGAGGATGCGCGCGATCCGCTCGCGCCGCGACTTGCCGCGCTGGCCCTCGAGCTGCAGCACCGGCTGCACGTACGAGCGCCACGGCGAGAGGCGCCGGATCGTCAGCGCACCCGCGAGGCCCTGCCAGGCCACCGCCCGCCGCGCCCGCCACAGGTCCGGGAATCGCGTCTCATCGCCGAACACGGCGCGTGAGAGAACGAACAGGATCGAGCGGTCGAGCCAGGGCTTGAGCCAGAACACGGCGAGGATCGCCCAGCCGGTGCCGGCCGCGAGGGCGGCGAGCGCGATCGAGAGCACCAGCGCGTACGCGGGCGCGCAGCTCGCCCACACCGAGCGGAGGTTCGCCGAGACGAGGCGCACGCCCAGGTCGCCGGCCTCAAACATGCTGCGCGGCCGCAGGTCGAGCCGGATCGCGTCGACCTTCATGGCGCGCGCCGCGGCCGGCCCTGGAACACGAAGTAGGCGATGACAGCGACCCAGCACGCCGCGCCGACGCCGAACTTGACCTGCAGCGGAACCCAACGCGCCGAAGACCAGAACGCCTCGAGCGCGGCCGCGACCACGAACATCGCCGTCATGCCGTAGACGATGACGATCGCGCGGCGCGCCGCGAGCTCGAGCGCGGCCAGGCGCGAGTGCCGGCCGGGGACGAGCAGCGCGTGCCCGAGAATGAGACCGGCCGCGCCGGCGAGGACGATGCCGGTCAGCTCGAAGGCGCCGTGGGTGATGACGAACGAGTAGAAGTTCTCGCCGAAGCCGCGCCAGGTGACGTAGCCAGCGACGCTGCCTGCGAGAACGCCGTTGAGGGCGAGGAAGAAGAGGCTGCCGATGCCGAACAAGAGTCCGCCCGCGAAGCACTGGAAGGCGATGCCGACGTTGTTGCGGATGTAGTAGCCGAACATCGCCCAGTCCGACTCGGCGCCGCGCCGGCCGACCGGCCCCTCGTCGTCGCCGTACATCTGCTGGTACTGCTCGACGGCGTCGGCGCTGTGCAACGACAGCACCAGGCCGGGGTCGACGTAGCTGAGGATGCCGACGATCACGAGCGGCCCGGCGAACACCGCCAGGGCCAGGAGAACCTGCAGGCGGTGGGCGCGCACGGCGGCGGGGAAGTCGACCAGAAAGAGGCGGCGCAGCGCATCGAAGCCGAAATCGGCCTGGCGATAGATGAGCTGATGGCCGCGCGCGGTGAGCGCGGCGAGGCGATCGATCAGCCAGACCGGATACGAGCGCGATTCGGCGATCGCCAGGTGCTCGCACGCCGCGCGATAGAGTGCGGCGACGTGCGCTCGGTCCACCGCGGCCTTGCGCTGGGGCGCGCCGGCGAGCGCCGACTCGAACTCCTGCCAGGCCGCGCTGTGCTCGGCCTCGAACTGCAGCGGCGTCATCGCCGGCCGAGCAGCCAGTGGGCGACGCCGAGGAGGGCGGCCACTCGGTCGCCGCCCATTGCCCGTGGCACGACCACCGGCACCGCGATTTCGGCGAGCTCGTCGGCGCGCGCGTCGGTGAGACGGGCGAGCCGGCCGGCCCAGGCGACGATCGCCGCCTGCGCGCGCGCGCTGAGCGGCACTGCCGGCCGGCGCGCCGGCGCTGCCGGCGGCGTGCCGCGCAGCTCCTTCGCCGATGCGTGGACCACCAGCGTGCCGGCAGCGAGATCGCCGAGACGCTTGAAGTCGGGCCGGAACAGCATCGCGAGCGCCCCGAACGCATAGAGCGACGGCAGGAAATCGGCGGCGCGGAGCAGGTTGCGCGTGAGCGAGGCGGCCGGGGTGACCGGCAGGCCGGTGTCCATGATGACGGTGAGACCCATCATCCGCTTGCCCGGCGTGGCCGAGGCGCGGCTCAGTTCGAATGCGACTGGATAGAGCCACTCGAGCACGAAGAACAGCACCAGCGACAGCCCGGCGCCGAACTTTCCGAGCAAGCCCAGCAGGCTGATGCAGACGCCGAAGACCACGAGCCGGATCGCGGCGTCGAGCAGGTACGCGTAGAAGCGCGACACGAGACCGGCCGGACGCAGCCAGAGGGCGATGCCCTCCGGCGTCTCGGCCGCATAGCGCGTGTCGAGCCGGGTCGCGGCGGCAGCGCTGCTCATCCCCGACTCCAGAGTGTGGTTGTGTACGAATCCTAGCAGCGGCGGTGCGGCGAAGGCGTCTAAGCTGGGCCGTCGGCTCGAAGAGCACGCGTCGAATGCCACGTGTCGAAGGAGAAAATGAACATGTTCTCGTCCACTTCCCGGTCGCGCTTCGCGCGCACCCTGTCTGCGGGTATTGCCGCACTGCTCGTCGGCTGCGCCACGACGCCGCAGCTCGATGCGCAGTGGAGCGATCCGTCGCTCGGTCCCGGGCTATTGCACGGCGCGCGCGTGCTCGTCGCCTGCGATGCCTACGAAGTCGTCATTCGCCAGATCTGCCAGGACCAGCTCGCGAGCGAGGTGGTCGCGCGCGGCGCGACGCCCGTGTTCCTGACGCCGGGCTTTCCGATCGCCAGCGATCGCTCGGTCGACGCGCAGATGCTGCCGGCGGCGCGCGACGCCGGTGCGCGCGCGATGTTGGTGATGACCGTCGCCGTCGCGGTGAACGATGTCAGCCCGGGCTTCTCGATCGGCGTCGGCGGCTTCGGCTTCGGCCGCCACAGCGGCGTCGGCGTCGGTGTCGAGGCGCCGATCGGCGGCGGCAGAGTGACGTCGGGCTATTCGGCGAACGGCCGTGTCACCGACGTGCCGAGCGGTCGCCTGGTGTGGACGGCGAAGGCGACGGCGCCGCCGTCAAGCGACCTCAACGCGCAGATGGGCGATCTGTCGAAGGCGGTGCTCGGCGCCGCCGACAAGGCGGGTCTGTTCTGACGCCGGGCCTGCGCGCCGCGGAAAAAATCCTAGCTCGCGACCGCGCCCGGTCGTGCAGCGTCGACGACGAAGCGCGCCGCCGTGGTCACCCCGCTCGCGGGGTCGGCCAAGCGATCGACCACCTGGATGCTCGCGCGTAGCTGCTTCGCATCCAGCTCGAAGCTCATGTAGCCTCGTTGGTCGGCCCGACCGTAGCGAACGTGCGGATTGAACTCGCGCGCTGCATCGACGCGCGCCTGCGCCAGCGACGCGCTCGTGATCGACGTGCCGCAGAACTCGCTTGCGACCACCGGCGAGGCCGGATCGTCGTAGTCGGCCTTGAGGTCGGCGACGTAGTTGCTGTGAACGTCGCCGCCGAGGACGACGACGCCGGGCACCTGCTTCGCCGCCACCGTCCCGAGCAGGCGGTTGCGCGCCGGCGCGTAGCCGTCCCAGCCGTCGGTCCAGTAGACGCCGCCGCCGATGGCCGGATCGAGCCAGGTATAGCGCGCCATCAGCGTCTGCTGGGCGAGCAGGTTCCACGGCCGGGCAAGGTCCCAGCCGTTGGCGAGCCAGCGCTCCTGCTCGGCGCCGAGCAGCGTGCGCGCCGGATTGCTGAGTTCGGGGCATTGCGAAAGCGAGACGGTGTTCGACCCACCCTGGCCGGCCTTGGCGCAGACCTGAACGTCGCGATACTGGCGATCGTCGAGGAGGTGGATGCGCGCGAGCCGCCCCCAGTCGAGGCGGCCGATGATGCGCATGTCGGCGTCGACCGGGCGCGCGGATTTGGGGAACGGCATGTGCTCCCAATAGGCGCGGTAGGCGGCGGCGCGGCGCGCACGCGTGTCGACCCCGAGGTCCTCGCCGCGAAAGCCGGCGTAGTCGTTCGAGACCTCGTGGTCGTCCCAGACGAGGAGCCAGGGCGCGGCAGCGTGCGCGGCCTGCAACGAAGGATCGCCCTTGTGCGTCGCATAGCGCGCGCGGTACTGCTCGAGCGTGAACACCTCGCCGCCCTCGACGCGGCGCACCGGGTCCTTGCGGCTCGCGTACTCATAGATGTAGTCGCCGAGGAAGATGACGAGGTCAAGGTCGGCGCCCGCGACGTGGCGCCAGGCGGCGTAGTGACCGACGTCGAAGCGCTGGCAGCTGGCGATCGCGAAACGCAAAGTGGTTTCGGCGTCGGCAGCCGGCGCGGTGCGGGTGCGCCCGACCGCGCTCTGTTGGCCGAGCGCCTGGAAGCGATACCAATACCAGCGGGCGGGCTCGAGCCCGCCCGGCTCGGCGTGGACGCCGTGCGCCCAGGCGGCTTCGGCGGTTTCCTCGCCGCTGGCTACGATGCGCTGGAAGCGTTCGTCGTCGGCGACTTCCCAGCGCACCGGCACGCGCTCGGACAGGGCGTCGCCCATCAGGCGCGTCCAGAGCACCATGCCATCGACGCGCGGCTGGCCGGAGGCGACGCCGAGCGAAAAGCGTGGCACGTCGGCGCCGCGAGGCGCGCCCAGCCAGGGCATCGCGACCAGGGCGGCCGCGCCGCGGACGAAGGGCCTTCGTTCCATCAAGCGGGGCGAAGGATCATGCCGTCAGATGGCGACGTCGTCGATCTCGCGGTAGACGTCGCGCAGCCACATCTTGACGCGCTGGCGGTCCATGAGACCGAGGCCGGTCGAGTCCTTGTCGGACGCCTTGGCCTGCCAGAAGCTGCTGCTCGCGCTGTCGATCTTCTGGATCACGTGATCGTTGAGCTTCTTCACCGACACGACGTGCGCGCCCATGCCGATCGCGCGCGCCTGCTCGCCCGACTGCTCGAGGCCGCTGAAGTCAGCGCCGCGCACCTGGTTGCGGACGAGCACGTAGGAGAGGCCCGTACCGAAGCGATCGAGCAGCCGTCGCAGCAGGTCGACCGAGTCCTTCCCGGAATCCATCACGTGCCAGTAGAAGAGCTTCATGCCGAGCTCGTCGGCCAGCCCGAGGACGCCGGCCTCTTCCATCCAGTTCGCGAGCGGGTCGTGCGTTTGCGCCGCCAGGTCGACGAGGATGCGGCGGCCCGGCTGGTCGACCGCGGCCTCGACGATGGCATCGAGCGACTCGACCTTGTCGACTGCCACCGGCGATGCATAGGCCGAATAGAAGCGCATCAGCGCGCCGTGCGAGCGGTCGGTGTCGAAGCCGAGGAAGGGAAGCTGCTTGTCGATCAGATATTGGGCGAGGACGCGGGCCATCAGCGATTTGCCGACGCCGCCTTTCTCGCCGCCAATGAAATGGATGTTCGTCGTCGTCATCGAGGCTGGAGTCATTTGGGCGAGCCGCCCGGAACGGCAATGTCGATGGTCTTCTCGACCACCTTGCCGGCGACCTTGACGGTGCTGCCGACGACGGCGCCGCCGACCGAGATGGCCGCGCCCGCCGCAACGCCGGCGACGCTCACCGCCGCGCCGGCGACGCTGACGACGGCGCACCCCGGCGCGGCCGCGGCGACGAGGAGAAGCGGAGCGAGGATCGCGGCGTGCTCACGCCGGAGAATGCGGAGGTCGAAGGCCATGCCAAAGATTGTCTCTCAGCCGCGGCCGACGAAGGGCATCTTGGTCGCCATGATCGTCATGAACTGCACGTTGGCGTCGAGCGGGAGGCTCGCCATGTGGGCGACGGCGTCGGCCACGTGCTGGACGTTCATCGTCGGCTCGACCGCCATCGTGCCGTCGGCCTGCGGCACGCCCTTCTTCATGCGCTCGGTCATCTCCGTGGCGGCGTTGCCGATGTCGATCTGGCTGCAGGCGATGTCGAACGGCCGGCCGTCGAGCGAGGTCGCCTTGGTGAGGCCGGTGATCGCGTGCTTGGTCGCGGTGTAGGGCGAGCTGAACGGGCGCGGCGCGTGCGCCGAGATCGAGCCGTTGTTGATGATCCGGCCGCCACGCGGCGACTGCGACTTCATCAGCACGAAGGCCTGCTGCGTGCACAGGAAGACGGCCGTGAGGTTGATGTCGACCACCGTCTGCCACTGCTGGATCGTCAGCTCCTCGAGCGGGATCGGCGGCGCGCCGGTGCCGGCGTTGTTGAAGAGCACGTCGAGTCGGCCGAGCTTTTCCCTGACGGTGGCGAAGAGCGACTTCACCGCGGCCGGGTCGGTGATGTCGGTCGGAACGGCGAGGACGCGGTCGGCGGCGTCGCCGGCGGCGGCGCGCGTCGCCTCGAGCGCATCGGCGCGGCGGCCGGCGAGGGCGACGTGGAAGCCCGCCCTGACGAGGGCGAGCGCGGAGGCGCGGCCGATGCCGCTGCCGGCGCCGGTGACGATGGCGACTTTCTTCATGACGAGCCTTTCTTGAGCGAATCGGTGGAGTCGAGGTCGTCGGGCGGCGACGCCGGGACCGGGGCGGACGGGGCGAAGCAGTCCGTGAAGGTGAACCAGACGCTGGCGTAGAACACGGTCAGGAAGACCAGCGAGAGCGGCAGCGCGACGATCTTGAAGCGCTCGGGACCGAACACGCCGACGCCGATGCTGACGATGGCCAGCAGCAGCAGCCAGAGCGCCATCCAGACCAGCCCGTAGGCCGCGAACGCGCCCTTGTTGCGCCAGAGCGCGACGCTGCTGAAGAAGAGCGCCTTGGCCCAGCCCTGGGCGCCCCAGTAGACGAGCGCGGGCGCGTGCCAGAACGGGATCGAGAGCGCGCCAGCGAAGAGCAAGCGCAGCACGAGGCCGAGCTGCAGGCGCGGATCGGCGATGCGCGCTGCGACCGATTCGGACGTCTTCTTGTCGTCGGCCAGCGCCTCGACGAACGACTCGAGCGCGCCGCCGTCGAGCAAGCCGGCGAGCCAGAACGCGAGCAGGGTCGCGGCCGCGTAGACGAAGCCGAGCTTGAGGAGCGCGATCGTGCGGATCTTGCCGGCGCCGGCAAGCTCGACGATCGTTCCGGGCATGACCTTGTCGCCGGCGACGACGCGCCGGCTCGCCATCATGAACAGGAGCGAACCGACGGGAGGCAGGACGAGCAGGGCGACGGTGCCGACGAAGGGTACGAGGCCGAGCAGGAGGAAGACGAACAGGCAGGCCGCGAACAGCGATGCGAAGCCGAGCGGCTGGCGCGTGAACACCTGGAAGCCCTTTCTCACCCAGACCATGCCTTGCGCGGCGGCGACGAGCTGCAGCTTCATGACGGTACCCGTTGCGAACGGGCGGGATGCCATGGCGTTTCGCGGCGCTGGACGAGCACGCGCTCGAACTGCTGCGGGTCGTGCGCCTTCAGGATCACGGCATCGCGGGGCAGATACTGGTCCCAGGCGCGCGAGAGCCAGAAGCGGAACGCGGCCGCGCGCATGAGCGCGGGCAGCAGGCGCACCTCGGCGGTCTCGAGCGGCCGCACGGCTTCGTACGCGGCGACGAAGGCGTTGGCGCGGTCTTCGTCGAGCCGGCCCGAGGCGAGGTCGACGCACCAGTCGTTGAGGGCGACGGCGATGTCGAAGAGAAGCGTGTCCACGCCGGCGAAATAGAAGTCGAACACCCCGGCGAGGGTGCGCTCGACGAACATGACGTTGTCGCGGAAGAGATCGCCGTGGATCGCGGCGCGCGGCAACGTCGCGAACGCCGACGAGGTCGCCAGGTGGCGCTGATAGGCGAGCTCGTCTTCCATCATCGCCGCCTGCCCGGCGGCGAGGTGCGGCACGACGACGGGCACGGTCTCGAGCCACCAGGCGAGCCCGCGCAGGTTCGGCTGCGCCGGCCCGAAATCGCGAGCCGACACGTGCAGGCGCGCGAGCACGGTGCCGACGCGGGCGCAGTCTTCGCCGTCGGGCGCGAGGTGGTGCTCGCCAGGGAGGCGGTCGACGACCGCCGCCGGCTTGCCCGCGAGCTGGAGCACGAGCGACCCGCGCGCATCGGCGTGCGGTCGCGGCACCGGTAGGCCTTGCTCGGCATGGTGCTTCATGAGCTGCAGATAGAACGGCAGCTCGTCGGCGCGGAGGCGCTCGAAGAGCGTGATGACGAAGCGGCCCGCCGCGGTGTCGGCGAAGTAGTTGGTGTTCTCGATGCCGCCGGCGCATGGCGCGAGCGACTGCAACTCGCCGAGGCCGACGCTGGCGATGAGCGCGGCCGCTTCGTCGAACGCGACTTCGGTGTAGACCGCCACCGGCGGCTCAGAACTTGAGGACGTTCCAGACGCGCTTGCCGGCCGAGCCGCGCGACGTTCCGGGATCGTCGCCGACCGCGTGCGCGCCGTCGCCGAGCAAGATCTCGTAACCCGGGACGCGGCCTTTCGGCTCGACCGTGACCTTGTGCAGCTGGCCGCGCACGCGCAGCTCCTCGATGCGCGCGCGGCCGTCGTCGATGACGGTGCGCTGCACGGCCGGCTCGCCGCCGCGCTGCGGATCGACATCGATCGGTGCCGGCAGCGGAGCCGGCCCGGCGGCGGGCGCAGGCGCCTGCCGCGCCGGCAGCGCGGAGATCGTCGGCGGGGTCGGATCGACAGCTCGCGCCGGCGTGGCGGCGAGGTCGCCGATGCAGGCGACGATCGCGACGGCGAGGCTCGTTCTCATGCGTCGATTCTAGGGCGCCGCCGCGCCGCTCGCGCCTGCCCCTTCCTTCACAATGGGCTGCATGGCGGACCGGACCCTGCTGCTCGTCGACGGCTCGAGCTATCTCTATCGCGCCTATCACGCGCTCCCCGATCTGCGCGGCCCCGGCGGCGTTCCGACCGGCGCCATCCGCGGCGTGGTCTCGATGATGAAGCTGCTGCGCGAGCAGTACCCGGCCGCGCACGGCGCCTGCGTATTCGACGACAAGGGCAAGACCTTTCGCGACGACCTGTACGCCGACTACAAGGCCACGCGCACCGCGATGCCCGACGACCTGGCGCTGCAGATCGAGCCGATCATCGAGGCGGTGAAACTGCTCGGCTGGCCGGTGCTGATCGTGCCCGGCATCGAGGCCGACGATGCGATCGGCACGATCTCGTGCATGGCCGCCAAGGGCGGCTTCAAGGTCGTCATCTCGACTGGCGACAAGGACCTGGCGCAGCTCGTCGACGCCAACGTCACGCTCATCAACACAATGAGTAACGAGAAACTCGACGTCGAAGGCGTCGCCGCCAAGTTCGGCGTGCCGCCCGAGCGGATCGTCGACTACCTTGCCCTCATCGGCGATTCGGTCGACAACATTCCCGGCGTCGACAAGGTTGGCCCGAAAACAGCGGCGAAGTGGATCGCCGAGCACGGCTCGCTCGACGGCGTGATCGCGGCGGCGTCGCAGATGAAGGGCGTCGTCGGCGAGAACCTGCGCAAGGCGCTCGACTGGCTGCCGCAGGGGCGCCGGCTCGTCACGGTCGCAACCGACTGCGATCTTTCCGGCCACGTCCTCGGCTGGCCAGAGTTCGATGCGCTGGCGCTGCGCGAGATCGAGGTCGACGCGCTGCTCGCCTTCTACGATCGCTACGGCTTCGCGTCGATGCGCAAGGAGCTCGAGACCGCCGTCGGACATGCCGGCTCGGTACGCGCCGTCGCGCCGGCGCCTACCGTGCCGCTCGACGCGCCCGAGGTCGTGCCGTCGGAGCCGATCGTCAAAAACTACGAGACCTTGACGTCGGTCGACGCGCTCGACGCCTGGATTGCCCGCGTCGAGGCCACCGAGCTCGCCGCGCTCGACATCGAGACCGATTCGCTCGACCCGATCCGCGCCCGCCTGGTCGGCCTCTCGCTCTCGGTGGCGCCGGGCGAGGCGTGCTACGTGCCGGTCGCGCACTCGTACGCCGGCGTGCCCGACCAGCTCCCGCTCGAGCTCGTCGTCGCCCGGCTGAAGCCCTGGCTCGAGAACGCCGCCGCGGCCAAGGTCGGCCACAACACCAAGTACGACGGCCACGTCTTCGCCGCGCTCGGCGTCGCGGTGCGCGGCTATGCGCACGACACGATGCTCGAGAGCTACGTCTGGGAGGCGCACAAGGCGCACACGCTCGAGAGCCTCGCCTACCGCCACCTCGGCCGCACGGCGCTCACCTACGAGGAGGTCTGCGGCAAGGGCGTCAGCCAGATCCCGTTCGCGCAGGTCGAGGTCTCGCGCGCGGCCGAGTACGCGTGCGAGGACGCGGAGATGGCCCTGCACGTGCACCAGGCACTCTGGCCGCGGATAGCGGCCGAGCCCGGGCTTGCCGATGTCTACCGCAGAATCGAGCTGCCGGCATCGCGCGTGCTCGGCCGGATCGAGCGCACCGGCGTCCTGATCGACTCGGCGCTGCTCGCGGCGCAGAGCCAAGAGCTCGCCGAGCGCATGTCGGCCCTCGAGCAGGAGGCCTACGACATCGCCGGCCAGCCGTTCAACCTCGGCAGCCCGAAGCAGATCGGCGAGATCCTGTTCGGCAAGCTCGGCCTGCCGGTCGGGCGCAAGACCGCGAGCGGTGCGCCGTCGACGGACGAAGACGTGCTGCAGGAACTTGCCGCCGACTATCCGCTGCCCGGCAAGCTGCTCGAGCACCGCAGCCTGTCCAAGCTGAAGGGCACCTACACCGACAAGCTGCCGCTGATGGTCAACCCGCAGACGGGCCGGGTCCACACGACGTATTCGCAAGCGGTCGCGGTCACCGGGCGCCTGTCGAGCAACGACCCGAACCTGCAGAACATCCCGATCCGGACGATGGAAGGGCGGCGCATCCGCGAAGCCTTCATCGCGCCCGAAGGCGCAGTGATCCTGTCGGCCGACTACTCGCAGATCGAGCTCAGGATCATGGCCCACATCTCGGCCGTCGCCGGCCTGCTGTCCGCGTTCGGCAGCGACATCGACATCCATCGCGCGACCGCGGCCGAGGTGTTTGGCGTGCCGGTGCCCGAGGTCTCGCCCGAGCAACGCCGCTACGCCAAGGTCATCAACTTCGGCCTCATCTACGGCATGAGCGCGTTCGGCCTGGCCGCCAACCTCGGCATCGAGCGCAGCGCCGCGACCGCCTACATCGAGCGCTACTTCGCGCGTTATCCCGGCGTCAAGCGATACATGGATGAGACCCGCGCCTCGGCGCTCGAGCGCGGCTGGGTCGAGACGCTGTTCGGGCGTCGCGTCCATCTGCCCGAGATCAGGAAGCCCGGGCCACGCAAGAGCGCCGCCGAGCGGCAGGCGATCAACGCGCCGATGCAGGGCACCGCCGCCGACCTCGTCAAGCTCGCGATGGTGGCTGTCCAGGACGCGCTCGATCACGAGGGGCGCGCGACGCGGATGATCATGCAGGTCCACGACGAACTCGTCTTCGAGGTACCCGAGGGCGAGCTGGCCTGGGCGCGCGAGGCGGTGCCGCGGATCATGGCCGGCGTGGCGACGCTCGCCGTGCCGCTGGTCGCCGAGGTCGGCGTCGGCGCCAACTGGGACGAGGCGCACTGAGCTCGGGCCCGGCGAGCGGGCGCGCCGGGCGCGTACTAGGGCAAAGCCCCGTTCCTTTCTGCGCCTGCCGCCCTATCGTGCGCCCAGTCGCAGCTTGCCACCGGGGGCACGCCATCGTTCAACCCTTGCTCGAGGTCGAGAATGTGTCGGTCCGCTTCGGTGGCATCGTTGCGCTCGACCAAGTCTCATTCGCGGTCGCGGCGGGCCACATCGTCGGCTTCATCGGTCCGAACGGCGCCGGCAAGACGACGATGTTTAACTGCCTGTCGCGCCTCTACGCGTTCAGCGAAGGCCGGATCGCGTTCGAGGGCCGTTCGCTGCTCGAGACGCCGCCGCACGGCATCGCCGGCCTCGGCATCGGCCGCACGTTCCAGAACCTCGCCTTGTTCCGGACCATGAGCGTGCGCGAGAACGTCATGCTTGGCGGCCACGCGCGCACCGGCACCGGCTACGTCGCCAACGCGCTGCGCACGCCGGCGGTGCGGCGCGAGGAGGCGCGACTCGGCGCCGCCGTCGATCGCCTGCTCGCGCTGCTCGGTCTCGAGTCGGTCGCCGACGTCGCCGTGGTGGACCTGCCGTTCGGCACCCAGAAGCGGGTCGAGCTCGGCCGGGCGCTGGCGAGCGAGCCGAAGCTTCTGCTCCTCGACGAACCCGCGGGCGGCCTCAACCACGAGGAAGTCGAGACGCTGATGGAGCTGCTGCGCCGGATCCGTGCCGAGCTCGGCCTGACGATGCTCCTCGTCGAGCATCACATGAACATGGTGATGCGCATCTCCGACCGCGTCGTCGCGCTCGACTTCGGCCGCAAGATCGCCGACGGCACGCCGGCCGAGGTTCAGGCCAACGACGACGTGGTCAAGGCCTACCTGGGAGTGGCGGCTTGAGCGAAGCGGCAAGCGGCGACGCGCTGCTCGACGTGCGCGGCCTGGCCGCGCAATACGGCCCGACGCGCGTCCTCCACGGCATCGACTTTGCCGTCGCTGAGGGTGGCATCACGGCGATCCTCGGCGCCAACGGCGCCGGCAAGACGACGCTGCTGCGCGCCGTCTGCAACATGATCAAGACCAGCGGCGAGGTGCGCCTGGACGGCGTTCGTATCGACGGCCAGGCGACCGAGTCGATCGTGCGCCGCGGTGTCGCCCACGTTCCCGACGGGCGCGGCACGTTCATGAACCTGAGCGTCGAGGAGAACCTGCGCCTCGGCGCCCACACGCGCCGCGACCGCGCCGAGGTCGGTACCGACTGCGAGCGCATGTACGCGCACTTCCCGCGCCTGAAGGAGCGCCGGCGCCAGCAGGCCGGAACGCTCTCGGGCGGCGAGCAGCAGATGCTCGCCGTCTCGCGCGCGCTGATGCTCAGACCGCGCCTGCTCCTCCTCGACGAGCCATCGTTCGGCCTCGCGCCGCTCATCGTCCAGCAGCTGTTCGAGATCTTTCGCGTCATCAACGCGAGCGAGAAGATCGGCATGCTGCTGGTCGAGCAGAACGCGGTGATGGCGCTCGCACTCGCCGATCAGGCTTATCTGCTCGAGACCGGGCGCGTCGTCATGTCGGGGCCGGCCGAGCAGATCCGCAGCGACGAGTCGATCCGCCGCTCCTACCTCGGCTACTGAGAAGGTCTCGAGGATGGATCTCTTCCTGCACCAGATCCTCTCCGGTCTTGCCACCGGCGGCATCTACGCGAGCGTCGCCCTCGCTTTGGTCATGATCTACCAGGCGACCCACCTGGTGAACTTCGCGCAGGGCGAGATGGCGATGTTCGCGACCTACCTCGCCTGGGCGCTGCTGCAGGCCGGCGTGCCGTACTGGGGCGCCTTCGCGATCACTGTCGCGGCGGCGTTTGTGATCGGCGTGGCGCTGGAGCGAATCGTCATCCGGCCAGTCGAGAACTCGCCGATCCTCGTCGTCGTCATCGTCTTCATCGCCTTGCTGGTGATCTTCAACAGCCTCGCCGGCTGGATCTTCAGCTACACGATCAAGCCGTTCCCGAGCCCGTTCCCGGCTGCGCCGCTGTTCGGCAACTCGTACGTGTCGTCGCACGAGCTCGGCTCGACGGCGATCACGCTCGTCGTCCTGCTGCTGCTGTTTGGGTTCTTCCGCTTCACGTCGCTCGGCCTGGCGATGCGCGCGGCGGCTCAAAACCCGGTCTCGAGCCGGCTCGTCGGCATCCGCGTCGGCTGGATGCTCGCCCTCGGCTGGGGCCTGGCGGCGGCGATCGGCGCGATCGCCGGGATGATGGTCGCGCCGACCGTGTTCCTCGAACCGAACATGATGGGCGGCATCCTCCTTTACGCCTTCGCAGGCGCCCTGCTCGGCGGCATCGACAGCCCCGGCGGCGCCGTCCTCGGCGGCTTCATCGTCGGCATGCTCGAGAACGTCGTCGGTGCCTACATCGGCAGCGAGCTCAAGCTGACGCTGGCGCTAGTGGTCATCGTCGGTGTCCTCGTCGTTCGGCCGTCGGGAATGTTCGGCAAGGTCAACGTGGTGCGCGTGTGAAGGCAACGCTCGATCGCCGCAAGCTGATCGGCGTGGCGATCCTGCTGGCGCTCGCCTGCGCGCTGCCGTTCGTGATCGGCAACTACCGCGTCTTCCAGATGACGCTCGTCCTCGCGTACGCGGTCGCGCTGCTCGGCCTCAACATGCTCACCGGCTACAACGGCCAGATCTCGCTCGGCCACGGCGCCTTCTACGCGATCGGCGCCTACACCGCCGCCATCCTCATGGACAAGCTCGGCTTGCCCTACTGGGCGACGATCCCGGTTGCCGGCGCGGTGTGCTTCGTCGTCGGCTTCCTGTTCGGCCTGCCGGCGCTGCGGCTGGAAGGCCTCTACCTCGCCCTGGCGACGTTCGCGCTCGCGTGGCGATGCCGCAGATCCTGAAGCACGAGGGTCTGGCGAAGTGGACCGGCGGCTCGCAGGGCGTCGTCATCGTTAAGCCGGACGCGCCGCCGTGGAGCGGTCTGAGCCAGGACCAATGGCTCTACTTCTTCACCCTCGCCTGGGTCGTGGTGCTCTTCGTCTTCGGCTGGAATCTGCTGCGCGGTCGGATCGGCCGGGCGATGGTCGCGATCCGGGACCAACCCATTGCGGCGCAGGCGATGGGCGTCAATACTTCGCTGGTCAAGTCGCTGACCTTCGGCGTTTCGGCGCTCTACACCGGAATCGCCGGCGCCCTCGGGGCGATCGCCATCCAGTTCGTGGCCCCAGATTCGTTCACGAGCTTCCTGTCGATCTACCTGCTAGTGGGAGTCGTCATCGGCGGACTGGCCTCGATTTCGGGAGCTTTCTATGGCGCCTTGTTCATCCAGTTCATCCCCAACATCGCCGACCAGATCTCGAAGGCGGCGCCCTGGGCGATCTACGGCGTCGTCCTGATTGCCTTCATGTACGTGATGCCGACCGGTGTCGCAGGGTTTGTACGTCTCATGCGGGCTAGGATGCTGCGTCGGCGCGAGCGGTGAGCCGCGCGTTTATCCACCACCTCGAATCAATGGAGCGAGTCATGACCCCGATCCTTCTTCGCCTTTCCCGCCGGACGGCGCTCGCCGCCGCCGTCGTTCTCGCCTGCGGCGCCCAGACGGCCTTTGGCCAGGCTGCCAAGTACGGCCCCGGCGCATCGGCGACCGAGATCAAGCTCGGCCAGACCATGCCGTACAGCGGCCCCGCATCGGCCTACGGCACGATCGGCAAGGTCGAGCAGGCGTACTTCAAGATGATCAACGACAACGGCGGCATCAACGGCCGCAAGGTCAACCTGATCAGCCTCGACGACGGCTACAGCCCGCCGAAAACCGTCGAACAGGTGCGCCGCCTTGTTGAGCAGGACGAAGTTCTGGCGCTCTTCCAGACGCTCGGCACGCCGAGCAATTCGGCGATCCACAAGTACGTCAACGCGAAGAAGGTACCGCACCTGTTGCTGGCGACCGGCGCCACCAAGTGGGGCGATCCGAAGAACAACCCGTGGACGATGGGCTTCAACCTGAGCTACCAGTCCGAAGGGCAGATCTACGCCAAGTGGCTGCTCAAGAACAAGCCCGACGCGAAGGTCGCGATCCTTTACCAGAACGACGACTACGGCAAGGACGTG
>JBBRFW010000059.1:0-21842 GCA_038241255.1 Burkholderiales bacterium | reverse complement strand
GGCAGCGACCGCGCCCGTCGTGTGCGACTAACCGACACCACGACGCCGACGCCGGTGCTACCGTCGCGCCGGACATGGAAGAGATCGCCACCGCGACGCCACCGGTCGCCAGCCGCGACGCTTGCGCCGCGCTTGATCGCGCCGACCCGCTCGCCGCGCTGCGCGACGAGTTCGCGCTGCCGGGCGGCGTCGTCTATCTCGACGGCAACTCGCTCGGCGCCCTGCCGCGCCGGACCGCGGCGCGCTTGGCGCAAGTCGCCGAGCGCGAATGGGGCGAGGGGCTCATCCGCAGCTGGAACGGCGCCCGCTGGATCGACCTCTCGCGCCGCATCGGCGACAAGATCGCGCCGCTCGCCGGCGCGGGAGCCGGCGAGGTGTGCGTCGGCGACTCGACCTCGCTCAACCTGTTCAAGACGCTCAGCGCCGCCGTCGCGCTGCAGCGCGCCGATGCGCCCGCGCGGCGCGTCATCCTCTCCGAGCGCGGCAACTTCCCGACCGATCTCTACATCGCCGAAAGCATTGCCGCGTCGCAGGGGCTGGACTTGCGACTCGTCGACGCGGCGGGCGTCGGCAAGTCGTTGCGAGACGACGTCGCCGTGCTGATGCTGACCCACGTGAACTACCGCAGCGGCCGCATGCACCCGCTCGCCGAGACGACGCGTGCCGCCCACGACGCCGGCGCGCTCGTCGTCTGGGACTTGGCGCACTCGGCCGGGGCCGTGCCGCTCGACCTGCGCGGCGCCGATGCCGACTTCGCCGTCGGCTGCGGCTACAAGTACCTGAACGGCGGGCCGGGCGCGCCGGCGTTTCTATGGGCCCACCCGCGCCACACCGCGCGCATGGACCGCGAGCAGCTGCGCCAGCCGCTGTCGGGCTGGCTTGGCCACGCCGCGCCGTTCGAATTCGCGCCCGCGTACCGGCCGGCGGGCGGCATCGGCCGCTTCGTCTGCGGCACGCCGCCGGTGCTGGCCATGGCCGCGCTCGAATGCGGCGTCGACGTCTTCGCCGACGCCGAGCGCGCCGGCGGCATCGCCGCGCTGCGCGCCAAGTCGGTCGCGCTGACGGAGCTGTTCATCGCACAGGTCGAGGAGCGCTGCGTCGGGCTGGGGCTCGTGCTCGTGACGCCGCGCGACGCCGCCTCGCGCGGCAGCCAGGCGAGCTTCGCTCACGCCGACGGCTATCGCGTCATGCAGGCGCTGATCGAGCGCGGCGTCATCGGCGACTTCCGGGCCGGCGAGGCGCCGTCCACCAATCCGGTCGATGCGCCCGGCCTCGCCCTCTCGGGTGACCTGCTGCGCTTCGGCTTTACGCCGCTCTACACGCGCTTCGTCGACGCCTGGGATGCGGCCGCGCAGCTGCACGACGTGCTCGCGAGCGGCGCCTACCGCGATGCGCGCCACGGACGTCGCGGCAAGGTGACCTGATGAGCGACACGGACCCGCCGTCGCCTGCGGCCGCGATCGCCGCCGACGAGCCCGCGAAGCTCGATTTCAGCCGCGCCATGAGCTACGGCGACTACCTTCACCTCGACGAGCTGCTCGGCGCGCAGCACCTGCGCTCGGGCGCCCACGACGAGATGCTGTTCATCGTCCAGCACCAGGTGACCGAGCTCTGGATGAAGCTGCTCCTGCACGAGCTGCGCGCGGCGATCGGCGCCGTCGCCGGCGACCACTTGCAGCGCGCGTTCAAGATGCTGGCGCGCGTCAGCAAGATCATGGAGCAGATGGTGCACGCCTGGGACGTGCTGGCGACGATGACGCCGCCGGAGTATTCGACGATCCGCCCCTCGCTGGCCTCGAGCAGCGGCTTCCAGAGCTGGCAGTATCGGCAGATCGAGTTCATGCTCGGCAACAAGAACGCGGCGATGTTGACGCCGCACTCGCACCGCGCCGACCTGCTGGCGCAGGTGCAGGCGGCACACGATGCCCCCTCCCTCTACGACGAGGCGCTGCGTCTGCTCGCGCGGCGCGGCCTGCCGGTGCCGGCGAGCCACGTCGAGCGCGACTGGGCCGTGCCGTACGCCGCCGACGAGGGCGTCGAGCAGGCGTGGCTCAAGGTCTACCGCGACCCCGACGCGCATTGGGACCTCTATCAGCTCGGCGAGGAGCTGACCGACCTCGAGGACATGTTCCGCCTTTGGCGCTTTCGCCACGTGACGACGGTCGAGCGAGTGATCGGCTTCAAGCGCGGCACCGGAGGCACCGGCGGCGTCAGCTACCTGCGGAAAATGCTCGACGTTGTCCTCTTCCCGGAAATATGGAAGCTGCGGACCGACCTCTAGCCCCCGATCGATGACCGCTCGCGTCTCCATCATCTATCAAACCAGCGACGGCGCCGACAAGGCGACCGCCCGGTCGCGCGATCTCGACGCAATGTTCGGCCAGGAGGAGACCTTTCTCGACACGTAAGACCTGGCGTCGGGCAGCCGCTGGCGCGACGAGATCGCGCGCGCGCTTCACGACTCTCCCATCGTGCTCGTCCCGGTCACTCCGAGCCGTCTCGCCGCGCGCGACAACGCCGGCGAGCGCTGCATCAAGCGCGAGGACGACCGGTGCGCGACGAGCTCGCCGCGGCGATCGCGGCCAACGCCCACGTGATTCCGCTGATGTGCGACGGCGTCGCCCAGACGCCGACGGCCGCCGCGCTGCCGCCCCTTTCGACCAGCACGCCGAGCGCACCTGGCGGCGCCTGCGCGCCTCGACTGGCGCGAGGACCTGGCACGCCGCAGCGACGACCTGCGCGTGATCGTCTGGTGCCGCGCACGACGCCCGCATCGCCCGGTCGGCGCCTTTGCCGCTGGCCGCGCTCGGGGCGGCGGCGAGCGGGACCAGCGGCCGTCGGCTCGCGCTCCTCGGCACGCCGTGCTCATCCTCGGCAGCGGCGTCGCGGTCTGGCGCTGGCAGGAGCAGAAGGCGGCGAGCCTGGCCGGCCGCTGGCGCGCGAGCATGGGCAAGGATGGCGCGACGACGGCGCACGAAGGCGAGGTTGCCGTCTAGACGATCGAGCACAAGGGCGAGAGCCTGCGTGGCGCCGGCAATGCCATCGACGTCGAGACGACGCCGACTGGCAGCAGCACCGCAAGTTCTGACAGCTGCGTTTCGAGTCAGCCGCTGGATCGCGTCTTCTATCGCGGCGACGACGTCCTGCAGCGCGACGAATCGTCGCTCGATGAGCCACCCGGGCCGCGCCGCATCCTGCCGTCCGGCGCACGTCGACCCGTCCGATGGCGCCGAGCCGATCGACACCGGCGCGCCGCGCGGCACGATCGATCCCGATGGCAACCGGATCCGCGGCCGGCTCTGGCTCAAAAGCGAGCAGGGCGAACGCGTCCTCGAGCTGCGGCCCGAGCCTGAGCGCTCCGGCTTCGCGACAGGACCGGCGCTCGCGATGAACGACGCTCAGCGCGCCGCAGCGACGGTCTTGCCGCGGCTCGACGGCCCCGCGAGCGCGGCGCCCGCCGTGCCTTCGACAGGCAGGCGCTTCTCGCGCCACTCGGGCATGCCGCCGCGGAACCAGTAGATCTTGGTGTAGCCCTCGGTCGCCGCTGCCCGCGACGCCTTGTACGACTTCCAGCATTCCGGGCCGTTGCAGAGGAAGACGATCGGCTTGTCCTTGGGCAAATTCTTGAGCGCGCTGAAGTCGTCCTTCTTGGCGTCGAAGTCGATCTCCTTCAGGCTCTTCTCGACGTAGGAGGCGAGCACGGCGCCGCGCACATGCTCGTTTTCGTACTCCTTCAGCGAGCGCGTGTCGGCGATGGTCACGCCCTGCTTGGCCAGATCGGCGACCTGCTCGGCCGTGACTCGGGTCACTCCGGCCATCGTCTCCGGGGTGGCGATGCCGAGCGAGGCGACGTAAGTGAACTGCCGGCCAGCGTCGGCCGACGCCATCCGGAAGCGTCCGACGCCGGGGATCGCGCCGTCCGGCGAATTGACCCACTCGCCGAGACGGCCGCACTCGACCGCGCAGAAGTCCTTGCGGACGACCATGTTCATGCCGCCCGGCACCGGCCGCGTCGTCTTTAGGATGCGCGCCAGCCCCGGGTGCTGGGTGATCCAGTCCTTGGCCTGGGTCTCGTCGGCGACGGTGACGTCGGCCATGTCGAATGAGAGCGCCACCAGGCCGCCGCCGCTGGTGTTGCCGTAGGTGACCCTCGAGAACTGGCCGAGCTTCAGGCCCGACTCGGTGAGCAGGCCCTTGGCCATGTAGCTGCGCAGCGAATCCTGCTGCGGCAGGTAGAGGCGCTTGCCGACGAGCTTGTCAACCGAGTCGATGCCGTTCTTTGCGACCAGCGCATACGTCTGTTCCTGGCCGCTGGTCGCGAGCAGCTGGTACGCGTGCAGGATCGCCGAGGCGGTGACGTGCGCCGGGGCGATGATGATCTCGTTCTCGACCGTCCGGCTCGCGCGCATCACCTCGGCCATGGTCGAGGTTTGCGTGATCGTCGTGCGCGAGCCGGTGGCCCGGGTCAGCGATTGCGCCGGGGCGAGCGAGGCGCTCAGCAGCACGTCGCCGGTTGCATCTGCAGGGTCCACGCCGAGGAGCACGTGGATCTCGGCCGCGGCGGCCGCTCCGGCGCCGAGCGACAGCGCGAAGAAAAGCGCCTGCGCGGTGGCGCGGGCCGACAAGGGGAAGAACGCCATGGAGTGCTCCTGCAGGCGTCGCGCGACGCGACAAACCTGCGAAGCTTAAGGCGCACCCCCGCGAATGGGGGGGAAACGCCGAGGCGCAAGCGGAAATTAGTTCACGCCGAGTGCCACCGCGCCACAGTCGGCCTCGCCGAGTCCACGAAGACGCGCCCGGTCGCTGCGGGGCAGCGAGCGGGCGCGGGATCGAAAAGGCCCGGTATGTCAGCCGATCTTGACCGGCACGAAGATCTTCTCGCCGTCGCGCTGGACAAGCAGTGCGACGCTCTTCGGTTTCGACGCCATCACGCGCTTCACTTCGTCGATCGATTGCACCGGCTTGCCGTTGATGGCGAGCAGCACGTCGCCGGCGACGATGCCGGCACGCTCCGCGGCACCGTCGACGTCCTCGACGACGAGGCCGGCCTCGACCTTGGCCTCCCGCTTCTCGTCGCGGCTGAGCGGGCGCAGCGTCAGGCCGAGGGCGCCCCGCTCGCCGGCAGCGCCAGCGTCGGCGATCTGCTTGCCCTCCTTCTCGCCGCCGCCGAGGCGAGCATCGATCGTGCGCTCGGCGTGATCGCGCCAGACCTTGAGCTTGACGTGCTCGCCCGGCGCCGACATGCCGATCAGGCTCGACAGCGTGCCGGAGCGGGTCACGGCCTCGCCGTTGACCTCGGTGATCACGTCACCGGATTTCAGACCGGCGGCAGCCGCGGCGCTGTCGGGCGCAACGTTCGACACCAGCGCGCCGTCGACGCGCTTCAGGCCGAAGGAATCGGCGAGCGACTGGTTCAGGTCCTGCACCGTCACGCCCAGGCGCCCATGCTGCGCCTTGCCGGTGGCGACGATCTGGTCCTTGACCTTCAGCGCGACGTTGATGGGGATCGCAAACGAGACGCCCTGGAAGCCGCCGCTCCTCGAATAGATCTGCGAATTGATGCCGACCACCGAGCCGGTGCCGTCGAACAGCGGGCCGCCGGAGTTGCCGGGGTTCACCGCCGCGTCGGTCTGGATGAAGGGCACCACGGCATCGCCGGGCAGCGAGCGGCCCTTGGCGCTGACGATGCCCGAGGTCGCCGTCTGCTCGAGACCATAGGGCGCGCCGATCGCGAGCACCGGGTCGCCGACCTCGAGGTTGCGCGGGTCGCCGAGGCGAACCACAGGCAGGTCCTTTGCATCGACGCGCAGCACCGCGATGTCGGTCGCGGTGTCGACGCCGAGAACCTTGGCCGTGTACTCGCGGCGATCGCTCAGCTTGACGGTAACGTCCTTCGCCTCACGGACAACGTGCGCGTTGGTGAGAATCAGGCCGTCGGAGCTGATGATGAAGCCCGAGCCCAAGCCCTTGAACGGGGTCGACGGGTTCTGCCGGCCGCGCTGGCCCAGTCCGGGAACGCCCTTGAAGAACTTGAAGAACGGGTCGTCCTCGACGCCGGGAGGCAGCCCCTGGTCCTCGAGCGAGGTCTTGTGGACGCCTTCGACGGTGACGCCGACGACGGCGGGCGCCGATTGCTTGACGATCGCGCGGTAGTTCGGCACCTGACCCGGGGACAGGGCCAGCGGCGCCGGCGGGACCACGCGCTCGGCGGGCGCGGCTTGCGGCGGCGCCTGGGCGATCACGGCGGTGTCGCCCTTGAGCCAATGGGGCAGGTCGATCGCGCCGGCGGTCCCGACGACGGCGATGCCGGCGCCGACCAGCGCTGCGCTCAATGGGTTCAACTTCATGAATGTCTCCAGGAATGGACAGTCGCGGAAGATTCCGCTCGAAGCCGAAGATAGGTTCGCGCCGTTAGAAGTCCATTAGGGGTTGGTTAGGCCAGGATTAAGTCGTCCAAAGCGAAGCGGCCCCGGGACACCGGGGCCGCTGGCCTGGGAAGCAGCGCCGGGTCAGGACTGACGACGGCGGCGCGAGACGAAGCCGAGCGCAGCCAGGCCCGCGAGCATCAGGGCATAGGTCTCAGGCTCGGGAACGGCTGCGGTGAACGGCAGGTCCACCTGAAGCACGGCCGGGCCGCCGCAGCACCCGCCGTAGATCAACTCGAACGCGAAGTTGCCTGATGGGCCGGTGTAGGTGATCGGCGTCGTCACCGGCGCGGTCGGACCGGGATTGAAGCCCAGGTTGAGCCCGCCGATGATCAGCGACAGGCCGTCGTCGTGGGTGACGTTGAAGACCTGGCCGGTGGTGACGGTCACGTTGCCGGTGAACTTGATGAGCGTTCCCTGCGTGCCGTTGTCCATCAGCGACGCCAGCGTGCCAGGGGTGTTTTCGGAGATTCCGAACGCGCCGCTCGAACCCAGGAACGTCGACACCGTCGCTCCGGTCGCGTTGAAGTTGAAAGGCGAATCGACGCTGAACGTGACGGCGGCCGGAGTACCCGGAACGTTGGCCGCGATCGCGTTGTTGGCCGCGGCCTCCGAGACGTGTCACAGGCTGCCGTTGACGACGTTGACTGCTTGCGCGCCGAACGCGGCGGTCGCGAGGGCGGCGCCGGTCAGGAGCTTCCGGAATAAATTCATTGCTTTCTCCCGTTGTTGTGAGATGACCCGGCCCAACGCGGGGCGACGGCCGGCCAAGCGGCGAACGCTATTCCCTTTGACTGGAAGGGGCACCCCCCCTATTCAGGGGGGGGGGGCGAAGGGAAGCAAACACTGGCGCGCAGGCCGCCGCGCGCCGAACCGTCGAGCCGGATCGTCGCGCTGTGGACGCTCGCCGCGCTGCGCACGATCGCCAGCCCCAGGCCGCTGCCCGACTCTTCGCTGTCGGCCCGCCGATAAAAGCGGTCGAAGACGCGCTCGCGCTCTGCCTCGGGGATGCCGGGGCCGGCGTCGTCGACCTGCAGCAGGACGCCGTCCCCTCTGCGCTGGACCTGCACGTCGACGCGCGAGCCGGCGGGCGAGTAGCGGACGGCGTTGTCGACGAGATTGCGGACGAGAAGACCGAGCGCGACCGGATCGCCGACGACCGTCGTCCGGCCCTCGGTGCGGACCGCGAGCGCGATCGAGCGCGATTCGGCGAAGGCCGTCGTGTCGGCGAGCGCTTGGGCAACGACGGCGGCGAGATCGACGCGCGTGGCCGGGAACGCCGCATCCGGCTCGGCGCGCGCGAGCGCGAGCAGCTGCTCGACGAGGCGGGATGCACGACCGATCCCCGCCTCGAGCGCCTCGCGCGCAGCGTCGCGTTCTGCGGGGCCGGCGGCGCGGCGCAGGAGCTCGAGCTGGAGCTTGAGGGCGGTGAGCGGCGACCGCAGCTCGTGCGCCGCATCGGCGACGAAGGCGCGCTGGCTGTCGAGCGAGCTGCGCAATCGCTCGAGCAACGCATTGAGCGCGCTCGCCAGCGGCGCGACCTCGTCGGGCAAGCCGGCGGTCGGCACCGGCGCCAGCGAGCGCGCATCGCGCGAGCGCACCTCGCGCGCCAGGCGTTCGAGCGGCGCGAGGTTCTGCGCCGCAAGCCACCAAAGGACCAGCGCCGCGACCGGAGTCGTGAGAAGGAGCGGCAGCACGCTCCGCCAGGCCGCGTGCGCGGCCAGCCGCTGCCGGATCTCGACCGGCTGCGCGACCTGGATGACGCGCTCTCGCGTCGCCACGCTGTAAGTGCGCCAGGCACGGCCCTCGACGTTGAGCGTGTGCAGGCCGAGCAGCGCGCGCGCGGGCAGCGACGAGTGCGCGCGCGAGGCGTAGATGCTGCGCCCGTCGACGGTCCAGATCGGGATCACGAAATCAAGCTGCTCGTCAGCCAGGTTGCCCGCCTCGGCCGACGCGATCTCGCCCTGGTCGCGCAGCGAGAGGGCCATCTGCTGCAGCTGGTAGTCGAAGATCGCCTCGGTCTCGCCGAGGACGTTGCGGTACGTGATCGCCGCCATCGCCGCGGCAACGAGCACGAGCAGCGCCACCACCGAGACCAGCAGGCGCAGCCGGATCGAGCTCACGGCGGCGGCCGGCCGGCGTCGATGAAGTAGCCGACGCCGCGCATGTTGCGGATGAAGTCGGCACCGAGCTTCTTGCGCAGCTGGTGGATGTAGACCGAGACCGCGTTGCTCTCGATCTCCTCGCCCCAGCCGTAGAGGCGATCCTCGAGCTGGGAGCGCGAGAGCACCGCGCCCGGCCGGGCCATCAGCGCCTCCAGGACGGCGTACTCGCGCGCCGAGAGCAGCACGGGCGCGCCGTTCAGCGTGACGCGTCGCTGCGCCGGATCGAGGATGACGCCGCCCAGCGACTGCAACGGTTCGGCTCGGCCCGCATGGCGGCGCAGCACGGCGCGGATTCGCGCGGCGAGCTCGTCGAGCTCGAATGGCTTGACGAGATAGTCGTCGGCGCCGGCGTCGAGGCCGGCAACGCGGTCGCCGCGCCCGTCGCGCGCCGTCAGCACGATCACCGGCGTCGCGTCGCGGCGCGCGCGCAAGGCGCGAAGGACCTCGAGGCCGTCGGCAAGGCCGCGGCGGGCGCCGCCCTGCGGCAGGCCGAGGTCGAGCAGGACGAGGTCGAAGCGCTCGCTCGCCAGCGTGCCGTCGGCGGCCGCGGCGTCCCGGACCCAGTCGACCGCGAAGCCGTCGAGACGGAGCGTCCGTTGCAGGCTCTCGCCGATCATGCGATCGTCTTCAATGAGCAGGAGTCGCATAGCGCGAGCAGGATAGCGGCTGCGCCCCGGCCCGCCGCAGCGCGGACAATCGGCGCATGCGCGATCAGCTCCGCGTCACCCTGGTCTCCTTTCGCGACTTGCTCGCGACGGCGGCGCCGTTCCTCGCCCTGGCGATCGGCCTGCTCGCGCTCGCTTACTGGCTGCTCGATCCGATGCCGCCGCGCGAGGTCGTCCTGGCCACGGGCCAGGACCAGGGCGCCTACGCCGAGTTCGCCAAGCGCTACGCGAAGATCCTCAAGCAAAACGGCATCGAGGTGCGCCTCCGCAAGACCGCGGGCGCCGCCGAGAACATCGCCCTGCTCCGTCAAGCCGGCGGCGACGTCGACATCGGCTTCGTGCAGGGCGGCGCCGACGAGCAGCGGCCGGCGAGCAGCGACGACAGCGACGCCGACGCGGACGGCCTGGTCTCGCTCGGCAGCCTGTTTTACGAGCCGGTCTGGCTCTTTTATCGCGCCGATGCCGCCGAGCGTCTGCTCCAGGCGCCCGCGCTGACCGGCCTGACGCAGCTCGTCGGCTGGCGCGTCAACATCGGCGCTCCCGGCAGCGGCGTGCCCAATCTAATGGCCCGGCTGCTCGAGGCCAACCACATCGACGCTGCCGCGCTCAGCCTCGTGCGCGAAGCGCAGACGCCGGCCGTGGTCGGCCTGCTCGACGGCCGGATCGACGCCGTCGTCTTCGCCTCGGCGCCCGAGTCGCTGCTGGTGCAGATGCTGCTGCAGACGCCGGGCATCCGCCTCTTCGACTTTGCGCAGGCCGAGGCGTACGCGCGTCGCTTTCCGTTTCTCAGCCCGGTGACGCTGCCGCGCGGCGTCGTCGACCTGGCGCGCGACATCCCGCCCGCCGACGTGCGGCTGGTCGCGCCGACGGCGACGCTGGTGGCGAGGAAAGGCACGCACCCGGCACTGATCCAGCTCTTCGTCCAGGCGGCGCAGCAGGTCCATGGCGACGCCGGCTGGTTCCAGAAGAAGGGCGACTTCCCGAACGCGCACCACACCGAACGGCCGCTCGCCAAGGAGGCGCAGCGCTTCTACGCGAGCGGGCCACCGGTGCTGCAGCGTTACCTGCCGTTCTCGCTCGCCAATCTGATCGACCGCATGTGGCCCGTGCTGGTGACGATCGTCGCCGCGCTGATCCCGCTCTCGCGCATGCTGCCACCGCTCTACACATTCCGCGTGCGCTCGCGCGTCTTCCGCTGGTACCGGCAGCTGCGCGAAGTCGAGAACGCGATCGGTCGCCGGCCCAACGACGAGCTGCTGCGCGAGCTCGAGGAGATCGAGCGCCGCGTCGAACACATCAACGTGCCGCTCAGCTACTCCGACGAGCTCTATTCGCTGCGAACCCACATCCGCATGGTCGCCGAGCGACTGCTCGAGCCCGCAACCGCTGCGGCGGGCCCGGCAGCATGACCTCGCCGCGGGCCCGTGTCCTCGTGATCGGTTGCGGCTTCGGCGGCATGGAGGCCGTTCGTGCGCTTTCGAAGGAAGCGGTCGAGATCACCCTCGTCGACCGCACCAACCATCACCTGTTCCAGCCGCTGCTCTATCAGGTGGCGACGGCCGGGCTGAGCGCGCCGGCGGTGAGCGCGCCGATCCGTCATGCGCTGCGCCGCGAGATGAAGCGCGGCAACCTGACGATCCTGAAGGCGGAAGTGCGCAGCATCGACGTCCCGGCGCGCACCGTCGCGCTCGACGGCGGCGAGACGATCGCCTGGGACCACCTCGTCGTCGCCGCCGGAGCCACCCACGGCTACTTCGGCCACGACGAATGGCAGCGCCACGCACCCGGGCTGAAGACGCTCGCCGACGCGTTCGAGATCCGCGCCCGCGTCATCGGCGCGTTCGAGAGCGCCGAGCGCGCGAGCGTCGATGCCGAACGCGACGCGTGGCTCACGTTCGTCGTCATCGGCGCCGGTCCGACTGGCGTCGAGATGGCGGGCACGATGAGCGAGATCGCCCAGCACACGCTCGTTCGCGAGTTCCGCCGCATCGATCCGAAGCGCACGCGCGTGATCCTGCTCGAGGGCTCGGCGCGCGTCCTGGGCACGTTCGCCGCTGGACAATCGGAGCGCGCACGGACGCAGCTCGGGTGCCTCGGCGTGGAGGTGAGGACGGAATCGAAGGTGACGGGCATCGACGCCGAGGGCGTCACCTTCGACAGCGCGCGCGGCGGCGGCAGCGAGCGGATCGCGGCGCGCACTGTCATCTGGGCCGCCGGCGTCGCCGGCTCGCCGCTCGGTGGCGAGCTGGCGCGAAGCGGCGGCGCCACGCTCGATCGCGGCGGCCGCGTCGTCGTCGCGCCCGACCTGAGCCTGCCCGGGCATCCCGAGGTCTTCGTCGTCGGCGACCTCGCCGCGGCGCTCAGCCACGGCCCGAACGGAACGGCGCCGGTGCCCGGCATCAGCCCGGCCGCGAAGCAGATGGGCCGCGCCGCCGCCGCGAACATCGTGCGCCGCCTGAAAGGCGAGCCGACCCTCGTCTTTCGCTACCGCGACTACGGCAACCTGGCGACCGTCGGGCGCAAGGCGGCGGTGGTCGAGCTCGCCGTCCCCGTCCTCGGCACGCTGCGCTTCAGCGGCTTGGGCGCGTGGCTGTTCTGGCTTTTCGCGCACATCTATTTCCTGATCGGCTTTCGCAACCGCATGATGGTGATGACCGACTGGGCCTGGGCCTACTTCACGTACGAGCGCGGCGCCCGGGTGGTCGCCGAGCCCGCCTCCTCGCCGGCGCCGCCGCGGCGCTTCTAGCTTCTAGACTGCGCCAGCAGCAAGAAAGGCAATCGCATGGACACGCGCACCTCGCCGGCCCGGCTTCACATCGAGCAGCTCCAGGAAGCCCTGCGCGACGCCCGCTGCGCCGCCGTCGTCGTGCCGTCGAGCGACCCGCACCTGTCGGAGTACCTGCCCGAGCGCTGGCAGGCGCGCGAGTGGGCATCGGGCTTCACCGGGTCGGTCGCGACGTTGGTCGTCACCACGGAGCACGCCGCGCTCTTCGTCGACAGTCGCTACTGGGTGCAGGCCGAGCGCCAGCTCGCGGGCAGCGGCATCGAGCTGGTCAGGATCCCGACGCCGCCGGGCGCGCAGCACCTCGAGTGGCTGTGCGCCCATGTCGCGCGCGGATCGACGGTCGCCGTCGACGGCAACGTCATCAGCCTGGCCGCGGCGCGCCAGTTGCGCGAGACGCTCGCCCGCTGCGACATCACGCTGCGCAGCGATCTCGACGTCGTCGCTGAGGCCTGGCCCGATCGGCCCGCGCTGCCGGTCGCCCCCATCTACGAGCACAGCGGTGGCGAGGCACCGCATGCACGCGACGGCAAGCTCGCGCTCGTGCGCGCGGCGATAGGCGACGCGGGCGCGACGCACCATTTGCTCTCGACCGTCGACGACGTCGCCTGGCTGCTCAACCTGCGCGGCGCCGACGTCGGCTACAACCCCGTGTTCCTCGCCCACGTACTGCTCGACGCGACCGGGGCGACGCTCTTCGTCGGCGCCGGCAAGATCGGCCCGGCGCTCGCCGCTGCGCTCGCCGTCGACGGCGTCCGCGTCGCGCCGTACGAAGATATCGCGGCCGCGCTGGCGGCGCTGCCGGCGACAGTGCGCCTGCTCGTCGACCCGCGCCGCACGACGCTCGGCTTGGTCGAGCGGAGCCGCGCGACGCGCGTCGAGGCGATCAATCCGAGCACGCTCGCGAAGAGCCGCAAGAGCGACGCCGAGGCCGCCCACGTGCGCCGTGCGATGGTCGAGGACGGCATCGCGATGTGCGAGTTCTACGCGTGGTTCGAGGCGCACCTGTCCGACCCGAAGCGGCGCACGCCGATCACCGAGCTGACGATCGACGAGAAACTCGCCGAGGCCCGCGCGCGTCGGCCGGGCTACGTCGGCCCCAGCTTCGCGACCATCGCCGCCTTCAACGCCAACGGCGCGATGCCGCATTACCGCGCGACGCCGGAATCGCACGCCATCATCGAAGGCGACGGCATGCTCCTCATCGACTCGGGCGGGCAGTATCTCGGCGGCACGACCGACATCACGCGGATGTGGCCGATCGGCCGGATCAGCGAGGCACAGCGGCGCGACGTAACGATCGTCCTGCGCGGCACGATGGCGCTCAGTCGGACGCGCTTCCCGCGCGGCACGCCGGGGCCGATGCTCGATGCGATAGCGCGCGCGCCGCTCTGGTCGCACGGCCTTGACTACGGCCACGGCACCGGCCACGGCGTCGGCTACTTCCTCAACGTCCACGAGGGGCCGCAGACGATTTCGCGGGTGGTCGCCGAGCCCGCGATGGCGATGCAGCCGGGAATGATCACGAGCATCGAGCCCGGCGTATATCGACCCGGCCGCTGGGGCGTGCGGGTCGAGAACCTCGTCCTCAACGTGCCCGCGGCGAGCGTCGGCGACGAGTTCGGCGAGTTCCTCGAATTCGAGACGCTGACGCTGTGCCCGATCGACACGCGCTGCATTGAACCGGCGCTCCTGCGCAGCGATGAGATCGCTTGGCTGAACGGCTATCACGCGATGGTCGCGGAGCGCCTGGGGCCGGGCCTCAAAGGCGCCGCGCTCACCTGGCTGCGCCTGCGCACGATGCCGATCTGAGGCTGGCCGCGAGCGATGGCGCGACGTTCGTCGCGCCAGGCCGCCACTCGTCCGGCGCGATCGGGTCTTCGTCGCAAGGGGCTGTCAAGTGCACGGGTCGGTGCCTAGAGTTCGCTCCAACGCACCACCCCCTCACGGAGCCCGCCATGATCAGCCGCCTCACTGCTTCCGCCGCCATCTTCGCCGTGCTCGCCACCGCTGCCCTCGGCGTCGCCGCCGAAGCCCGGCAGCGGCCCTGGGCCGCTCGCGTCGCGGTCACCGCCGCGACGCCGGTCATCACGCTGCCGCGTGTCGAGATCACCGGCAAGCGCCTAACCCGCAACTGATCGGCCGCCGCGAGGCGCGGGCCGGCGACAATGCCGGCCGCACGCAGCGAACGCAAAGCGTGCATTTTCAACGGCGTGCGGCCTTGATGGCCCGCGCCGGCCCGGCAAGGCGCTAGCCTGCCGCGGCGCCTGATCCGAAAACTCGGCCAAAGGTGCTCAAGGTACCGCACGCGGTACCGAAATGAACGAGTCGGTGCTCCCGCGGGGGGATCACTCGCCACCTTGCGCACGAGCGGGCCCAGCTCCTCATGAATTCCCTGGATAGCCACCGACTGGTGCCCGGCGTCGTCGGCCTCTTGATCAGCGCGCTGCTGCTGTGGCTGACGGCGGAGATCTTCGCCGCCGCGCGCGGCCGCGCGCGGCCCGGCGGCCTCCGGCTCAGGGTCGCGGCCGTGCTGCTCGGCGGCCTCGGCCTCTGGTGGCCCGGCCACTTCGTCGCGCCCACCGACGCCGCGAGCGTGCTCGGCGTGCCCTTCCTGGGCGGTGCGCTGGCCTGGCTTCTCGCCGGCCTGGCCCTGCTCACGTCGGTCGCCGCGACGCGCAAGACCGTCCCCGCCTTCGCCGCCCTCGCGGTGATCACGCTCCTCGTCGCCTACGCGCACTCGGTCTTCGCCACGCCCGGCCTGTTCCGGGCCACGGCCGTGTTCGGCGCCTGGGGCCCGGGCCTCTCGATGTTCTTCCTCGCGACGACTCTGGTCAGTCTCGGGGTGGAGTTCGAGGCGGGCAAGAAGCTGGCGGCCATGCGGATCAGCGGCGCCCTGTTCAGCGCCATGCTTCTCACGCTGGCGGCTTCAGTCTCGGCCGATACCGAGCCCGCCGCCGCGCCGGACTGGACGGGAGCGCTTCTCGTCGCCGCCGTCGCCGCCATCGCCCTGACGATGCTCGACGCCCTGCACGGCGCCGGCGGCCGCGAGGACGAGCCGACGCGGCGCACGGTCAGCGCCGCGCCGACGGTCGACAGCCTGACGCAGCTGCCGACGCGCGTGTACTTCGAGGATCGCCTCGCCGCCGCCGCCACCAAGGCCGACGCGAACGCCAGCCGGCTGGCGCTGCTCTTCATCGACCTGGACGGCTTTAAGCCGGTCAACGACACCTACGGCCACTCGATCGGCGACCTCGTCCTCGAGCAGGTCGGCCAGCGCCTGAAGGCGATGTCGCGCGGCAAGGACGTCGTGGCGCGCGTCGGCGGCGACGAGTTCCTGCTCCTGCTCAGCAACGTCACCTCACAGGAGGGCATCGCGCACGTCGCCGACCGCCTGATCCAGGGGCTGTCGCAGCCCTATGCCGCCGAAGGCCGCGAGGTGATGATCTCGTGCTCGGTCGGCATTGCGATGTACCCCGACGGCTGCAGCCACGCCAAGCTGATCGCGCGCGCCGACGCTGCCATGTACGCGTCGAAGCGCTCGGGCGGATCGAAGCACTGCTTCTATTCGAACGCCATGGACGCAGACGCCGAGGCGCAGTTCGAGCTGTTGCGCGACCTGCGCAAGGCCGTGGCCGCCAAGGAGTTCGAGCTCTTCTACCAGCCGAAGATCGATGCCAAGAGCGGCAAGGTGACCGCCGTCGAGGCGCTGCTGCGCTGGAAGCATCCGACCCGCGGCATGCTGCTGCCGAGCACCTTCATCCCGATCGCCGAGCGCTTCGGCCTGATCGGCGCGATCGGCAACTGGGTGATCGAAGACGCCTGCCGGCAAAGCCGCCAGTGGCGCGAGAAGGGCGTGAGAATGCGCGTCGCGATCAACCTCTCGGCGCACCAGATGCGCCAGGACGACATCGTCGAGCGCGTCACAGACGCGCTCCAGTCGCACAAGATCCACCCTTCGCTGCTGACGTGCGAGATCACCGAATCCGCGGCGATGGAGGACACCAAGACCACGCAAACGACGTTCCGACGCCTCGGCGAGCTGGGCACGCACCTGTCGATCGACGACTTCGGCACCGGCTACTCGAGCCTCAGCTACCTGAGGAAGCTCCCCGCCGAAGAGCTGAAGATCGACCGCAGCTTCATCCAGGACCTCGAGCACAGCGCCGACGCGCGCGCCGTCGTCGACGCCGTCATCAAGCTCGCCCACGCGCTCGGCCTCAAGGTCGTCGCCGAGGGCGTCGAGAACCAGCGCCAGCAGCAGGTGCTCGTGCACATGGGCTGCGACGAGCTGCAGGGGTTCCTGTTCGCCAAGCCGATGTCGGCGCGGGCCCTCATGCTCTGGGCCGTCAACGACCGCTCCGAAGGCGCCTCGGTGTTCAAGCCGTCGCTGTTCGACGAGACGCGCCAGTCCGACGTTCCGGGCGCGGTCCGGCGCGCCTGAGACCGGCCTGCGGACGCCCGCGCCGCGGGACGCGGCCGCTTCCGTCGGGCTTTGGAGCGGCTCGTCACGCGAAAAACGCGCTTCGTCGCAAGCTGCTGGGAAGGCGCGACGACGCTGCCTACATTCACGTCCAGCGCATCGCCGGATGCGCCGGATTCATCAGGAGCCCATCATGTCAGACAACATTCTTTCCGCCGTCCTGACCTTCAGCCTTCTGGCCGCCGGCACCGCAGCGATCGGTTCGGAGATGCTGGGCTCGCAACGCAGCGCCGCCGAGGCGAGCGCGGTCGCTTCCTTGCCGACAGTGACGGTGATCGGCAAGCGCATCGCCGCGGCCGTGGTCCTGCCGACCGTCACCGTGACCGGCCGCCGCCTCTCCGACGCGCGCGTCGCCGTCGGCGACGGCGAGCCAGGACAGCGCCTGCAGTAGGACCCTTTCCCCCCAGGCGCTCGGCGCCTTTCCACGGCCGCCCTCGGGCGGCCGTTTTCGTTGCCGTCAGGCGCCGCTGCGCTGAAGCCTTGCCGACAAGGCCTGCTCGAGCGTGTCGACACTGTCGGCGAGGTGGGCCCTCGTCTCCTCGCTCAGTCCGGGCCGAGCGCTGGCGCTGCGGATCCTATCGAGCAGCACCCGCGCCAGCGCGCGCACAGCGCTGCGCGTGTCGGCCCGGGTCGCCGCGCCCGGCCGGATCAGCAGCGCAGCGATGCGGTTGACGTGATCTCGCTGCACTTCGCGGCGCAGCGCCGCTACGTCGCCGCCCCGGCCGTCGAGTTCGCTCCACACCGCCTGCGTCAGGCGGGCGTAGAGCTCCGGCATGCGCAGTGCTCGGCCCGCGCCGCTCGGCGCCTTCTCGCTGCTTTCAAGGAGGCGCGTCGCCACGGTGTCGCTCATCATCACGGCGAGCAGCGAACGCTGCAGGCCGAGCACCTGCTCGGACGGCGAGTAGTCGGTCTGGGTCGATCCTTCGCCACCGAAGATCGCGTCGGTGCGCTCGGCAAAGTCGGCGCCGAGCTTGCGCTGCAGCGTCGGCGAGATCCGGAAGCTGTCCGCCGACAGGAGGCTGCCGGTGATCACGTCCAGGGCCTCGCGCTGCTCGGCGACCGGCACCGGCGTGAGCGGATCGCGCCCGGTCCCCGGCGCGTCGCGCACCGTGCGCACGCCGCCGATCTGGCGCGACAGCACGTTGGCGGCGCGGGCGACGTCGCGCAACGCGTAGCTCACCGAGCGCTTGAGGACGTTGTAGTCCTGGTCGGGGCGCAGCGTCCTCGTCTCCTGCCGCTTGAGGAGCTCCTGGGCGATGGCGATGCGCTTCTTCGCGAAGGCGATGACATCGTTGCCGAGGTCGAACTGCAGCGTTTCTGGATCGACGCCGATGAAGTTGTCCTCGTCGGTCCCGTAGGCGAGCAGCGGCTCGGCGCTCCGGCCGGCGATCTTCTCGAGCGCGGCGCGCTCCTCGGCGGCCGTTTGGCCGGACGGCAGCGGCTTGTACGCGTACTCGATGGCCCAGTAATCGTAGGGGCCCAGGGTGTCGTTGAACGGCGTGCCGTAGCGCTCGCGCGGCTCGTCGGCGGCGTTGAGATTGATCGGCGCGTACTCCATCACCGAGCCCGTGATGCCGTGCTCGCGCGTGAACACCGGGTCGGCGAGCTGCGCCTGCGTGTAGACGCGCGAGGAGCGGAAGTTGTGGCGCAGGCCGAGCGTGTGGCCGACCTCGTGCATCGTCACGTCCTTCAGGTACGCGATCACGAATGATTCGGCCTCGGAACTGCCCGGCTCGAGGTCGCCGCGCGCCTCGAGGACGTCGGCGCCATACGTCATCTGCTCGGCGGCCATCTCGCCGTACGTGCAGACCCGGCCCGACATCAGGAGCGCCAGTTCCTGCGGCGTCGGATCGGCGTCACGGAACGGGTTGTCGATGCCGCCCGAGGCGAGGATCTGCGAACGCGCGGCGCGGATGTTGCGCGACGACAAGCTCTCGATGCCGATGTCGGCATCGAGGATCTCGCCGCTGCGCGGGTCGACGTGGCTCGGCCCGATCGCGCCGAACGTCGGCGACGCGTTCGTCATCCAGCGGATCGACGAGCGCCCGAAGTCGAGGGTGTCGAAGTCGGCGCCCTCCGGCTGCACCTCGACCTGGATCGCGTCCCTGAAGCCGATCTTCTCGAACGCCTTGTTCCATTCGAGCGCGCCGGCGGTGATCACGTCGCGGTACTTGAACGGTACGGTACGGTCGATCCAGAAGACGATCGGCTTGACCGGCTCCGAGATTGCGGCCTCGGGGTCCTTCTTCTCGAGGCGCCAGCGGTTGACGAAGCGCTGCCGCGGCGTCCTCTGCAAGTCGTCGCTGAAGTCGAAGCGGCCGCTTTCGAAATAACCGACGCGCGGGTCGGCGCGCCGACCATGCATCGGCTCGGCCGGCAGGCGCGCGAGCGAGTAGTGGATGGTGAGAAAAAGGCTGCGCGGGTCGGGCAATGACTTCGGCGCGGAGGGTTGCGGCACGCCGGGCGGCGTTCCCGGCTGCGGTACCGAGATCGACGCGGTCGCGTAGTGGCCGAGCACCTCCAGCACGAGCGCATCCCGGGCAGCACGGACTTGCGTGATCGCCGAGTTGCGCGAATCGAAGGCATAGCCCTGGCGATACGCGCGCTGCAGGTCCATGCCGAAGCCGAGCAGGTCGGCAAGGAAGAGCGCGTTCGCTTCGACCAGGACGGACTTGCGCTCGGGCTCGGGCAGGCTCAGCACCGGCGCGCTCGCGAGCAGGCTCGGCGAGTAACCAGCCTCGATCGCCAGCGCTTCGGGCGTGCCGGCCTTGGCCGTGTAGCCGACGTTGCGCCAGATCATCTGCACCTGGTTGTGCACGCGGCGGAACTCGACGATGCCGTTGTCCTGCATCAGCCCGCCGTAGAAGCCGCGCTCGCCGATGCCCGTCTTCAGCTTAGGCGAGAGGAAGAACGGCGTGTTGAAGTCGTCGGGCTTGAGCTCGAGCCAGACCTTCTCGTCCTTCTGCCAGAAGGCGAGGACGGCGTCGGTGCGGCGCGCTTCCTTGATCACCTCGGCGAACGGGCGCAGCCCGCCAGGCGGGACGGCGACCGGCGGCGCACCCGGCGGCCGCAGGCCCGAGGCCGCGCCGCCCGGGCCGGCGGCCGAGGTCGGAGCCGAGGCGCCTGCGCCGGCCGCAGCCAAGGGCGCAGTCGGGGCGATCGTCTGCAGCGTCGTGCAGCCCGCCAAGGCGGCGGTGGCGGCGACAAGCGCGAGCGCCCGGACCGGCGAAAAGCGAAATTCGAGCATGCGGAGAGGTCCTCGGCGAAGAGCGGGAAGCTCGTTCGATGGTAAAGCGGCGCCCGAGTTCGCGAAACGGACGTAATTCGCGCTCAGCCCCGCTCAGTGCATCGGGCGAAAGCGCAGCCGCTTCGGCTTGGCGCCCTCTTCGCCGAGGCGCTTCCTCTTGTCGGCCTCGTACTCCTGGTAGTTGCCGTCGAAGAAGGTCCACTTCGAGTCGCCCTCGGCGGCGAGGATGTGCGTGGCGATGCGGTCGAGGAACCAGCGGTCGTGGCTGATCACCATGATCGATCCCGCGAATTCGAGGAGCGCATCCTCAAGCGCGCGCAAAGTCTCGACGTCGAGGTCGTTCGACGGCTCGTCGAGCATCAGCACGTTGGCGCCGGCGATCAGCGTCTTGGCCAGGTGGAGCCGCCCGCGCTCGCCGCCCGACAGGTTGCCGACGAGCTTCTGCTGGTCGTTGCCTTTGAAGTTGAAGCGGCCGAGGTAGGCGCGAGACGGCATCACGAACTTGCCGACGACGAGGTTGTCTAGGCCGCCCGAGACGTCCTGCCACACCGTCTTGTCGTTCTCGAGTTCCTCGCGGCTCTGCTCGACGAACGCCATGCGCGCGGTCGCGCCGATCTTGACGGTGCCGCTGTCGGGCTTCTCCTTGCCGGCGATCATGCGAAAGAGCGTCGACTTGCCGGCGCCGTTCGGCCCGATGATGCCGACGATTGCGCCGGCCGGCACTTTGAAGCTGAGGTCGTCGATGAGGAGGCGATCGCCGAAGCTCTTGCTGACGCCCTCGAACTCGATCACCTCGTGGCCGAGCCGCTCAGCCACCGGGATGAAGATCTCGTTGGTTTCGTTCCGCTTCTGGTAGTCGACGTCGGAGAGCTCCTCGAAGCGCGCCAGCCGCGCCTTGCTCTTGGCCTGACGCCCCTTCGGGTTCTGGCGCACCCACTCGAGCTCCTTCTTCATCGCCTTGGTGCGCGCGTCCTCGGTCTTCTGCTCCTGCTCGAGGCGTGCTTCCTTCTGCTCGAGCCACGTCGAGTAGTTGCCCTTGTAGGGAATGCCCGAGCCGCGGTCGAGCTCGAGGATCCACTCGGCGGCGTTGTCGAGGAAATAGCGATCGTGGGTGATGGCGACGACGGTGCCGGGGAAGCGGGCGAGGAACTGCTCGAGCCAATCGACCGACTCCGCGTCGAGGTGATTGGTGGGCTCGTCGAGGAGCAGCATGTCGGGGCGAGAGAGCAGCATGCGGCAGAGCGCGACCCGGCGCTTCTCGCCGCCGGAGAGCTTGCCGACGACCGCGTCCCACGGCGCCAGGCGCAGCGCGTCGGCGGCGATCTCGAGCTGCATGTCGGTGTTCTCGCCGCCGGCGGCGGCGATCTGCGCTTCGAGCTCCGCCTGCTCGGCGGCGAGCTTGTCGAAGTCGGCGTCGGGCTCGCCGTAGGCGGCGTAAACCTCGTCGAGCCGTTTCTTCGCGGCGAGCGCACCGCCGATGCCCTCCTCGACCGCCTCGCGCACCGTCTGATCCGGATTCATCACCGGCTCCTGCGGCAAGTAGCCGATCTTCAGCCCCGGCATCGGCGTCGCCTCGCCTTCGATGTCGTGGTCGATGCCGGCCATGATCTTAAGCAGCGTCGACTTGCCCGAGCCGTTCAGGCCGAGCACGCCGATCTTGGCGCCGGGGAAGAACGAGAGCGAAATGTTCTTGAGGATCTGGCGCTTGGGCGGAACGATCTTGCCCACGCGGTTCATCGTGAAGACGTACTGAGCCATGAATTGCCTGCTGGAGAGGTCGAAGGCACGCCGGAGAACCCGGGGCCGATGAGCTATTGTCGCTGGTCGCCGCCGACCGCCCCGACCCAAAGGCGATTGGGCCGTTCGATCGAACAACGCGGCGCATCGCCGCTTGTTCACGGGTGCGAGCGAGCGAGCTCGACTACAATGCCACCTCGCGTCGCGATCGTTTCCAGTCAGCGTCGACGCAGTCGCTTCCGACTCCCCTCCCCCGTCTGCCTTCGACTGGCGCTCGCAAAACGCGAGCAGCAGGCCGATGAATTTGGCAGAACTCCCGATGACTTTCGATTCCCTCG
>JBBRFW010000058.1:0-22183 GCA_038241255.1 Burkholderiales bacterium | reverse complement strand
TCGCCAGGAACACGTCGCGCTTGGTAGCTCGGCGGTACTGCTCGAATCCAGCACCCTGATCGGCTGCCGCGGCAAGGCTCTGTTGCTTCATCGCGCTACAACGCACTGATGCTGGCGACGGTGGACTTAATCAGCGTAGCCCTAGGTCGGCGGCGAGAGGCTTGCCGCCTCGCGCGCGAGACGCTCGATGCGCGGCCAGTCGGCCGCCGCGAGCGCATCCGGCGGCGTCAGCCACGAGCCGCCGACGACCTTGACGTTCGGCAGCGCGAGATAGTCGCCCGCGGTCGCGGCGGTGATGCCGCCGGTCGGGCAGAACACGACGTCGGCGAACGGGCTCGCCCACGCCTTGAGCATCGCCGTGCCGCCGGCCGCCGAGGCCGGAAAGAACTTGAGGAAGCGATGGCCCGCCTCGCTCGCGAGCATGACCTCGCTCGCGCTCGCCACGCCGGGCAGCAGCGCGAGGCCGATCTCGCGACATGCGGCGGCGACCCGCGGCGACCAGCCGGGGCTCACCGCGAAGCGCGCGCCGGCGGCGAGCGCGGCACGCGCGTCGGCGTCGCTGCGCACCGTGCCGGCGCCGACGATGACCTCGGGCAACGAGCGCGCGATCGCCGCGATCGCCGCCAGCGCCGCCGGCGTGCGCAGCGTCACCTCGAGCACGCGCACGCTGCCGGCGAAGAGAGCACGCGCCATCGGCAGCGCGTTCTCGACGCGTTCGAGGACGATCACCGGGATCACCGGTCCGTGCGCCGCGAGCTCGAGCGGATCGAGCGGCTTCGCTGCTAGAGCCACGTGCACGCTCCTTCCTCGGCGGAGACGACGTTCCTGCGCATGCCGGCGAAGAGCTCGCGGCCGATATCGTGTCCGTTCGCCTCGGCCTGCGCCGGTGGCAGCGGCGCAGACGTGCGCTGCTGCCACTCTTCGGCCGGGACGAGCGCCTCGAGCGTGCCCGCATGGGCGTCGACCCGGATCACGTCGCCGTCCCGGACGCGACCGAGCGGCCCGCCGGCGACCACCTCGGGACTGACGTGAATGGCAGCCGGCACCTGGCCGGACGCACCGCTCATGCGGCCATCGGTTACGAGGGCGACGCGAAAGCCCTTCTTCTGCAGCGCGCCGAGCGGCGGCGTGAGCTTGTGCAGCTCCGGCATGCCGTTCGCGCGCGGGCCCTGGAAGCGGACCACGGCGACGAAGTCGCGCTCGAGTCCGCCGGCGCCGAAGGCGGCGAGCATCGCCTCCTGCGAATCGAAAACGATCGCCGGCGCCTCGACGACCCATCGGTCGGCCGGGACCGAGGAGACCTTGATCACCGCGCGGCCGCAGTTGCCGGTGAGCAGCTTCAGGCCGCCTTCCTCGCTAAAGGGCCGGCCGAGACGGCGAACGATGCCCTCGTCGCCGCTCTCGGCGTCGAGCGTGCGCCACGTGATGCGAGCAGCGTCGCCTTCCGGAATTCGCGTGTAGTCGAGGAGCCCACCGGCGGCGACGGTCGCCACGTCGGGATGCAGGCAACCGCCCTCGATGAGCTCGCGGATGACGAAGCCCGGTCCGCCCGCCGCCTGGAACTGGTTCACGTCGGCACTGCCGTTCGGGTAGACGCGCGCCAGCAGCGGCGTCGCGCGCGACAGCTCGGAGAAATCGCTCCAGTCGATGACGATGCCTGCCGAGCGCGCGACCGCGACCCAGTGGATCAGATGATTGGTCGAACCACCGGTCGCGAGCAGCGCCACCATCGCGTTGACGATCGACCGCTCGTCGACGAGGCGGCCGATCGGCAGGAAGCGCGCCCGGCCGTCGGTCGTGGCCCGCGGCCAGGATGCCCTCGCGAGGACCAGCCGCACCGCCTCGCCCGTCAGCGCATCGCGCAGGCCGTCGTCCGGATGCACGAACGCGGCGCCAGGCACGTGCAGGCCCATCGCCTCGAGCAGCATCTGGTTGCTGTTCGCCGTGCCGTAGAACGTGCACGTGCCCGGACCGTGGTACGACGCCGCCTCGGCCGCCATCAGCACCTCGCGGCCGACCTTTCCGAGCGCGTACTGCTCGCGTACGCGCGTTTTCTCGGCATTGGCGAGGCCGCTGTGCATCGGCCCCCCCGGAACGAAGACGCACGGCAGGTGGCCGAAGTGGAGCGCGCCGATGAGCAGGCCCGGAACGATCTTGTCGCAGATGCCGAGCAGCAGCGCCGCGTCGAAAACGTCGTGCGAGAGCGCGATCGCGGTGCCCATCGCGATCGTGTCGCGCGAGAACAGGCTGAGCTCCATGCCGGGAAGGCCTTGCGTGACGCCGTCGCACATCGCCGGCACGCCGCCGGCCACCTGCACGGTCGCGCCTAGCGCGTGCGCCGCGGCGCGGATCACCGCCGGATAGCGCTCGTACGGCTGGTGCGCCGAGAGCATGTCGTTGTACGAGGTGACGATGCCGATGTGGGGCGCGCGCGCGGCGACGATGCTCAGCTTGTCGGCGCGCGGCAAGGCCGCGGTGGCGTGCGCCAGGTTGGCGCAGCCGAGGCGATCGGGGCCGCGCGGCCGCGCGATCACCGCGTCGATGCGCGCGAGGTAGGCGCGTCGCGTGGCGGCGCTTCGCTCGCGGATGCGCTCGGTGACGGCGACGACGGCTGGTCTCATGGCGACTCGATGGCAGCGCGAAGGGGACGCTGCGCGCGGGTCAGGAGACCGAGAAGCCGACCCGGTGGGCCTCGCTCGGTGACACCGTACCGAGCGGCGCCTCCTCGATCCTGATCTGCATGTTGCCGAGCGGCAGCCCGTGGGCCTCGAGAACCCTGCGGACCGCGAAGGCGCGCTTTCGGGCGAGCTCCATCTTGCCCGACCCCGCCTCGACCTTGCCGACGATGACGACCATGCCGCGCTTGACCTTGCGCTCTTTCTCGGCAAAAGCGATCAGCTTGACCGTCGCCGGCTCCGAAAGCTCCTCCGACTCAGGCGCGAAGACGACCCCGTTCGGGCCCGCTTCGGCCTCGGCCTGGACCGCGGCCGGGTCGGTGGCGGTCATCGCCGATGCCGCCGGCTGCGTTGCTTCTGCAACGGAGGGCGTCGACTCGGGGGCGGCACTTCGCCCGCGCAAGCTGGCGAGCACGATTCCTGCAATGGCGATCACCACCAGCGCTGCCACCGCGATCTTGGCCAGGGTCCGTGAAGAATTGCGCGGCGGCGGCGGCGGTTGGCGATCGTCCATGACTTTCTCGGGTATCAACACGACCAATTCTAGTTGGCGATGACAGTCTCGATCCCCCTGGTGGGCAGCGCGCGCGATCCCGCGCACCTCCTCGAGCGCACGCTCGCCGCGTGGGATGAGCGCGGCGATGTCTGGATCTTCGGCTATGCATCGCTGATCTGGCGTCCCGAGTTCGAAGCCGCCGAGGAGCGGCCGGCGAAAGTGCACGGCTGGCACCGCGCGCTGGCGATGCGCTCGCGCATCAACCGCGGCACGCCGGAATGCCCGGGCCTCGTCTTCGCGCTCATCCCCGGCGGCTCGTGCCAGGGGCGCGCCTATCGTATCGAGCGGGCGCGCGTCGAGACCGAGCTGGGGCGGCTCTGGGGTCGCGAGATGCCGAGCGGCGTGTACGACCCGAAGTGGCTCGCCTGCCGCACGCCGCAAGGGCCGGTCCGAGGACTCGCCTTCACCCTCAGCAAGCGCAGCCCGAACCACACCGGGGCGTTGCCCGACGGCGAGCTGGTCGAGATCCTGCGAACCGCCAACGGCCGCTACGGCAGCACCCTCACCTACCTGGTCGAGACGGCGCGGTCGCTGCGCACCTGCGGCATCCGCGATCGCGACGTCGAGCGCCTGGTCGCCCTCGCCCGCCGGCACGAGCTGACAGCGGGCTAGCGAAGCTCAGCGCGCGCTAGATGAGGGCTAAATGGGCGCAGCGGCGGACGCTGCCGGCGGCAGGGGCGGCTCGGCAAAGCCACGCCGCAAGGCGTCGAGGTCGTCCTCGGTGTCGATGTCGACCAGGATGCCCGGATCGTCGACCTCGACCGCGAAGGCCGGGTAGCGGGCAATGACGCGGCGTGCGCCTTCGTCGCCGCTCAGCCCGGTGAGCTCGGTGTAGAGCTCGGCCGCGAAGCCCACCGGATGGCCGCGCCGGCCGCGAAGCTGCGCATAAGCGACAGGATGATGGTCGAGCGCGCGCGCCACGGCGAGCAGCGTCGACGGTCGCACCAGCGGCATGTCGCCCGGCAAGACGAGCCAGCCGGCGGAATCGGGCGACGCGTTCACGCCGGCGGCGATCGAGGCGCCCATGCCGAGCGTCGCCGCGCCGTCGGAGCCGACTTCAGGAAGCACGACGACGTCGCGTGCGGCGACGCTGTTGCGCGCGATCTCGACGAACGCCGACGTGGTGACCACCACCGTGCGGAGCTGGCTGGCGATCGCGCAGGCGAGCGTCTGGGCGAGCACGCTCGATGCTCCGAGCGACTGCGCCAGCTTGTGGCCTCCGGCTCCAAAGCGGGCGCTGCGGCCGGCCGCGAGGACGATGACCGTTCGAGGTGACATGAAGCGAGGATGGGAGACGGGGGTCGATCGAGGTAGTGGGAGGTCTACGTAAGGCCTTCCCCCTAAGGGATAGCAGACGCAGCATGGCAACTCTCGTCGCACCGGAGGACGGCGGCGACCGGAATTTCTATACTCTCTCGATGACCGACATCGCCACGCTGCGCAAGAGCTACGAGCGGGCCGAGCTCGACGAGTCGGCGTCGGCGCCCGATCCGCTGCGCCAGTTCGAGTCCTGGCTCGAGCAGGCGATCGGCGCGCAAGTCCCCGAGCCCAACGCGATGACGCTCGCCACCGTCGGCGCCGACGCGCGCCCGTCGACCCGCATCGTCCTGATCAAGGGATTCGATGCCCGGGGCATCGTCTGGTTCACCAACTACGACAGCAGGAAGGGAAGCGAGCTGGCGCTCCATCCCTTCGCGGCGCTCCAGTTTCACTGGGTAGAGCTGGAGCGCGTCGTCCGCATCGAAGGCCGGGTCGACAAGGTCGACGCCGCCGAGTCGGATGCCTACTTCGCATCGCGTCCGCTCGATTCCCGAATCGGCGCCTGGGCCTCGCCGCAAAGCGAGGTGATCGCGTCGCGCGCGACCTTGCTTGCCAACGCCGCCCGCTACGGCGCGCAGTTCATGCTCAAGCCGCCTCGCCCGCCGCACTGGGGCGGCTACCGGCTGGCGCCCGAGGCGTGGGAGTTCTGGCAGGGCCGCAAGTCGCGCCTGCACGACCGGCTGCGCTACCGGCGCGACGGCGAGGCCTGGCGGCGCGAGCGCCTGGCGCCGTAAGACCGGGGCGCCGCGCCGACCTTGGCGACGCGTCGGGTGGCTCTGCGCATCAGAATCAGCGTGATGCAACTTCATGCCGAGAGCGCCGGAGCCTCCGGCACAATCGCGCCGCTCACCGGCCGACGCAGCCGCCCCACGTGAACAGCCTCTTCACCTCGCTCGGGATCGAATTGTGGAAGCCGGTGATCGCGGCGCTGCTGCTGCCGCCGGTGCCGCTGCTCCTCCTCGTCCTGATCGGCGCACGCCTGCTCCTGCCGCGCCGCGGCCTCGGCTGGCTGGTGATCCTCGTTGCGGTCTCGCTGCTGTGGCTGTCGGCGTGCAGCGGCGCCGCCCGCGCGCTCGCCCAGCTCGTGCTGCTGCCGCCGCCCGCGCTCAGCTTCGATCGCGTGCGCGAGCTGCGCGCCGAGGCCGCGGCGAAGAAGCCGCTCGCGATCGTCATCCTGGGCGCAGGCAGCGAGCCGTTCGCGCCCGAGTACGGCGTCAGCAGCCTGCAGGCGCAATCGCTCGAGCGCCTGCGCTACGGCCTCTGGCTCGGCGGCCAGACCGGCGCGCCGATCGCCTTCAGCGGCGGCACCGGCCATGCGCAGGTCGGCTCGGGCGCCACCTCCGAAGCGCGCATCGCGGCAAAGATCGCAGCCGACGAGTTCGGCCGACCGATCCGCTGGGTCGAAAGCGAATCACACGACACGCGTGAGAACGCCACACTGACGATGGGCCTGCTCAAGGCAGCGGGAATCAACCATATCGTTCTGGTCACGCACGGCTACCACATGCCGCGCGCGCTGCGCGCCTTCGCCGAGGCGGCCGGCGCCGGCGTTCAGGTCGAGGCGGCGCCGATGGGCTTGGCCAAGAACCTCGAGGCGCCGTCGCTCGTATGGCTGCCCAGCTCCAACGGCTTTCGCGACATGCGCCAGCTGCTGCGCGAGCTGCTCGGCAGCGCTGCCGGCGCCTGACCGACGGCCGCGCCTGGCCATGGGCTGGCGCGGCTCGCTCGCTCTCGACTACCGCGTTCGCGATGACGGCCGCACGCTGGTGCACGATCGCAACGATGGGCCGCTGCGCGTCCTGCGCGCACTCCACCCCGAAGACGGCGTGTGCCATAGCGTGATCGTCCATCCGCCCGGCGGCATCGTCGGCGGCGACGAGCTGGTGATCGGCATCACGCTGTCCGAAGCGGCGCACGCGCTCGTGACCACGCCGGGCGCGACGCGCTTCTACCGCAGCTCAGGCGCGACGGCGACGCAATCGGTTCGAATCGTCGCGGCCGCGGCGAGCCGGCTCGAATGGCTGCCGCTCGAGACGATCGCCTACAGCGGCTGCGACGCTCTCAATGCGCTTCGCTTCGAGCTCGCGCCGGGAGCGGAGATGATCGGCTGGGACGTCACCGCGCTCGGCCTGCCCGACTCGGCGCGTCCGTTCGATGCCGGCCGGTTCACGCAGAGTGTCGAGCTGCCGGGGCGCTGGCTAGAGCGAGGCACGGTCGCCGGCGCCGATGGTCGCCTGCTCGACTCGCCGCTCGGCTGGGCGGGCCGGCGCGTCCTGGCGACGCTCTGGTTCGCCGCCGGCAGCGGGCTCTCTCCCGCGCGCAGCGATGCGCTCCTCGAGGCCGGGCGCGCGACGGCGCGAGCGCACGCCCTCGCCGCGAACGTCGGCGCCACCTCGCCGCAGGAGGGCGTGATCGTCGTCCGCGCGCTCGCAGAGCGCGTCGAGCCGGCCATGGACCTGCTGCAGCGCATCTGGCACGCGTGGCGGCCGCTCGCCTGGGGCCTCGACGCAACGGCGCCGCGCGTCTGGTCGACCTGAGGCGACGCATCGCGTCTCGGCGCGACCTGCGCCCGTATGATCGACGTCGACCGGACTGGCACCGCTCTTGCGGACACCGCACCGTGTTCGACCTCCGAACCGACGCCGATGGACCTGACGCCGCGCGACAAGGACAAGCTCCTCATCTTCACCGCGGCCCTGCTCGCCGAGCGGCGACGCGCGCGCGGGCTGAAGCTGAATCATCCAGAAGCGGTCGCGCTCATCAGTGCGGCGATCATGGAAGGCGCGCGCGACGGCAAGAGCGTCGCCACGTTGATGAGCGAAGGCAAGACCGTGCTGACGCGCGCCGACGTGATGGACGGGATCGCCGAGATGATTCCCGACATCCAGGTCGAGGCGACCTTCCCCGATGGCACCAAGCTGGTCACCGTGCACCAGCCGATCGCATGAGCCGGGAGGTCCGACCATGACGCCCCGCCCCACCGCCCGCGTGGCCACCGTCCTGCCCCCCGCCGTCGCGCTCACCGGCGTCGCGGCGTGGATCGATCGGCGCACGCGCTGATGATTCCGGGCGAGTTCCTCGTCGACGCCGGCGAGCACGTCTTGAACCCGGGGCGGCGCACGACGACGCTGACCGTGCAGAACAGTGGCGACCGGCCGATCCAGGTCGGCTCGCACTATCACTTTGCCGAGACGAACGCGGCGCTGCGGTTCGACCGCGACGCGGCGCGCGGCATGCGCCTCAACATCGCCTCGGGCACGGCCGTCCGCTTCGAGCCCGGTCAGCAGCGCACCGTCGAACTGGTCGACTTCGCCGGCGCGCGCGAGGTATTCGGTTTCCGCGGCCTCGTCCAAGGAAAGCTTTGATGGCGACGATCTCGCGCGTCGGGTACGCCGAGATGTTCGGGCCGACGGTTGGCGACCGCATTCGCCTTGCCGACACGGGATTGACCGTAGAGGTCGAGGACGACTACACGCTGCGCGCCGGCGGCTACGGCGAGGAAGTGAAGTTCGGTGGCGGCAAGACGATTCGCGACGGCATGGGGCAGAGTCAGCGCGTCTCCGCCCAGGTCGCCGACACGGTGATCACCAACGCGCTCGTGATCGATCACTGGGGCATCGTCAAGGCCGACGTCGCGATCAAGGCGGGCCGCATCGCCGCCCTCGGCAAGGCCGGCAACCCCGACGTGCAAGCCGGCGTCGACATCGTCATCGGCCCGGGCACCGAGATCATCGCCGGCGAAGGGATGATCCTCACCTCTGGCGGCGTCGACTCGCACATCCACTTCATCTGCCCGCAGCAGATCGAGGCCGCCCTCGCGAGCGGCGTGACGACGATGCTCGGCGGCGGCACAGGGCCCGCGACGGGCACCTTCGCGACGACGTGCACGCCCGGGCCGTGGCACATCCACTCGATGCTCAAGGCGGCCGAGTCGTTTCCGATGAACCTCGGCTTCATGGGCAAGGGCAACGCCAGCCTGCCGGCCGCCCTCGACGAGCAGGTCGAGGCCGGCGCGTGCGGCCTGAAACTGCACGAGGACTGGGGCACGACGCCGGCGGCGATCGACAATTGCCTCGCCGTCGCCGACCGCCACGACGTTCAGGTGACGATCCACACCGACACGCTCAACGAATCGGGTTTCGTCGAGGACACCGTCGCCGCGTTCAAGGGACGCGCGATCTCGACCTTTCACACCGAGGGCGCGGGCGGCGGCCATGCGCCCGACATCATCAAGCTCGCCGGCCTCGCGAACGTGATGCCGTCGTCGACCAACCCGACGATGCCGTACACCGTGAACACGGTCGACGAGCATCTAGACATGCTGATGGTCTGCCATCACCTCGACCCGGCGATCGCCGAGGACCTGGCGTTTGCCGAGAGCCGGATCCGGCGCGAGACCATCGCCGCCGAGGACGTCCTGCACGACATGGGCGTGTTCTCGATGATGTCGAGCGACAGCCAGGCGATGGGGCGCGTCGCCGAGGTGATCGTGCGCACCTGGCAGGCCGCCGACAAGATGAAGGCACAGCGCGGCTGGCTCGCGCCCGAGGCCGGCGTCGCCGCGGCCGTGTGCGCACGCGAGTCGCGCAACGACAACTTCCGCGTCCGCCGCTACATTGCCAAGTACACGATCAACCCGGCGATCGCGCAGGGCATCGCCCATGAAGTCGGCTCGGTCGAGCCCGGAAAGCTCGCCGACCTCGTGCTCTGGAAGCCGGCGTTCTTCGCTGTCAAGCCGTCGCTGATCCTCAAGGGCGGGATGATCGCGATGGCCGCGATGGGCGACCCGAGCGCGTCGATTCCGACTCCGCAGCCGGTGCATTACCGGCCGATGTTCGGCGCGTATGGGTCCGCGCTCTCCGTGTCGTGCGTCAATTTCGTCTCGCAGACGTCGCTCGACGCCGGCATCTCCGCCAAGCTCGGCCTAACGCGGCCGCTGAGCGCCGTGCGCAACACGCGCAAGATCGGCAAGGCCGCCATGATCCTCAACGGCGCCACGCCGCGGATCGAGGTCGACGCCCAGACGTACGAGGTGCGTGCCGACGGCATGCTGCTGACATGCGAGCCGGCGACCGTGCTGCCGTTGGCGCAGCGCTACTTCCTGTTCTGAATCGCCGCCCCGCCCGCGACGTGCCGCTCCTCATCGCCAGCAAGCTCATCAGCGCCGGTCATGGTCTCGCGCCGGCGCTGGTTCGCCGCGCCGCCGTCGTCACGCTCGACTGGGACACGCGCCAGAAAAGCCGTTTCGAGGCGACCGATTCGGCCGGCCGCCGCATCGGCGTCTTCCTCCCGCGCGGCTGCATCGTCCGCGGCGGCGACGTCCTCGTCGCCGAAGATGGCTCGCTGATCGCGTTGCGGGCGGGCGAGCAGCAGATCCTCGTCGTCACCGCGGCTGCGAACGCCGCGCCGGAGTGTGCCGCGCTCGCGCTCGCGAAAGCGGCCTATCACCTGGGCAACCGGCACGTGCCGCTCGAGGTCCGCGCTGATCGACTTGTTCTCGAGCCCGATCACGTCCTCGCCGCGCTGCTCGAGCGCATGGGACTCCAGGTGGCGGCGACGCAAGGCCCGTTCGAGCCCGAGGCCGGCGCGTACGGCGCAGCCGCGCCATCGCACGGCCACTCGCATGCCAACGCTGGGCACCTTCGCGAACAGAGTCACCAGCACGACCACGAGCACGACCACGCGGACGACCACGCCCACGACGACGATTGCCAGCACGCGCACTCGCATCGGACGGAGAGCGATCGATGATGCCGCCTCGACGGCCGCGGCAAGCGTTGGCGGATCGCGCTCCCAAGCGCCGTTCTCCCGCCCGCGAGCGTCGCGACGCCTCGAGGCAGCTCTCGCCCGCTGCCCTGCTGCAGCTAATGCGCCTGGCCTCGCCGAGCCTGCCCGTCGGCGGCTTTAGCTATTCCGAAGGCATCGAGTCGGCGGTCGACGCCGGGCTGGTCGGCGACGAGGCGACGGCGCGCTGCTGGCTCGTCGACCAGCTGCGGCTCGGCCTCGCGCGGAGCGACCTGCCGACGGTCGCGCGCGCGCTCGCCGCCTGGCGGCGCGGCGACGGCGCGCACGTCGAGGCGTTGAATCGATGGTTCGCGACGACGCGCGAAACCGGCGAGCTGCTGCGCCAGGCCGAGCAGATGGGGCGCTCGCTCGCGCTCTGGCTGCGCCATCGCGGCGCGGCCGACGAGCGGCTGGGCCGGCTCGAGGCCCTGCAGCCGGCGCCGACTTGGCCGGTCGCGTTCGCCCTCGCCGCCGCCGACAGCGGCGCGAGCGCGCGCGATGTGCTCGTCACCTTCGCCGCCGGCTGGGCCGAGAACATGACGCAAGCGGCGCTGAAGGCGGTGCCGCTCGGCCAAGCGGCGGCGCAGCGGATCCTCGCAGCGCTGGCATCCGAGATCCCCGAGGTCGTCGACGCCGCGCTGCAACTGCCGACGACCGAGATGCAGGCGTTCACGCCGATGCTCGCGATTCTCTCGGCGCGACACGAAGAACAATACTCGCGCCTGTTCAGATCCTGACGCAACTTCTCCCCGATACCCCGGACCCATGAGCGCCCTCCACGACATCCCGAATCGCACCCGCACCCTGCCGCCGCTTCGCGTCGGCGTCGGCGGGCCCGTCGGCTCGGGCAAGACGACGCTGGTCGAGATGCTGTGCAAGGCGATGCGGGAGACCTGGGATCTCGTCGTCGTCACCAACGACATTTACACCAAGGAAGATCAGCGCCTGCTGACCGTCGCCGGCGCGCTTGAGGCCGACCGCATCGTCGGCGTCGAAACGGGCGGCTGCCCGCACACGGCGATCCGCGAGGACGCGTCGATCAACCTCGAGGCGATCGATCGCATGCTCGCGAAATACCCGAACGCCGACATCGTCTTCATCGAGAGCGGCGGCGACAACCTGGCCGCGACCTTCAGCCCCGAACTGTCCGACCTCACGATCTACGTGATCGATGTCGCTGCCGGCGAGAAGATTCCGAGGAAGGGCGGGCCAGGAATCACGAAGAGCGACCTCTTCGTCATCAACAAGGTCGACCTGGCGCCTTATGTCGGTGCCAGCCTGGCGGTGATGCGCGCCGACACGCTGCGCATGCGCGGCGCCAAGCCATTCGTGATGACCAACTTGAAGACGCGCGACGGCCTCGACGAGGTCGTCGCGTTCATCGAGAAGCGCGGGCTGCTGCAGGCACGCTGATCCCGCGCCTCACCGCGCGGCCTGCGCGGCAACCGATCAGTCCCAGCCGCCGCCGCCGCCGTCCCCGCCGCCGTCGGATCCGCCGGCGTCGCTCGAGCCGGCGTCCCAGTCGTTGCCGCCGGTGCCGAAATCGATCGGTCGGTTCTCGAGGTCGTTGCCGGCGCTGCCGCCCTGCGGCGAGTCGAAGAATCCGCCCGAGGTGCCGGCATCGCGGTCGCGCTCGACGCTGCCGTCGCGGCCCGGATGCAACATCCGCTCGGCGAGCATGCCCGCGGCGAGCCCGCCGGCCGCGCCGAGCCCCACGCCCAGCATGCCGCTGCCGGCCCGCTGCGGCGCGTACCCGGGGCCGTACGGAACGCCTCCCGCGCCGGGGCCGTAGGGCGGGCCGCCGGGCCCCATCGCGGCAGGCGCGCCGGAGCCGCTGGCCGGCAACGCGGCTCCGGCGGCGGCGGTCGCCCGGCTGCGCGAGAAGAAGCGCCAAAGCGCAAACGCAATCGCGGCCACACCGGCCAGCCAGACCCAGCTCGGCAGGCCGGAAGTCGCCACGGTCGGCGCGACGGCGGCAGGCGCGACCTGCGCCGGCCGATTCACCGGCGCGGGCGATAGCGACGTGCGCGCCGCCGGCGCCTGCGCGCGTTGCAGCGTCGCCTCGAAGGAGCGGAATTTCTCGGCGTCGGTGAACTTCAGGTCGGGGTCGATCTGGCGCGCGGCCTTCGCTTCCTCGGCAGCACGCGCCAGGTTGCCGTCGTGGGCCAGGATCTCGGCGTAGATGTAGTGCGCCCGCGCGCTCTCCGGCTTGGCAGCGACGACCTCGCGCATCATCGATTCCGCCTGCGCGTAGTGTCCCTGCTGGATCTGCGTCTCGACCTGCTGCAGCGACGGCAAGGCCCACGCCAGGGCGGACAGCCCCGCCAGGGCGACGCTCACGATCAACTTCTTCATGCCTGTCTCCCGGTCACGCGCCCAAAGCGGGGCGCCCACGCATCCGATCGAGCGCCAAGTGGCGGCCCGCGCGGACATTTTCAAGCGCGGCGCGCGTTGCTCGTCCGCTTCTTTACTGCGATCCCGCCCTGGCGCCATGGAGAGCAGGCAGAAGCGACCACTGGGCGAAGGGTGATTTCCGGGCGACAGCCGGCACGACACGTCCGCCCTGCCTGCGCAGAATTTCTGCGTCTCGGGCGAGCGAGGAAATCCATGGGCTTCGGCGTGCTCTTTCTGTTGCTGCTGGTGACCGCCGGCTGGTGGCTGCACAGCCGCTGGGCGGCATTGCGCGACGCCCAAGCCGCGCGCCGCGAGGCTGAAGCGCTGTTCGTTTTCGAGGCCCGCTCGAAGACGGTCAGCAAGGTCGGGCCGGCGCCGGGGGCGCCGCCCGCGCCAAGCGACTTCTACCCGACCCTTCCGAGCTGAGGGCGGGCCGCGGCGACGCCGCGGTGCGAGCCTCCTCCAGTGACGCCTGTCGGCGTCGATCGTCCCTGGACGAATTCAGGGCGTCGTCAAAGTGCCGTCGGGGACCGGCGGCAGGGTCCGCATCGGAAGGGACTAAGCTCCGGGGATGAAAAAAGACCTCAACCTTCCGCCCATGCTTCCCTTTACCAGCGACGAGGAATCGGCGCTCGTCGAAAAGATCGACGCCATGAACCCGGTCGCGCTCGCCCACTACGTCGAATCGGCGCAGCTTGCGCTTCGCAACACGGCGCTCGATCCGAGCTGGCGCCCGCGCGTCGAGTTCGGGCTCAAGCACGCCCAGGTCGCCGCGCTCCGCGAGCCGCCCCCCGAGCCGGTCGTCGACGCGCCGGTGGCGCCGGCCGCCAAGCCGAAGAAGACCGCGGCCGTTCAGCCAGGCGTCGAGTAGGCCCGGCATCGATCGAAGAACAGGTCGATCTCGGTCGACTTGTCGAACACGCCATCCGCGCCCGCCTCGAGGGCCCTGCGCCTGATATCGGCGGTCGCAAAGTTTGTCAGCACGAGCACGTGCTGGTGCGCCTGGCGTTCCTTGCCCGCGCGCAACACCTCGAGGCCGTTGCCTTCACGCAGGAACAGGTCGACAACTACGAGCTGCCAATCGCCGGCCAGGTTCCCCATTGCGGCGATGCCCTCGGCGGCGGTCTCGGCAATGGCGACGACCTGCGCATCGGCAACCTCGGCGAGCGCCGGCACCAGGCTCTCGCGGATCGTCGCGCTATCTTCGATGAGGATGGTGACGAGAGGCATCTCGAACACTCGGATCGTGTGACATGCTCTGTACAAGCGAGGTCCGGCGTTTATACAGTGCCCGACCCGTCCATAATGTAGGACGCTGCGCCGTCGGGAAACGCGTCGCAGGTCTCGTACAAGATCGCGGAGAGGCACCATGTCGAAATCGAAGGAAGGGGAAGCATCTGGAGCCGCTCCCGTATCGCCCGTTGCCGAAGCGCTCGACAAGAGCAAGCAGGCCACCGAAGACGTGAAGAAGGCCGCCGACGACCTGGCAGTGGTTCACGCCGTGCTCGACACCAAGCTCGCCAAAGGCGCGGCCGACGGCGACGTCGCGCGTGCGGTGGCCGAGACCGATGCCGTCGAGAAGCGCCTGACCCGATCAGCCGAGAAGCTCGACGAGGTCAACGACACCCTGGCTCGCCAGGTCAAGGCCTCGCGTTGATGGCATCGCGCGGCGCCGATCAGCGGGAATCAATTGCGAACGAAGTGATGCCGAGCCATGCGGTCCCCGCCGACTCCCCTTCCCGGCTGATCGACGCAAGGATCAGGGAGCTGGGCGACTGGCGCGCCCACACGCTTGCCCACGTGCGCGCGCTCATCAAGCAGGCCGACCCGGCGGTGATCGAGGAGTGGAAGTGGCGCGGCGTCCCGGTCTGGTCGCACGAAGGCGTGATCTGCACCGGCGAGACGTACAAGAGCGTCGTCAAGCTGACTTTCCTGAAGGGCGCTTCGCTCGCGGATCCTTCGCACCTCTTCAACGCCAGCATGGAGGGCAACGCCAGGCGCGCAATCGATCTGCGCGAAGGCGGCGGGCTCGACGAGGATGCCTTCCGGGCGCTCGTCCGCGCGGCGGCGGCGCTGAACACGTCGAAGACCCGATAGGCAGGCGAACGCCTGTCGGGCCTCAGCCGCGACGCGCCGCCTCGATGGCGGCGATGTCGAACTTTCTCATCTGCATCATGGCTTGCAAAGCGCGCGCCTGGCTGCCGCGCGATCAGGGTCGATGATCGCGGCAGTCAGGGCGTGGCGTGATCTGCCACGACAGGCTCCCACCTGTCCTTGCGCCGCATGCACTCTCTGGCCACCGTTTTCGACGATCGCATTCCACAGGCGGTCGGTTTCAGTCGAGTCGTGCGTCGCCACCTGGAACGAGAAAGATTCGTTGTGCTCGAACGCCGGGCCGCCGCTGAGGCCGATGCAAGAGGTGCCGATCACCGCGAAGTCGACGGTCAGGTCGTCGCCTTGGTTGCCAGAGGGAAATCGCCCGGTGCGCGATGGATCGCCCCAACCGCGCTGTCCAGGAACGTCTCGGCGTAGAAGTTCGCGGTATCGAGCGCCGTTCCGTTTACCGAGACAGATCGTGTTCTTGTTGAGCACCTCACTCCCTGCTTGCCGTCCACGGAACGGCGAGCGATCGCCCTGTCATCCAACGTCGCGTCTTCGCCGAAATCCGGCACGGGATGTACCGGTATCGCCGAAGTCGAACCCCGATCGCATCGATCGGAACCCTGGGACGCCGGCCTCCTGGCAGGCCGCATTCAGCTGGTTCCAGCGCTCATGAACACGGCCAGCTTCGGGTTGTTCTGCACCAGACCACGATAGAAGTCCTGGCGCCGTGGGCGATCGCCGGCGAGCCCGATGCCGGTACCGCAGCAGGCCCCAGCGCACTCGGTCCCACCGCCGAAGCCGCCGTCGACGGTGCAGCCCAAGCCCGCCTGCAGGAAATCGCAGCGCGCGGCCGACACCCGTGTTGACGGGGGTATCGAACTGCCCGCGATCGGGCGGCGGCTTAAGCAGTCGCAGCGCGGCGGCAGCCCGTGTCGCTCGCGTAGATACGTAGACCTCGGCATCGGCGAAAAGCTTGACCACTTGCGCGGGCAAGGCCTGAGTCCGTTGGCAACACGCTGATGACGTCAACGCGCTTCGCGCCACCGCCAGCATGTTGGGTTCGCGGCCACGCGATCAAGCGTTGAGTTCGGCGATAACGACTCTGAGGGGCAGTACCGATCGACGATCGAGAAGCGCGAAAGCGGAGAACTGGCCCCCCTGGCCACATCCAGAAGTGAACTCTGGTTGCCGCTCCATCGTTTGTCAGCGAGAGGTAGACGGCGGGCGCCGCGTCGTCGACGAGCCCGCGTTTTAGTTGCCGCCTCAGCGCGGGCGGCCTCTTGCGCCGCGGAAGGTCGGTCGATGCGCGGTGGGGGTGGACCCGACAGCTTCGACCCTTCTTCTGAGCGAAGTTGAGGGAGCTGCCTACGGCAAGGGTCGGAATGGCCCCAGCGACTGCAACTCTTCGAAGCCGTTCAATCACCCCAGGTGGCGGGCGCTTGACACGGGAGGTTGCATTGAAAGCATTTCTAGGCGGACTTGGGTGGCGACTTGTTGTTTCGATCGGCCTGTTTGTCGCTTCGACGCAGACTCTGGCGCTGCCCAGCTTTGCGAGGCAGACGGGGCTGGAATGCGTGGCCTGCCATCTGAGCTGGCTCGAGTTGAGCCCGGTCGGGCGCCAATTCAAGCTGGGCGGCTACACACTGATCAAACCGGTTACCGAGGGCGAGCGGCCGTTCATTTCGCTGGCCCGGGACGGCAACCCGCCGCTCCTGCCGCTGGCCGCCTTCCTGCAGGTATCGGCAACACACACCGCGAACACCGGGACTGATGGAGCCGACTCCAGCACATTCCCCCGGCAAAACGACGTCGTGCTCCAGCAGGCGAGCCTGTTCCTCGCCGGACGCATTGCAGAGCACCTCGGCGTCTTCAGTCAATGGACGTATGACGGCGTGGCCCATCACAGCGCGGTCGACAACTTCGACCTGCGGGCCGCGAATCGCTATTCCGGCAGTGGCCTGGACGTGGTGTATGGGCTGAGCCTGAACAACAACCCGACGATGTCCGACATCTACAACACGACGCCGGTCTGGGGATTTCCGTACTCGAGCTCCCCGGTCGCGGCGGCGTCACCTCCCGCCACTCTGATCGAGGGTGGCCTGGCGCAACAGGTCGCCGGTTTGACGGCGTACTCGATGTGGAATCGCACGCTCTATGCGGAAGTGGGTGGTTATCGCACGGCAGACGGTGTCTTTTCCGCGCTCCGCGCAGGAGTCGATCGAAGCACGGCTGCCGTGCTTCGCGGCACCGCGCCTTACTGGAGGCTTGCGCTGCAGCACGAATGGGATCAGGGCACCCATTCAGCAGAGGTCGGAGCTTACGGGTTGAACACGCGAAAGTACCCGGACCCCGCCACGCCGTCCGGCGCGACCGACAGCTTTCATGACCTTGGCATCGATGCCCAGTACCAATACATCACCGACGCACATCGAATCGGCGCCCAGATCAACTACATCCGTGAGAAGCAGGGACTCGACGGCACGTTTGCGATGGATGGCTCGAGTCATCAGAGCCTGACGCTGAGCACGCTCAATTCGAAGGTGACGTACTACTACCTGGCCAAGTACGGCGTCACGTTGGGTTACCAGCGGGCGCGTGGCGACAGCGACGACGTTCTCTACAACACCGGCGCAGCCGTGACCGGCAGCGCCAACGGCAGTCCGAACGCCGCTTCCTTCATCGTCGAGTTGAACTGGCTGCCCTGGCGCGACCGTCGTTTCACGCTTCAGTACACGGCTTACCGCAAGTTCAATGGCGCGAGCACGAATTACGACGGATTCGGCCGAAATGCCAAGGACAACAACACGCTGTACCTGCTGGCCTGGTTTCCGTTTTGACGCAGCCGGGCCCGCGGGGCCGGCAAAGAGGAGGATCCATGCATGCTCAATCGATTCACATCTCGCGCCGTGCAGCGATCGTCGCGACCACGGGCGTCCTAGTTCGGGCGGCGGGCGTTGCCCTGATTGTTCCGATGCAAGTTTGCGCTAAGGCAGCGAAGGCGGACTTCTTCTATCAGGACAAGCCGAAGGGGGGGAAGACCTGCGCGACTTGCCGCCTCTTCGTGGCCGTTGAAACCGGCAAGGGCACTTGCGCCGTCGTCGAAGGAGACATATCGGAGACGGGATGGTGCATGGCCCATTCGCCGCGCAGTTGATCCGGACCGGCTTCCCGGTCCCGCTTAGCGTACTAAAAATCCCAACGCCGGGATTCGGGACGCCGATCGCAAACGTCTGCAGCTAGTCCGAAGAAGTTGCGAAGCGGCCTGGCACCATCGCTCGATGACAGCGGTTGGGGCACGTAGTCGAGCGATCTCGCTGCCGCCTTTCCCTTTACGAGGGGCGTTGAATCGGCGCGGCAGAACGAAACCGACGGGAGCTCCAACCGTTCCCCGAGTCTACGAACCCTTGAGCGCACATCCTTTCGAGGCATCTCGCTTGAGGCAGCGCTCGAAAGGGTATTTCGTTCCGTTGCGAATAGACAGAATCATCTGTTCAACTTCGTTGGCGGACCGGCTTCCGAAGTAGTAGTCATAGACCTCGTCATTGACAAGGATGGCGACTTGCGCTGACCCTCCTCTCCCACCGCCAGCGAAATCCAATTTCTCCTTGAGAGGCTTCACGTCGGTCGGCAAGAAGAACGATGGAGGAACCGGCGAGGCAATTACCTTTTGCACATACGAAAAGGTGACGGTCTGAAATGCAGCGGTCTGGCGCAGCAGCGGAAGCTCGTTCGCTCTCCAGGCGACGCAAGGCGGGCAGTCATTGCCTCCCATGTAGACCATGTGAATGCGAGCGGTCTCGCCATTTTGAACGGCAGCTACCGGCGTCTCCAAGGCATCAAGCCCTGAAGTAGAGGGCGACGTAGTCGGGTCGGGGGCGCCATTTGCATGAGATTTATTAGCAGCGGCATCAAACCATTCCTGGATGCCCCCCCTGCCCTTGCATGACCCTCTGCTGTACTGGCTATAGGTATAGGCCCCATCGCGACACAAACCCGTGGCACCGGCAGGTGGAGCGGTCAAAGCAGGTACTTGCGCAATAGCGTCGTTCCATCCGCCAAAAGCTCCAATGAAAGCGAGACCGATCCTGAGATAGGAGATTTTCATCTTCAGAGCCTGCTTGCGGAAGACAAACGGACCCAGCGCTTAAGCACTAAGATTTCAGCGCGGCTTGCAGTGCTTCGACCACCTGCTGATTGCTCGGAGCGCCCCGATACGACCAAGTGACTTTGTCCGCAACGACTATGGCGAACATTGGCGAGCCGACTTTGCCCTTGAAGCTCTCAGAGATCGCATCCCTGCGGGCGGCCAGATCCGGCGGAAATTTATCGGCCCCCGGGATAGGCGCCGGGATTTCCTTCTGAATCTCCAGGAAGCGCGCAGCCTTGAAAGCTTCGGTTTCTTTCAGCTTGGGCAAGTCGAAGCGCTTCCAGTCTCGACATGTCGGGCAGTTAGATGCCCCGAAGTAGATCAAAGTGACGGGTACCTTCGAGCCGTCGAGTCCTTCCGCCATCCCTCGACCGGCAACACTGATCAGGCCAAGGAACAACACCGCTCGTCGACGTGAAGGGATCATGTTGGTCTTCCTTTTGTGGAGGCAGCGGGGATCAATGTCGACCTCTTCGAGTCGACGTCAACGGGATATCGAGAATCGCGGGGCGCCTATCGTCGGCATGGCCTCAGATTCAAAGTGCGCCGGTTTTCCTCCGTCCGCACTGAAGCTTGAACCTTTCGCGTCGCCGCCCCGACGCCGTCGGCGGCTCACAACCCCACAAGACAGGAGTCAATCGTCGTCACGCAGTTGGACGCGCAGGATCTGCCCCAAGCCGATCGGCGGAGGGCCAAAGCCCACGTTGGAAATGTAGAGGGCGCCGTCAGGCCCGAACGTCATGCCTGTGGGGAAGGTCAAGAGCCCGCTGCTGCTGTCGATCAGGACGTCCATCTTGCCGTTGTGCCGAATGCGAAGGAGACGGCCCGTCCCCGGAACCGGGCCAGGATTACTCGTCGAGTACGACGTCTCCAAGACATACAGACGCCCGTCCTCGTCAAACGCCAGGCCGAGTACCTTGCTCAAGCCGGTGGCGACCACGCGCAAGTGGCCGCTCTCCGAGATTTCGAAGATGCTCTGCGTGTTCAGCTGGTCGGGGTCGAACGTTCCCAGGTCGCTGACGAAAAAGTTTCTGCGGTAGGCGATCGAAGTCGGGACCACGTGGCCTTGCGACGCGGAAATATCGATGACGCGAGTGATCTTGCCGTCAGTTGTGATCTTGTCGAGCTCGCCGTGGTTCGGCTCGACGGCGTATAGATCACCGTGCACCGCCACCATGCTCCACCACGTGCCGTCGGGCTCGAAGTCGCCCGGATTGGGGTTCTTGACCTGGTGGGCCTTCTGGAATGCACCAAGATCTGCGATGAGTTCCCAGGTGCCGTTGCGGTGGATACGTGCGACGCCGTTCGGGGTCGCGACGCCATGGGAACAGCCGGCGCCGGCCAGCAGCGCATACATCGTGCCATCGATGAACGCAATGTCCGCGACACCGCTGATCAAGCTGCCACTTAGGATACTGGTCTGGCTTGAAGGCAGGGTGTCTGTAACGGTGGTGCGGTGACCGTGCCTGTCGATGCGCGAGATTCGTCCGCCAGTCTCGCTGCCCGTATACGGTCCGACAGCCGGCACCACTGTGCACGCGGGGTTCGAACCCCCGATGCCTCCTTCAGCGACGTACAAGTATCCGTCCGGGCCAAAACGTAGGCCGCGCGGGTTATTCAGACCGCTGTTGACGAACACCGTGACGCTCGGAACGGCCGCTCGCTCGTGGGATTCCGCAACGGCCGAATCCGGCAGACCAAGTGCTGCGGTGAAAACACCCGCAAAAACGCTGGTGAACGCAAACCAACCGAGTTTCATCGTCTTCATCCTTGCCATCCGTGAACAAAGAAGCGCCGAAAGGAATCGGGAAAAGGGAGGCACGACGCGGAATCCTCCGGGAAGTGGAGCGCGTGGATCGCATACCGCGCGGGGCAGGCATGGCCAAGGGTGGTCGCTTTTCTTGCAACGACTACCCACCACGGTGAATGATCATGCGCCGAATTCAGCTCGGAATAAACAGATTTCGCACCGCAGTTGCATGCCGAAAGAAAAGCTCTGAAAGTCGTTCGGGAAAGCCCCACTATCGAAATGGAGACCGTCTACGCTATTGCGCCAAGACCGCGAAGCAAGCACGATTCGTCGCTTGGATTGATGAAGTCCTGTGGAATCGAAAAAATCTTTGCCAGGGCGGCGCGTGTGGCGCATGACGCCCGACGCGCCATCGGGTCAGCTCGTCGATGTCGATCTGACCGAACCGGCGCACGCGGTGGTGGACACCCCCCTGAGGATTCTGGACCCAGCCCCGGTCGTCGACTGGCGTGGCTCGTCGTTTGACCTCCTCAACGGCGTTGAGGTCAGGGACCACACCGATTCGATCCCCGGCGAGTTGTTCGACCGCCTATTCAAGCGTTGAAGCAGAAGGGATGGGTTCGAGCCCCAGCTGCGTCAACTTGACCCGATCGCCGAAAGGCATTCCCGACCCTAAAGCGCGATCAAGGCAGCCGAGCTGAACGCAACAGCCATAACCAATGTCAAGACCAGGAGCCAAATCGGCCTCACTCGCTCTCCCGATGCGCTACTCGGATGACCGTTCCGAGTGGAAAGGAAGGAATCGGAGTCTACGAACGGGGGAGGCATTGGGCGGGCTGGGTGAGGCCTAGCAGAGTCATCACTCTAGGGACATCGCCGGACCTCGTGAATCCTCCCGATGAGGGACAGCAGAATGTTTAGAAATCAGCCACGGACGGCGTTGCGTGCCCACGTCACGTCATGATCGACGGCCTTTGCCACCCCACCCCACCGTAGGAAACGGCCGTCACTTCTCGGCGGCATCCTCGGCCAAGCCTCTCTTGTGGCGGACCGACTGCCACGGAGTGGGCCGGGCAATCGATCGACGCGGTGGAGGTGGGAAACTTCTCCGGCAGGAAGGCGATGTCCCACTGATAGTTGCAACCGGCGGCGGTCAGGGACACGTTACGCGGCGATCTTGCCCTCGTCAACGCGAGCTTTGCGGTGAGGCCGACCCAATGCGGTTTTGAGGATCCAGAGGTCCTTGACACCCTGGATCTTGCGGAACGACTTCTGCGCCTCGATGAAGCCCGTGGCGGTCCAGCGCAGCGCCATTTCCGCGTCGCGGTAGCGGGTGACGCGCCGGCTCGTGCGGCGCACGATGCCGTTGGGGTTCTCGATGATGTTGGTCGTGCACAGGCACCGTGTCAGCGATGGCGGCAGCCCCAGGGCGTTGACGGTGAACGTCTCGTGCA
>JBBRFW010000057.1:0-22378 GCA_038241255.1 Burkholderiales bacterium | reverse complement strand
CTGGTTCTCGATCGGCAGGCCGTGGCAGTCCCAGCCCGGCGTGTAGCGCGAATCGAAGCCGGCGAGCTGGCGCGCCTTGACGATCATGTCCTTCAGGATCTTGTTGGCCGCGTGGCCGACGTGCAGCTGGCCGTTGGCGTAGGGCGGCCCGTCGTGCAGGACGAAGCGCGGGCGGCCGTGGCGCGCCTCGCGCAGGCGCTGGTAGACGCCTTCCTCTCGCCACTGCTCGACCCAGCCCGGCTCGCGCTTGGGCAGGTCGCCGCGCATCGGGAACGGCGTGTCGGGCAGGTTAAGCGTCTTGCGGTAGTCGGTCGACACGGGCGCGTCAGCCATGGCGGATCTTTCAGGCGGCCGCGATGATCAGGCGGCGGGGAGACTTGGAACGGCGACGGCCGGATCTCGATCCGTCGCGACGGTGGCGCGGCGCGCCGCGACCGGCACGCCGATCAAATTCGATCGCGCGTAGTTTGCCGCCCCGTCGCGGCGTGCGGCGCCGCCTCGGCAGCGAGCAGGTCGCGGGCGCCGGCGGCGTCCCGGGCGATCGCTTCGGTGAGCTCGGCGAGCGAGTCGTAGCGCGCTTCGTCGCGCAGCTTGTGCAGGAGTTCCACGCGCACGAGTTTACCGTAGCCCCCTTCGGCACCGAGTGTCGCTGGCCACTCGAAGCAGTGCACCTCGAGCAGGACGCGGCCGCTGTCGTCGACGGTCGGCCGCCTGCCCAGGCTGGCCACGCCATCGATCGGCGGGTCGTCGATCGAGCGGCCGAGGCCGCGCACGCGAACGACGAAGATGCCCATCGCCGCCGGCTTCGGATGGCCGAAGCGGACGTTGAGCGTGCGGTACCCGTCGCCCCGGCCCGGGCCGCTTTCGCCGAGCACGCGGCCGAGCCGGGCGCCGTGCACGACCCGGCCGCTGACGCTGTAGGGCCGGCCGAGCAGGGCGGTCGCGCCGGCCATGTCGCCGCTCGCGAGCGCCGCGCGCACCGCCGAGCTCGACACGCGCAGGCCGTGCACCTCGTAGCTCAGCATGCGCGCGACGTCGAAGCCGTGGCGCGCGCCGGCGCCGTCGAGCGTCGCGTAGTCGCCGGCGCGGCGGGCGCCGTAGCGGAAGTCGTCGCCGACCAGGACGTAGCGCGCGCCGAGCCCGGCGACGAGCACGTCAGTGACGAAGGCTTCCGGCGATTGCGCCGCGAACGCCGCGTCGAATCGCATGACGACCGCCTGGTCGACGCCGCAGCGCTCGAGCTCGCACAGCTTGTCGCGCAGCGTCGCGATCCGTGGCGGCGCCGAGCCGGGATCGTTTCTCAATCGGGCGAAGTAGTCGCGCGGATTCGGCTCGAAGGTGAGCACCGTCGCCGGCAGGCCGCGATGTCCGGCCTCGGAGACGAGCAGCGCCAGCATCGCCTGGTGGCCGCGATGGACGCCGTCGAAATTGCCGATCGTGAGCGCGCAGTGGACGGCAAGGCCGGAGGACCCGAGGCTGTGGAAGACGCGCATGGCGCGGGATTATCGGCGGCCGGTCGCGCGCGCCGCGACGCCGGGACCGCGCGGCGAAGGGGGTTCGAGCCGATCCGCGGGCGCGTCTTGGTCGAGCGCTTCGTCGGCGCAGCTGCGGATGCGCTCGGCGCGCTGGCTCGGCGTGCCGTAGCGGGCGCTATAAACCTCGGGGCGGCGGCGGAAGTGCTCGATCGCCGCGCGCAGGTAGCGCTCGCCGTGCGGCGCAAGGGCGAGCGCCTTCGCGGCCCAGCAGTCGGCGGCGGCTTCGTTCGACGTGGCGAGCGCGATGTGGCCGAACTCGTGCACGAAGTAGAAATGCTCGGCGCCGGGGTCCTCGCGGCGGATCAGGCGGACGACGGCTGGGCAGATGTAGACGGTCGGCGGGTCGAGCCTCGACACCGCGACGTCGCCGCTGGTCTCGTTGCACTCGCGCACGACCAGCACGCGCGCGAGCGGGCCGGTCGGCACCCACTGCGCATGTGCCTGTGCCGGGGCCGTGGCCAGGATCAGCGCGGCGGCGGCGGCGGCGAGGAAGCGGCGGATCGCCATGGGGCGAGATTGTCCGGGCGAATCAGGTCGCCGCTAGCGTGGCAAACCGCACGGCCCGGCGTACGAAGTCCCCGCTGGGCGCAGCTGAGTTGCGCTACCTTCGGAACAGCCTTGAATCGTTCAAGGATCGACCATGCTGTTCACGATCTTCTGCTGCATCTCCACCGGCCTGGCCGTGTACTGCATCCTCAACCGGGTGCATCGGCGCAGCGTCGAGATCGCCGTTCGCCTCGCGGTGCGCGAGGCCGAGAAGGAGTACGAGCAGCGGCACATCGCCATGCTCGCCCAGCTGAGCACGAAGGAGGGCGAGTTGGTCAAGGCACGCGGCCTCGTCAAGCTGCACGAGGCGGTGCCGACGATGGCGCGCCCGGCGTCAGTCAAGCCGGTCGCCTCGGCCGCCGCGGCGCGGTTGCCCGCCAAGAAGCTGAAGCAGGACCCGCTGAACGTCTTCGAGATGTCGCGCCCGTTCACGGACACCTCGTACGACGCGCTGCTGGCAAGCTCGGACGTGGTCAAGATCGAGCCCGCCGCAGGCTGAGGCCTGTTGACAGACCCTGGCGCTCAGACGTCGTCGGCGTCAGCCCACCGCCACTGGCCGGCAGCGAGGCCGTCGAGCCGGATCGACCCGAACGAGCTGCGCTCGAGCGCCTCGACGCGATTGCCGACCGAGGCCACCATGCGCTTGACCTGGTGATACCTGCCTTCGGTCAGCGTCATTCGCAGCGCGCGATCGCCGGTCGCCTCGCATGCCGACGCACGGACGGTCTCGTTGTCGTCATGCAGCAGGACGCCAGCGCGCAGGCGATCGATCTGCCCGGAATCGACGCGGTGCTTGCAGCGCACTTCGTAGACCTTGGCGACGTGGCGCTTCGGCGACGTGAGCCGGTGCACGAGCGCGCCATCATCGGTGAAGAGAAGGACGCCGGTCGTGTCCTCGTCGAGGCGGCCGATCGCCTGGACGCCGCGCCGGCGCAGTGGCGGGGGCAGCAGCGAATGGACGCTCGGGTGATGGCGCGGTTTCAGCGAGCACTCGTAGCCCGCTGGCTTGTGGAGGACGATCAGCGCGCGCTCGCGATGCGGCCAGCGCGCGCCGCCGTCGACGCGAAACCAGAGGTCGGGCCCGCTGCCGAGCGGGGTGTCGAGATCATCGACGACGCCCAGGCCCTCGACCTCGAGCCGGCCGCTCGCCACCAGCGCCGCGCACTCGCGCCGCGTGCCGAATCCTTGCGTGAACAGCAAGTCGGCGGGCCGCATCGTCGGCCTGCGTCGATCAGTACGTCAGCTCGAGGACGACGACGTGGTTGTCGGCCACGGGCCAGGTGCGGCCGACGATGCGCTCGTCGTTGAATTCGCCGACGATGGCGCGCTCGCTCGCGTCAGCGTTCCTGACGACCGCAGCCGAGACGCTGGGCACGCCCGCGGCGACCCCGGCCGGAGGGCTGTTGCCGTCGAGCGCGACGTGATCGCGGCCAATGCCGAAGTAGCCGCGCGAGCGGTTCAGCGTGACCATCGAGCGCGCCGGGCGATCGGCGTCGGCGAGCCGCTCGGGATGCAGGCTCACGATCGACGACGAGCGCGGGAAGGGCGAGCGATAGATGTGCGTCGTCGCGTATCCCGGCGCGGCGACGACGAATTCATAGTGCGCCGTGCCGTCGGCGACGAACGGACCCCAGCGTCCGTCCGCGCCGATCGTCTTGTGGTGCAGCAGGGGACCGAGCCGCGCGCCGGTCGTGGTATCGGTCGCGTAGACCTCGAGCGTCGCGCCGGCCAGGGGCAGGTTGTTCGGATAGGTGCCGGCGCCGTTGTTTAGCCCGAGGCCGCTCAGCGTGCCGTCGAGGATGACCCGGCTTTCCGGGACGACGGCCAGCGTCGTCGGCGCGCGGCCTGTGATGAAGCGGAACATGGCCGCGAACGACTGCGGGCTGTAGAGCGTCTCGCGGTGGTCGAGCCCGGCGATGACGATGTTCTCGGCGCCTTTTAGCGCCGGCCCCTCGAAGGTGATGCCGGTCGGCGTTCCCGGACGTCCGAGGATGATGCCGTCGGACTGCGCGTACTTGTCGTTGTGGTCCGAGCGGATCGTCAGCCAAGCGATTCCAGCGGGCACTTCATTGCCGTCCGTGCCGGAGGCGTTCAAGCGCGAGAGAAAGCGTCCGGCACCGTTGAACTCGTTGTCGAGGCGCCCGGTCGGGTCGACGGCGACGCCATGATTGGGAACGCCGCCGAGGACGACGTGCGAGACGACCAATGCCCCGCCGCCGCTGGCGATGAAGTTGCGAATTGCGTAGCCGCCGCGTGAATTGCCGACCAGCACGACCTTGCTCGTGCCGGTCGCCGAGAGCACTCGCTTGACCTCAGCGGCGAGGAACGCCATGTGCTCGCCGGTCGAAGAGCGGCCAGGCTGTTCCCTGGTGTCGTCGTCGCGCGCGAGCGGGTAGGGCATGTCGATCGCGTGCAGCCGCTCGCGCGGCCAGCCGTTCGACTCAAAGCGCCAGATCGTCGTCATGCAAATCGCCGCGGTATCACCGTTGCCCGGCACGAAGACGATCGGTGGCATGTCGTGGGCGCGGGATCGAGCCGCGCAGGCGGCGAGGGAGGCGGTGCCCGCGGCCGCGGCAGCGAGCAGCAGGCGGCGACGGGTGAGCAGGGGGTTCATGGCGTGTCTCCGTCTTTGTCTTGATCGGCGCTGGCCAGGTCTGCGGCGCCGCGCAGGTCGGGCAGGCCCGCTCCGCCGATACTCGCGGCGGCGCGCACCGCGCGCAGCACGGCCTCGGCAAGGACATCGGCGGCGAGGGCGCCGACCAGCGTCGGCGACGCCGCCGCGCCGCTCGCGCCGGTGGCGAGGGCGAAGACGACGTCGCCGTCGCCCATCGTGTGCACCGGCTCGATGCTGCGCGCGAGGCCGTCGTGCGCCATCTGCGCGACCTTGGTGGCTTCTGCCTTGGTCAGGATCGCGTCGGTCGCGACGACGGCGATCGTCGTCGCCGCGCCCGCCGCGTGGCGCGGCTCGAGGCGTTCCGGCAGCTCGCCGCGCTTGAGTGCGCGCATCGTGCCGACGAGCGTCTGGCCGTCGGGCGTGCGCGCGCCGGCGACGATCTGCCCGGAGCGCGGATCGATGATGTCGCCGATCGCGTTCACCGCGACCAGTGCGGCGACGGTGACGCCGCCGACCTCGATCGACGCCGTGCCGACGCCGCCCTTCATCGCCCGGCCGATGCCGAACAGCTTGCCGACCGAGGCCCCCGCGCCGGCGCCGACGTTGCCTTCGGCGGGCGCGTCCCGCGACGCCGCTACGCAAGCAGCATAGCCGGCGGCGGCGTCGGGGCGGATGCGCGCGTCGCCGACCCAGAGGTCGAACAGGATCGCCGCGGGCACGATCGGCACGACGAACGGCGGCGCGGCGCCGGCGCCGGGGGCGCCGATGCGAGCGCCGATGCCGCGCTCCTCAAGCCAGCGCATCACGCCGCCGGCCGCATCGAGACCGAAGGCGCTGCCTCCGGCGAGGACGATCGCATGTACCCTGTCGATCGCGTTGACGGGGTCGAGCAGCTCGGTCTCGCGTGTGCCCGGCGAGGCGCCGCGCACGTCGACGCCGGCGACGGCGCCGTCGCGGGCGATGACCACCGTGCACCCGGTCGGCCGGCGCGCGTCGGTGAAGTGGCCGACCTCCAGACCGGCCACCGCCGTGAGGCCGGTCATGGCGTCGCTACGCTCGCTTCGGTCGCTGACTTCCGAGGAGGCGCGGCCGGCCTTGCGGCGCCGCGGCGGCCGGCCGGCTGCCGCCTCGACGGAGTCAGGCGAAGACTCCGGCCGTGGTCTGCATCCGCCGCGAGACTTCGCCGAGCTGGAACAGCGTGTCGCCGAAGGTCATCTCGATCACCGTCAGGCGCTTGAAATAGTGGCTCGCCGCGTACTCGTCGGTGACGCCGATGCCGCCGTGCAGCTGGATGCACTGCTGGCCGACAAAGCGCATCGACGTGCCGAGCTGCACCTTGGCCTGCGCCAGCGCGCGCCGTCGCGCCGCGGGCGCCTCGCCGAGCTTGAGCGTCGCGTAGTAGCTCATCGAGCGCGCCAGCTCGAGCTGCATCTTGACGTCGGCGATGCGGTGGCGCAGCGCCTGGAAGCTGGCGATGGCGACGCCGAACTGCTTCCTCGTGTTCATGTACTCGACCGTGAGCGCGACCAGCTTGTCCATCGCGCCGACCGCCTCGGCGCAGAGCGCCGCGATACCGGTATCGACGGCGAGCTCGAGAGCAGGCATCGCCATGCCGGCATCGAGCAGCAGCGTCGCCTCGGCGCCGGTGAGGACGAGGTCGGCGCCGCTCGCGCCGTCCTGCATCGGGTACGGCTTCACGCTCACGCCCGGCGCGTCCTCGGCGACGAGGAAGAGCGCGACCCCGTCGCCGTCGTCGATGCCGCCGCGAACGCGCGCCGGAACGATGAAGGCATCGGCGGCGGCGCCGGCGGGGACCGCGATCTTCGTGCCGCTCAGCGCCCAGCCGGCGCCGGCCCGGGTGGTGGCCGCCGTCTCGACGTGATCGAGGCGATAGCGCGAGCGTCGCTCCTCGTGCGCGAGGACCACGATCTGCCGGCCTTCGGCGATCGCTTGCAGGCGATGCGACGCAGTCGCGTCGGCGCTTGCCTTGAGGAGGCTCGTCGCCACCAGCGCAACGTCGGCGTACGGCTCGAGGACAAGGCCGCGCCCGAGCTCCTCGAGGACGACCATCGCGTCGACCGGGCCCAGACCGAGGCCGCCTTGCGCCTCGGGCACCTGCAGACCGACGATGCCGAGATCGACGATCTCCTGCCAGGCATCGCGCGCGAAGCCGCCCGCCTTGACGATGCCGCGCCGGCGCTCGAAGTCGTAGCCGCGCTCGACCCAGCGGCGCACCGTCTCGCGCAGCATCTCCTGGTCGTCCGAGAAATCGAAATCCATACGTCACCTCTGACTGGAGCCCCTTCCATCGCGGAGGGAAGGGGCAGGGAAGGGAGTAGTCCTGTCCGACTTCGCGCGGACGGTGCTCGGCTCAGCCGAGCACCGTCTGGGCGACGATGTTGCGCTGGACTTCATTGCTGCCGCCGTAGATCGTCGTCTTGCGCATGTTGAAGTAGGTCGAGGCGAGCGGGGCAACGAAGGCGCCGCTGGGGGGGTCGGGCTGCCAGCCGGCCGCGATCGCCTCGCGGTCGAGCGGCACCGCCGCCGGGCCGGCCGCCAGCATCATCAGCTCGCTGTAGCGCTGCTGGATCTCGCTGCCGCGGATCTTCAGGAGGCCGGCGACGTCGAGGCTTTGCTTGCCGCTCTTTTCCGCCGAGAGCACGCGCAGCACCATCATCTCGAGGGCGACGATGTCAACCTCGAGCAGCGCGATCTGGTCGCGAAAGCGGCCGTCGTCGTAGACGCCTTCGACCTGCGCGATGCGCTTCAGCCGCTCGAGCTCGCGCTTGGCGCGGTTGACGTCGGCGATGTTGGTGCGCTCGTGCGCGAGCAGGTGCTTGGCGTAGGTCCAGCCCTTGTTCTCCTCGCCGATGAGCTGGTCGGCCGGCACCTCGACGTTGTCGAACCAGACCTCGTTGACCTCGCGCTCGCCTTCCATGGTGATGATCGGGCGCACCGTGATGCCGGGGCTCTTCATGTCGATGAGCAGGAAGCTGATGCCCGTCTGCGGCTTGCCGTCGCTCGACGTGCGGACGAGGCAGAAGATCCAGTCGCCGTACTGGCCGAGCGTGGTCCAGGTCTTCTGGCCGTTGACGATGTACTTGTCGCCGCGCCGCTCGGCCTTGGTCTTCAGCGACGCGAGGTCCGAGCCCGAGCCGGGCTCGCTGTAGCCCTGGCTCCACCACACCTCGCCGCTCTGGATGCCGGGCAGGAAACGCTGTTGCTGCTCGGGCGTGCCGAAGGCCATGATCACCGGCGCGACCATCACCGGGCCGAATGGGATGACGCGCGGCGCGCCGGCGAGCGCCGTCTCTTCCTCGAACAGATGCTTCTGGATCGCGTTCCATCCCGGGCCCCCGAACTGCTTCGGCCAGCCCCAGCCGTGCCAGCCCTGCTTGCCCAGGATCTTGGCCCAGCGCTGCAGGTCGTCGCGCGTGAGGTGGATCGAATTGCGAACCTTGTCGCTGATCTCCTTCGGCAGGTTCTCGCGCACCCAGGCGCGGATCTGCTCGCGGAACGCTTGTTCTTCGGCGGTGAAGGCGAGGTTCATGGGGTCTCCGGAAAGCGCAGGGCGAACCGCTTTTTAGCACGATCGTTCGTTTCGCCGCGTCGTGCGGGCGACAACGGTTGACCGCCACTCGCTAACGCAGCTCGAGCGTCAGCGTGTCGTTCTCGCGCCGCATCTGGAAGCGAGTGAGAAAGCTGTTGCCGAGCAGGACGTGGCTCATCTGCCCGGGGACGATCGTCGCATCGACGTTGTAGACGACGACTTCGCCCACGCGCACCGAGGTGAGGTTGGTCCGGTAGGTGGGAATGACGCCGTTCGCCGTGCGCGAGAGCGTGCGCTGCCCATCCTTGTAGTCGATGCCGATCCGGTCGGCGTCTTCCTGGCTCAGCGCGATGTTGGTCGCGCCGGTGTCGACCATGAAGCGCACGGTCTTGCCGTTGATCGTGCCGCTGCTCAGGAAGTGGCCGCCGCTTTCGGCGGTGAGCACGATCTGCCGGCCGCCGGTGTCGCTCATGCGTCCACCGAGGTTCACCTGGGCGTCGCCGAGGCGAAGCGTGACGCGCTTGCCTTTGACATCGACGACCGCGTCGGTGCCGGTCACGCTGATGACGCGGATGCCTTCGACGGTGGTGCCGACGGCGACGTTGTGCGGCTTGCCGTCGATGACGAGCAGCGCGTTGCTGCCGAGGCTGCCACCCATCGAGACGCTCTGCGCCAGCGCGCCGCCGGCGCACAGCACGGCGACGAGCCCGGCCAGCGCCCTCATCTCAATCGCGAAAGTTGTTGAACGAGAGCGGCAGGTCGGCGATTTCCTTCCTGATCAGCGCCATCGCCGCCTGCAGGTCGTCGCGCTTGGCACCGGTGACGCGCACCGTGTCGCCCTGGATGGAGGCCTGCACCTTGAGCTTGCTCTGCTTCATGGCGGTCTGCAGCTTCTTCGCGGTGTCGGCAGCGATGCCGCTCTTGATGACGACGACCTGCTTGACCTTGTCGCCGCCGATCTTCTCGATCTTGGCGCCCCGATCGAGGAAGCGCGCGTCGACGTTACGCTTGGTCAGCTTGGCGATCAGGATATCGAAGACTTGGCCGAGCTGGAACTCGTTGTCGGCGTAGAGCGTGACTTCCTTGTCCTTCAGCTCAACGCGCGACGACGAGCCCTTGAAGTCGAAGCGCGTGCCGATCTCCTTGCCTGCTTGGTCGACGGCGTTCTTCACCTCGACCAGGTCGGGGTCGAGGACGGTATCGAAGCTGGGCATCTGCGAAGTCTCCGGGATCTTTCGGCATAGCGCCGGCGCGCGCGCTTATGCGCCAAAATTCTCCCATGCAAATCGATGCGGGGGTGAGCCTCAAACCCTACAACACCTTCGGCCTTCCGGCGGTCGCAAAGACGCTCGTTCGCATCGCCAGCGACGCCGACGTGCGCCGCGTCGTCGACGACAAGGCGCTCGGCCGCGCCCCGAAATTCATCCTCGGCGGCGGCAGCAACATCATCCTCACGCGCGACATGCCGCAGGTGGTGCTGAAGGTCGAGGTGCGCGGTATGCGGATGATCGAGGATCGGCCCGACGCGTGGATCGTCGAGGCCGGCGCCGGCGAAAGCTGGCACGACCTCGTCGCCTTCACGCTCGACCACGGTTTTCCTGGCCTCGAGAACCTCGCCCTCATCCCCGGCACCGTCGGCGCGGCGCCGGTGCAGAACATCGGCGCCTACGGCGTCGAGCTGAAGGAGCGCTTCGAGTCGCTCGACGCGGTCGATCTCGTCACTGGCCGCAGCGTCACGCTCGGCCCCGGCATCTGCGCCTTCGGCTACCGCGACAGCGTCTTCAAGCATTCGCTCGCCGGCAGGAGCCTCATCACGCGGGTCCGCTTTCGCCTGCCCAGGCCGTGGCAGCCTGTGCTCGGCTACCTCGAGCTGCAGAAGAAAATGAGCGAGACCGGCATCGCTTCGCCGGATGCGCGGCAGATCTTCGACTGGGTCGTCGCTATCCGCCGCGCCAAGCTGCCCGACCCCGCGGCGATCGGCAACGCCGGCAGCTTCTTCAAGAACCCGGTCGTGACACCCGAGCAGTGCCGCGACATCATCGGCCGCGACCCGGAGATCGTTCACTACCCGATGCCCGACGGCAGCGTCAAGCTCGCCGCCGCGTGGATGATCGATGCCTGCGGCTGGAAGGGAAAGTCGGTCGGCCAGGCCGGCGTCTACGAGCGCCAGGCGCTCGTCCTGGTCAACCGCGGCGCTGCCATCGGCTCGGAGGTGATGACGCTCTCGCGCGCGATCCAGGAAAGCGTCTACGGCCGCTTTGGCATCCGCCTCGAGCACGAGCCGGTGGTCGTTTGAAGCGGCGATTGCTGCGCGCCCTGGCGCGCCACGCCAGGCTCGTCATCGGGCTCGCGGTGCTGGGCTGGTTTGCCTGGGTCGCCGGCGCGGTCTTCACCGGCAGGCCGTTCCGTGCCGGCTGGCTCGCGACCCTCTTCTTCATCTTCGTCTCGTCGGCGTTGCTCGCGGCGTGGGTCGGCTCGCGCCAGCGCATGGCGATCCGCGAAGGCGCGCTGCCGGTGCTGCCGAAGCGCAAGCTTCGTCAGCAATTCCCGCAGCTCGAAGCGAAGGACGCCGACCTCGTCGAGCGCGGCTTCCGCCAGTTCTTCATGGCCTGCTCGCGCAGCAACGGCCGATACGTCGGCATGCCTTCGAAGGTCGTCGACGCGTACTGGCACGCCTTCATCCTCGACACCCGCGGCTACGCGGAGTGGTGCGATCGGACGCTCGGCCGATTCCTGCATCACGTGCCGGCCGAGCGCCTCGGCAGCGACGCCCAGGCGAACGACGGCCTGCGCCGGGCCTGGTTCTGGGCTTGCAAGGACGGGGGGCTCAACCCGCGCCAGCCGTCGCGCCTGCCGCTTCTCTTCGCGCTCGACACCAAGCTCGGCATCCCGGGCGGCGCCGTCTACTCGCCCGCGCCGAGGCCGAAGGGGAGTTCCACCGGCGGCAATGCCGAGATCAGCTACGGCGACGATTTCAGCGATGCGTCGTTTTCGGGCGACGCGTCCGACATGGGCGGCAGCGACGGCGGCGACGGCGGCGACGGCGGGGGTGGCGACGGCAGCGGCTGCGGCGGCGGCGGCGGCTAAGCGCCGCTGCATCGCCGCACGCAAGCTTCTACCTGTCGACCACCGAGCACGCAAAGTCGCGGCCGGACGCGAGCGACGAGTGGTTCAACTTGACGCCTCCGCCTCGCCACCGAGGTGCGTTCGTCATGGGCCAGAAGGTATTGCTGAAGTCAGAAATGGCGGACGTGCCAACCAAAGGCACCGGCTCGTGCCTCGATGGACAAGAAGATGGGAACCGGCACGTCCAGCGGCACCAGGAGAGGCGCAATGGCCGGGGTACCGTTAGAGACCAGTCACCGGCTCGAGCGCGTACCGAGTATCGGCGCGATCACAGCGAGCACGCTCGCGGCCACGGTCGGCGACGCGAAGTAGCCGGATTCATGATTGGTCACGTACCGAAGGCGTCGGCTTCGTGGAGCCTACGGCCACCGTCGGTCGGCGTGGCAGGTATTGGTTGGCTGGCTTCGTGTCCCACTCCGGCATCAGGGAGTAACCGCCACGTTCCGCGATAGCCTTCGAGACTTCGGACTCAGGGTCCTTCACATCGCCGAACAAGCGCGCGCCCGTCGGGCAGGCTTTCACGCAGGCCGGTTGGCGATCTCTCGCGTCGAGACCGTCGTCATAGATGCGGTCGACGCAGAGCGTGCACTTGGTCATCACCTGGCGCTCTTCGTCGATTTCGCGCGCACCGTAAGGACAGGCCCAAGCGCAATACTTGCAGCCGATGCACTTGTCGTAGTCGACCAGGACGATGCCGTCCTCAGCGCGCTTGTAGCTGGCGCCGGTCGGGCACACTGGCACGCAAGGCGGCTCCTCACAGTGCAGGCAGCTCTTCGGGAAATGGATCGTCTCGCTGTTCGGAAAGGTTCCGGCCTCGTAGGTCTGAACGCGATTGAAGAACGTGCCAGTCGGATTGGCGCTGTAAGCGTTCTCGTCGACCAGCGGCCCGGCCGAGCCCGACGTGTTCCACTCCTTGCACGAAGTCACGCAGGCGTGGCAACCGACGCAAACGTTGAGGTCGATGACCAACGCGAGTTGCTTCGCCAGCGTCGTCGACAGTCCGTGATCGGTGCCGATGGCCGCCGTATCGACGGGTTTTGCGCGACCAGCGACGGTGGCCTCGCGTCGCGGTTCAGGCACCGCCGTCCCAGCCGAGGCATTCGACTGCATCAGATGCCTGAACCAGTCGATCACGATGGCTTCTTCCCGGCAAAGTAGGCATCGCTGAGTCGTTTGCCGCGCACGCCAGGCGGCGCGACAGTGACTGCAATCTGCGGCGATGTCATTTTAGGGGCTTCGGGCTCGGCCGGGCGGATGCGCACGCGCACGTCGTACCAGCCGGCCTGACCGGTCACCGGGTCGGAGTTGCTGATCATGCGCCCGCCACCCAGCGGCAACTGCTCGGAGATGAGGTGATTGAGCAGGAAGCCTTTGCGAGACTCGTCGGCGCCCGGCGCGAGTTGCCAGGCGCCATCGGCCTTGCCTATCGCGTTCCAGGTCCACACCGTACCGGGTTCGACGGCCTCGCTGTAGCGAATCATGCAGCGCACCTTTCCCCACTGGCTCTCGACCCAGCACCAGCCGCCGTCTGCGATGCCGGCCTTCTGTGCGGTGATGGGGCTGACATGCAGGTAGTTATGGCTATGAATTTGGCGCAGCCAGGCATTCTGCGAATCCCACGAGTGGTACATCGCCATCGGACGCTGTGTGATTGCATTGAGCGGGTAGGCTGTGGAATCTGTCGCCTCGTCTTCGAGCGGCGGGTACCAAAAGGGCAGGGGATCGAAATACTTGTCGATGCGCGCGCGCAGGTGCTCCGGCGGTTGCCGCCCCTTCGTCTTGCCTTGCGCGGCGAGACGGAAGGTCTGCAAGGTGTCGGAATAGAGCGCGAGTTGGATGACGTCGTTCTTCTGGCGCCAGCCCTTGTCCTGGGCGAAGTCCAAATATTCGCGATTCCAGTTGCGCATGAAATGCATCGTCTCGGGCAAGTGGAATTGGAAGACGCAGTTGTTGGCCGCGTACATCTCCCACTGCTTGGGGTTGGGTGCCCCGCGCAGATGCTCAGTGCCGTCATTGCCGCGCCATCCCATCAGGAAGCCGAGCCCCGGTGCCGATTCGAAATTGACGATGAAGTCGGGATAATCCTTGAACTTGCGCCCGCCCTCGGGCGTCGTAAATGCGGGCAGCTTCAGCCGCGACGCAAGCTCGACGATTACCTCCTGGAACGGCTTGCACTGACCTGTCGGCGGCACGACCGGCACGCGTACCGAATCGCAGGGCCCCTCAAACTCCGAGATCGGCCGGTCCAGCATGCTCATCACGTCGTGCCGCTCGAGATAAGTCGTGTCGGGCAGCACCAGGTCGGCGAAGGCCACCATTTCGCTCTGGAACGCATCGCAGACAACGAGGAACGGAATCTGGAAGTCACCGTCGGCGTTCTTCGCATTCAGCATTTCGCGCACGCCCATGGTGTTCATGGTCGAGTTCCAGGCCATGTTGGCCATGAAGATCATCAGGGTGTCGATGCGGTACGGGTCGCCAAGGGTCGCGTTGGTGATCACCGTATGCATCAGGCCGTGAGCCGAGAGCGGGTTCTCCCACGAGAACGCGTGATCGATACGCATCGGCGAGCCGTCCGCTTGGATCGCGAGCTCGTCGGGGTTGGCCGGAAAGCCTAGGGGGGCCGCATTGAGCGGGGTGTTCGGTTTCAACATTTCGGCCGAGTTGAAGGCGCGGAAGTTGGGAACGATGTGGCGCGGGTACGGCGCCTTGTGGCGAAAGCCACCCGGCGCATCGATGGTTCCGAGGACGCTCATCAGGACCGCCAACGCGCGGACTGTCTGGAAACCGTTCGAGTGCGCCGCGAGACCGCGCATCGCGTGAAAGGCCACCGGACGCGCCGGAGTAGTTGCGTGCTTTTTGCCCCAAGCGTCGGTCCATGGAATCGGCAGGTCGAAGGCCTGGCGCAGGGCGGTTTCGCCTATCTCCCGTGCTAGCTTGGCGATACGGTCGGCCGGAATGCCGGTGATCGTTTCCGCCCAAGCGGGGGTGCATAGCGCGACGCGCTCTCGCAGCAGCTGAAATGACGGCGCGACCCTTGTGCCGTCGGATAGCGTGTAGTGGCCTTGGAGCGCGGGATCACGGCCTTCGGCGATTCCTTCGGGATACGCCGCGACAATGGTCTTCGATACGATATCGAAGACGAGCTTGTTGTGCGGCTCGCGGCCGTCGCCGGGCGGGCCCTTGGCAGGATCGTGATCATGCGCGAACATGCCTTCGCGCTCGCCGCCGCTCTCGAGCACAACGAGCTGCGGCGCGTTGGTGTAGCGCTTCAGAAATGCGTGGTCGACCAGGTCTTCGTCAATGAGAACGTGCAGGAGCGCCATGAAGAGCGCGCCGTCGGTTCCGGGCTTGATAGGAATCCACTCGTCGGCGATCGCCGAATAACCGGTGCGTACCGGATTGATCGAGACGAACCGGCCACCGCCGCGCTTGAACTTTCCGAGCGCCATCTTGAGGGGGTTCGAGTGATGGTCCTCGGCGGTGCCGATCATCACGAACAGCTTGGCTCGCTCAAGGTCGGGACCGCCGAACTCCCAGAAGCTCCCGCCGATCGTGTAGATCATGCCGGCCGCCATGTTGACGGAGCAGAAGCCGCCGTGCGCCGCGTAGTTGGGTGTGCCGAAATTCTTCGCGAACAACCCGGTCAGCGCCTGCATCTGATCGCGCCCGGTAAAGAACGCAAACTTCTTGGGGTCCGTGGATCGAATCCTTGAGAGCCTCTCTTCGAGGATCTCAAACGTGCGTTCCCACGAGATCGGCTCGAACTCGCCAGCGCCGCGCGCGCTGCCGGCCGTCCTTAGCAGTGGCTGGGTCAGTCGCGCAGGCGATACCTGCTTCATGATTCCCGAGGCACCTTTGGCGCAGATCACACCCTTGTTCAGCGGGTGGTCGGGATTGCCGTCGATGTACCTTAGCTCGCCGTCGCGCAGGTGGACGCGGATGCCGCAACGGCAGGCACACATGTAGCACGTTGTCGTCTTGATCTCGTTCACTGCGCCAGGTACTGGCGGCGCGAGCGGGTTGTGCAACGGTTCGCGGCTGAAGAGTTTCCACATGCCCGGGCATGCTAGCGACGATTCAATGATCCGAAAAGCGGGTAATCTCGATAACCCATGAACGACAAAGCCGATCAAGGGCTCCGCCTCTCGATCGTCCGTCTCGAAGTAATCGTGGCAACGGCGCGATCGGATCGAAGAGGGGTGCCGCGAGACGGGTGACGCGCTCTCAGTCGGTGGCCAGCGCCTCGCTCGCCGAACCACAAGCAGGCGTTCGGCGTCGGTGTGTTCGACCGCGCCGGCCGGCGCCTCGGACTCAACGAACGAGGCCGCTGGTTGCTGCCCGGAGCAGTTCAGCTGACGACGCGGCGCGGTTGGGAGCGAGGTTCGATGAGTTGCGACCGACGCCGATAGGCGTGGCAGCCAGTTTCACGGTGTGAATAGTTGTTGCCCGACCTCGTTGGATAGTAGCCGTCCGCCGATGGTCGCCAACCGGTGCGGCTCGAGAGTTGCGACAGCACCGACGTGGCGGAAGCCCTGCTTGCGTTGGATGTCGACATCGGTTTCGTCGAAAGGGCAGTCGAGGATCCTGCGCTAGTCAGTCGCTGGCGTAGCGTCGAACTTATGATCGTCGCCGCAATGGGTCACGCCTTTGTGCGCGTCGCGTAAATGCGAGGCAGCTCGCGCGGGCTGCTTGGGTATGCGCGAGAAAGGGTCCTTCCGATCGCTGGTTGGCCACTCGCATCGCGCCGCTGAGGATCGAGTTCGCACTGAGCAGCAGCGAGGCGAACAAGCGCATCGTTGGCGCGGGACTTGGGTTCGGTTGCGGGTCGCCTTTGCCCGTGTCCGAGGAGATCGCAGATGGTCGACTGGTCGAGGTGAAACCACGCTCCCGCGCACTTCACGGATTCTGTCCATCGTCGTCCGCTGAGAGCGCCGTCTTGGGCGGTACGCGCACGCGTCCCTTGATCACCGCTCGGCGACGGACCGTGCCTCATCGCGCGGGTCAGGAAGCCTCCAACAACGACCACGAGCTCGAAGCGCCGTGTCGAGTTGGCTCGGGTGCGTTCGAGGCTCCGTGAGTTTGCCCACGCCGACACATGGTGTGCCTCGTGACTTGAGAAGACAGAACTGCGGGGCTTGCCCTCCAACCTGTCGCTGCCGACGGCGATGACATTCGGGCCCGAGGCGACATCGACGTACGAACTTCGGCTTCGGCTTGCCTCCGGCCGGACTCGGCCAGATGCTGGAGATTTGGAAATGCGCGACGACGACGACTGAGGGAACTGGCGATCTCATCAGGGCTTGAGCACGATCTTCGCCGACGCGCAGACCCCTCGATCCAGGTCGGCGAAGGCCTGTGCGCCATCGTCGAGCCGCCGCTCCTCGACCCACCGGAGATCGCCGAATACGCCGCGGTCGAGCCCCGCGACGGTCGCCCGCAGATCGGCGGTGGTGTAAGTGTAGGTGCCCTGCAGCGTGATCTCGGCGAGCGTGAGCTTGCGCATGTCGATCTCGCTGGCCCAGTCCTGCAGGCCGATGTGCATGATCGCGGCGCCCGGCTTGACGGCGGCGAACGCCTGTTGCCGCGTGGCCTTGGCCCCGACCGCGTCGATCACGTAGTCGAACGAGGCTTCGGCGAGCGGTGTGCGGCTCGGGTCTACGACGGCGCAGCCGACGTGTCTCGCGAGCGCCTGCCGGCGCAGCGCATTGAGCTCCGTCATGATCAGATCGCCGACGCCGAGGTGGCGCAGCAGCAAGCCCGCCAACATTCCAATCGCGCCCCCGCCGATCACCAGCACCCGGCACTCGTGAAGGGGCCGGGCGAGGACGCGCATCGAGAGGCTGATCGCATGCCATGCGGTCGCGGCCGGTTCGGTCAGAGCGGCGACCGTCGCGACCATCCGCTGGGGAATAGCGATCAGCGAGGCGGCCGGGATGCTCATGTACTCGGCATAGGCGCCGGGACGTGTCATGCCGACCATGGTGCGGTTCACGCACAAATTGTTGCGGCCCTGCGCACAGTATTCACAGGTGCCGCAGACGATCAGGGGGTTGCCCGTCCAGCGCGTGTCGAGCTCGAATCCGGCCGCCTTCGATTCGACGATGCGGCCGACGAACTCGTGACCGAGCACCAGCCCGGGCAGGCGCCTCGGGTCGTGGCCGTGCCAGGCGTGCAAGTCGGAGCCGCAGATGCCGACTGCCTCGATCTTCAGCACGACGTCGCCGGAAGACGCCTCGGGCATGTCGCGTTCGAGCAACTGCATCTCTCCGGGCCCGGTGTAAACAAGGGCTTTCATAGGGACTCCGTTCGGGTGTGTGTCGGTGACTTCACCTGGCGGTGAAGCCACCGTCGACCATCAGCGTCTGGCCGGTGATGTAGCGGCTGGCATCGCTGGCGAGAAACACGGTCACACCGTGAAGATCCTCGAGCGCACCGTTGCGCCCGATGCAGGTCTGCGCGGCGTTGCGCTGGGCGACGACGGGGTCGGCGAACACCGCAGCCGTCAGGGCGGTCGGGAAGAACCCTGGCCCGATCGCATTGCACGTGACGCCGTGCGGCCCCCATTCGCGTGCGATGGCACGGGTCAACTGCACCACGCCGCCCTTGCCCGCGCCATAGGGAGCGCTGTGATCGAACGCGCGCCAGCTCTGCAGCGACGCGATGTTCAGCACCCGCCCCCAGCCGCGGGCCTTCATCCCGGGGGCGAGCGCCTGGGTGAGGAAAAAGGGCGCGCCGAGGTTCAGTGCGAGCTGCGTCTGCCAGGCCGCCGGCGTGACTTCGGCGAAGAGCTGGCGCAGGTTGACGCCCGCTGCGTTGACGAGGATGTCGACGCCGCCGAGCAGCGCTTCTGCGCGCTCTGCCACTCCGCCGAGCGCCGTCAGGTCGGTGAGGTCGGCGCTCAGCGTGGTCGCGTCGATTCCCTTGGCCGCGAGCCGTCGTGCCGTATCGGCGAGTTCAGCCTCGCGTCGTGCGACCAGCAGCACGCGCGCGCCGGCGAGGCCGAGCGCGTTCGCCATTGCCTCGCCGATGCCAGAGTTGCCGCCGCTCACCAGCGCGCGCCGGCCGCGCAGGTCGAACAGGCCCGCCAGACTCATGCCGAGACCGACTCCCCCAATTCGAACGACTCGCCAGGAAAGTATTTGGCGAGTCGATCGTCGGCGGTGCGTGCATGGGCCTCCATGCCCTCGAGGCGGGAGATGCGCGCGGTGACTTCGCCGATGTCGCGCACTGCATCGCGGGTCATTCGCTGCCAGGTGAGCGTCTTCATGAACTTGTGTACCGAGAGGCCGCCGGAGTAGCGCGCAGCGCCCTTGGTCGGCAGCACGTGGTTAGGGCCGCTGGCCTTGTCGCCGAAGGCCACTGTCGTCTCTTCTCCCAGAAACAGCGAACCGTAGCAGGTGAGCCTCGCGAGCCACCAATCGAGCTGGCTGGTATGCACCTCGAGGTGCTCGGCAGCGTATCGGTCCGAGATCTCGACCACCTCTTCTCGCGTGTCGCACACGATCACCTCGCCGTAGTCGCGCCATGCGCTGGCTGCCGCGTTGCGAGCCGTCGGCGGCAGCGACTCGATCAGTCGTGGCACGCTCCGCATCACCTCTTCGGCCAGCGGCTTGGCCGTCGTGAACAGCCACGCCGGCGACTCGGGCCCGTGCTCTGCCTGGCCGACAAGATCGCTGGCCACGATCGCCGCATCCGCGCTGTCGTCGGCGATCACCGCGACCTCCGAAGGCCCGGCGAAGACATCGATGCCGACCTTGCCGAAAAGGCTGCGCTTCGCCTCGGCGACGAATTTGTTGCCTGGACCGACGATCACATCGGCCGGCGGGCTGCCGAACAGGCCGTAGGCCATCGTCGCGATCGCCTGCACGCCCCCGAGGGTCATGATCACGTCGGCGCCCGCCCGGTCGAACGCATACAGCAGATAGGGGTGCATCGAGCCGCCGCGAAACGGACCCGAGCACGCGATGATCGTCTTCACCCCCGCGGCTTTGGCGGTGCAGACGCCCATGTACGCCGACGCGATATGAGCGTAGCGCCCCGCGGGCGCGTAGCAGCCGGCCACATTGACCGCAAGCACGCGCTGGCCCGCCGTCACGCCGGCATGCAAGCCAACCGAAAACTCGTTCAGCGACGCGCGCTGCGCGAGCGCGAAATCGCTGACCTGACGAATCGCGAAGTCGATGTCGCGCCGGACCTGCGTGGGCACATCGGCGGCGCGACGGTCGATCTCGGCGCGGGTCAGCACGATCTCGCCGTCCCACTGGTCGAGCTTCTTCGCATACGCGCGCACCGCGGACTCGCGGTGGGCCTCGATCTCGGCGAGCATGTCGGTCACCACTTTCTGCGCGGTCGCAGTCTCGGTCTCCGGCGTCTTGCTCGCCCTCTTCAGATAGGTGATGCCCATAGCGGTGAAAGTCTCTCCAAGGTAATCGACATAGGAAGCGCTTACAAGAACCCGCCGCAAAAGGCGACAGGAGTCGCCGTTCGGCGGGACGCAGGCGATCAGTGGATCCGGTTCGCGAAGTCGCGCAGCTTCGGATCGGCCTGCACGCGCTTCAGGTACGCGTCGGTGACGTAGTCGGTCGAGGCCGGCACCGTCTGGATCGCGCCAGTGCCGCGCATGAAGACCGCGATCTGACCGAACCAGGTGTCGACGTCGGAGTTGCCGCGGGCGCGGTCCATGTGCGCGAGCTGCTGCGCCAAGTCGAACGTCGGTCGGGTAGTGAATTCCTTCGCCATCGAAGCCTCGCTGATGACGACGCCGCCCTGCTCGTAGAACTTCTTCATCAGTGCGATCGCCTCGGGCCGGTTCGCAGTCATCCACTTCCATGCCCGCAGATAGACGGCGAGAAACTTCGCGACGTTCTCCGGATTCTGTTCGGCGTACTCGCCACGCGCGATCAGCGCGCCCGGAACCATCACTCCGCCCTCCTTGCCGGAGCACAGGGTCTTTGCGCCCGCTTTCTCCTCTAGCGTGTAGGTGTTCGGCGCCCAGAGGCCCGCAAGTTCAGCGTTGCCCGAGGAAACCGCCGAGATGATCTCGGCCTGGCCCATGTTCTTGATGGTGACGTCGGCCTTTGCCAGGCCGTAGTGCTTCAGGCAGGCCTGCACCGCGTAGTCGCCCGTCGAGTTGGACGTGAGCAGGATCGTCTGGCCCTTGATGAGCGCCGGATCGCGCGCGATCTTGTCGGCCACGTCCTTGCGGGCGAGCAGCGCGTTGCCGGCCGACTCGTCGTTGGTGAGCCCGATCGTTTTGATGCCGAAGCGCACGGCGCCGAGCACCGCCGGCACCGAGCCGGTTCCGCCGACGTCCCAGGACTTCGAGTTCGCTGCGGCGATCTGCGGCACGCCGGCCGGAAAGGTGCTGAACACCGGCTTCAGGCCGACCTCGGCCCACCAGTTCTTTTCGCTAGCAACGAAGAACGGCAGCGCCCAGTAGAGCGCCGGCTGGTAGCTGACCTTGATCTCGGTGAGCGCGGCCTGCGCCTGGGCGCCGATCGAGAAGAGCAGCGTGGCAGCTACGGCGGCGCAGCGCAGGGAAAATTTCACCAGGTTCATGTCGTGTGTCTCCTTGTTCGACTTGGGGTTCAGTGCATTTCGGCGCCCTGCTGATCGCGCAGCAGCTTCCAGACGTGCGTTCGCAATTGAACGAATGAGGGCAAATCCATGACGTCCTCGATGCGCGGATGCTGGTCCCAATCTTCGCGCTCCCGGATCGCCTTGACGTCGATGATCTCGCGGATCGTTCCGGGTCGGCCCGACATGACGACGATGCGGTCGGCTAGGTACACCGCCTCCTCGACCGCGTGGGTGATGAACAGGACGGTGCGCGGATGCTGGCGCGCCAGCCGCACGAGTTCCTCCTGCATGACGACGCGGGTTTGCGCATCGAGCGCGCCGAAGGGCTCGTCCATCAGCAGCACTTTCGGATCGAGCACGTACGCGCGCGCGATCGCCACGCGCTGCTGCATTCCGCCCGAAAGCTGGTGCGGGAAGGCCCGCTCGTAGCCGCCCAGCCCCATGAGACCCATGTAGTGCTCGATGCGGCGCTTGCGCTCCGCTGCCTCGACACGCAGCGAGATCAGGCCGAACTCGACGTTGTCCCAGACCGTCTTCCACGGGAACAGCGCGAACGCCTGGAACACCACGGCGCGATCGGGCCCCGGCCGCGACACCACCTCTTGGTCGACGCTGACGCTGCCGCCGCTCGGATGCTCCAGCCCCGCCGCCATACGCAAGCAGGTGGTCTTACCGCAGCCGGACGGCCCGACGATCGCGACGAACTCGCGATCGTTCACGACGAGGTTCACGTCCTTCAATGCAGCGAAGGCCGTGCCGTTCTGGTTGAAGACGCGCTGCACGTCGTTGAAATGGATGCTGGCCAACACGTCTCCTAGTTTTCAGGCGCCGCGACGCGCTTCGATGTGCTGCTGCAAGCGACGCAGGGCGACGTCGATCGCGATCCCGACCACGCCGATGGCGATCATTCCGCTCATAACCGTAGCCGTCGACAAAGAAGCCTGGCCCTTCACCATGAGGTAGCCGACCCCGCTCGAAGCGACGATCAGCTCGGCGCCGACCAGCGACTGCCAGCCGAGCCCGGCCGAGATGCGCAGTCCGGCGACGATCGACGGCACGGCGGCGGGCAGCAGCACCTGCGTCATGCAGCGAAGATTGCTGGCCCCGAGCATCCGCGACGCCTCGATGTACTTGCGGTCGACCTGCTTGGCGCCGCGATAGGTGTTGATCAGCACCGGTGGAAATGCGCCCATGAAGATGATCAGCACCGGCCCACCGATGCCGGTGCCGAACCACAGTGCAGCGAACGGGACCCAGGCGATCGGCGCGATGAACCGGACCGCCTCGAAGACCGGGGCGACGAGCCGGTCGACCCACCGAAACCAGGCCATCAGCAGGCCGAGAGGTATGCCGACGAGCACGGCGAGCACGAAGCCGAGCCCGAAGCGCTGGAAGCTCGACCACAGGTGCTCGAACAGCGTGAAG
>JBBRFW010000056.1:0-22823 GCA_038241255.1 Burkholderiales bacterium | reverse complement strand
CGGCCACGCGGCCAACAAGATCCTGAAGGACATGATCGTCAAGGCGCGCCAGCTCGCCGGCTTCGATTCGCGCTACACGCCGGGCTGGGACTGCCACGGCCTGCCGATCGAGAACCAGATCGAGAAGACCTTCGGCCGCGGACTGCCGCGCGCCGAGGTGCAGGCCAAGAGCCGCGCCTATGCCACCGAACAGATCGCGCAGCAGATGGCCGACTTCAAAAGAGTCGGCGTGCTCGGCGACTGGGAGCATCCTTATCGGACGATGGACTTCGCCAACGAAGCCGGCGAGATCCGCGTCCTGAAGCGCCTGGTCGAGCGCGGCTACGTCTATCGCGGCCTGAAGCCGGTGTATTGGTGCTTCGACTGCGGTTCGTCGCTGGCCGAGTTCGAGATCGAGTACGCGGATCGCACATCGACGGCCGTCGACGTCGCCTTCCGCGCCGCCGATCCGGGCAAGCTCGCCGCGGCCTTCGGCGTCGCCCCGCTCGCGAAAGAGACGTTCGCGGTCATCTGGACGACGACGCCGTGGACGCTCCCGGCCAACCAGGCGCTCAATCTCAACCCCGAGCTGGCGTACTCGCTCGTCGACACCGCCCGCGGCGTGCTCGTGCTGGCGAGCGCGCTGGTGGAGAAGTGCCTCGCTCGCTACGGCCTCGAGGGCACGGTGCTCGCGACCGTCGCCGGCGCGAAGCTCGACGGTCTCGGCTTTCTCCATCCGCTCGCCGGGGTCGACGCCGGCTACGACCGCATCGCGCCGGTCTACCTCGCCGAGTACGCGACCGCGGACGAAGGCACCGGCATCGTTCACTCGGCGCCCGCCTACGGCGTCGACGACTTCAACTCCTGCCGCGAGCACGGCCTCGCCGTCGACGACATCCTCAACCCGGTGCAGGGCAACGGCGTGTACGAGACAACGCTGCCGCTCTTCGGCGGCCAGCACATCTGGAAGGCGACGCCGTTGATCGTCGACGCGCTGCGCGCGGCCGGGCGCCTGCTCGCGAGCTCGACGCTCGTGCACAGCTACCCGCACTGTTGGCGCCACAAGACGCCGGTCGTTTACCGCGCCGCCGCGCAGTGGTTCGTTCGAATGGACGACGCCGACGACGCGACGCGCGGCGTGTTCGCGGTCGATCCCGCGCCGCAGACCTTGCGCGAATGCGCGCTCGACGCCATCGACGCCACCGACTTCTATCCCGAGAACGGCCGCGCCCGCCTGCACGACATGATCGCGAACCGGCCCGACTGGTGCATCAGCCGGCAGCGCAACTGGGGCGTGCCGCTGCCGTTTTTCCTGCACAGGACGACGGGCGAGCTGCACCCCGACACGATGGCGCTGATCGATCGCGCGGCGGCGATCGTCGAGGAAGGCGGCGTCGAGGCGTGGTCCCGCCTCGACGCGGAGGACGTGCTCGGCGCCGACGGCCAGCTGTCGGCAGCGAACTATGCGAAGAGCAACGACATCCTCGACGTCTGGTTCGATTCGGGCTCGACCTTCTTCCACGTCCTGCGCGGCAGCCACCCCGGCACGACGAGCCCCGACGACGACGGCAGGAAGCCCGAGGCTGACCTCTACCTCGAAGGCCACGACCAACACCGCGGCTGGTTTCACTCCTCGCTCCTGATCGCCTGCGCGATCGAGGGGCACGCGCCGTACCGGGGCCTGCTCACGCACGGCTTCACGGTCGACGGCTCGGGCCGCAAGATGAGCAAGAGCCTTGGGAACTTCATCGCCCTGCACGAGCTCACGGCCAAGCTCGGCGCCGAGATCATTCGGCTCTGGTGCGCGTCGACCGACTACTCGGGCGACCTGGCGATCGACGAAAAGATCCTGGCCCGCGTCGTCGACGCCTACCGGCGCATCCGAAACACGCTGCGTTTCCTGCTCGCCAACACCAGCGACTTCGACGCGGCGAAGGACGCGGTGCCGCTCGCTGAGATGCTCGAGATCGACCGCTGGGCGCTCGCCCGCACCGCGGCGCTGCAGGCCGAGATCGTGGGCCGGCTCGACGACCGGGGCGTCTTCGTCGGCGGCCACTACGGCGCCTACGAGTTCCATCCCGTCGTCGCCAAGCTGCAGGTCTTCTGCTCGGAAGATCTCGGCGCGTTCTACCTCGACATCCTGAAGGACCGCCTCTACACGACGGCGCCGGCATCGCACGCGCGCCGCTCGGCGCAGACCGCGCTCTGGCACGTCGCCCACGCGATGCTCCGTTGGATGGCCCCCGTCCTCAGCTTCACCGCCGAGGAGGCGTGGAAGGTCTTCGGGCGGGGAGGATCAGCTTCGATTTTCGTCGAGACCTACAGCGACGCCCGCGCCTGGGCGGACGAGGCGCTGCTCGCGAAGTGGGCGCGCATCGCCGCCGTGCGCGCCGAATCGAACCGGAGGATCGAGGCGCTGCGTGCCGACGGCAAGCTCGGCTCGTCGCTTCAGGCCGTGGTGACGGTGAAGGCCGGTCCTGCCGCCGCCGAAGTGCTCGGCACGCTCGGCGACGACCTGCGCTTCGTGCTGATCTCGTCGGCCGCGCACGTCGAGCCGCTCGCCGCCGCGGCCGACGCGAACGAGTTCTTCGTCGACGCCGCCGTCAGCGCAGCGCCCAAGTGCGAACGCTGCTGGCACTACCGCAGCGACATCGGCCGGGATCCCGCCCACCCGACGATCTGCGGCCGCTGCACCGCCAACCTGTTCGGCGCCGGCGAAGCGCGCACGGTGGCGTGATGGCCCCGCGACGCTCGGGGGCGCTCGCGCCCTGGCTCGGCATCGCCCTGGCGGTGATCGTCGTCGACCAGATCACCAAGGCGATGATCGTCCTCAGCCTGCGCCTCGGCGACGCGCACACGGTGACGCCGTTCTTCGACATCGTCCGCGCCCACAACCGCGGCGCGGCGTTCTCGTTCCTCAACGAGGCGAGCGGCTGGCAGCGCTGGTTCTTCATCGGCCTCGGCCTCGCGGCCGCGGTCTTCATCTTCTGGCTGCTCGCGCGCCACGGCGGCCAGCGCCTGTTCTGCTGGGCGCTGGCGCTGATCCTGGGCGGCGCACTCGGCAACGTTGTCGACCGGCTGGTCTACGGTCACGTCGTCGACTTCCTCCAGGTGCACTGGAAGAGCCACTACTTCCCGTCGTTCAACGTCGCCGACAGCGCGATCACCATCGGCGCGGCGCTGCTCATCCTGGACGAGCTGCGGCGCGTGCGGCGCGCGTCCTAGCGCCCCTCGCCGACACGCTTTCGCGCCCCGGCCTGCGGGGCTCAACGCCTGCCGAACACCTGCGTCCAGTAGATATCGATCGCCGTCTGCGCGTTGATCGCATAGGCGGCGCCCATCTCGGCGAAGTCGGGCGAGAGGATGTTGGCGCAGTGGCCGGGGCTGGCGAGCCAGCCGGCGACGACCTGTTGCGGCGAGCCCTGCCCGCCGGCGATGTTCTCGCCGACCGCGCGCCAGCGGTAGCCCTGCCGGCTGGCGCGCTGCGCGACGGCGGCGCCGCCGCGGTCGACGTGATCGAAGTAGTCATTCTCGGCCATATCGCGGCTGTGCCCGAGCGCCGCGGCGGCGAGGCGATCGTTCCACGCGAGCGGTGCGGCCGGGCCGAAACGCTGCCAACCGCAGCTGCCGCCGTGCCGGCGCGCCTCGTTGACCAAGCGCAGCACCGCCCGACCAGCCTCGCGCGAGTCGCCGAGGTCGTCGGCGAGGAGCGGCATCGCCAGGTTGATGCGCCACGTCGTGCCAACTCGGGCGATGCCGACCTCGGCGTAGCGACGGTCGCGCAAGGCGTCGCAGTGCTGCTCGTCGGCGACACGCGCGGCTTCGCTCACGTCGGGAACGCCGCTGACGACGATCGCGATCGCCCTGGAGGCGCGGTAACCGCTGGCGCCGAGCGCCTTGGCGAGGTCGTTGCCGGTGGTGCGGGCATCGATCTGGGCCAGGAGTGACGACGGCGCCAGCGGCCCGGCCGCAGGCTCGCGGCCGCCGGTGCAGCCGCGCGTGTCGGCGCGGCGCGCGTTGATGAGCGCGGCGAGCTCGTCCTCGCCCGCCGCGAGCGCGGGCCGCAGTGAGGCGACCGCTGCCGCGGCGACCAGCGCCCACGCTGCCGCACGCATCGGGCCCTCGTCACGCCGGCGGCCAGTGTCGCGCCCACACCGCCGCCACGAGCGGATCCGCGTCGATGCGCGCGAGCAGCGCTGCGAACTCCGGCCGCGAGTCCGCCAGCGCCTTGCGTGCGCCGCTCCACTTGGACACGGTCGCGGCCAGCAGGTCGAGGGCGCCGAGACGCTCGCCCGAGAGCCACGGCGCGGCCGGGAACTGGTCGGCGAAGATCTGCCACAGTTCGTGCAGGCGGGCGCGGCCGCGCGACTGCATCGCCTGCTTGTCGGAATCGTCGGGCTCGAAATACCAGCGGTCCGGATAGTCGAGGATGCCGATCGCGGCATAGCAGTTGGCGGCGATGTAGACCAGGCCGCGAATCTGTTGCGCGCGCCGCCCCGGCTCCCTCGCGACGAGGCCGCTCTGCGGATGGGCGAGGCCGAGGTGGATCAGGATCGCCGCGCTCTCGGTGAGGATGCTGCCATCCTCGAGCACGAGCGTCGGGATTTGCGCGATCGGGCTGATCCGCTTGAGCTCGTCGAGGCCGGGCGACGGCGTCCACGAGGCGGCGTCGACGTGGCGATAGCCCAGCCCGGCGATCTCGAGCGCCGCTTCAGCCGAGGCGGAGCCCGAGCCTCGGGTGCCGTACAGCGTCAGCATCGGCGCCCCCTCACGGAATCAGGATCGTCGAGCCGGTCGTCTTGCGCGCTTCCAGGTCGCGATGCGCCCGCGCTGCGTCGGCAAGCGCGTAGCGCTGCGCGATGTGGATCTTGACCTGGCCGCTGGCGACGACGGCGAACAGGTCGTCCGCCATCGCCTGCATCGCCTCGCGCGTCGCGATGTGGGTCGCGAGCGTCTGCCGCGTCACGTAAAGCGAGCCCTTGGGCCCGAGCGAAACCGGCGCGAACGGAGGCACGACGCCCGAGGCGTTGCCGAAGCTCGCCATGAGGCCGAACGGGCGCAGGCACTCGAGCGACTTGTCCCAGGTGTCCTTGCCGATTGAGTCATAGACGATCTTCACGCCCTGGCCGCCCGTGATCTCCTTGACGCGCGCGGCGAAGTCTTCCGCGCGGTAGTTGATCGTAAAGGCGGCGCCGTTGTCGCGCGCTAGCGCGCATTTCTCTTCGCTGCCGGCCGTGCCGATCAGCTTCAGGCCGAGCGCCCTCGCCCATTGGCAGGCAATCAGGCCGACGCCGCCGGCGGCCGCGTGCCAGACGATGAAGTCGCCCGACTCAAGCGCTTCCTGCGCGCGCACGCGCTTGAGGAGGTACTGCGTCGTCAGGCCCTTCAGCATCATCGCGGCGCCGGTCTCGAACGAGATCGTATCGGGCAGTTTGACGACCGTCTTGGCCGGCAGCACGCGGGCCAGCGAGTAGCTGCCCGGCGGGCCGCTGCAATAGGCGGCGCGGTCGCCCGCCTTCAGGTGCGTGACGCCGGCGCCAACGGCTTCGATGACACCTGCGCCCTCGTTGCCCATGTTCAACGGCAGCGGCAGTGCATAGACGCCCGAGCGCTGGTAGACGTCGATGTAGTTGAGGCCAGACGCGTGGTGGCGGATGCGGACCTCGCCGGGGGCCGGCTCGCCGACCGGCAGGTCGACCAGCTTCATCTCCTCGGGGCCGCCGACTCTCTCGATGCGGATGGTCGGGCTCTGGGTCGTCGTGGTCATCGGTGCTCTCGGTACGGGGTGGGCAGTACGCTATCGTGCCAGAGCCGACGATGAAACGCCTCACCCGAGCCCCAAACCTGGCCATCGCGACGTTGTGGGCCGACCTGCTCAGCAACGCCGGCATCGCCGCGACCGTGCAGCGCATGTACGCGAGCAGCATCGCCGGCGAGCTGCCGCCCGACCAGGCGCTGCCGGAGGTCTGGATCAGCGACGACGACCAGCTCGAGCACGCCCGCACCCTGCTGCACGAGCTGCGAAATCCGATCCATCGCCACTGGGTGTGCCACGGCTGCGGGGAGCGGGTCGACGGGCCATTCGAGGAGTGCTGGAACTGCGGCGCGGCGATGCCACGCCATTGAAGGCCGCTCAGTAGGTGCCGGGGTAGGCGCCGCCGTCGAGCAGGATGTTCTGGCCGGTCAGGTAGGCCGCCTGGACGCTGCAGAGGAACGCGCAGACCGCGCCGAACTCCAGGGCCGTGCCGTAGCGGCGCGCAGGAATGCCGCGCTGACGCGCCTCCGTCACCTGCTCGATCGTCTTGCCTTCGCGTGCCGCGAGCGCCGTCCCGACGGCGCGAATCCGATCCGTGTCGAAGACGCCGGGCAGGAGCCCGTTGATGGTGACGCCGCGCGCCGCGAGGCTGCTGCGCGCGAGGCCTGCGACGAAACCGGTCAGGCCGCTACGCGCGCCGTTTGACAGGCCGAGCACCTCGATCGGCGCCTTGACCGACGACGACGTGATGTTCACGACGCGGCCATACCCGCGCTCGGCCATCCTGTCGACCGTCGCCTTCATCAGCTCGATCGGCGTCAGCATGTTGGCGTCGATGGCCTGGATCCAGGCGTCCCGGGGCCACTCGCGGAAGTCGCCTGGCGGCGGGCCGCCGGCGTTGTTGACCAGGATGTCGACCCGCGGGCACGCGGCGAGCGCCGCGGCGCGCCCCGCTTCGGTCGTGATGTCGCCCGCGACCGTGCGCACCTCGCCGCCTGCGCCGAGCGCGCGCAGCTCGCGCGCCGTCGCCTCGAGCACGTCGGCGCCGCGCGCGGTGATCACGACGTTGACGCCCTCCCTCGCGAGCGCCGTCGCGCAGCCCTTGCCGAGGCCCTTGCTTGCCGCGCAGACGAGCGCCCACTTGCCTTCGATTCCGAGTTCCATCGCTTCATCTCCACTTGGCCAGCAACCAGATTCCGGTGAGCACCAGGGCCGTGCCGGCGACGATCCAGGCGGTGAACGGCTCGCCGAGGACGATGATGCCCATCGCGATCGTCGACAGCGGCCCGATCATGCCCGTCTGCGCGGCCACCGCGGCGCCGACGCGCTCGATCGCCATCATCACCATCAGCACCGGCGCGAAGGTGCACAGCGTCGCGTTCAGCACCGAAAGCCAGACCACCTGCGGGGCGACGGCGAGCGCCGCCATCGGCCGCAGGAACGCGAACTGCGCGATGCAGAACAGGCAGGCGATGCTGGTCGCCAGGCCGGTCAGGCGCAAGGCGCCGATGCGCTGCACCTCCTCGCCGCTGGCGACCAGGTATATCGCATAGCTCACCGCGCTCGCGAAGACAAGGCCGCTGCCGAGCGCCGTGTTCGTTCCCTGCAGCGACACCTCGTGGCCGAACACGAGCAGCACGCCGCAATAGCTGACCGCGAGCGCGATCATCTGGCGGCCGCGCACGCGGCGCCTGAAGGCGATCGCGCCGATCGCGAGCACGAGCGTCGGATTGAGGTAGAGGATGAGCCGCTCCAAGCTCGCCGTGATGTAGGCCAGACCGGCGAAGTCGAGGAAGCTCGCCAGGTAGTAGCCGGAAAAGCCGAGGCTGGTGACGACGATCCAGTCGTGCCGGGTCAGCGCCGGTCGCCCGCGCCCGGCCCACCAGGCGAGCACCGCGAACAGCGGCAGCGCGAACAGCATCCGGTACATGATCAGCGTCACCGCGTCGACGCCGAAGCGGTACGCGAGCTTGACGATGATCGCCTTGCCTGAGAACGCGATCGAGCCGGCCATCGCCAGCGCCAGGCCCTGCCAGTGGACCGCGCGCGGCGGCGCGGACAGCGGCACGACCGGCGCGCCGGTCGCAACCCCTTCGCCGGCCATCGTCAGAAGCCGGCGGCCTGGCCGTCGCGGCGCGGATCGCTCGCCGCGACGTAGCCGTCCACGGCCGGGTCGCCGAGGCGCCAGATGAACTGGCCGGCGCCGAAGTCCTGGTAGCTGTCCTGGATCACCTCGACCTCGTGGCCGCGCTCGACCAGGCCGGCGACGGTCGGCGCGGCCATCGTCGCCTCGACGTTGATCGCCTTGCCGGCGTTGAAGCGCCAGCGCGGCGCATCGCACGCCGCCTGCGGCTGCTGCCGGTGCGCCAGCATGCGCACGATCGTCTGCAGATGCGCCTGCGGCTGCATGTTGCCGCCCATGATGCCGAAGCTCATCAGCGGCCGCCCGTCCTTGGTGAGGAAGGCGGGGATGATGGTGTGGAATGGGCGCCGCCCCGGCGCGACGCAGTTCGGGCTCGCCGGGTCGAGGACGAAGCCGTGGCCGCGGTTCTGCATCGAGACGCCCCATCCGGGGACGACGATGCCCGAGCCGAAGCCCATGTAGTTGCTCTGGATGAAGCTCACCATCACGCCGCGCTCGTCGGCGGCGCTGAGATAGATCGTGCCGCCCTTCACCGGGTTGCCGGCGCCGAACACCTGCGCCCGCTTCGGGTCGATCAGCCGGGCGCGGGCAGCGAGGTAGGGCTCAGCGAGCATCTCCTCGGCGCTGCAGCGCATGCCGCGCGGATCGGCGACGTGCGCGTAGACGTCGGCGAAGGCGAGCTTCATCGCCTCGATCTGCAGGTGCTGCGACTCGGCGCCGTCGACGGGCAGCGACTCGATGTCGAAGTGGCGCAGGATGCCGAGCGCGACCAGTGCGGCGATGCCCTGCCCGTTGGGCGGGATCTCGTGCAGGCGATGGCCATAGGTGTCGATGCCGATCGGCTCGACCCACTCTGGCTTGAACGCCGCGAAGTCGCTCGCCTCCATCGCGCCGCCATGGGCGCGCGAATGCGCCGCCGCGGCTGCGGCGATCTCGCCGCCGTAGAGCGCGGCGCCGCGCGTCGCGGCGATCGCCTTCAGCGCGCGCGCCGCCGCCGCAAAGGCGAAGCGCTCGCCGACCTCGGGGGGCCGGCCGTGCGGCAGGAACGCCTCGGCCCAGCCCGGCACGGAACCGAGCAGCGGCGCCGCCGCGACCCACTTCTGCTGGACGATGATCGGCACGGCGTAGCCGCGCTCGGCGATCTCGATCGCCGCCACGAGCAGGTCCGCGAAGGGCAGGCGGCCGAAGCGCTCGGAGAGCGCGACCCAGCCGGCGACGGCGCCGGGCACGGTCGCCGAGTCCCAGCCGCGCATCGGCGGCCGGAGCGCGTCGAGACCGTGCTTCCGGCGAAAGTACTCGGGCGTCCACGCCGCCGGCGCGGGGCCGGAAGCGTTGAGGCCGTGCAGTTTCGTGCCGTCCCAGACGATGCAGAACGCATCCGAGCCTAGGCCGTTGCTGCACGGCTCGACGATCGTCATCACCGCCGCCGCAGCGATCGCCGCGTCGACCGCGTTGCCGCCCTGCTGGATCATGCGCAGCCCGGCCTGGGCGGCGAGCGGATGCGAGGTCGAGACGATGTTGCGCGCGAACACCGGCACGCGCGTCGACGGGTAGGCCGTCTTCCAGTCGAAGTTCATCCCCAAGTATCGGCGCTCCCGCGCTGCCCTTCAGTCTTCGGAAAACGCGACCTCGCGCTTCTGTCGGATCGACGGCAGGGTGACGACCACGATCAGCAGCGCGGCGGCGATCAGCAGGCCCGACGACAGCGGCCGCGTCACGAACGTTCCCCAGTCGCCGCGCGAGAGCAGCAGGGCCCGGCGCAGGTTCTCTTCCATCATCGGCCCGAGGATGAAGCCCAGCAAGAGCGGCGCCGGCTCGACGCTCAGCTTGTAGAAGACGTAGCCGATGAAGGCGAAGAGCGCCGTCAGGTACACGTCGAAGATGCTGTCGCTGAGCGTGTAGACGCCGATGCAGCAGAAGAGGGTGATCGCCGGGAACAGGTAGCGATAGGGCACCGTCAGCAGCTTGATCCACATGCCGATCAGCGGCAGGTTGAGGATCACGAGCATCGCGTTGCCGACCCACATCGAGGCGATCAGGCCCCAGAAGAGCTGCGGGTTCGACGTCATCACCTGCGGCCCGGGCTGGATGCCCTTGATGGTCATCGCCCCGACCATCAGCGCCATCACCGCGTTGGTCGGAATGCCGAGCGTCAGCATCGGGATGAACGAGGTCTGCGCGCCGGCGTTGTTGGCCGACTCGGGTCCGGCGACGCCCTGGATCGCACCCTTGCCGAACGGGATGCGCGGGTTGCGGACGAGCTTCTTCTCGACCGTGTACGACGCGAAGGAGGCGAGCAACGCGCCGCCGCCCGGCAGCACGCCGAGGATCGAGCCCAGCGCGGTGCCGCGCAGGACCGAGGGCCACGCTTCCCGGAAGTCGCGCTGGTTCGGCCACAGGCCCTTCACCTTGCTCGTGAAGACCTCGCGGTGCGCGGCCGGCTGGCCGAGGTTGGAGATGATCTCGCCGAAGCCGAACAAGCCCATGGCGATGACGACGAAGCCGATGCCGTCGGTGAGCTGCGGGATGTCGAAGCTGTAGCGCGCCGTGCCGGAAATGGCGTCGGTGTTGATCTGCGCCAGCAGCAGGCCGAGGATGACCATCGAGATCGCCTTCAGCAGCGACCCCGAAGCGAGGACGACGGCGCCGATCAGGCCGAGCACCATGAGAGAAAAATACTCCGCCGGGCCGAACTTGAACGCGAGCTCCGTGAGCGGCGGCGCGACCGCGGCGATGATGATCGTGCCGACGCAGCCGGCGAAGAACGAGCCGAGCGCGGCCACCGAGAGCGCGGCTCCCGCGCGGCCCTGGCGCGCCATCTGGTAGCCGTCGATCGCCGTCACGACCGACGACGATTCGCCGGGGACGTTGATCAGGATCGCGGTGGTCGAGCCGCCGTACTGGGCGCCGTAGTAGATGCCGGCCAGCATGATCAGCGCCGGCGTCGCGTCGAGGGCGTACGTCGACGGCAGCAGCATCGCGATCGTCGCGACCGGGCCGATGCCGGGCAGTACGCCGATGAGCGTGCCGAGCATCGCGCCGAAGAACGCATAGGCGAGGTTCTGCAGAGTGAACGCGACTCCGAAGCCGATGCCGAGGTTGTGAACGAGATCCATGCGGGCCCGGCTGTTGGGAATGTCGGTTCGGCGCGCGTCAGCCGACGAACCAGGGCCACATCGGGATCGTCAGCTTTAGGCCCCAGACGAAGATGAACCACGAGCTGATAGTCAGGACCACTGCATTGGCGAGCACGCCCTTCCAGTGGAATTCGTCGCCGGCCAGGCTCGAGATGAAGATCAACACCGGGACGGTGAGGGCCAACCCGATCTTCTCGAGCATCAGCCCGAAGACGGCGATGCCGATGACGATCACCAGCAACGGCCGCCAGGCGAATGCACCGATCGGATCACCGCCTTCGCTCTCGATCGTGAGCGATTTGAAGAGGACCATCGCGCCGAGCAGCGCGAGCAGGACCGCCAGGCCAAGCGGGAAATAGCCGGCGCCCGGATGCGCCGACAGCTGCGACAGTCGGGCCCACAGATTGGCCGCGCAGGGATCGTTGGCCGGGCAGGCGGGGCCCATGCTGTAGTCGGTCGCGCCGATCGCGAAGACGACGCCGACGACGACGAACATCAGACCCGACCAGAAGTCGCGTTCGCTCTTGATCTTCACGAAGCCTTGGTGCCTTGCGGTGAAGCGACGATTCTAGGTAGCGCCCCCCGCGGGCCCTTGCGTGGGTTACACCGAGGGTGTCGTCGCGGGCGCTACTCCCATGCGGGGGTGGCGCGCAGGACTTCGTCGAGTGTGGTGAAGCCTTCTGCGACCTTCATCGCGCCGGCCAGGCGCAAGGGTCGCAGCCCGTCCTGCAGCGACTGCTGGCGCAGCTTGCCTTCGTCGCACACCGGCTGGATGGTCGCGCGCGCGGCATCGCTCACCGTCAGCAACTCGAACAGGCCGGCGCGGCCGCGAAATCCCGTCATCCGGCACTCGAGGCAGCCGACCGCCTTGTACGGACGCACTCCGCCGTTGAGCCGCCACGGCTTGACGACCTCGTGCAGCGTCTCGCGCGTGACTTCCGCGTCGGGCACCTTGCACGCTGGGCAGAGCGTGCGCACGAGGCGCTGCGCGAGCACGCCGATCAGCGTCGAGCCGATCAGGTACGGGGCGACGCCGAGATCGTTGAGGCGCGTGATCGCCGACGCCGAATCGTTGGTGTGCAGCGTCGAGAAGACAAGGTGGCCGGTGAGCGACGCCTGGATCGCCATGTCGGCAGTGGCCAGGTCGCGGATCTCGCCGACCATGATGATGTCGGGGTCCTGCCGCATCAGCGCGCGCAGGCCCTCGGTGAAGCCGAGCTCGATGCCGCTCTGGACCTGCGTCTGGTTGAACGCCGGCTGGATCATCTCGATCGGATCCTCGATGGTGCAGACGTTGACCTCGTCGGTCGCCAGGCGTCGCAGCGTCGAGTAGAGCGTCGTCGTCTTGCCCGAACCGGTCGGGCCGGTGACCAGGATGATCCCGTGTGGCCGCGCGACCAGCTCTTCCCAGCGCTTGCCGTCGTGACTGCCGAAGCCCAGGCTCTCGAGCGTCTTGACGGTGGTGTCGGGATCGAAGATCCGCATCACCATCTTCTCGCCGAACGCCGTCGGCAGCGTCGACAGCCGCATCTCGACCTCGTCGCCGGCGGGATTGCGAACCTTGATGCGGCCGTCGAGCGGACGGCGCTTCTCGATCACGTCCATCCGGCCGAGCAGCTTGACGCGCGCGACCATCGCGCTCATCACGCCCGGCGGCAATTGATAGACCGTGTGCATGACGCCGTCGATGCGGAAGCGGATGACGCTGCGCTCGCGGCGCGGCTCGAGGTGGATGTCGGAGGCGCGCTGGTCGAACGCGTATTGCCAGAGCCAGTCGACCACCTGGATCACGCCCGAGTCGTTGGCGTCGAGCTGCTTGTTGCTCTTGCCGAGCTCGACCAGCTGCTCGAAGTTGGCGAGCGCGGCCGACTCGCCCATCTTGGTCGCGTTGCGCACCGAGCGCGAGAGCGCGTAGAACTCGGTCGTGTAGCGCGCGATCTCGATCGGGTTGACGAGCACCAGCTTGACGTGGCGGCGCGTGTGCGCCTCGATCTCCGAGACCCAGCCGACATCGAGCGGCTCGCAGGTGGCGATCGTCACTTCGGTGACGCCGAAGGTGAGCGGCAGGGCATGGCGCCGCTCGGCGTACTGGATCGACATCACGTCGGCGACGCGGCCGACGTCGACGCGCAGCGGATCGACGCGCATGTAGGGCAGCTTGGTGCGTTTGGCGAGCCACTCGGTCAGCGTCTCGGTGTCGAGCACCTTGCCGTCGCCGGCGCGCGTCAGCCCGGCGCTGCCGATGCGCACCAGCGGATGCTGCGAGCTGTTGCCGCCCGCGAAGCGGCGCGCGGTGCGCTCGACATCGTCGGCGCTCAGGATCTTGTCGTCGCGCAGCCACGCGAGCACGGTGCGCCAGGTCAGCTTGCCGTGCGAGACGACGTTGAGGGAAAGGTCGATCGACTGCAGGCTCGCCGGCCGCGTGGTCGAAATCGAGCGCTCCACTGCGCTCTCGCGCTGCAGCGTGCTGTCGCTGCCGACCGAGCCTTGGTTCGCCGCCCCCGGCTCGACTGGGCGCAGCACGGCGCGGATGCCGGCCGCGGCCACCACCTTGCTGAGATCCGGATCGCTTCTGGGTTTCATTCGGAGGGCGGTTCGGTCGGGGCCACCGGGCGCAGCATGCGCAGCCACTTCCTGGCGGGCAGCTGCCAGCGAGTTTCGATGTTTTCGGCACGGCGAGCAAGCTCGTCGCGCCCCGCTAATGTGACATGCTTCATCGCCAGGACGATGGTGTTGCCTTCTTTCGTTGGCTGGAGGGTGACGACATGCCCGGCGCCGAAAGCGGCGGCGATGCGCCGCGTGCTCGTCGCGAAGCTCGCGTCGTGACCGAACAGGTTGACCGTCATCGCGCCGCCCTCGGTGAGCAGACCGAAGCACGACCGGTAGAACGCGCTGCTGTCGAGTACGGGGCTCGCGGCCTCGTGATCGTAGAGATCGACGCACAGCACGTCGACGGTGCCGCGCCTTTGAGGGTCGTCGACGAAGCGTTGCGCGTCGATCTCCAGGACCTCGAATCCGGGCGTCGTCGCGGGTAGCCTGAACCACTGCCGGCAGACCTCGATCACGCGCCGATTGAGCTCGACCGCCGTGGTGCGCATCTTCAGCCGCTTGCTGCAGAAGCGGGTGATGGCGCCGGCGCCGAGGCCGAGCTGAACGGCGTGCGCGCCGGCCCACGACGCCGTGTCGAAGGCGAGCATCCAGACCATCATCCGGCGCACGTATTCGAGCTCGATCGCGAGCGGCTCGTCGATCCTCATCGCGCCCTGGATCCAGGGCGTGCCGAGGTGCAGGTAGCGGACGCCGGCCGATTCGGAGATCGTCACCTCGGGCATCTCGATGCCGGGGCCCTCGCCTTCACGCATGGACGGCGCCGGCGAGCATCGCGCCCAGGCGCGGCAGCGAAGCGATGGCATTGGCGCTCGTCGCGGCGGCGAACGCCGCCACCGGCTCGTCGCGCAGCGCGGCGAGCTCGGCGCCGATCCGCGCCAGTTCGGCCGGCTCGTTGCGCATGGTCGCGCCGGCGGCGCGCGCGGTCGCGGTGCGGTAGCACCACTGCGGCGGGATGTCGGGTGAATCGGTCTCCATGACGATCGCGTCCTGGGCGACGGCGCGGCCGACCCGGCGAATGCGCAAGGCGCGGTCGAAGGTCACTGCGCCGCCGAAACCGAGGCGAAAGCCGAGCTCGACGAAGGCGTGCGCCTGCTGCTCGCTGCCGTTGAAGGCGTGCGCGAATCCGCCGAGGACGCGGCGCCGGCGCAGCTGCGCGAGAACCGGGTCGACGGCGTGGCGCACATGCAGCAACACCGGCAGACCGAACTCCGCGGCGAGGGCGAGCTGGGCGCCGAACATCTCCGCTTGCCTGGCACGGTCGAGGCCGGCGATGAAGTGGTCGAGGCCGATCTCGCCCACCGCCACCAAGCGCGGGTCGCCGCGCTCGCGCTCCAGAGCCTCGCGCAGCGTCGCGATGTCGGCGGAACCGGCCCGGTCGGTGCACATCGGATGGATGCCGAGCGCGTACGCCAGCCCGTGTCGATGCGCGAGCTCGCGCACGCGTCCGAAATTGCCGGCATCGACGGCCGGGATGACGATCTGGCCGACGCCGGCGGCGCGGGCCCGGGCGACGACCTCGTCGCGATCGGCGTCGAACTCGGCAGCGTCGAGATGGCAATGGGTGTCGATCCACACAGCCGCCATGATGCCTGCCGGTGCGCGCCGGCCGTCGCCGGGACAGGTCATGGCCGGCGTGCTACCGTATCGACGAGGCCTGCGGGGAACACCGGCGCGCAACTTGCTCGCATGCCCGGCGGGCCGTCGCGGCCCCGGATGTCCCCGATGAAACGAGTCCCGCTGTACAGCCGTTCGCACCGTCCGACCGAGACCGCGGCCGAGGCGGCAGCGGGCGCCGAAGGCGGCGGCAACGCGGGCGCCGGTGCGCCGGCCCGGCCCCACCGCTGGGCCGTGCTCGCGCGCCATGAGCGGCGCTTCTGGGCGCTCCTGATCGTCGCCCTCGCGGTCGCCTTCTGGTGGTCGAATCCGACCTTCCACGCCAAGACGCCACTGACGATGGAACAGATCGATGCCGCCATTCGCCAGTCGATCGAGGACAAGCCGCTCGTCGCCCCCGAGTCGCGCGCCTACGACGCGATCATGCCGTCGGTGGTGCGCGTCGTCGGCCTCATGACCGAAGGCGACGACGGCAGCGACAACAAGGAGAACGCCGCGGTCGAGCGCGGCATCGGCACCGGCGTCGTCATCATCGACAACGGCACGATCCTCACCAACCTGCACGTCGTCAGCGGCGCCAAGAAGGTCCGCGTCACGTTCTTCGACGGCTCGGAGTCGGAGGCCCTCGTCCTCAGCACCCAGCCCGAGAACGATCTCGCGGTGCTGCGCGCGAAGACGATCCCCGACGACCTGGAAGCGGCGACGATGCGCTCGACCGACGACCTCGCGCCCGGCGACCATGTCCTCGCGGTCGGTTTCCCGTTCGGCATCGGGCCGTCGGCGTCCGCCGGCGTCGTCTCGGGGCTGAAGCGCCAGTTCCGCTCGCCCGAAGGGCAGCACACGCTGACCAATCTGATCCAGTTCGATGCCGCGGCCAATCCCGGCAACTCCGGCGGCCCGCTGGTGACGATGGATGGCGAGGTGGTCGGCATCGTCACCGCGATCCTGAACCCGAACCGCCAGCGCGTCTTCATCGGCATCGGTTTCGCGGTCCCGATCGAGAACGCCGCCGCGGCGGCGGGCATGCCGCCCTTCTAGCAGCCGTCGCTTCAAGCGCGCCGTCAGCCCGAGCGAAGCGAAGGATCTCGACATCGCGGCAGCCGAGATCCTTCACTTGGTTCAGGATGACAGTCCCTCATGAGCAGTCCACGATGACCGACACTTCTTCGATTCCCGGCGACGCCGCGACGCTGATGGAGCGCATCCTCTACGAGGTCAAGCGCGTCGTCGTCGGCCAGGATCACTTCCTCGAGCGCGTCATGGTCGCGGTGCTCGCCCAGGGGCACCTGCTCGTGGAGGGCGTGCCCGGACTGGCGAAGACGCTCACCGTCAAGACACTTGCGCAGACCCTGCGCGGCACCTTCAAGCGGATCCAGTTCACGCCCGACCTGGTGCCCGCCGATCTCGTTGGAACGCGCATCTTCAACCCGCGCACCGGCGAGTTCTCGACCTCGCTCGGCCCGGTCTTCACGCACCTGCTTCTCGCTGACGAAATCAACCGCGCCCCGGCCAAGGTGCAGAGCGCGCTGCTCGAGGTGATGCAGGAGCGCCAGGTCACGATCGCCGGCGAGACGCACAAGGTCCCCGAGCCCTTCCTCGTCATGGCGACGCAGAACCCGATCGAGACCGAGGGCACTTACCCGCTGCCGGAAGCGCAGGTCGATCGCTTCATGATGAAGGTGCTCGTCGACTATCCGAGCGAGGAAGAGGAGTTCGTGATCGCCCAGCGCGTCACCGGAGCGCCGGTGACGATGAGCCCGGTGGCCAGCATGGGCCAGCTCGCCGAGCTGCAGCAGGAATGCCGCAAGGTCTACGTCGACCCGTCGCTGATGCAGTACGCCGTCAAGCTGGTCAGCGCGACCCGCCGGCCCCAGCGCTACGAGCTGGGCGACATCGCCAAGTACCTAACCTTTGGCGCCAGCCCGCGCGCGACCATTGGCCTGATCGAGGGCGCGCGCGCGCTCGCCTTCATGCGCGGCCGCAACTACGCGCTGCCCGAGGACATGACCGGCCTTGTCGGCGACGTGCTGCGTCATCGGCTCGTACTTTCCTACGAAGCGCTCGCCGAAGGCATCGACGCCGACGCCGTGATCCAGAAAGTCATGCGGAGGATCCCCGTCCCCGACAAGCCGCTGGCCCCCGAGAACAGCCATGCCCACGGCTGACGCGCCGGCGGCGCTCGTCGACCACGACAGTGCCGAAGCGCTGCTGAAGCGGCTCGAGTGGACCGTCCTGCGACGCCTCGACGGCGTGCTCCAGGGCGATCACCGCACGCTGATGCGCGGCGCCGGCCTCGACCTCGCCGACCTGCGCGAGTACCAGCACCACGACGACGTGCGCCACATCGACTGGAACGTCACGGCACGGCTGCAGCAGCCCTACGTGCGCCAGTTCACCGAAGATCGCGAGCTCTCGGCATGGTTTCTAGTCGACCTCTCGGCGAGCGTCGATTTCGGCTCCGACCGCTTCACCAAGCGGACCGTCGCGCGCGAGTTCGTCGCCGTGCTGGCGCGCCTGCTGACGCGACACGGCAATCGCGTCGGCGCCCTCCTCTACGGCAACGCCGTCGACACGGTGGTGCCGGCACGCGGCGGGCGCGTCCATGTCCTCAACCTGCTGCAGCGCATGGCGGCGCGGCCCGCAGAGGCCGCCACCGGCGCGACCGACCTGCGCGAGCTGCTGCTCGCGGCGCAGCGCACCGTCAAGCGCCGCTCGACCCTCTTCGTCGTCTCTGATTTCGTCACCGCGCCGGGGTGGGAGAAGGCGCTCGGTCAGCTCGCGCAGCGCCATGAAGTGACCGCGGTGCGCCTCTTCGACCCGCTCGAGATGAACCTGCCCGACATCGGCTTGGTCACCCTGAAGGATGCCGAGACCGGCGAGCAGATCGTCGTCGACACCCACAACCGAGGCTTTCGCGAGCGCTTCAGGGTCGCCGCGGAAAAGCGCGAGACCGAGCTCCGCGAAGCACTCGCCCGCGCCGGCGTCGATACCCTCGAGCTAGGCACCGACGACGACCTCGTCGACGCCGTGCTGCGCTTCGCCGACCTGAAGAAGCAGCGCAGCCGGCTCGCCAACTGGAGCGGGCCGACCAGGCGCTCGATCGATCACGTCCGGCCGGTCGCGGCCGCCACCGGGAGCCGGCAATGAACGCTGCCAATCCCTGGATGACCTTCCTCTGGCCCTCGATGCTGTGGGCGATGCTCGCGTTGCCGCTGACGGTGCTGCTCTACGTCTACCTGATGCGCCGGCGCAAGAAGACGAGCCTGCGTTACGCCAACCTCGGCCTGGTCAAGGAAGCGCTCGGCAGGCGAAGCGCCTGGCGCCGCCACGTGCCGCCGGTGCTGCTCTTCCTCGCCTTGGCGACGCTGCTGTTCGCGTCGTCGCGGCCAGCAGCGCTGATCACGCTGCCCTCGGCGCAGGAGACGATCGTGCTAGCGATGGACGTCTCGGGCAGCATGCGCGCCGCCGACGTGCAGCCCAACCGCCTCGTCGCCTCGCAGGAAGCGGCCAAGGCGTTCATCGCCGACCTGCCGCGAAACGTCAAGATCGCCGTCGTCTCGTTCGCCGGCACCGCTGCGGTCGTGCAGGCGCCGACGCTGAGCCGCGACGACGTCAACGCGGCGATCGACCGCTTCCAGCTGCAGCGCGGCACCGCGATCGGCAGCGGCATCGTGCTCTCGCTGGCGACGATCTTTCCCGAGGCCGGGATCGACCTGTCGCAGATCACCGGCGCGCGCGCGATGCCGCCGGGACCGAACGACAAGCCACCGCCCGATTTCAAGCCGGTGCCCGCCGGCTCGTACTCGTCGGCGGCGATCATCCTGCTCACCGACGGCCAGCGCACGACCGGACCCGATTCGCTCGAGGCGGCCAAGATGGCGGCCGATCGCGGCGTTCGCATCTACACCGTCGGCATCGGCACCAAGGAAGGCGAGACGATCGGCTTCGAGGGCTGGTCGATGCGCGTGCGTCTCGACGAGGAGACGCTTAAGGCCGTCGCCAAGCTCACCAATGCCGACTACTTCTACGCCGGCACCGCCGCCGACCTGAAGAAGGTCTACCAGGGCCTCAGCACGCGCCTCATCGTCGAGAAGAAGGAGACCGAGATCAGCGCGCTGCTCGCGCTCATCGGCGCCTCGCTCATGGTGCTCGCCGCGGGGCTGTCGATCTGGTGGTTCGGGCGGATCGCCTAGGCTTCACGGCAGCAACGTCCGGTGACATCCGCCGCGAACGCCTCGTTACGGAGCTGACGCGATCGAAACGATCGCCCGCTCCAGAAGCGACACAAACCTGCCGAAGCAGACTTTGTACCGGCTGCAGCCGTGTTTCCGGGTCGAGACGATCGGATGACGCGCTACGGTCCGGGTGTCGAAGACGAGGTCGAAGCAACGAAGGCAGAGCAATGAGCACGTACCGGTTGTACAAGTCGCCCGAGGGCGACATCGTCCGCGTGAAGATGGGCTTCTCGTGGCAGGCGTTCTTCATCGGGTCGCTCTCGGCGATCGTCAGGCGCACCTGGCTGCTGGTCGTCGTCGCCGCGCTCTACTACGCGGGCGAGAGCTTCTACAACGGCGCGCCGACGCCGACCTCGCGCACCTTCGGCGTCGCCCTCGCGGGCCTCGGCTTCTACGCCATCTACATGCTCTTCTGCGGCGTCAACGGCAACCGCTGGCTCGGCGATTCGCTGCGCCGCCGCGGCTTCACGCTCATCGGCGAAGAGCGACGCTGATGGCACTAAGCGTCATCTCCGCTAGGGTGTTGACAGGACCTAACCGAAGCGGCCGTGGAGAAACCAGCCGCTTTCATTGACGCCGGCGGCTGACAGCAGCGGGCGCGCGCGGTAGATCCAGACCAGCGCGCCGTCGGCGGCTTCGGCGATGAAGTAGTCGCGCTCGGCGAGCTCGGCGTCCCACCAGCCGGCTTCGATCCGCTCGGGGCCCGACAGCAGGCTCAGCGGGCGGCCGTCGAGCAGTGGCCGCGAGCGCCGCTCGGCGAGCGGCTCGGCGACCGCCTGCAGCCAGACCGGCCGCGATGAGGTCGCGCCGGGCGAAGCCTCTTCGTCTTCCGCCGCGCGCGCGTGGCTCCGCGACGCCAGCGGCTGCGCGCGCGAAGGCCGAGTGACACCGTCGGCGCGTTGCATACGGCTGGCACATTCGGGACGATGGTCTTCGATGCCGGCGAGGCGCTGCACCTGATCGGCACCGAGACGCGCCTGAAGCCGCTCGATCAGGCGCGTCAGGCCCTCGTTCTCGCTCTGCCGAGTCGGGAAGAGCTCGCTGTTCGACGCGGCGCGCTTGACGATGTCTTCGGCCTGCAGCGCGATCTCGAGCGTCGGGGCCGGCAGCTGCACCTGCGCCAGGCGCTCGCGCAGGAGGACGATAAGGTGCGCGCTGTCGCGCGATGGCTCGGCGAGCGCGATCTCGAGTGCTGTCGCCTGCGGCGTCCGGTCGCCCTGCTGCCAGCGCGTCTCGTGGTGCATCAGCAGGCGAAAGCGGCGCACGAACGAGTGCTGCGCGGCGAGCCAGGCGACCAGCCGCGCCAGCAGGACCGCGGCTCCGTAGAGGACCTGCTCGGTGCTGTCGGCGCGAGCGAAGAGCTCGAGCCGGCTTTCGAACAGGCGGGCCGGAACGATCACCTCGCGCGGGTCGGGGCGGCGCCCGAAGGCAGCGTCGATCTCGGCGAGCATCGTCTCGCCGAAGCGGCGCCCCAGGCCAGCGCGCGGCAGGCCGAGCAGGTCACCGATCTGGCGTAGACCCATTCCCTGCAGCGCCTCCCAGTGCTCGCGGCCGGGACCGAGCAACCACACCGGCGCCGCCGTCAACGCCTGCCGGGTCGACGCGAGGTCGAGGCAGCGCGGCGGCGGCTCGACGCGGGCGAGGACGGCCGCGCCCTGCGCCGTCGCCGCCGTCGCGATGCGAACGGCGTGGCCGAGAGGCAGAGTCGCCTGCCGTAGCTGATGCAGCAGGCGATCGAGGCCACCGAAGTAGCGCAGGCTGGCCTGCACCTCGAGCAGGACGGTGTCTGCCGCCGCGCCCGGCGCGCTCGCCGGCTGCAGCGAGACCTGCGGCGTGAAGGCGAGCGCAGCGTGGGCGACCGGCAGCATCGCCTCGGCATCGCGCGCCGGATCTGCCTGGCCGAGCGTGAGGCGCGGAGCGAGCGCGAGCGCGGTCGCCCGCTTCAGCCCGGGCTTGACGCCCTGCGCCTGCGCCGCCGCGTTGGCGGCCGAGATGCGGTGCTCGTCGAGGAGAGCGATCGCGGCCCCGGCGTTCGCGTCGGCGGCCACGAAAGTCGCCGCGAACGACTCGAGAGAAAGCAACGGCAGGTGCAGCGCGACCCAGAGCACGACAAATCCGGCAGGAAAGAACGCGACGACGGCGACTGGTCGGGCGAGGTCACGCGAAATCGACGAAGGTGGCGCTGTGCAGCGACGCCGCGCGCTGGTCATCGCTGCCCGAGCGACGCCGCGCCGCCGCCGACAGCACACTCGGCAGCTCGAGCGACAGCGGCGCCTCGAGCGGCGGACCGCGCCGCTTGAGGACGCGCACCTGCAGCCGATCGGCGCCGCCCGCCTGCAGCCCCAGGCGCAGCGGCGACGCCGTCGGCAGGCCGGCCGCGGCGGACTCGCGGATCACGAATGCCGGCCCGTCGTGGCTATGTGCAGCGAGCTGGAGGCGGCGCAGCCGCTCGGCGCGCAGGCGCGGCGGGAGCCAGGCGACGACCGCGCCGACGTGGCCGCTCTTCAGTGCCTGCTCGAGCGCCCAGAGGCTGTCTCTAACGGGGCCGTCCCGGCGCCGCGCGACCTCCAGTGCCACGGGCAGAGCGAGGCGTCGTCGGTCTCTCATCTCGCCGGCCCGGGTGTGGACGACGAGGAGCGCCTCGACATCGAAGCCGAAGCTGGCGAGCGCCGCCGCCGAGAGCGCTGCCGGCGGGTCGAAGATCATTACCAGCCGGCCGCCCCGCTGCGCTTCGACCAGCGCCGGCGCGAGGAGGCGGATCTCGCCAACGCCGGGGTGCGGCAGCAGTAGTTCGGAGAGCGCCTTGCGCGGCCAGCCACCGCCGGGCAGCTCAGCATCGAGGGCAGCGAAACCGCACGCCACTGCGTCGCTGCCGCTGCGGCCGAGCTGGTGGCCGAGCCAGAGCGAGGGGTGCAGGGTTTCAGGGGCGCGGCGGACGTTTTCTCGCGCGATCGCACCTGGCTCGGTCGAGGGCGAACGGGGAGAAAAGTGGCGCTCTGCACCTGGCAAGGCCAAGTGCTGCGGCGCCGCCACCGGGGCGGGATAGGAATTCATTGAAAGACTGTACGTTTATATGGGATATCCGCTTAGCTCCAGTCAACCCAATACTACTGGATGCCCATCCAGTATAGGCTTGCGCCGCGCGGGTATCGGTCTCTTTCGCACCACGTCTTCATACGTCACCGGTTCGGTGATAACGGCCTGCTGCAGCAAACGGTAGAAGAGCATGCCGCGCGAGGCCGAGGCGCGGCGGTTGAAGCGGAACACGAACTCATTGAGATAGGCGTCGAGATGCTCTGGTTGAACCGAGCCGTGGTGCGTGCCCAGGATCCAGCGCTTGATGAGCGAGG
>JBBRFW010000055.1:0-23104 GCA_038241255.1 Burkholderiales bacterium | reverse complement strand
TAGAAGCCGATTCGCTCGATGAATCGGCCGTCGCGGCGCAGGCGCGAATCGGCGACGACGATGTTGAAGAAGGGGCGCTTCTTCGCGCCGCCGCGAGCCAGCCGGATGACGACCATGGTGAGATACCTCGATGACGGGACGGATCCCGCGAAAAACCGCGCATTATAAACTTCTGCCCAGTTTCGCCTTGCCATGACCCAGATCCTGATCCGCCCGAGCAACCCCGAGGACCTGGCCGCATTGACCGCGATCTTCGGCTGGCACGTCCGCCACGGCACCCGGTGGAAGGTCGAGCGCTGGCTCAGCGTCGTCATGCAGAGACACCTCGGGCCGGGCGCCGCCACGGCACCGGCTTGACGACGCCCTTGCCACTCGCGCGGTCGCGCTCGAAGGCAGTTGCGACCTGGCTCGCCCTCGCCGGCGGCAGCCTGGGCGTGCATCGCTTCTACCTGCACGGCTGGGGCGACGCGTGGGCGTGGCTGCACCCGCTGCCGACGCTGCTCGGCGCCTATGGCTTCTGGCGCATGCGCGAATTGGGCGTGGACGACGCGTGCGGCTCGCTGCTGGTGCCGCTGCTCGGCGTCATGCTCGCGGCGACGATGCTGCAGGCCATCGTCTATGGGCTGACGAGCGACGAACATTGGGCGGCGCGCTACGGCGCTGCCCGCTCGTCCGCGCGGTCGACGACGTTCGTCGCCGTCGCCGTCGCGCTCGCCCTCGGCGTGTCGATCGCGGTGGCGACGATCGCCTTCACCGCGCAGCGCTACTTCGAGTCGCGAACCAAGCTCAGGTGAAGAGGTAGAAGCTGACGCTGTAGAAAACGCCGGCGACAAATGCCGACGCCGGGATCGTGAAGATCCAGGCCCAGACGATGTTGCCGGCCAGGCCCCAGCGCACGGCCGCCGCGCGCCGCACCGAGCCGACGCCGACGATCGCGCCGGTGATCGTGTGCGTCGTCGACACCGGGATGCCGAGCGCCGTGGCCAGGAAGAGCGTGATCGCGCCGCCGGTCTCGGCACAGAAGCCGCCGACGGGCTTCAGCTTGGTGATCTTCTGCCCCATCGTCTTGACGATGCGCCAGCCACCGAACATCGTGCCGAGGCCGATCGCGATGTAGCAGCACCAGATCACCCACGTCGGCGGCATGGCTGCGCTCGCGCTCGCGTACCCCGACGCGATCAGCAGCATCCAGATGATGCCGATCGTCTTCTGCGCGTCGTTGCCGCCGTGGCCGAGGCTGTAGAGGCCGGCCGAGACGAGCTGCAGGCGGCGGAACAGGTTGTCGACCTTGAGCGGCGAGGCGCGCCGGAAGACGTTGGCGACGAGGACCATGAGCAGCGCGCCGAGCAGGAAGCCGAGCACCGGCGAGACGAAGATGAAGACCACCGTCTTCCAGATCCCCGCCGGTATCAGCGAGCCGGTGCCCGCCTTGGCGATGACGGCACCGACGATCCCGCCGATGAGCGCATGCGACGAGCTCGAGGGGATGCCCCACCACCAGGTCACGAAGTTCCAGGCGATCGCGCCGATCAGCGCGCCGAAGACCACGTGATGGTCGACGACGCCGGGCTGGGCGATCCCCTTGCCCACCGTCGCGGCGACGCTGAGGTGGAAGATGAAGATCGCGACGATGTTGAAGAACGCCGCGAAGACGATCGCCTGCTGAGGCTTCAGAACGCCGGTCGAGACGACGGTGGCGATCGAATTGGCGGCGTCGTGGAAGCCGTTCATGAAGTCGAACGCGACGGCCAGCGCGACCAGCAGCGCCACGACGCCGAAGGAAATCTCCGTCGGGGACATCGACGCCGCGTTCAGGAATTCTCGAGGACGACGCCCTCGATGAGGTTGGCGACGTCCTCGCAGCGATCCGAGATCGACTCGAGCAGCTCGTAAATGGCGCGCAGCTTGATCAGCTCGCGCACGTCCTTCTCCTCGCGGAAGAGGCGCGACATCGCCGAGCGCATGACGCGGTCGGCATCCGACTCGAGGCGATCGATCTCCTCGCAGGTCTTCAGCGCCGCGGCCGCGACGTCGGGCTGGCTGATCTTGGGCAGTAGCGAGACGGCGTGCTGAACCCGCTCGCAGCACTTCGCGCTCAGGTCGCCCAGGCGAAGGATGTCGTCGTTCATCGCCTGCACGTCGTAGAGCGACATCGTCTCGCTCGCGTCCTGCAGCAGGTCCAGGATGTCGTCCATGGCGTTAATCAGGCCGTGGATCTGCTCGCGGTCGATCGGCGTGATGAAGGTCTTGTGCAGCAGCCGGTTCACCTCGGCGGTGATCTTGTCGGCCTGGCGCTCCGAGTGGCCGACCTCGCCGGCGTGCTTGTCGCGCAGCTCCGGATCGGCGTAGTGCTGGATCAGGCGGATAAAGGCGCGCGCGCCCTCGGCGATGTGCGCGCCGTGCTCGTTGAAAAGCTCGAAGAAGTTGCCTTCGCGCGGCAGCAGCTTGCCGAACAGCATCTTATTTCCTCTCGGCGGCAGCAAAAGCGAACAAGTGTACGAGCGCTCACAAATGCCGGCGGCGGGCAGGGGGCGCGTTCCGCGACAATGCCGGCCACGCTCTGCCACCCCGGAGCGAGGACCACGGATGTCAGGAAACCAGGGAACGGACGCCAACACGCCCGCCGATGCGGTGCTCAGCGTGCGAGACCTCGCGTGCCGGCGCGGCGATCGGGTCCTGTTCGCGCCGACCAGCTTCGACGTCGCGACCGGTTCGATCGTCTGGATCCGCGGCACCAACGGCCAGGGCAAGACTACGCTGCTGCGCACGCTCGCGGGCCTGTCGGCGCCGGCGGCCGGAACGCTCGCCTGGGCCCGGGCCCCCGCGATCGCGCCGCGGCTGCTCTACCTCGCCCACGCCAACGCCCTGAAGGAAGACCTCACGGCCAGTGAATCGCTGAGCTTCCTGCTCCACCTCAGCGGCGACCCCGTCGATGGCGGGGACGTCGACGCCGCGCTCGAGCGCTTCGGCATGGCGAGCCGCAAGGACGCCTTCGTCCGCACCCTCTCACAGGGCCAGCGTCGGCGCGTCGCCCTCGCCCGGCTGGCGGCGCAGCGCGAGCTGCTGCCCTGGCTCCTCGACGAGCCCTTCGACGCCCTCGACGCCGCCGGTATCGATCTGCTCGCCGGCATCATCGCCCAGCACGCGCGCCGCGGCGGCTGCGTCGTACTCACCAGTCACCTGCCGCTGCCGATCGACAACCCCGCGCCGACCATCGTTCAGTTGCATGAAACCGCCCTTGCATGAAGAGCACGTTCGCCGTGCTGGTGGCGCGCGACCTGCGCCTGGCGGCGCGGCGGCGGGTCGACGTGGTCCTGCCGATCGCCTTCTTCACCGTGGCGGTGAGCCTGTTTCCGCTCGGCGTCGGCCCGGAACCGCAGATCCTGCGCCAGATCGCGCCGGGCGTCGTCTGGGTAGCAGCCCTGCTCGCGGCGATGCTGTCAGTGACTCAGCTCTACGGCGCCGACTACGCCGACGGCTCGCTCGAGCAGATGCTGCTCGTTCCCGGCGCGCGCGTCCCGATCGCCGTCGCCAAGGCGGTCTCGCACTGGCTCCTCACCGGCCTGCCGCTGATCGTCGCCGCGCCGGTGTTCGGCCTCCTTTTCGACATGGCGCCGGCGGCGATCGGGGCGCTGGTCGCCGGCCTCATCCTGGGCACGCCCGTGCTGAGCCTGCTCGGCGGGCTCGGCGCCGCGCTCACCCTCGGCCTGCGCAGCGGAGCCGTGTTGTTGATCCTGATCATTGTCCCGCTCTGCATTCCGGCGATCATCTTCGGTGCCGGCGCGGTGGGTGCGGCCGACGCCGGGGTGTCGCCGGGCGGCCATTACTCGCTGCTCGGTGCGCTTCTCATCTTCACTGCGGTGCTCGCGCCGGTCGCCACCGCGGCCGCGTTACGCATCGCGACCGAATGACCGCGCGCGAGGTTCGCTCTTGAGCACGACATGGCGCTTCTTCCGCTTCGCCTCACCGGCGGCTTTCTATCCGCTCGCCGGCAAGTTGGTGCCGTGGTTCACGGCGGTGGCCGCCATCCTCGCCGCGATCGGCCTCTACCTCGGCATGCTGCGCGCGCCGACGGACGCGACCCAGGGCGACGCGTACCGGATCATTTTTATCCACGTCCCCGCCGCGTGGATGTCGATGCTGCTCTACGTGGCGATGGCGTTCTGGGCCGCGGTCGGCTGGGCCTTCAACGCCCGGCTGGCCTCGATCGTCGCCCGCGCCATTGCGCCGACGGGAGCGATGTTTACCTTCCTCGCCCTGTGGACCGGCGCCTTCTGGGGCAAGCCGACCTGGGGTGCGTGGTGGGTCTGGGACGCGCGCCTGACCTCCGAGCTGATCCTGCTCTTCCTCTACGGCGGCTATCTCGCGCTGGTCTCGGCGATCGACGATACGCAGCGCGCCGACCGCGCCGGCGCCCTGCTCGCGGTGGTGGGCAGCGTCAACGTGCCGATCATCTATTTCTCGGTGATCTGGTGGAACACCTTGCACCAGGGCGCCAGCGTCAGCGTCACGAGCGCGCCAAAAATGGCCAGCGTGATGCTCCTCTCGATGCTGCTGATGACGCTGGCCTTCTGGGCCTACGCCTTTGCGGTGATCTTCGTGCGCGCCAGGGCGATCGCGCTGGAACGCGACAATCACGCCGCGTGGGCAAGCGATGCGGTCGGTCGCACGCCCGAACGCCAAGGAGCAAGGTCTTGAACTGGAACAGCGCCGCCGACTTCTTCGCCATGGGCGGCTACGGCACCTACGTTTGGGGCGCCTACGCGGTCGCCGCCGGGTGCATGGCGATCGAGCCCGTGCTCGTCGTCGTGCGTCATCGCCGGGCGCGCCGCGCCCTGGCCGGAGCGACGCGGTGAAGCCGCGCCAGAAGCGGCTCGCGATCGCCGCCGGGATCGTCTGCGCGGTCGGCATTGCCGCCGCGCTGGTGCTGAACGCCTTCCAAAGCAACCTGGTCTTCTTCTATTCGCCGTCGCAGGTCGTCGCCCACGAGGCGCCGAGCGCGCGCACGTTCCGGCTCGGCGGCCTGGTCGAAAAGGGCACACTGAAGCGCGACGGCACGAAGGCCAGCTTCGTCGTCACCGACACAGCCAAGTCGATCACCGTCAAGTACGAGGGCATCCTTCCCGACCTGTTCAAGGAGGGCAAGGGCGTCGTTGCCCAGGGGCGGCTCCAGGGCGACGTCTTCGTCGCCCGCGAGGTGCTTGCCAAGCACGACGAAAACTACATGCCTCCCGAGGCGGCCGAGGCGCTGAAGCGCGCGCAGCAGGGCAATCCCAAGCTGGCGGAGTCGATGAGCACGGAGCCGATCCGCAAATGATTCCCGAACTTGGTCACTTCGCGCTCTGGATCGCGCTCGGCGTAGCTGCCGTGCTCGGCGTCATGCCAATGCTGGGCGCCGCCCGTGGCCGCGCCGACTGGATGGCGCTGGCGCGGCCTTCGGCGCGCCTGCTGTTCGCGCTGGTCGCGTTCGCATTCGCCTGCCTGGTGATCAGCTTCGTCGACAGCGACTTCTCGGTCCTCTACGTCGCCACCAACTCGAATCGCGCGCTGCCGCTGCAGTACCGCATCGCCGCGGTCTGGGGCGGCCACGAAGGCTCGATCCTTCTATGGCTGCTGATGTTGACCTTGTGGGCGCTCGCGGTGGCCACGTTCAGCCGCTACCTTCCGGACAAGGTGACGGCGCGCATCCTCGCCGTGATGGGGCTGCTTTCGTTTGGCTTCCTGCTCTTTCTGCTGGCGACCTCGAATCCGTTCGATCGGCTCTTCCCTGCCGCCCCCGAGGGACGCGACCTGAACCCGCTCCTGCAGGATCCGGGCATGGTCATCCATCCGCCGATGCTCTACATGGGCTACGTGGGCCTGTCGGTCGCGTTCTCGTTCGCCGTCGCCGCGCTGATCGGAGGCAACCTCGACGCCACCTGGGCGCGCTGGACGCGGCCCTGGACGACGGCGGCGTGGATCTTCCTCACCATCGGCATCGCCCTCGGCAGCGCCTGGGCCTACTACGAGCTCGGCTGGGGCGGCTGGTGGTTCTGGGACCCGGTGGAGAACGCCTCGTTCATGCCGTGGCTGGTCGCCACCGCGCTGATCCACTCGCTCGCCGTCACTGAGAAGCGCAACAGCTTCAAGAACTGGACCGTTCTGCTCGCGATCCTCGCCTTCTCGCTTTCGCTGCTCGGCACCTTCCTGGTCCGCTCCGGCGTGCTCTCGTCCGTGCACGCGTTCGCGACCGATCCGCGCCGGGGCCTCTTCATCCTCGCCTTCCTGGTCATTGTCATCGGCTCGTCGCTGTCGCTCTATGCGTGGCGCGCGACCAGCGTCGGCCTGGGCGCGCGCTTCGCGCTGCTCTCGCGCGAGACCCTGCTGCTGACGAACAACGTGCTTCTCGTCGTCGCCTGCGGCGCGGTCCTGCTCGGCACGCTCTACCCGCTCGCGCTCGACGCCATGAACCTGGGCAAGATCTCGGTCGGCCCGCCCTACTTCGACACCGTGTTCGTTCCGCTCCTGACGCCGCTCGTCTTCCTGATGGGCGTCGGGCCGATCGCGCGCTGGAAGGAAGCGGCGCTGCCCGACCTCGCTTCGCGTCTGAAGTGGGCCGCGGGCAGCGCCGTCGTCGCGACCCTCATCGTCGCCTGGGCAAAGGGCGGTGTCGGAATCGTCGCGGCGACGGGCCTGCTGATGGCGTTCTGGATCGTTTCCTCGGTGGCGACCGACCTCGTCGAGCGGCTGCGCCCGGCCGGCGGCGTTCGCGCGGGCGTCGTCCACCGCGCGCGCCAGATCCCGCGCGCCTTGATCGGCATGATGATCGCCCACGTCGGTGTCGCCATCTTCATCCTCGGCGTGACGCTCGTGCGCACCGGCGAAGTCGAGCGCGACGTGCAGATGGGTCCCGGCGACACGACGACGATCGACGGGATCGTCTTCACGTTCCGTGGCGCGAGCGACGTGCGCGGGCCGAACTACCGCGCCGCGCAGGCGGAGGTCGAGGTCAGCAAGGACGGCCGCAGGATCACGACGCTGCGGCCGGAAAAGCGCTTCTACCCCGCCTCGCAGTCGACCCTCACCGAAGCGGCGATCGACGTCGGCTTCACGCGTGACCTCTACGTCTCGCTCGGCGAGCCGGTGGGCGCGGCGTGGATCGTCCGCGTCTACGTCAAGCCCTTCGTCGACTGGATCTGGGGCGGTTGCCTCGTCATGGCGCTCGGCGGCCTGCTCGCCGCAACCGACCGCCGATATCGCGCGCGCGTCCGCGCGCCGAGCGGCGTCGCCTACGGCGCGGCCACCGCATGAAACGCCTCTGGTTCCTCATTCCGCTCGCGGCTTTCTTCGCGCTGGCCGTGATGCTCGCGGTCGGCCTGAAGCGCGACCCGCGCGAAGTGCCTTCGCCGCTCATCGACAAGCCGGCGCCGAAGTTCGCCCTCGCGCGGCTCGACGACGCCGCCAAGACGGGTCGCCTCGACGACCTCAAGGGCAAGGCGTTCATCCTCAACGTCTGGGCGTCGTGGTGCGTCGCCTGTCGCGAGGAGCACCCGGTGCTGCTCGAGTTCGCGAAGAAGCGCGCGGTGCCGGTCTACGGCCTCAACTACAAGGACACGCGTCCCGAGGCGAGTGCGTGGCTCGCGCGCTTCGGCAATCCCTACGATGCGTCGTTCTTCGACGAGGACGGCCGCGTCGGCATCGACTTCGGCGTCTACGGGGTCCCCGAGACGTTCGTCGTCGACGGCAACGGTGTCATCCGCATGAAGCACATCGGCCCGCTCACGCCCGAGGTGCTCGCGGAGAAGATCGCGCCGTTGCTGAAGAAGCTCGACGCCTAATGATCGCCGTGCGAATCGCGCTCGGCAGCTGCTTGCTGGCACTTGCGCTTGCGGCGAACGCCAAAGAGGCGGCTCCCGAGGCCGCCGACCCCGCGCTTGAGGCGCGCATGGTCCGGATCACATCGGAGCTGCGCTGCCTGGTGTGCCAGAACCAGACCATCGCCGACTCCAACGCCGCGCTCGCGGTCGACCTGCGCCGCGAGGCGCGCGAGCTGCTCAAGCAAGGAAAGAGCGACGCCGAGGTCGTCGACTACATGACCGCGCGCTACGGCGATTTCGTGCTGTACCGGCCGCCGATGCGCGCGACGACGATGCTGCTTTGGTTTGGTCCGGCGCTGATGCTCGCCGGCGGCGCGGCGGTGCTGATCGTCATCCTGCGCCGGCGCAGTCGGCTGGCCGCCGACGCCTTCGATGCCGACGAAGAGTTCGCCGACGAAGCCGGCGCCGTCGACGCCGCCCTCGACTCCTCGAACGCCGGCACACCCCGGCCCGGCTGATGGTCGCCATCGGCCCGCTCGCCGCAGCGCGCGCCCGCCTGCTTCAGCTGAAGGCACAGCACGACGCCGGCACGCTCGACGACGCTCGCTACTGCGAGGCGCGGCGCGCGGTCGAGCGCGAGGTCGGCGAAGGCCTGCTCGGTGGCGCGCCGGCGACCCCGCCCCGGCCGTCGCTCGCGCTCGTCGCGCTGCTGGCCGTCTTCGTCTTCGGGCTCGGCGCCATCGGCTATTGGCAGACCGGGTCGCCTTCTCTCGCGCGCAACGCGACACCGGCCGCCGCGATCGGCGCAGCCGACCCGGCCGAGCCGGGCGCGAGCGGAGCGACGGGCCTGCAGCAGATCGAGTCGATGGTCGGCCAGCTCGCCCAGCGCATGAAGGACCGCCCCGACGACGCCGAGGGCTGGATCATGCTCGCGCGCTCGTACACGGTGCTCAGCCGCTTCGCCGAGGCGATCCCGGCGTACGTGCGCGCCGCCGAGCTGCAGCCGAACAACGCCGCCCTTCTCTGCGACTACGCCGATGCCGTCGCCGCCACCAAGGGCACGGCCAACAACCCGCAGTCGATCGCCCTGATCGAGCGAGCTCTCAAGGCCGACCCGAAGTTTCCGAAGGCGCTCGCCCTCGCCGGCAGCGCTGCCTTCGACAGCGGCGAGTACGCCGTCGCGATCGCCTACTGGCAGAAGATCGCCGACCAGCTGCCGCCCGGCAGCGAGATCGCGCCGCGCGTGCAGGCGATGATCGGCGACGCGCGCGCGAAGCTCGAAGGTACGGGTGTGGCGCCGGCGTCCTCGCCACCACCGATCGCTGTGGCCGCCGCGCCGGCGCGGGCGAGCGCCGCCAAGCCGGCGGCGGGGGCGAGCGTCAGCGGCACGGTCACGCTCGACCCCGCCCTGGCCGCGCAGGCGGCGCCGACTGACGCCGTCTTCGTCTTCGCCCGCGCCGCGAGCGGCAGCCGCATGCCGCTGGCCGTCAAGCGCGCCCAGGTGAAGGACCTGCCGCTCTCGTTCACACTCGACGACAGCATGGCGATGGCGCCGGCAATGAAACTGTCGAGCGCGCCGCAGCTGACCGTCGGCGCGCGCATCAGCAGGACCGGCAATGCGATCGCCGAGCCCGGCGATCTCGCCGGCGAGACGACCGGCGTCACGCCGGGCGCGACGAACCTCGCGATCCGCATCGACACGATGGTCGGTCGGCCCTAGCCCACCCGCGCGCTGGCGCTCAGTCGAACGCCACGTCGGCAGCTGCGCCGAGCACCCCGCGCCGTTCTTGGAAGCGGCCCAGTCCGCGCACCAGCTCGGCCAGGTCGGCCTCGCGCGCGACCGGATCGAAGTGCTCCGTGTCGACGGCGAACACCGGCGCGCCGTCGTACGAGGCAAAGAAGTCCGCATACGCGTCGCACAGGCGCTGCAGGTAGGCGAGATCAATGCCATGCTCCATCGCCATGCCGCGCCGGCGCACGCGCGCCAGCAGAGCGGGAGCGGGCGCCTGCAAGCGGATCACGAGATCGGGCTCGCCGAGCTGGGCCGCGATCGGCTGGTGCATCTGCGCGTACAGGCGGTATTCTTCGTCGCTCAGGTTGAGCTGCGCGAAGAGCGCGTCCTTGGCGAACATGAAGTCGCTGACGATCGCCGGCGCGAACATGCTCGGCTGGGCAATAGCGCGAAACTGGCGCTCGCGCTGGAACAGGAAGAAGAGCTGCGTCTGGAAAGCGTAGCCGACCCGGTCGTCGTAGAAGCGGGCGAGGAACGGGTTCTCGCCCGGCAGCTCGAGCAGCAGCTCGGCACCGATGCGCTCGGCGAGCAGGCGGGCGAGCGTCGTCTTGCCGGCGCCGATCGGGCCTTCGATCGCGATGTGGCGAAAGCGCTCGAGCGAGATCGAGTCGGTCATCGCGAGCAGAAGACGGAGTGCAGCGCGGACGCAGGAATCGAATCGATCATCGGTCCAGTTTAGCCACCGCCTGCCCGGCCACCCTCGAGCACAGCTCCGCCACTGCGCCGCGGCCCGGAACGACGAGCTGCGGCGCGATCTCGAGCAGCGGCGCGAGCACGAAAGCCCGCTCGTGCAGGCGCGGATGCGGCAGGCAGAGCTCGTCGCCCGAGACGACGAGATCGCCGTGGAGCAGCAGGTCGAGATCGAGCGTGCGCGGTGCGTGCGGGAACGGGCGGACGCGGCCGTGCCGGCTTTCGATCGACTGCAGAGCACGCAGCAGCTCGAGCGGAGCGAGCGAGGTGATGACGTGGGCCACCGCGTTCAGGTACTCGCCGCCAGGCGCGTCGAGCGGCGCCGAGGCGTAGTGCAAGGAGCGGGCGACCAGCGTCGTGCTCGGCAAGGCGGCGATCTCGGCGAAGGCGCGATCGATCTCGACGCGGCGATCGCCGAGGTTCGAGCCGAGGCCGATAAAGGCGTCGACCGCGCCGGCAGCCGATGCGGGTGCGGCCATCGCCGCGGCTCAGCTCGACGTGCCCGCGGAATCGGCCGGGCGGCGGCGGCGTCGACGGCGCTTGCGCGGCACCTCGGCGTCGGGCGCGCTCGCCTCGTCCTCCCCGCTCCCACTCGATCCTGCGTCGCCGTCGTCGCGATCGGGCGCGGCCGAATCGCCGCGGTAGCCCGACACGGCTTCTTCGGCCGGCGCCGGCGAGGGCGCCCGCTTGACGCGGCGCGGCCCGCGCGGCTCGCGCACGCTCTCGAGCAGATCGCGCCGCTTCTCGTCGCCAGCCTGATAGAGCGCTTCCCACCAGACCGCGAGCTCGGGATCGGCCTCGCCGACCTCGCCGCGCAGGCGCAGGAAATCGAGGCCGGCGCGAAAGCGCGGCTGCTCGAGTAGGGCCAGCGCGGAGTTGCTGGCGCGCCGCTCGAAGCGTGGCTGCAGCATCCAGATCTCGCGCATGTCGACGGCCAGCTTGCCGCGTCCCGAGATGTCGCCGATGCGAGATTCGAAGGCGGCGTCGATCGCCGCAGCCAGCGCCGGGAATGGCGCTTCGCCGGCCGCCTGGCGCTGCTTCCACCCGTCCTGCACGTCGTGCCAGAGCATCGCCGCCAGCATGAAGCTCGGCGCCACGGGTTTGCCTTCAGCGACGCGGGCGTCGGTGTCGGCCAGCGCGAGGCGGACGAATTGCTCGCGCCCGTCGTGGCGCTGCGCCTCGTCGAGGGCGACGTCGAGGACCGGGAACACACCGCGATGCAGGCCGAGCTTCTTCAACTCGACGATCGACGCGAGCGCATGCCCGGTCTGCAGCAGCTTGATCATCTCGTCGAAAGTGCGCGATTGCGGCACGTTGTCGAGCAGCGCCGCCATCTCCTTGATCGGCGCGCGCGTCTTGGCCTCGATCTCGAAGCCGAGCTTGGCGGCGAAGCGGACGGCGCGGATGATTCGCACCGGATCTTCGCGGTAGCGCGCGACCGGGTCGCCGATCATGCGCAGGAGCTTCTTCTTGGCGTCCTTGATGCCGCCGTGGTAGTCGACAACGATCTCCTTCACGGGGTCGTAGTACATCGCGTTGACGGTGAAATCGCGCCGCGCCGCGTCCTCGACCTGCGGCCCCCAAACGTTGTCGCGCAGGACGCGCCCCTCGGCGTCGACGACGTGGGTCTTGTCGACGAGATCGCGGCGGGACGTCTTCTCGTTGCCGGTGACCTGCTCGGCGTCAGCGGCGGCGAGCATCGCGCGGAAGGTCGAGACCTCGATCACTTCCGAGAGGCCGCGGTCCTGGCGGCCACGGCCGAAGACGACGTGGACGATGCGAAAGCGCCGGCCGATGATGAATGCGCGCCGAAACAGCGACTTCACCTGCTCAGGCGTCGCATTGGTGGCGACGTCGAAGTCCTTCGGTCGCAGGCCGACCAGCAGGTCGCGGACGGCGCCGCCGACGACGTAGGCCTCGTAGCCGGCGTCGGCCAGGGTCGAGACGACCTTGACGGCGCGCTCGTCGACGAGCGCGAGGTCGATGCCGTGCTGGGACTTCGGCACCTCGACGCGCTTGCCGCGCGGGACCAGCTGCCCCGCGTCGTCCGACTTGCCGAGGAGCCTGGAAATGAACTTCTTGATCATGCGAACAACGTGAGGATGCGCCAGCCGCGCTCGCGCGCGACGGCTTCGAGCTCCGGCGACGGATTCGTCGCGACCGGATCGGACGCCTGCTCGAGCAGCGCCAGGTCGTTGAGCGAATCGCTGTAGACGCTGATTCGCGCGAAATCCGACCAGCCAGCGCCGCTCGCCGCCAGCCATTGTCCGACACGGGCGACCTTGCCCTCGCGAAACGCGGGAATGCCGACGATCCGCCCGGTGGGCTCACCGTCGGCATCGCGCTCGAGGCGCGTGGCGATGAGGGAAGCGACGCCGAACGCGGCCGCGATCGGCTCGGTGACGAAATCGTTGGTCGAGGTGACGATGGCGAGCCGGTCGCGGCGGCGCCGATGCGACTCGACCAGCGCCTGCGCCTCGGGACGGAGCGCCGGTTCGACCACCTCGCGCATGAAACGCTCCCGGCCCGCCGCGCGCTCGGCGGCGCCTCGGTGGCGTAGCGGTGCTGCGGCGAAGGCGGTGTAGGCGTCGATGTCGAGGCGGCCGGCGCGATAGTCGGCGTAGAAGGCGTCGTTGCCGGCGCGAAAGGCGGTGGCGTCGACCCAGCCGAGCTCGATCATGAACTCGCCCCAGGCGTGGTCCGAGTCGATCGGCAAGAGTGTCAGGTCGAGATCGAAAAGGGCGAGGTTCACGGGCCCGCGCCTTCCTCGGAGATCATCTGCTTCAGGAGCGGCACGGTGATCGCGCGCTTGGTCGCGAGCGAGAACTCGTCGAGGCGGTCGAGCTGCCCCATCAGGTGCTTCAGGTCGCGCGCGAAACGGGTCATCAGGTAGTCCATCACCTCGTCGGAGAGGAAGGTGCCGCGTCGGTCGGCCTCGCGGCGGAGGGCGGCGCGCACTTCTGCCTCGCCGAGCGGCGCGAGAGCGAAGACGTGGCCCCAGCCGAGGCGGGTGCGCAGGTCCTCGCGGACGGCGAGGTCGACCGGCGGCACCTTGCCCGCGGCGACGACCCCGGCGCCGCGGGCCGTCGCGTCGACGAAGAGCGCGAATGCTGCCTGCTGCTGGGCGGCATCGAGGCCGTCGGCGTCGTCGATGATGAACCACTCGCGATCGCCGCTCGCGCTCCACGGCACCGGCGTCGCCGCGGCGAACGACGACGCCTGCTGGCCGCGCACCGAGACGCGATCAGCGAGCGCGTGAAGTAGATGCGTCTTGCCGCTTCCGGCGGGGCCCCAGAGGTACACCGGCGGCGCGCCGGGGGCGAGCGCGAGCAGGTGGGCGAGCGCCTCGCCGTTGGCACCGGCGAGGAAGTTGTCAAACGTGCGCGCGGGCTCCGGACCGATCGCCAGCGGAATCTGCTTCACGTTGTCCCCACGCTTGCGGCTCGCGCCGCTGCCGTGCCCCGCGAGGGGGCGTTCGCGTCCTGGGGCGGCCCGGCGACGCTCATCCCGTATAGAGGCTGCTCTGGGTGTAGCTCGCGCGCAGCCGCGCCGTGGCGACGGCGATCAAGGCGCTCGCCGGCAGGGCGATCAGAACGCCGACAAAGCCGAACACGTGGCCGAACGCGAACAGCGCAAAGATGACCGTGAGCGTGCTCATGCCGATCCGCTGGCCGACCATCTTGGGGGTCAGGAACAGGCCCTCGACGACCTGGCCGATGCCGTACACCACGAATACCGCGATCGGCCCATACCAGCCGGTGAACTGGAGCGCACCCGCGATCAGCGCGAGCACCATGCCCATGCCGAAGCCGACGTAGGGCACGAAGATAGCCAGCCCGGTAAAGACGCCGACCGGAACGGCGAGCTCGAAGCCGAACAAGGCCAAGCCGACGCTGTAGAACGCGGCCATCAGCAGCATCACCAGCAGCTGGCCGCGCAGGTACTGGCCGAGCACGATGTCGCAGTCGTCGGTGAACGAGGCGACCGAGCCGCGTAGGCGCGGCGGCACGAGCGCGATCGCGCGCTGCACGTAGATCGGCCAGTCGTCGAGCAGATAGAAGAGGACCACGGGTACCAGGATCACGTAGCCAACGACGGTGACGACGATGCTGCCGCCGATGCGTGCCGAGACCAGGGCAGCGGCGAGCCCCTCGTCCCAGTTGGCGTTGAGGTACTTGATCAGGAATTCGCTCAGGCTCGCCTGGTCGAGCGAGACGTGGACACCCATCTTCGCGAGCCATGGCGACACCGCCCGGTTGATCCGGTCGACGAGGAGCGGGAGCTGCTCGTTCAAGAGCGGGATTTCCTTCGACAGGATCGGCACGATGAGAAGCACCAGTGCCGCGAGCGCGACCAGGGCGGCGATCTCGACCAGCATCACGGCGACGAGGCGCGGCGCGCCGCGGGCGGCGAGCTGCTCGACCGCCGGATGAAGCGCGTAGGCGAGCACGGCACCGATCACGAACGGCGTCAGCACTGGCCCGAGCAGCCAGAGCAGGGCGGCCGCGACGGCCGCGAGAAAGGCCCAGTTGAGGGTGCGCCGCTGCGACGGCGTCAGGCGCATCGCAGCGCCCGCGAAATGGCCTGGCCGGCGACCGTCAATGCAGGCGCGACGGGTCGCCGTGGCCGAGCTCGACGAGCCGCTCGTTGATCGCGAAGCGGTCGCCGGCGTGCGGCACGTGCTCGAGATAAGCCGCCAGGTCGACGACCGCCGCCTTGACCGCACCGAGCTGCGCTGCCGCCAGGCCGCGATCGCGCCGCTCTTCCCACGCAACGGGCAGCAGGATGACCAGTCGCTGCAGGACCGCGTGCAGGCGCACCCAGTCCTCGTTGCTCTTGTGGATCTCCTTCAGGTTGCGCAGCATGCGGGCGACGATCTCGCGCGGCGTCGCCGCCTGCAAAAAGAGCGCCAGCGTCGCCGGGGCGTCGCCCCGCAGCCCCTGGCGGCGACGATAGGGGACGAGCAGCGCATCGAGCGCGTCGCGCGACATCGACTGGCCGGTGAACGGATCGATCACGACCTCGCCTTGCGGCATGCGTAGCTTGACCAGGAAGTGACCGGGGAACGATACCCCGCTCGCGTGCAGGCCGATCTGGCCGGCGATCTCGACGTAGAGCACGGCGAGCGTGATCGGAATGCCGCGCCGGCTCTGCAGCACGAAGTGCAAGTAGCTGTTGCGCGCGTCGTAGTAGTCGTTGACGTTGCCCGCGAAGCCGAGCTCCTGGAAGAAGAACCGGTTGAGCAGGCGCAGGCGCTGCATCGGCGCGGCGTCGCTGGCCATGCGCGACTTCAGCCGCGCGGCCAGGCCGTCGATTTCGTCGAGCACGCTTTGGCAGTCGAGCGCTGGGTAGTCGTCCTGGGCGATCGAAAGCGCCGCCTCGAGCACCGAGAAGCTCGCGTCGTCGGCGACGAGCGAGGCGAAGTATTCGAGCGCGGTGGGCGCGTGCAGGCGCAGGGAGCCGGTCATCGCGGCAAGTTTAGAGCCTCGCAGAAGCTTCGGTCGCGGCGGGGAATGCCGCCTCACACGCGACGCGAGAAGTCGCGCGGCCGAAGGCCGGTCGCGAGCAGGAGGCCGAAGTAGAGCGCCGCGGCGGCCCCGAGGCAGCCGGCGAGCAGGCCGATGCGACGGCCTTCGCGTCCGGCCAGGCCGATCCAGTCGATGTTGATCGCCGCCAGGACCAGGAGCGCGCTCATGGCGAGCGTGGCGAAGACGACCTTGAGGGCGAACCGGCCCCACCCCGGCACCGGTCGGTACCAGCCGCCGCGCCGCAGGCCGACGAAGAGCCAGACGGCGTTGACCACCGCGCCGACGCTCACCGAAAGCGCCAGCCCGGCATGGCCGAGGTACGGCACGAAGATCGCGTTCATCGCCTGGCTCAGCGCCAGGACGATCACCGCGATCGTCACCGGCGTCCGGATGTCCTGGCGCGCATAGAACCCGGGCGCCAGGATCTTTACGCCGATGATGCCGAGGAGGCCGACGCCGTAGCCGCGCAGCGCCAGCGCCGACTTGACGACGTCATCGGGGCGGAAGGCACCGCGCTGGTAGAGCGTCGCCAGGATCGGCTCGGGAAAGATGAGCAGCGCGACCGTGCACGGCAGCGCCAGCAACAGCGTCAGGCGCAGGCCCCAGTCGAGCATCGCCGAGTAGCCCGTGGCGTCGCCGCGCGCCTGCGCCGCCGAGAGCTGCGGAATCAGGACCGAGCCGACGGCGACGCCGAGCAGCGCGGTCGGAAACTCCATCAGGCGGGCCGCGTACTCGAGCCACGAGACGGCGCCGACGCCCTGGTGCGACGCGATCTGGGTGTTGATCAACACCGAAAGCTGCGCCACCGAGACGCCGAGCAGGGCCGGCGCCATCTGGCGCAGGATCGTCCGTACGCCCGGGTGGCGCCACGCCTCGGCGACGGCACGCGGCGCGGCGGCGATGCGCGGCAGGCGGCCGATGTGCGCGAGCGCCGGCACCTGCACGGCGAGCTGCAGGAAGCCGCCCAGCATCACGCCGGCGGCGAGCGCGTAGACCGGCTCGATGCCCTGGCGCTGCAGCACCGGCGCGAGCAACCACACCCCCAGGATCATGCCGAGGTTAAGCAGCACCGGCGTCGCCGCAGGAACGGCGAACCGCTTCCACGTGTTGAGGACGCCGGCCGAAAGCGAAACGAGCGAGATGAGGCCGATGTACGGGAACATGATCCGGTTCATCGTCACCGCGAGGTCGAAGCGCACGAGACCCGAGGCCATCAGCCAGACCACCACCGGCGCGGCGACGACACCCGCCACGCAGGTCACGAGGAGCACCCAGAACAACGCCGTCGCGGCCGAGTCGATGAGCTTCTGCGTCTCCGCGTCGCCGGCTTCGGCCCGAAAGCGCGCCAGCGTCGGCACGAAGGCCTGCGAGAACGCCCCTTCCCCGAACAGCCGGCGTAGCAGGTTGGGGATGCGGAAGGCGACGTTAAAGGCGTCGAAGGTGGCACCCGCGCCGAATGCCGAAGAGATGACGACGTCGCGCAACAGTCCGGTGACGCGCGAGGCGAGGGTGAACAGAGAAATCGTCGACGCCGCGCGGAGCAGGTTCATGGCAAGGAAAGGGGTCGGGCAGCGCTCGTGGCGAGCCCGTCGATGCTATACTCGCGCTCTTTGCCGAAAACCATCTAGCCTCACATGGCCACCGCCTCCAAAGCCAAAAAGAAGACCGTCCGCATCGCCTCCGGTCTCAAACGCGCGCGTCAAGACATCAAGCTGAACGCCGCGAACACGGCCCTGCGTTCACGCTTTCGCACCGTGATCAAGAACGTGCAGAAGGCCGTCGATGCCGGCGACAAGGCCAAGGCGGCCGAGCTCTTCAAGGTCGCCCAGCCGATCATCGACTCGGTGGCAGACAAGAACCTCTTCCACAAGAACAAGGCGGCCCGGCACAAGAGCCGCCTCGCCGCGAAGGTGAAGGCCCTGGCCGCCGCCGCCTGACCGTCTCGCGACTCCGCAAGAGGCCCGCAGCGCGGGCCTTTTTTGCGCCCGGGCCACACCGAAAGGTCGACGCCGCCTCCCTCACGGGCCGACATTCGGATGCTCGACGACAACGAGATCGTTGTCGCGCGCGAAGTTCATGACGAAGTCCCAGGCCATCGGCTCCATCTCGCGCAACTTCTCGCTGACGACGACGCCCTTGACGGCGCCGACGAAGCGCGGCACGCAATACGGCGAGTAGCCGATGAAGGCGGCCGGGCCGCCGCCGGAGCCTTCCGGCCGGAAGCACGACATGGCGCCGGCGAGCCGCTCGGCCCAGTCGCTCGGGCGGAAAGTCTTGCCGTTTCGGGTGAGGCCCTGGATGAAGACTTCTCTCGGCTCGGCCACACGCGTCGTTGGTTGGTGAGGGGCGATTGTCGCCCCCGGATCAGGCGCGCTGCTGCAATGCAACAAGCGCGCCCGTGCGGAAAGGCGCGCCTTTAGAATCCGCCCTCCCCGCGCGCCGCTGGAGCCCCGCCATGAACGCCCCCGACAGGCTTGCCGCCACCGTCCCCGCAGCGACCGACACCGCCAACGTCGAGCCGCACGTGATGCCCACCTACGGGCGCCTGCCGATCGCGCTCTCGCACGGCCGTGGCTGCTGGCTATGGGACACCGAGGGAAAGAAGTATCTCGATGCGCTCGCCGGCATCGCCGTCAACACGCTCGGCCACGCCCACCCGAAGCTGGTCGCGGCGCTGAACGACCAGGTCGGCAAGCTCATCCACAGCTCGAACTACTACCTGGTCCCGCTGCAGGAGCAACTCGCCGCCAAGCTGTGCGAGCTGGCGGGCCTGAGCAACGCGTTCTTCTGCAACTCCGGGCTGGAGGCCAACGAAGCCGCGCTCAAGGTCGCGCGCAAGTACGGGCACGACAAGGGCATAGCGCGCCCCGAGATCATCGTCTACGAAGGCGCCTTCCACGGCCGCTCGATCGCGACCCTCTCGGCGACCGGCAACGCCAAGATCCAGGCCGGCTTCGGGCCGCTGGTCGAAGGCTTCGTGCGCGTTCCTCTCAACGACGTCGCCGCGCTCGATAGCGTCGCGCGCAGCAATCCTAACGTCGTCGCCGTCTTCCTCGAGGTGATCCAGGGCGAAGGCGGGATCCGGCCGACGACGATCGACTACCTCCAACAGGCGCGCCGCGTCTGCGACGAGCGGGGCTGGCTGCTCATGCTCGACGAGGTGCAGTGCGGCATGGGGCGCACGGGCAAGTGGTTTGCGCACCAGTGGGCGGGCATCAAGCCCGATGTCATGCCGGTCGCCAAGGGCCTCGGCTCGGGCGTGCCGATCGGCGCCATGGTGTGCGGGCCGCGCGCCGCCGGCGTGTTCGGCCCGGGCAACCACGGCTCGACCTTCGGCGGCAACCCGCTGGCGATGCGTGCCGGCGTCGAGACGCTGCGCATCGTGGAAGAAGAAGGCCTGCTCGCCAACGCCGCCGAGGTCGGGGCGATGCTGAAGGCAGGTCTCGAGGACGAGCTCGGGGGCGTGGCTGGCGTCGTCGAGGTGCGCGGTCAGGGGCTCATGCTCGGCATCGAGCTCGATCGGCCGTGCGCTGCCCTCCTCGGTCGTGCCGCCGCCGCCGGGCTCATGATTAGCGTCACCGCCGAGCGCGTCGTCCGACTCCTGCCCTCGCTCATCCTGCACCGTGACGAGGCGGCGCAAATCGTTGCCATCCTTTGCCCCTTGATCAAGGAATTCCTGCGCGAGCCGGCATGAAACCGGGCATGAGCCTCAGCAAGCACTACCTGCAGTTCAAGGACTTCCGCGCCGAGGAATACGCTTACCTGTTCGAGCGCACGGCGATCATCAAGAAGCGCTTCAAGAACTACGAGAAGTACACGCCGCTGGTCGACCGCACGCTGGCGATGATCTTCGAGAAGGCATCGACGCGAACGCGGGTCAGCTTCGAGGCCGGCATGTACCAGATGGGGGGCTCGGTCGTGAACCTGACGACGACCGACAGCCAGCTCGGTCGCGCCGAGCCTGTCGAGGACACGGCGCGCGTGATCAGCCGGATGGTCGACATCGTCATGATCCGAACCTTCGAGCAGACCAAGCTCGAGGCGTTTGCCGCCAACTCGCGGGTGCCGGTGATCAACGGCCTCACCAATGAATACCACCCCTGCCAGATCCTCGCCGACGTCTTCACGTGCATCGAGCAGCGCGGCAGCATGAGCGGCAAAGTCGTCGCCTGGGTCGGCGACGGCAACAACATGGCGGCGACCTGGCTGCAGGCGGCCGACATCCTCGGCTTCACGCTGCACGTGAGCACGCCGGGCGGCTACGAGGTCGACTCGGCGGCGGCGGGCGTCAAGCGCGGTGACTGCTTCAAGGTCTTCAGCGACCCGCTCGATGCCTGCCGCAGCGCCAACGTCGTCACCACCGACGTCTGGACCAGCATGGGCTACGAGGCGGAGAGCGCCGAACGCACGAAGGCGTTCGCGGACTGGTGCGTCGATCGCGAGATGATGGCCGTCGCCCATCCCGATGCGCTGTTCATGCACTGCCTGCCGGCGCATCGCGGCGAGGAGGTCGAGGCCGAGGTCATCGACGGGCCCCAGTCCGTCGTATGGGACGAGGCGGAGAATCGCTTGCACGTGCAGAAGGCGCTCATGGAGTACTTGGTCCTCGGCCGCATCGGCTGATCGCGGTGCGGCCATGAAGCTCGCGCTCATCGCCGATCTGCACGCCAATCGCGAGGCACTCGGCGCGGTGATGGCGCATGCCGCGGCGCAGGGCGTCGACGGGCACGCGTTGCTGGGCGACTATGTCGGCTACGGCGCCGACCCGGCGTGGGTCGTCGACTTCGTTCGCGCGCAGGTCGCCGCGGGCGCGGTCGCCGTCCCCGACCACGACGACGCGGCGGTGACGCAACCGAGCGACGTCGTGCTGCGCCGCGGCGCCGACGGCAGCGGACCAGATCGTCAACGGCGCGCGTAGCTGGGGTCGGCCGCGACGCCACCTCGGCAGCGTCTCGTCGCGCATCGCGGCGCAAGCCGACTTCACGGTCACCTCGCGCGGGCAACGCCGAGCGCGCGCCGACGGCGCGAAGTCACGGCCGTTCCTCGACGGTCGTGACGCGGCCCGGCCGGGCGGCTTGCAGCGTCGCCATCGCCACGCCGACGCAGGCGACCACCATCCCGGCCCACATCAGCGGCGTCGGCAGCACGCCGAAGACCAGCCATTCGCACAGCGCGGCGACGGGCGGCGTCAGGTAAAGCAGACTCGTCACGCCGGTCGCCTGGCCGTGGCGCATCAACAGGTGCAGGACCGAGTAGGCACCGATCGAGCCGAGAACGACGTGGAAAGCCAGCGCCAGCGCGATCGGCGCGTTCCACTCGATTGCGAAGCCTTCGATCGCGCCGGCCAGGGGGAGCATCACGAGCGCGGTCGCCGCGAAATGGATGCAAACCGCCGCGCGTAGGTCGGTGCCGGCGCAGAACTGGCGCTGGTACAACGTGCCGGCGGTGACGCAGACCAGCGCCCAGGCGACCGCGAACAGGCTCGCCAGCGGCGCCGCGCCGGCGACGGCGCGCGGACCGACGACGAGCGCGACTCCGGCCAGGCCGACGCCGACGCCGACCTTCTGCCAGGCGGCGAGCCGCTCGTGCAGCCAGCGCGACGTGACGACCGCGGTGAAGAGCGGCTGCAGTGCGAGGACCAGCGCGGTGATCCCCGCCGACAGGCCCCAGCGCTGCGCGTAGTGGCTGCCGCCGAGATAGCCGGCGTGGCTGAGCAGGCCGGCGACGGCGACGTGGCTCCATTCTCGCTGCGACCCTGGCCAGCACGCCCGCAAGCCGAAGGCGAGCATCGCGACGACGAAGGCGATCGCGTAGCGGACGCCGATGTAGCTGAACGGCGCCGCGTACTGCAGCGCGTAGCGCGAAGCGACGAAGCCCGAGCCCCAGACGAGGACAAAATATCCCGACAGCGCGACGACCACTGCTCGGGCCAGCGGTGCGGCCATGAAGCGCACGCTAGGGAGCGCGGCCGACGCTGTCAAGGCTCGACCGGGGTGCACCGTCGTGTGCGAATAATCCGACACCACGTCGGCGACGCCGGTGCTACCGTCGCGGCGGACATGGAAGAGACCGCCACCGCGACGACGCCGGTCGCCAGCCGCGACGCTTGCGCCGCGCTCGATCGCGCCGACCCGCTCGCCGCGCTGCGCGACGAGTTCGCGCTGCCGCGAGGCGTCGTCTACCTCGACGGCAACTCGCTCGGCGCGCTGCCGCGCCGGACCGCGGCGCGCCTGGCGCAAGTCGCCGAACGCGAATGGGGCGAGGGGCTCATCCGCAGCTGGAACGACGCCGGCTGGATCGACCTCTCGCGCCGCATCGGCGACAAGATCGCGCCGCTGATCGGCGCCGAAGCCGGCGAGGTGTGCGTCGGCGACTCGACCTCGCTCAACCTGTTCAAGACGCTCAGCGCCGCCGTCGCGCTGCAGCGCGCCGATTCGCCGGCGCGTCGCGTCGTCCTCTCCGAGCGCGGCAACTTCCCGACCGATCTCTACATCGCCGAAAGCATCGCCTCGTCGCAGGGGCTCGACTTGCGCCTCGTCGACGGCGCGGCCGTCGGCGAGTCGTTGCGCGACGACGTCGCCGTGCTGATGCTGACCCACGTGAACTACCGTAGCGGCCGGATGCACCCGCTCGCCGCGACGACGCGCGCCGCCCACGACGCAGGCGCGCTTGTCGTCTGGGACCTGGCGCACTCCGCCGGCGCCGTGCCGCTCGACCTGCGCGGCGCGGGTGCCGACTTCGCCGTCGGCTGCGGCTACAAGTACCTGAACGGCGGGCCGGGCGCGCCGGCGTTTCTCTGGGCCCACCCGCGTCACACCGGGCGCATGGACCGCGAGCAGCTGCGCCAGCCGCTGTCGGGCTGGCTCGGCCACGCCGCGCCGTTCGATTTCGCGCCTGAGTACCGGCCGGCGAGCGGCATCGCCCGCTTCGTCTGCGGCACGCCGCCGGTGCTCGCGATGGCCGCGCTGGAATGCGGCGTCGACGTCTTCGCCGACGCCGAGCGCGCCGGCGGAATCGCCGCGCTGCGCGCCAAGTCGGTCGCGCTGACGGAGCTCTTCATCGCCCAGGTCGAGGCGCGCTGCGCCGGTCTGGGCCTCGTGCTCGTGACGCCGCGTGACGCCGCCTCGCGCGGCAGCCAGGCGAGCTTCGCTCACGGCGACGGCTACCGCGTCATGCAGGCGCTGATCGAGCGCGGCGTGATCGGCGACTTCCGCGCCGGCGAAGCGAGCGCTATGTCGGCCGGCAGCGACCCCACTCTCGGCGCCGACCTGCTGCGCTTCGGCTTCACGCCGCTCTAC
>JBBRFW010000054.1:0-24020 GCA_038241255.1 Burkholderiales bacterium | reverse complement strand
CTTGCCGATGACGTCGCGGATCTTCTCGGGGTTGATCTTCATCGTGTACAGGCGCGGCGCAAACTGCGACACCTCCTGCTTGGCACCGCCCATCGCCTCCTGCATCTTGCCGAGGATGTGCAGGCGCGCTTCCTTGGCCTGGGCCAGGGCGACCTGCATGATCTCCTTGGTGATGCCCTGGATCTTGATGTCCATCTGCAGGGCGGTCACGCCGGCGGTCGTGCCGGCGACCTTGAAGTCCATGTCGCCGAGGTGATCCTCGTCGCCGAGGATATCGGTCAGCACCGCGAAGCGGTTGCCTTCCTTGATCAGGCCCATCGCGATGCCGGCGACGTGCGCCTTCAGCGGCACGCCGGCGTCCATCAGCGCGAGGCAGCCGCCGCACACCGAGGCCATCGACGACGAGCCGTTCGACTCGGTGATTTCCGAGACGACGCGCATCGAGTACGGGAACTCGCCGCGGTCGGGGAGAACCGCGACCAGCGCCCGCTTGGCGAGGCGCCCGTGGCCGATCTCGCGCCGCTTCGGGGAGCCGACGCGGCCGGTCTCGCCGGTCGCGAACGGCGGCATGTTGTAGTGGAGCATGAAGTGCTCGCTGTACTCGCCGGCGAGCGCGTCGATGCGCTGCGAGTCGCGGTCGGTGCCGAGCGTCGCGGCGACCAGCGCCTGCGTTTCGCCGCGGGTGAACAGCGCCGAGCCGTGGACGCGCGGCAGCAAGCTGGTGCGGATCTCGATCGGCCGCACGGTGCGGGTGTCGCGACCGTCGATGCGCGGCTCGCCCGAGAGGATCTGGTTGCGGACGATCCTGGCTTCGATGTCGAACAGGATGTTGTCGACCTTGACCTTGTCGACCGCCGCGCCGCCTTGCGAGAGCGCCGCCATCGTCGCCGTGGTCACGTCGCGCGTGGCGTGCGTGCGGGCCTGCTTCGATCGGATCTGGTAGGCGTCGCGCAGCTTCTGCTCCGCGAGCGAGCCCACGTGCGTGATGAAAGCTTCGTCCTTGGCGGGCGCCTGCCAGTCCCACATCGCCTTGCCGGCATCCTTCACCAGCTCGTTGATCGCCGCGATGGCGACGTTGCCCTGCTCGTGACCGAAGACAATGCCGGCGAGCATCACTTCCTCGCTCAGCTGCTTGGCTTCCGACTCGACCATCAGCACCGCGGCCTGCGTGCCGGCGACGATGAGATCCATCTGGGTCTCGGCCAGTTGCGCCTTGGTCGGGTTGAGCACGTACTGGCCGCCGATGTAGCCCACGCGCGCCGCGCCGATCGGGCCGTTGAACGGGATGCCGGAGATCGCCAGTGCGGCGCTGGCGCCGATCAACGAGGGAATGTCGGCCGAGATTTCCGGGTTCAGCGACAAGACGTGGATGACGACCTGCACCTCGTTGTAGAAGCCTTCCGGGAACAGCGGACGCAGCGGACGGTCGATGAGGCGCGAGGTCAGCGTCTCGAGCTCGCTCGGCCGGCCTTCACGCTTGAAGAAGCTGCCTGGGATCTTGCCGGCGGCATAGGTCTTCTCGATGTAGTCAACGGTCAGCGGAAAGAAGTCCTGGCCGGGCTTGGCGTCCTTCTTGGCGACGACGGTGGCGAGGACGACGGTGTCCTCGATCGAGACGACGACCGCGCCGCCTGACTGGCGCGCGATCTCGCCGGTCTCGAGCGTGACCGTTTGCTGGCCCCATTGGAACGTCTTGGTGACCTTGTTGAAGATGCTCATGTGTTCTTACTCCATTCGTGACGGGCGCCATTCGGGCGGCGCCGACACCCGGGATCAGAGGCCTGGCGCAATGCCATTCCAATGTTGCTCGCCCAGCGGCGAACATCGATGGAATGACACGGCGACGCCGGTCGGCCGCTGTGTCCCCAAGCCCGCGCCGCAGGTCTACCCCTCGGCGGCGGGCGACGGCCATCGCCTACTTGCGAAGGCCGAGCTTCTGGATCAACGCCGTGTAGCGATCGGCGTCCGTGTCTTTCAGGTAGGCCAGAAGGCTCTTCCGGCGGTTGACCATCTTCAGCAGGCCGCGCCGGCCGTGGTGGTCCTTGAGATGGGTCTTGAAGTGCGGCGTGAGCTCGTTGATCCGGTCGGTGAGCAAGGCGACTTGCACCTCGGTGGACCCGGTGTCGTTGGCGGCACGGGCGTGCGCCTTGACGATCTCGGCCTTGTGTTCGGTGGTGGCGGGCATCTCGTTTCCTCGTGTGAAACCGAGCGCCGGCAAAGAGCGGGGCTGCGGTTTCGGGTGCGGACTTGCGATCGCCGGTGAAACCGACCGGCGTCGTGCTGGACTCGCTGCGGTGCAGGGAGGGACGAAATTATAGCGCGAGGAAGCGCCGCAGCCGGTCTGCGCCGTCGACCAGGCGCCGGGGGTCGAGGGAGGCGAAGCACCAGCGCAACCAGCCCTCGCCTTCGGGTCCGAACGCCGCGCCTGGGGCGAGGCCGACCCCCGCGCCTTCGACCAGGCGCTTGGCGAAGACCAGGGATTCATCGCTGCCGGGCGCACGGAAGAATGCGTACAGCCCGCCGACCGGCGTTGCCACCTGCACGCCGGGGAGCGCGCGCAGGCGCGGCAGCAGGACGTCGCGGCCCGCCCGAAGTCGTTCGACGAGGCCGGGCACGAACGTCGACGCGTGCGCCAGCGCCGCCAGGCCGGCGCGCTGGACGAACACCGGCGCGCACGACGTGTTGAACTCGATCAGCTTGGCCAGCGACGGCGCTTGGCCGGCGGGCAGCACAAGCCAGCCGAGGCGCCAGCCGGTCATGAGAAAGCTCTTCGAAAAGCTGTGCACGACGATCAGGCGGTCGTCGGCGCCGGCGAGATCGAGGAAGCTCGGCGCGGCGCCGGCCTGGTCGCCCGCCGTGCCGAAGAAGATCCGTTCGTAGACCTCGTCGGCGACGATCCAGGTCCCCGTCGATCGGCAGTGCTCGAGCAACGCGGCCTGCTCGGCGCTCGTCAGCGTCCAGCCAGTGGGATTGTTGGGCGAGTTGACGAGCAGGACGCGGGTGCGCGCCGTCACGGCCCGTTTCAGACCGTCCAGGTCGAGCTGCCATTCGCCTTCGCTCGACGGCCGCAGCGGGAAGCGCGTGACGCGGGCACCGAGAATCGCCGGCTGCGCAGTGAGGTTCGGCCAGACCGGAACAACCGCGACGACCTCGTCGCCGGCACCGACCAAGGCCTGCATGGCCAGCATCAATGCGCTCACGCCAGACGACGTGACGGCGATCCGATCGATGCCCACGGCAGGATGCAGGCTGCCGACGTACCCGGCGAGCGCCTCTCTCAACTCGACCAGCCCAAGGTTGTGCGAATAAAAGGTCTCGCCCTCGGCGATCGAGCGCGCCGCCGCCTCGCGGATAAATGGCGGCGTCGGCTCGTCGCTCTCGCCGAACCAGAAGGCGAGAACGTTGCCGCGCCCCATGGCGGCGTTGGCCACCTCGCGGATCTTCGATGCGGGCAGCAGATCGATCAGGGTTCTCATTCGGGGGGAGATGGAAGACGGAATGTCGCGCCGGAGAGCGGCGACGGCGATGCTCAGGCGGTGACCAGCGACCATCGCGGCCGAACATCGAAGGCGTAGTCCTTCGACACGTCGGCGCTGCCGCGCTGCCAGCGCATGGCGGCAGCGAGCGCGATCATCGCGCCGTTGTCGGTGCAGAGCGCCAGCTCCGGAAAATGAATCCGGGCCCGGCGCTTTTCGCATTCCATGCGCAGGCGCTCGCGCAACGAGGCATTGGCGCCGACGCCTCCGGCGACGACGAGCCGATCGCAGCCGGTCGCCTCGAGCGCGGCCATCGACTTGCGCGCGAGCACATCGACGATCGCTGCCTGGGTCGAGGCGGCCAGGTCGGCGCGCGCCTGCTCGCAGCTGGAGTCCAGGCGAGCCGCATGAGTCCGCACCGCGGTCTTCAGGCCGGCAAAGGAAAAATCGAGCGAGCCGCGCTGCAGCAAGGGACGCGGCAGCGCATATGCCGCGGGGTCGCCGAACTCGGCGAGACGGGCGAGCGCGGGCCCGCCCGGATAGCCCAAGCCGAGCAGCTTGGCCGACTTGTCGAACGCCTCCCCGGCGGCATCGTCGATCGTGTCGCCGAGAAGCGTGTAGCGGCCGACTTCGGCGACGTGCAGGAGCTGGGTGTGGCCGCCGGAGACGAGCAGCGCGATGAAGGGGAAGCTCGGCGGGTCGGCGGAGAGGAAGGGCGACAGCAGGTGCCCTTCGAGGTGGTGGACGGCCAAGGCAGGCTTTCCCAGGGCGGCGGCCATCGAGCACGCGACGCCTGCGCCGACCAGCAGCGCTCCGGCAAGTCCAGGCCCCCGCGTGAACGCCACGGCATCGACGTCCGAGCGAGCGATCCCGGCGTCCTTCAACACCGAGGCAACCAGCGGGAGAACGCGCCGCACGTGGTCGCGTGAGGCCAACTCGGGCACCACGCCGCCATATTCGGCGTGGAGAGTGATCTGGCTATGGAGCGCCTGGGCGGTGAGAGCGGGCACCTTGTCCCCGGTCACTTCGACCAGGGCGACTCCTGTCTCGTCGCAAGACGTCTCGATGCCCAGAACATTCACAGCCCGAGTCTAGGGCTGCGGGTGTCGACCCCGCCGAAGCCAGCAAAGTCACCCCGGGAGGTCGAAACGAAGGTCTACCCGTCCCCGCCAGGTCCGCAGATTACAGTTCGTACCAATTGCCTCCCGGGCCCCCGCCGACGACCTGCGACAGAGCCTGGTCATCGAGAACGAGAACGGCCGAGGGCGGCGGAGATTGCGGAGGCGTGGTCGGGGGGACGGCGTGCGACTCTTGCATGTTGGCTCCTGAGCGCGGCAGATAGCCGCGAAGCAAGAGCATTGCACCGGCACAAAATCAGCGGAACTGTTAACTCTGACAGTTGTTTTGCCGTCGAGAACCGGTTAAGACGGTCGGAAACTCAACGGATCAAGCCGAGTCGCAAGGCCTTCAGCACGGCCTGATGCTTGTTCACGCAATCGAGCTTGTGGGTCGCGTTATTGACGTGCAACGCGGCCGTTCGCTCGCTGATGCCCAGCAGATTGCCGACTTCCCAGGCGGTCTTTCCCTCCATCGTCCAGCGCAGCGTCTCGAGCTCCCGCGGCGTGAGCGCGGGCGCGTTCGGCGAGCTCGGTGCAGGGATGAGGATGCGAAGGGCCGCGTCCTGGGCATGCACGGCGAACAGCTGGAGATCGGCCACCATGCGCGTGACTTCCATCGGGTCGGGCGGGACCGGCTTGTCCCGATCGACGCCCAGGAAAAAGTGCCTTCCGTCGGGGAGATGCAAGGCCATGGCGATGCCCGAGCAGTAGCCGAAGCGGGCCTGCGTCTCCCACATGTCTCCGGCGCCGCTTTCAGCATAAGTCGACTGATCCCAGATGATGGGCACGCTCTGGCGCTTGCAATGCTGCATGACCGGATCGCGACGGTTCTTGCTAGGGTCTTCGAAGATGTCCCTGAAGTCGCGCGGCGTGTTGTCGACGGTGATGAACTCGGCATCGCCCAAGAGGTGATCGATGACCACCGTCGCAGACACCGTCTCGAAGCCAAGACGCCTGGTGAAGTTGATGACCTCCGCCTGAAATTCGTCTCGGTTGCGAGACGTCAGGACGGATGTGAAGCCGCTGTCAAGCATGTCCCTAGCTCTGCGCTCGCGGCCGATTGCAGCGACGTGATTTCTTGCCCATCACCCTGACAACTCTGACAGCTTGCAACCGTAGAAGGGCTTGCGACACTGCGATCCTGTCAATCCCGGGGAATCGACATCGACTCGACGACCACCACGACACCTGCCTGGATCGTGTGCGCATGGCCAACCGTATTGTGGCAGGCCAGCCGCGCGCCTCAGCTGCATCTGACGCACCTCGGCACCCGAGTCTTGAACTTTGGCGACGATCTGTGCCTTTGCACCGGTCAGACGTTGTGGGGCGACGGGAACGAGGCGCGCGCCGCCGGTGTCGCATGGGACTGGGTCCGCCTGCAGCCCGGCGTGGTGGCGATGTGCGACCCGCTCGGCCTCGTGACCAACCTGAAGCTCCTCGACGACGAGGGCGAGGCCCTCACCCACCTGGAATCGGCGCTTCGCCTGCACCAGCTCGTCCATGCCTTGCCGTGGCAAAGCGAAGTTCAACGGGCCCTGCATCAAGTGGCTTCCTGAAGGCGCGGCAATGCCTGATTAATGCCTCGGATCGGCGCGACCGTCCAGAGGGTGCACGCAGCGGACCGTTGCAAATATCACGAAGGCCTTGCAAAGAATGCCTTCTGGCCTGACGCGGCGAGGTTAGGCTCACCCCCCTCGCTGCTCATTGCCGCTCCTCGATGAAAGAGTACCGCCTTCTCGCCTGGCCGGAGCTTCCGGCCGAATACCGGCGCACCGCTCACCGCCGTGCCCTGAGCGAGATGTCGCAGCGTTTCATGAGCCTGGCCAAGCTGGTCGAGGTCAGCGGGCTGAAGAAGTCGGAGATTCGGGCCTTCGTCGACATGCTCGACGGTCGCGCCGTCATCGCCGAGCGGGACACCACAGCGCCAGACTCGTTTTTCGATTCGATCAGCCCGCTCGGCTGGTTGCGCCGGGCGATGAGCTCGAGCCACGAGCGTCGCTAACGGCGTTTGCGCACCGGCGCGGCTGCGCCGTCAGTGTTTTTCCTTGGCGTGGTTGATCGAGTACTTCGGGATCTCGACCGTCACGTCCTGGCGCGACACGATGGCCTGGCACGAAAGGCGCGAAGTCGGCTCCAGCCCCCAGGCGCGGTCGAGCAGATCCTCCTCGCTCTCGTCGGGCTCGCCGAGCGACGCATAGCCCTCGCGTACGACGACGTGGCATGTCGTGCAGGCGCAGCTCATCTCGCAGGCGTGCTCGATCGGGATGCCATTCTCGAGCAGGACCTCGCAGATCGACTCGCCCGGGTTGGCTTCGATCGCCCGGCCTTCAGGACAGTACTCCGGATGCGGCAGCACCTTGATGGTCGGCATGCTCAGAGGTCCTCGACGCGGCGGCCGGCGAGCGCCCGGCGAATGCCCCGATTCATCCTCTCGGCGGCGAATGCCGCCGTGGCGTCGGCCAGCGCCTTCAACGCGGGCTCGAGCGCGACGCGGTCGCTGGAGGCGCGCAGCACGCGGAGCTCGCGCATCGCGGCATCGATGTGCTCGCGCTCGGCTGGCGCGAGCAGATCGCCGTCGGCCGCCAGGGCCGACTCGATCGCGCCGAGCAGCCGCTCGGCATCGACCTGCGCCTCGCGCAGGGCGCGCGCGGCCATGTCTTCTTCGGCGTGGCCGAAGCTCTCGCTCAGCATCCGGGTCACCTCGTCGTCCGACAGGCCGTAGCTCGGCTTGACCGTGACCGAGGCTTCCACGCCCGAGGTCTCCTCGCGCGCCTCGACGCTGAGGAGGCCGTCGGCATCGACGGTGAAGGTGACCTGGATCCGCGCCGCACCCGCGACCATCGGCGGGATGCCGTGCAGCTCGAAGCGAGCCAGCGAGCGGCAGTCGGCAACGAGGTCGCGCTCGCCCTGGACGACGTGGATCGACATCGCCGACTGGCCGTCCTGGAAGGTCGTGAAGCTCTGCGCGCGCGCCGTCGGGATCGGGCTGTTGCGCTCGATGATCCGCTCGACCAGCCCGCCCATCGTCTCGATGCCGAGCGAGAGCGGCACGACGTCGAGCAGCAGCAGGTCGCCCGCGCCCACATTGCCCGCCAGGGCATCGGCCTGGCGTGCCGCGCCGAGCGCGACCACCTGATCCGGGTCGAGGTTGGTGAGCGGCTCGCGGCCGAAGAACTCGGCGACGGCGCCGCGCACGAGCGGCATCCGCGTCGATCCGCCGACCAGGACGATGCCGTCGATCGCCGCCTTGTCAACCTTGGCGTCGCGCACGGCGCGACGCACAGCGGCGATGGTGCGATCGACGAAGGGCTGCGCGATCGCCTCGAGCTCGCCGCGCTCGATCGGCTGGACCACGGTGGCGCCACCGATCGCGCAGCGAAAGACGGTCCGCGCCTCGCCCGACAAGGTCTCTTTCGCAGCCCGGGCTGCGATAACCGCGGCGCGACGATCGCCGGCACTCGCGGCGGTGACGCCCGCGCGCGCCAGAGCCCATCCCGCGAGCGCGGCATCGATGTCGTCGCCGCCGAGCGCGGAATCGCCGCCGGTGGCGACGACTTCGAACACGCCCCGCGTCATGCGCAGCAGCGAGATGTCAAAGGTGCCACCGCCGAGGTCGTAGACGGCATACAGGCCCTCGCTGGCGTTGTCGAGCCCGTAGGCGATCGCCGCGGCGGTCGGCTCGCTGATCAGCCGCAGCACATCGAGACCGGCGAGCTCGGCGGCGTCCTTGGTAGCCTGCCGCTGCGCGTCGTCGAAATACGCCGGCACCGTGATGACGGCACCGTACAGCTCGGCGTCGAACGTGTCTTCCGCGCGCTGGCGAAGCGTGGCGAGGATCTCCGCCGAGATCTCGACCGGCGACTTGACGCCCGCCGCCGTGCGCAGGCGGACCATGCCTCCGTCCGACGCGACAAAGTCGTAGGCGAGCCGTCCCGCGACAGAGACGTCGCCGAAGCCGCGACCCATGAGCCGCTTGACCGAGACCACGGTGTTGGTCGGATCGATGACCGCGCCGGCGAGCGCCTCGCGCCCGACCCGCGCCGTGCCGTCGCCGAAGTAGCGGACGGCCGAAGGGACGATGACCTCGCCGTCGCGATCCGGCAGGCACTCGGCGACGCCGCTCCTCACCGCTGCGACGAGCGAATAGGTGGTGCCGAGGTCGATGCCGACCGCGTGCCTGCGCGTGTGCGGGTCGAGCGACGCGCCGGGCTCGGAGATCTGCAGCAGCGCCATGCTCAGCGCTCCAGCGCGGCGAGGCGGTCGTCGACGTCGGCGGCGAATCGCTCGATGAACATCAGCGCCCTCACCTCCTGCGCCGCGCGGGCGTAGTCGCCATCGCGGTCGAGGGCGCCGGCCAGACGCGCATGGGCGTGATCGCGCTCTTGCGCGAGCTGCCGCGCGAGGGCATCGACGTCCTCCCGGGCGTCGGCGTCCTCGAGCGCTTCGCGCCAGGCCATCTGCTGGCGCAGGAACTCGACCGGCATCGCGGTGTTGTCTTCGGCGCGAATGGCGGTGCCGGCGAGCTCGCACAGATAGGCGGCACGACGGAGCGGGTCGCCGAGACGTGCGTAGGCCTCGTTGACGCGCACCGCAGACTGCATCGCCGCGCGCCTGGACGCGGCGTCGGCGCCGGCGAACCGGTCGGGGTGAACTTCACCCTGGAGCGCGCGGCGACGCGCGTCGAGGTCGGCGCGGTCGAGCCGGAATCGGCGCGGCAGGCCGAACAGGGCGAAGTCGTCAATGGCCAGGCTCATGTCAACAAAAGAGAAGGGCCCGCGCAGCGGGCCCGCCAGGATCCAGCCAAGCGCCTAGTTCTTCAAACCCTGAACGACTCGCCGCAGCCGCAACGGTCCTTCTCGCGCGGGTTGTGGAACTGGAAGCCTTCGTTGAGGCCTTCGCGGACGAAGTCGAGCTCGGTGCCGTCGATGTAGGGAAGGCTCTTGGGGTCGATGATGACCTTGACGCCGTGGTCCTCGAAGACGTGATCCTCGGGCGCGAAGTCGTCGGCATACTCGAGCTTGTAGGCCAGACCCGAGCAACCGGTCGTCTTCACGCCCAGGCGAACGCCTACGCCCTTGCCGCGACGGCCGAGATAGCGGGAGACGTGCCGGGCCGCCGCCTCGGTCAGGGTGACGGACATGTCAGCCGGCCACTTCGGCAGCGGCGCGCGCGGACGCCGGGTGCTTCGCCTTGTAGTCGCTCACCGCCGCCTTGATCGCATCCTCGGCAAGGATCGAGCAGTGGATCTTCACCGGCGGCAGCGCGAGCTCGCTGGCGATGTGCGTGTTCCTGATCGTCAGCGCCTGGTCGAGCGACTTGCCCTTAACCCACTCGGTAACGAGCGAGCTCGAAGCGATCGCCGAGCCGCAGCCATAGGTCTTGAACTTGGCGTCCTCGATCAACCCGGTCTCGCGGTTGACCTTGATCTGCAGCTTCATCACGTCGCCGCAGGCGGGCGCTCCGACCATGCCGGTGCCGACCGAATCATCACCCTTGGCGAAGGAGCCGACATTGCGCGGGTTTTCGTAGTGCTCGACGACCTTTTGGCTATATGCCATGGTGCTACTCCCTGAATGCGGGCGACATCAGTGTGCCGCCCATTGAATGGTGCTGATGTCGACGCCTTCTTGGTACATGTCCCAAAGCGGCGACAGGTCGCGCAGCTTGGCGACGCGCTCCTTCAGCGTGGAGACGACGTAGTCGATCTCTTCTTCGGTCGTGAAGCGGCCGATCGTCATGCGCAGGCTCGAGTGGGCGAGCTCGTCGCTGCGGCCAAGCGCCCGAAGTACGTAGCTCGGCTCCAGGCTCGCCGACGTGCAAGCCGATCCAGACGACACGGCAATGCCCTTGACGCCCATGATCAGCGACTCGCCCTCGACGTAGTTGAACGACATGTTGACGTTGTGCGGCACGCGCTGCGTCGGATGGCCGTTCAGGAAGGTCTGCTCGATGCCCGAGAGGCCGTCGACCAGCTTTTTGTGCAGCATGCGGATCCGCTCGATCTCGGTGCCCATGTCCTCGCGGGCGAGCCGATACGCCTCACCCATGCCGACGATCTGGTGCGTCGGCAACGTGCCGGAGCGCATACCGCGCTCGTGGCCGCCGCCGTGCATCTGCGCCTCGATGCGCACGCGCGGCTTTCTTCGAACGTAGAGCGCGCCGATGCCCTTGGGGCCGTAGCTCTTGTGCGAGGCCAGGCTCATCAGGTCGACCGGCAAGGTCGCCAGGTCGATCGTCACCTTACCGGTGGCCTGCGCGGCGTCGACGTGGAAGATGATGGAGCGCTCGCGACACATCGCACCGATCGCGGCGACGTCCTGGATGACGCCGATCTCGTTGTTGACGAACATCACCGAGACCAGGATGGTGTCGGACCGCATCGCCGCCTTGAGCTTGTCGAGGTCGAGCAGTCCGTCCTCCTCGACATCGAGGTAAGTCACCTCGAAGCCCTGGCGCTCGAGTTCGCGCATCGTGTCGAGGACAGCCTTGTGCTCGGTCTTGACGGTGATGAGGTGCTTGCCACGCGTCTTGTAGAACTGCGCCGCCCCCTTGATGGCGAGGTTGTCGGATTCAGTCGCGCCCGAGGTCCAGATGATCTCGCGCGAGTCGGCCCCAACCAGCGCGGCGACTTGCTCGCGCGCCTTCTCAACCGCCGCTTCCGCCTCCCAGCCCCAGGCATGGCTGCGCGACGCCGGGTTGCCGAAATGCTCGCGCAACCACGGAATCATGGCGTCGACGACGCGCTGGTCCACCGGCGTCGTCGCGCCGTAGTCTATGTAGATGGGGAAATGCGGGGTCATGTCCACGAGGACGGTCTCAATTGGAGAATCACTTCGAGAAGGCAGCGCCGAGCGCGAACACCGAATTGGGCGCGGTGATCTTGATCGGCTTGACGACCGGCTGGGTCGAGATCGCCCGCTTGACAGGGTGCTCTTCGATCGAGACGCCCTTGGCGAGTTGCTCGTCGACCAGCTTCTTGAGCGAGACCGAATCGAGGAACTCGATCATCTTCGAGTTCAAGCTCGCCCAGAGGTCGTGCGTCATGCAGCGGCCGGCGTCGTCGCCCATGCAGTTTTCCTTTCCCGCGCAGCCGGTGGCGTCGATCGGTTCGTCGACGGCGACGATGATGTCGGCGACGGTGATCTCCTCCGACTTGCGGCCGAGCGAATAGCCTCCGCCCGGACCGCGCGTGCTCTCGACCAGCTCATGGCGGCGGAGCTTGCCGAACAACTGCTCCAGGTAGGACAGCGAAATCTGCTGCCGGCTGCTGATCGCCGCCAGGGCCACGGGACCGGAGTGCTCGCGAAGGGCGAGATCGATCATCGCGGTGACGGCAAAACGGCCTTTGGTGGTAAGTCGCATCGAAAGCTCCTCAATTCGGTGTCGTGAACGCTGCTTCCAGCGGCCATCGGCTTCGGCAAATGCCGGGCCGGGAGCCAGCTTCTTCTGGTCGATGCGCTAATCCGAGTGATTTGCTCAAGTATAGCGGAAGCCGAGTGATTTGGTCGAGATTAGGCCGATTAGTTCCGCTTCAAGCCCGACCGGGGCGACCCGGGCGGCGGCGGAATCGCGACCACGTTGTCGCTGACCGAGGCGCCGAACGCCTGCTCGCGCAACGCCGCGAGCTGGTCGCGGGTGCGCGCCGCCTTCTCGAACTCCAAATTCTTGGCGTGCTCGAGCATCTGCCGCTCGAGGAGCTTGATCCGCTTGCTCAGGTCTTTCTCGCTCAGCACCTCGCCGGCGAAGGCGTCGCGGGCCGCTTTGAGGTCGTCCTTGGCGCCCTTGTCGTTGTAGATGCCGTCGATCATCTCCTTGACGCGCTTGACGATGCTCACCGGCGTGATCCCCTCGGCGAGGTTGTGCGCGGTCTGGCGGGCGCGCCGGCGCTCGGTCTCGCCGATGGCCAGCTTCATCGATTCGGTCATCTGGTCGGCGTAGAGGATGGCCTTGCCGTTCAGGTTGCGGGCGGCGCGGCCGATCGTCTGGATGAGGCTGCGCTCCGAGCGCAGGAATCCTTCCTTGTCGGCGTCGAGGATGGCCACGAGCGAGACCTCCGGAATGTCCAGGCCCTCGCGCAGCAGGTTGATGCCGACCAGGACGTCGAAGGTGCCCAGGCGCAGGTCGCGCAGGATCTCGACCCGCTCGACCGTCTCGATGTCGCTGTGCAGGTAGCGCACCTTGACGCCGTTGTCCGCGAGGTAGTCGGTGAGCTGCTCGGCCATCCGCTTGGTAAGGGTCGTGATCAGGACCCGCTCGTTGACCTCGACACGGTCGCGGATCTCCTGGAGCACGTCGTCCACCTGCCGCGTCGCAGGGCGCACCTCGACGACCGGATCGATCAATCCGGTCGGCCGGACCAGCTGCTCGACCACCTGGCCGGCGTGCTCGTTCTCGTACGCCGCCGGCGTCGCCGACACGAAGATCGCCTGGCGCATCTTGGCCTCGAACTCCTCGAACTTGAGCGGCCGGTTGTCGAGCGCGGAGGGCAGCCGGAAGCCGTACTCGACCAGCGTCGTCTTCCTCGCCCGGTCGCCGTTGTACATGCCGCCGAGCTGGCCGATCATGACGTGGCTCTCGTCGAGAAACATGAGCGCGTCCTTCGGCAGGTAGTCGACCATCGTCGCCGGTGGCTGGCCCGGCGCCGCGCCCGAGAGGTGCCGGGTGTAGTTCTCGATGCCTTTGCAGTGGCCGATTTCCTGCAGCATCTCGAGGTCGAATCGCGTCCGCTGCTCGAGCCGCTGCGCCTCGACCAGCTTGCCGGACTTCACCAGCTCGTCGAGCCGCTCGCGCAACTCGATCTTGATCGTGTCGATCGCCGAGACAACGCGCCCGCGCGGCGTCGCGTAGTGGCTCGCCGGATAGATCACGAAGCGCGGAATCTTCTGGCGGATCCGGCCGGTGAGCGGGTCGAACAGCGTGAGCGACTCGAGCTTGTCGTCGAACAGCTCGAGGCGAATCGCGAGCTCGCTGTGCTCCGCCGGGAAGACGTCGATCGTGTCTCCGCGCACGCGGAAGGTGCCGCGCGAGAAATCGCTTTCGTTGCGCGAATATTGCATGCGGATCAGATGGGCGATGGCGTCGCGCTGGCCGAGCTTCTCGCCGACGCGCATGATCATGCGCATCTCGGTGTAATCCTCCGGGGCGCCGATGCCGTAGATAGCGCTTACCGACGCGACGATGACCACGTCGCGCCGCTCGAGCACGCTCTTCGTTGCCGACAGGCGCATCTGCTCGATGTGCTCGTTGATCGCCGAGTCCTTCTCGATGAAGAGATCGCGCTGCGGCACGTAGGCTTCGGGCTGGTAGTAGTCGTAGTAGCTGACGAAGTACTCGACCGCGTTCTTCGGGAAGAACTCGCGAAATTCGCTGTAGAGCTGGGCGGCCAGCGTCTTGTTGGGCGCGAAGACGATCGCCGGCCGGCCGATCTGGGCAATCACGTTAGCCATCGTAAAGGTCTTGCCCGAGCCGGTGACGCCGAGCAGCGTCTGGAACGCCAGGCCGTCGCGGATGCCTTCCACCAGGCCGGCGATCGCCGTGGGCTGGTCGCCCGCCGGCTGATAGGGACTGAACAGCTGGAACGGCGACCCCGGGTACGTGATGAATTCACCTTCCGTCTCGACGGCCGGGTCTTCGACGCGAGCGGGTTCGGTCATCGGTGTCATGGCAGATAAGATTCGGGGTTGGCTCGCGGCGGCGCGAAACCGTCCAGAGTACCGCAAAGCGGTCGTATCGCGGCCCCGTACCGAGCGCGCAAGCCGATATCGGCAGATGGCGCCCGGCGTGCATTTTCCAAGGCCAGGCATCCTGAGGAACCCTTCCATGTCTTCGCTCTTCGACGCCGTCGAGATGGCGCCCCGCGACCCGATCCTGGGCATCAACGAACAGTTCGCGGCCGACCCGAACCCGGCCAAGGTGAACCTCGGCGTCGGCGTCTACTACGACGAGAACGGCAAGCTGCCGCTCTTGCGCTGCATCCGGGAGGCCGAGAAGACGATGATCGAGGCGCCGCAGGCGCGCGGCTACCTGCCGATCGACGGCATCGCCGCATACGACGCGGCGACGCAGGCGCTCGTGTTCGGCGACGCCGCCGCGCGCCGCGAGGGCCGGATCGCGACCGTGCAGGCGGTCGGCGGCACCGGCGGCCTCAAGGTCGGCGCCGACCTCCTGCAGCGCCTGAACCCGGCGGCGCGGGTCCTGATCAGCGAGCCGAGCTGGGAGAACCATCGCGCCCTATTCGAAGGCGCCGGCTTCGAGGTCGGTACCTATCCGTACTACGACGCGGCGACGCATGGCGTTGACTTCGAAGGCCTGCGCGCGGCCCTGGCGGCGGCCGCGCCGGGAACGATCGTCGTGCTGCATGCCTGCTGCCACAACCCGACCGGCTGCGACCTGACGCCCCAGCAATGGCCGCAGGTCGTCGAGCTGCTCGCCGCGCGCGGATTGGTGCCCTTCCTCGATATGGCCTACCAGGGCTTCGGCGATGGCCTCGTGGAAGACGCGCGCGCCGTCCGCCTGTGCCTCGACGCCGGCCTCGACTTCTTCGTCGCCACCAGCTATTCGAAGAGCTTCTCGCTCTACGGCGAGCGCGCCGGTGCCCTCTCGGTCGTCTGCGCGAGCAAGGACGCGGCGGCGCGGGTCCTGAGCCAGCTCAAGCGCGTCATCCGCACCAACTACTCGAACCCGCCGACCCACGGCGCGGCGGCGATTACGGCCGTGCTCTCGACGCCGGCCCTGCGGGCGATGTGGGAGGACGAGCTCGCCGGCATGCGGGAGCGCATCAAGCGAATGCGCATCGAGCTGCAGCAGCGCCTGGTCGCCGCGGGCGCGGGCATCGACACCGACTTCATCACCCGCCAGCGCGGCATGTTCAGCTACTCCGGCCTCAGCAAGGCGCAAATGCAGCGGCTGCGCAGCGAGTTCGGGGTGTACGGCGTCGATTCGGGCCGCATCTGCGTGGCTGCCCTCAACGAGAAGAACCTCGACGACGTCGTCGCCGCGATCGCCCACGTCACAGAGAAGGCCCCCGCATGATGCTCTATGAATGGTACGAAGCGCAGCGGGCTCTGCTGAGCCCGTTCTCCGAGTTCGCGAGCGCGTCGTCCAAGCTCTACAACCACCCGCTGTCGCTGTTCGCGCACACGCCGCATGCGCACCGGGTCTCGGCCGGCCTCGAGCTGATGCACAGGCTCGCCAAGGACTACGAGAAGCCCGAATTCAACATCCGCTCGATCGACGTCGACGGCACCTCGGTGGCCGTGCACGAGCAGGTCGCGATCGAAAAGCCGTTCTGCCGGCTGCTTCGCTTCAAGCGCTTCACCGACGACCTGCCGACGCTGCAGCGGCTGAAGAAGCAGCCGATGGTACTGGTCGTCGCGCCGCTCTCCGGTCACCACTCGACCTTGCTGCGCGAGACCATCCGCGAGCTGCTGAAGAGCCACAAGGTGTTCATGACCGACTGGACCGACGCCCGCATGATCCCCCAGGACAAGGGGCCGTTCCATCTCGACGACTACGTGGCCTACGTGCAGGAGTTCATCCGCTTTATCGGCCCCGAGGTAAATGTCATCTCGGTATGCCAGCCGACCGTGCCCGTTCTGGCAGCGATTTCGCTGATGGCCAGCGCCGGTGAGCAGACGCCGCGCACGATGACCATGATGGGCGGGCCCATCGACGCCCGCAGGAGCCCGACCGCGGTCAACAACCTGGCGACCAACAAGAGCCTCTCCTGGTTCGAGAACAACGTCATCCATCGCGTGCCGGTGAACTATCCAGGCGCTGGCCGTCCGGTCTACCCGGGCTTCCTGCAGCATGCGGGCTTCATCGCCATGAACCCGGACCGGCACCTCAAGTCGCACTACGACCACTTCCTTGACCTGGTGCGCGGCGACGGCGACAAAGCCGACTCGCACCGCGACTTCTATGACGAGTACAACGCCGTCCTCGACATGCCGGCCGAGTACTACCTCGACACCATCAAGACCGTGTTCCAGGACTTCGCGCTCGTCAACGGCACGTGGACGATCAAGGGCGAGCTCGTCCGGCCGGAGGACATCCGCACCACCGCGCTGCTGACGATCGAGGGCGAGCTCGACGACATCTCCGGAGCCGGCCAGACGAAGGCGGCGCACACGCTGTGCACCGGCGTCCCAGCCGACCGGCGTTTCCACTACGACGCGATCGGCGCCGGCCATTACGGCATCTTCTCCGGCCGGCGCTGGCGCGAGAAGGTCTATCCCAAGGTGCGCGACTTCATCGCCTCGCATCAGGAGCCCGCTTCGGGTGCCGACAGGAAGCGCCGCCCCGCGCGAGGCAGGCCCCGGGTCGTGAGTGCCTGAGACACCTATGGGGAGCGTGTCCGTCGACGCGGTGCTCGAGCTGCTGCCGCAGACGCAGTGCCGCCGCTGCGGCTACGACGACTGCCGGGGCTACGCGCAGGCGATCGCAGGCGATGCGGCTCCCCTCAATCGCTGCCCGCCCGGCGGTGCCGAGGGCATCGCGCGGCTGGCTCGCCTCACCGGTCGGCCCGCCGTGTCCCTCGACGCCGCGTGCGGCAGCGAAGCGCGCCGCGCCGTCGCGGCAGTCGACGAAACCTGGTGCATCGGTTGCGCGCTCTGCCTCAAGGCGTGCCCGGTCGACGCCATCGTTGGCGCCGCCAAGAAGATGCATGTCGTGATCGACGAGCTCTGCACCGGTTGCGAACTTTGCATGCCGGTCTGTCCGGTGGACTGCATCTCCATGCACGGCGCGAGCGGTGATCGAACCGGCTGGGCGGCCTGGGATCCGGCGCTGGCGCAGCAGGCGCGCGAGCGCTACGCGCGCCACGCTGCGCGCCAGGGCGAAGCCACGGGGCGGGCGCCGGCCGAAGCCGAGGCCGCCGCGCCGCGGAGGGAGACGATCGCGGCTGCGCTCGCTCGCGCCCGCGAAGCTCGCGCCGTCCGCTGACGACCGCGTCGACGCCGCGTGACCGCGCAAAGCCGCTGATGAAGCGGGCCGACATCGAGCCGTTCTTCGCGACGCTGCGCGACGCCAACCCGGAGCCTTCGACCGAGCTCGACTACGCCAGCGTCTTCGAGTTGCTGTCCGCCGTGCTGCTCTCGGCGCAAGCGACCGATCGCGGCGTCAACAAGGCGACGCGCGCCCTCTTCGCAAGGGCGCCGACGGCGGCCAGGATGCTCGCGCTCGGCCTGCCGGCGCTCGAGGAGGCGATCCGCACCATCGGCCTCTTCCGCACCAAGGCGAAGAACCTGCACGCGACCTGCCGCATCCTGGTCGAGGAGCACGGCGGCCAGGTGCCGAAGACGCGCGAAGCGCTCGAGGCGCTGCCGGGCGTCGGCCGCAAGACCGCCAACGTCGTCCTCAACAACGCCTTCGGCGACCTCACGCTGGCCGTCGACACACACGTCTTTCGCGTCGCCAATCGAACCGGCCTCGCCGTCGGCGCGACGCCCATCGAGGTGGAGCTGCGCCTGCTCGAGCGCGTGCCCGAAGCCTTCCTCGCCAACGCGCACCACTGGCTGATCCTGCACGGCCGCTACGTCTGCCAGGCCAAGCGGCCGCTGTGCGAGGTGTGCGCGGTGGCGCGGTGGTGCGACTCCGCGCCGCCGGCTCTGAAAGGCGTCGCAAGGTGAGGCCGCCCATCAGCGATTCGCGCGCTCGGCGCGGACCTGATCGAGCACCGCGCACACCGCGGCGGCGCCGTCGGCGATGCGCGGTCCCTGGCGACTGATCGCGTCGCCGTCGAGCGTGTAGAGCCAGCCCCGCTTGCTGGCGATGAGGCCGGCCTGATGCCGCCAGATGGCGAAGCTCGCGTTGCCGGGATCGCGTCGCCACGCCGCCCCGCCCGCGCTTTCGCTGGCGGTCAGGATCGCTTCCGGATCGGCGGCGACCACCGCCTCGGTCGAGAGGGTCGGCACCAGCGGCGCCAGACCAGCGAAGACGTTGCGCCCGCCGCAGAGGGTCAGGATGTCGTCGATCAGGTGGCGCCCGTTGATCGTCATCAGCGGCTGGCGCCACACCTGATAGAAAACCGTCACCGGCGCGACGCCGGCGTGCCGCGCGCGCAGGCGCTCGAGCGCGGCGCGCAGCTCGCTCGCGCGCCGGTTGGCCTCGACTTCGTGGCCGAGCAGCTTTCCCAGGCGCTCGATGGCGCGCGCGACGTCGTCGAGCCGGCGCGGCTCGAGTTGGAACAGATGGATCCCGGCAGCCTCGAGCTGCTCGAGCTCGCGGCTGGTGCTGCCGCGCTGCCAGATGAGCACGACGTCCGGCCGTAGCGCGATCACGCGCTCGACGTCGAGCCGGCCGGCATCGCCGACCCGGGCGATCGTGCGCGCCGCCGGCGGAAAGTCGCTGAGCGCAGACGTGCCGACGAGCGCCGCGCCTGCGCCCGCGGCGAAGACGAGCTCTGTGAGGCTCGGCGCAAGCGTGATCACGCGCTGCGGCGGCCGCGCGAAGACGAGCGTGCGACCGGCATCGTCGATCACGCCGAGCGCGCCCGCAGCTGCGGACGAAGCGCCGGCCGCCAGGCCCGCAGCAAGAAAGACTGCCGCACGAAGCAAGCCGGAAGACGAGGCGGTGGCGCTCATGGGCGTCCCGCAGACGGCGCATCCGGCGCGACGACGAAGCGCCGCGCCCCGGAGAGGTCGATCGCCTGGAGCGAGACGCCGAACACGGCGCCGAGACGCGCGGCGACGAGCACGTCGTCGCGCCGTCCGGCGACGACACCGCCGCGGCCGTCGAGGAGAACGACGTGGCTGGCCAGGTCCCAGGCGAGATCGAGGTCGTGCACGCTCGCGACCACGGCGCCACCTGCTCTGGCATGAGCGAGGAGTAGCAGCACCAGCAGGCGCTCGTGGGCGAGGTCCAGATGCGAGGCCGGCTCGTCGAGGAGGAGGAGCGGCGCGTCCTGCAGCAGCGCCGTCGCCAGCGCGACGCGCTGGCGCTCTCCGCCCGATAGCGTTTGCACGTCGCTGTCAGCGAGCTCGGCGAGAAGGAGCAGGTCGAGCACTCGCTCGACGTCGGCATCGCGATCGCCCTCGAGAGCGGTGCGCCAGCCGGCGTCACGACGATGCGCGAGCGCCGCGGTCTCGCGCACGCTCGCCGGAAACGGATCGGACCAGAACTGCGGGCTCCACGCGCGCCGCGCCGCGAGCGCGGCAGGCGGCCAGGAATCGAGCGCGACACCGTCGACTCGCACCGATCCGGCGGCGATCGGAAAGACGCCGGCCAGCGCGGCGAGCAGCGACGACTTGCCGGCGCCGTTGGGGCCGACGATCACCCAGCGATCGCCTCGCGCGACGCGCAGGTCGAGGCCCTGGAACAGGAGCCGCCGGGAGGCAGCCCCGCCGGCGCGCAAGGACATCAGGCTTGCTTCGAGAAGCAAAATGTCGGCGTTCATCGGCCGCTCCCCGGCCGGGCCAGCAGCATGGCGATGAAGCTCGGCACGCCGATCGCAGCCGAGAGAACGCCGACCGGCAGCTGCAAGGGTGCGACGACCGTCCGCGCAATCGCGTCGACGGCGACCACGAACGCGCCGCCCGCGATGGCGCTCGCCGGCAAGAGGATCGGTGCGGCGCGAACGCCGAGACGACGCAGCGCATGCGGAACCACGAGGCCGACGAAGCCGATCGCACCCGCGGTGGCGACCGCCGCGCCGGTAGCGAGCGCCGAGGCGAGAAGCACGGTGCGTCGGCGCCGCCCGACCGGCACGCCGAGCGTCGCCGCCCAGGCGTCGCCGCGCGCCAGCCAGTCGAGCTCGCGCGCGCTCGGCCACACCAGCGCGAGCGCGAGCGCGAGCGCGAGCCAGACGATCTCCCAGTGGGTCGCCCCGTTGAGGTCGCCGAGCAGCCAGAACACCATGCCGCGCAGCTGGCCCTCGTCGGCGAGGGTGAGAATCAGCGACACCAGCGCCGAGCAGCCCGAGCCGATCATCACGCCGACGAGAAGGAGCGCGGCAGCGCCGTCGCCGCCCGACGACGTCGCCGTGCTCGCGAGACGGCGCCACAGCAGACCGAACAGCAAGGCCGAGGCACCCGCCGCGCCGATGGCCGCACCCGCGGCGACACCCCATTCCGAGAGCGACACGCCGATGGCGCCGGCGACGAGCATCGCGCCCAGGGCGCCTACCGCCGCACCGCCCGCTAGGCCGAGCACGTAGGGATCGGCGAGGGCGTTGCGTGTCAGGAGCTGCATGAGCGCGCCGGAGACGGCGAGCGCCGCGCCGGCACCGAAGCCGGCGAGAACGCGCGGCACCCGGATCGAGGCCATGATCTCCGGCGACGCGATGCCGAACCCCGACGAGCCGGCGAGGACGCCGACGGCGCAGGCGAGCAGCGCCGCGGCAACGGCGAATGCCATCGCGCGCAGGCTGCTCATCGCTCGCGAATCATCCCGAGGCACGGCCGTTCGTCGACGCCTCAACCCGCGGCTTCACAGGCCGGCAGATGCGTAGCGGACGGCGAGCCACGCCTGGCGACCGAGGCCGCGATAGTCACGCAACGGCTCCACGGTGCGGTCGAGCGCGTTGGCAAGGCGCGCCTCGATCTGCCAGTCGGCCAGCGGCCGCCAGGCGACGCGCAGGTCGACGACGCCATAGCCGCCGAGGACGGCGCTGCCATCGGGGCGCGAGCCGACGAAGAGCGCCGAGGCGCCGAAGCGCCAGGCACCGGCGGCGTAGTCGGCGCCGATGCTCTCCTGGTGGGCGGCACGCCGCGGGAGACGGACACCGCTGTCAGCATCCTTGGCGTCGAGGAGATCGACATTGACGCGCAGGTCGAGACGGCCCCAGCGCTTCGTCGCCGCGATCGTTGCACCTTGCAGTCGCGCCCGCCGCGTGTTGGCGGCGCAGCCGAACTGAAAGGCAGGGGCGGCCGGGCACAAGCTCGCGTCGGGCTCGAAGCCGATCAGGTCGCGGACCCGGTTGCGGTAGACCGTCGCAGACACGCTCGCGCTGTCGCCCTGCCAGGCGGCGCCTGCTTCGACGCTGCGGCCGCGCTCGGGACGGATCGTGGCGACACCGAAGCCAGGGAAGTAGAGATCGTTGAAGGTCGGGCCGCGGAATGTCGTCCCCGCGAGCGCCCGCAGCTTGATGCCGCCCGAGACGGCGACCGCATAGCCGACCCGGCCCGTCGTGTTGCCTCCGTACGCGGAATTGGCGTCCCGGCGCAGGTCGGCCTGCAGCGTGTGCGCGCCGACCGTTCCCGAGTAGCCGATCGCGAGCGCGTCGTTGCGGCGCAAGAGCTCGCCGGCGAAGACGTCGGCCCTGACGCGCTCGACGACGTGCTCGTAGGCGAGCAGCAGCTGCTGCTCAGCGCCGAGGGCGAGTGCGTTCTGCCACGTGGTCTGCTCGCGCGCCGTGACGAAGCGGCTCTGCAGGAGGCCGCCGCTCGTCAGGTCGTCGACGGCGCGCGAGCCTTGCAGCGTCGCGGTCCAGAAGATCGCCGGCTTGCCGCGGTAGTCGACCGCGGCGACGCGCGTCGTCAGTCGATTGCGAAAGTCCGGCGAGGGGTCGTCGAAGAACGGCGGCTCGGTGCCGTCGTACTGGGCGTCGAGGCGCGTCTCGAGAAGGTGCACGCCGATGCGGTGCCCACGCGCGGGTGAGAAGCCCACCCGAAGCGTTCCCGAATCGCGCCAGAAGCCGTCGCGGTCGGGATTGAAGTTGCCGAAGGCGTCGCCCGGCGCGATCGCGGAGACGCCGCGGCTCCGGTCGCGGCCCAGCGACAGCGCGTAGTCCCAGGGTCCTGCGGCGCCGCTCGCGCCGACGTCCGCGCGATACGAGCCGTAGCCGCCGACTTCGCCGGCCGCGTTCCAGCGCGGCGCGCCCTCGCCGCGGCGGGTGAAGATCTGGACCACGCCAGCCACGGCATCCGCACCGTACAGGCTCGACGCCGGACCGCGCAGGATCTCGATGCGCTCGATCTGCGCCAGGCTCAGCGCCTCGAACTCGGCCTGGCCGAGGGTCGCCGAGCCGACGCGGACGCCGTCGATGAGGACGACCGTGCTGTTGGTGCTCGAACCGCGGATGAAGAAGCCGGCATTCTGGCCGGGTCCGCCGTTGCGGGCGACCTGCATTCCCGCGGCGCGGCGGATCAGGTCTTCGACCGAATCGGCGTTGGTGGCGCGGATCGTCTCCGCGTCGATGACCAGGACGTCGGCCGTGCTGCGACCGATCGCCTCCGGCTCGCGCGTGCCGGTGACGACGACCGGTTCGAGCGCACTGCCGGCAGCGAACGCCGCGCCCAGCGGAACCCAGAGCGAGACAAGGAGGAAGAAGAGACCAACGAGCGCCGAGCGCGCAGGACGAAGCCGCGAAGGGCGCGGCGCCTCGAGATGGCAGATCATGGTGAAGGTTCCCGCAAGAGGCAGGCGACCGCTTCCCCGCGGGCCCTGCGACATGGGCCGAGCACGAGGCTCGGCCCGCTTGCTGGCCGGTATCCGGGCTGACGGAACAACGTCGGCGACCTTCCCGAAGGCTTGCGCCTTCAGTGGTGTGAGCGCCGACGCTGACGAGGCCTCGAGACCTCGTCGTCCGCCGTACCGTTGCGGGGGCAGCGCGGTTGAGCCGGGCCTGCACGGCCCGGCGCTCGCTTCCCGTTTAACTGTGAAGGCATGAACACCTTCACGGGCACCAACGCGATGATTCTAAGCAGCCCGTCGGGCGCGGAAGCGACCCCTACAATTCGCCATCCTCTCCCCTTGCCGGAGCGTCATGGCCACGATCGAGGAACTCGCAGACCGGGTCGAGCGCCTGCTTCTTCGACACGAGGAGCTGCAGCGCACGAACGTCCTGCTCGCGAGCGAACTCGGCGCAGTCACGAACGAGCGCGACAACCTGCGCTCGCGCCTCAACGCCGCGCGCACCCGCATCGACGTGCTGCTGCAGCGGCTGCCGCGCGAGCCCGCGCCGGCCAGCCCCAGCAGTGGCGCGGACGGCAACGGCAGCGAGTCGCTGCGGAGCGCCGGATGAAGCAGGTCGAAGTTACCATCCTCGGCCAGAGCTACATCCTCGGCTGCCCGGACGGCGGCGAGGGCTCTCTGCTTGAGGCCGTGGCCGACGTCGACCGCGAAATGAGCGCCATTCGCGACGGCGGCAAGGTCAAGGCGCGCGAGCGGATCGCGGTGCTTGCGGCGCTGAATCTCGCGTTCGCCCTGGCCGAGCGCCCGCCCCGGCCGGTGGCGGCGGGCAAGGGCGACGCGTCCAGGCGCGACCCGGTCGATATCGACGACCTGATCCGGCGCATCGAGATGACCCTCAACGCCGACGGACAACTGCTCTAATTCACGCCCGTGACGCGACGTGCGCGGTATGATGAATTCGTCCGTTGCGCTCGCGTGAACTCTATATTTCCTTGAACCGATGCTCGCAAGAGCAAGGGCTTGGAACATCGCCAGGCAGGTGTGATCGTCTCGCGTCAGATGAACCCGAAACCTG
>JBBRFW010000053.1:0-25136 GCA_038241255.1 Burkholderiales bacterium | reverse complement strand
GGTCGTGTTTTCCTTGCCCACCTCGACCCGCTTGGCCTGGCCGAGGTCGGCCAGCTGCACCTTCTCGAGCGTGAGGCCGACTTCCTCGGCGATGACCTTGCCGCCGGTCAGGATGGCGATGTCCTCGAGCATGGCCTTGCGACGGTCACCGAAGCCCGGCGCCTTGACGGCGACGACCTTGAGGATGCCGCGCAGCGTGTTCACGACCAACGTCGCGAGCGCTTCGCCTTCGACTTCCTCGGCGACGATCAGCAGCGGGCGGCCCGACTTGGCGACCTGCTCCAGCGTCGGCAACAGATCGCGGATGTTGCTGATCTTCTTGTCGAACAGCAGCACGAACGGGTTGTCAAGCGCCGCAGTCTGCTTGTCGGGGTTGTTGATGAAGTAGGGCGAGAGATAGCCGCGGTCGAACTGCATGCCCTCGACGACTTCGAGCTCGGAGGCGAGCGACTTGCCGTCCTCGACGGTGATGACGCCTTCCTTGCCGACCTTGTCCATCGCGTCGGCGATGATTCGGCCGACTTCCTCGTCGCTGTTCGCCGAGATCGTGCCAACCTGGGCGATTTCCTTGCTGGTCGTCGTCGGCTTGGACTGCTTCTTGAGCTCCTCGACGAGCGCCGTGACGGCCTTGTCGATGCCCCGCTTCAGGTCCATCGGGTTCATGCCCGCCGCGACGTACTTCATGCCTTCGCGGACGATCGCCTGGGCGAGAACCGTGGCCGTGGTCGTGCCGTCGCCGGCGATGTCGCTGGTCTTGGAAGCGACTTCCTTGACCATCTGTGCGCCCATGTTCTGGAGCTTGTCCTTGAGCTCGATCTCCTTGGCGACCGAGACCCCGTCCTTGGTGACTGTCGGGCCGCCGAAGGAGCGCTCGAGCACCACGTTGCGGCCCTTGGGGCCGAGGGTGACCTTGACCGCATTGGCGAGGATGTTCACACCCTCGACCATGCGCGCGCGGGCGTCACCGCCGAATGAAACGTCTTTTGCTGCCATCTCTGTATCTCCGTTGCCTGCTTTATTTCTCGACGACGGCGAAGAGGTCTTCCTCGCGCATCACCAGGAGCTCGTCGCCATCGACCTTGACGGTCTGGCCGCTGTACTTGCCGAACAGCACCCGGTCGCCGGCCTTGACGTTCATCGAGGTGATGTCGCCGCGCTCGTTCCGCTTGCCGGGGCCGACCGAGAGAACTTCGCCCTGGTCGGGCTTCTCGGCGGCGTTGTCGGGAATGACGATTCCCGAGGCGGTCTTGGTTTCCTGCTCCACGCGCTTGACGATCACGCGATCGTGCAACGGACGAAGTTTCATGGCATCTCCTTGAGGGTCGAGTCTTGCTGAGTGGAAGATGACCGCGCGGCCTCGCGGCGGTCACCAAGTGGTATTAGCACTCACCTCTTTCGAGTGCTAGCAGTCTAATTATGGGGGAGGGCAGGAGGGGTTTCAAGGGGCAGGGCCGTCTTTAACGCGACAGCGCTGCGGCGCGCCCTTCGCTAGAGTCGACTCCGATGGCCCGCCCCGTGATCGCCCTGGACGCCGACGGCGTCCTTCTCGACTTCCACCTCGGATACGCCGGCGCCTGGGCGCGCGCCTTCGGCAACCCGCCCTCGGAGCGGGACCCGCTCGCCTACTGGCCCATGGACCGTTGGCACGTCGACCGGCTCGACGAGGACCGGCGCGCCCACTTCAGGCGCCACTTCGACGAGGAGTTCTGGTCGTCGGTGCCGGCCATCGCCGGCGCGGTCGAGGCCTGCCAGCGCCTGCACGACGCCGGCTTTCACCTCGTCTGCGTCTCCGCGCTCGACGCCGAGCACGAGGCGGCGAGGCTGCGCAACCTGCGCGACCACGGCTTTCCCATCGAGCGGGTCATCGCCACCGGCAACGCGGCAGGGGAGCGGAGTCCGAAGGCCGATGCCATTGCCGACCTGGACCCGCAGGCGTTTGTCGACGATTTTTTGCCGTATTTGCGCGGCGTCCCGGCGCACATTCACACCGCGCTCGTGTTGCGCGCCCCCAACGGCAGCCCCAATACCGGCGCCGAGCTGGCGCTTGCGCGCTCGATCCACGACGACCTTCCCGGCTTCGCCGACTACTGGCTGGCGCGTTGAGGGGGCGGCTCGGCGCTGGGCTCGTCGTCCTCGCGAGGCGGTTGGGCGGCGACGCCGTAGGCTTCGCTCGCCCAGGCGCCGAAGTCGTTGTTCCTGCAGCGCGGGCTGCAGAACGGCCGGCACGGGTTGCTTGCCGCGTACACCGCCTCGCCACCGCACGTCGGGCAGCGCACGATGCGGGCGCGAAACGGCTCTTCGTTCATGCGCACAGGGTGAGCTCGAAGCTGTTGTCGGCATCGCTCGGCCGCAGCCGGCCATCCGCCTCCTGACGCATCAGCCGCACCAGCATCATCAGCCGATGGCCGCTGATCTCGGGAACGAGGTGCAAGGCTTTTTCGATGCGCACCCGCATCAGCTGGTAGACACGCCCGGCGGGAAGGCTCTGCGAGTACTGGCCGCCGACGGCGACGACGTGCTGCGGCGCGCCCGAGTCCCTGAGCAGGCCGAGCAGGACCTGAAGCGCCTCGGCCAGGGGCATCAGCGTGCCGACCCACTGCAGCAGGTCGGCGCGCCGGCGCGCCGGCTCGAGCTGCTGCCAGGCGTAGTACGCAGGCAGGTCGAACTCGCACGTGCCGCCCGGAATGCTGATCCGGCTCCTGATGCTCATCAGCCACTCGTTGGCGGTGAGCGCCGCGCCGGCCTTGCCGGAGAGCTGGTTCAGGCGCGCGAAGGCGCCGTCGATTCGCGCGAGCATGGCCTCGAGCGCCGCCTCCGAAATCGCCGGGTTGCCGCGATAGCCGAGCAGCTGCTGGCGATGCTTTTCGAGCTCCTTCAGCAGGTCGGACTTGAGGTCGGCGCGCGAGCCGACGTCCATGATCTCGAAGATCGTCGCGAGCGCATGGTGATGATCGACCGGCGCATCGCGCTCGATCAGCTGGCCGAGCCGATCGAACAGATGCTCCAGACGAAGCATCGTCCGGATGCTTTCATTCAGCGGGTACTCGTAAACGATCAAGGCAAGGACGGGTCGACAGGCGGGTGCAGGATCGCCGTGAGATCGGCGGCCGCGCGGATTGTTTCATAGCGAACCGGCGCTGTACGCGCGCGGTCATCACCGCGTTGCGACCGCGAGGCTCCAGAGTGCGTCGACCTCGGCCGTCAGCTCGGCAAACGGGATACCCTGGTTGTGGATCACCGCGTCGGCGGCCGCCCGCCGCGCCGGGCGAGACGCCTGTTGGGCGATGACCGAGCGCGCCGCGGCTTCGCTCCAGCCCGGCCGGGCGGCGACGCGCGCGACCTGGAGCGCTTCGTCGCAGTCGACTAGCCAGACCACGTCGACGCGCTGGCGCCAGCGTCCGGACTCGACGAGCAACGGGACGTCGAAGACAAGCGCCGGCGAAGTCTCCCCGGCAAGGCGGGCGAGGCGTACGACCTCCGCGCCGATCAAGGGATGAAGGATTCCCTCCAGGCGCTCGCGCAGGGTCGCATCCGCGAAGGCGGCGCCTCGCATCGCCACCCTGTCGAGGCCGCCGTCAGGATCGATAAAGCCGGCGCCGAACACGTCCCGGATCACACCGACCGCGGCGCCGCCGGGCAGGGTAAGCCGACGCGCGATGTGGTCGGTGTCGATCATCGCGGCGCCGAGGCTGGCGAGCATCGCGCCCACCGTGCTCTTGCCGCTGCCGATGCCGCCGGTCAGGCCGATGCGCAAGGCCGCCATGGCATGTGGCGAAGCGGGTGTCAGGACCAGCGCAGCCAGTCGAGAACGCGCTCCGATCCGGCGAAGAGAACCACCAGGCCGGCGCCGGCGAGGAAGGGGCCGAAAGGCACGTAGCGTCCTTCGCGCAGAGCAGACGAGATCTTCATGGCGATGCCGACGATCGCGCCGATCACCGAGGCGCCGAGCAGGATCGGCAAAATCATTTTCCAGCCGAGCCACGCACCGAGGGCGGCAAGCAGCTTGAAATCGCCAAAGCCCATGCCTTCCTTGCCGGTCGTGAGCTTGAACAGCCAGTAGACGGACCAGAGCGACAGGTAGCCGGCCGTCGCCCCCCAGATCGCATCCGGCAAGGCGATCGTCCAGCCGAGGGCGGCGCTGACGATGCCCGCCCAGAGCAGCGGCAACGTGAGGTTGTCGGGGAGCAGGGTCGTGTCCCAGTCGATGCCGGCCAGCGTCACGAGAGCGGCACAGAAGGAACACCAGAGCAGGGCGACCGGCTGGGCCCCGAAGTGCCAGCCGACGAGCGCGAACAGGATGGCGGTCGACAGCTCGATGAGCGGATAGCGCAGAGAGATCGGCGCCCGGCAAGCCGAGCAGCGGGCGCGCAGCCAGAGCCAGCTCGCAAGGGGAACGTTTTCGTACCAGGCGATGGCGTGCCCGCATGAGGGGCAGCGCGAGCGCGGGGTCGAGAGCGTGAGCGCCGGCGCCGCCTCGTGGGCGACACCGAGCAGGTCGGCGCTTTCCATCTTCCAGCCGCGCTCGAGCATCAGCGGCAGCCGGTGGATGACGACGTTCAGGAAGCTGCCGATGCAGAGCCCGAACAGGGCCAGGACGAGGGGCGAGAGGAGGACGTCTTGCAAGGGCATCGGTGCCCTATACCACCTGGCCCAGCTTGAAGATCGGCAGGTACATCGAGACGACGATGCCGCCGATCAGGGTGCCCAGGATGACGATGATGAACGGCTCCATCAGGCTCGACAGGCCCTTCACGGCCTCGTCGACCTCGTCCTCGTAGAACTCCGCGGCCTTGCCGAGCATCGCGTCGAGCGAGCCTGATTCCTCGCCGATCGCGCACATCTGCAGCACCATGACCGGGAAGACGCCGGTCGCCTGCATCGAGGTCGTGAGCGCCGAGCCGGTCGACACGTCCTTCTGGATCTTTTCGGTCGCTTCCGCGAAGACCGCGTTGCCCGATGCACCCCCGACGGAATCGAGCGCCTCGACCAGCGGCACGCCGGCCGCGAACATCGTCGAGAGGGTGCGGGTCCAGCGCGCGATCGACGACTTGTTGACCAGCTCGCCGAAGACCGGAACGCGCAACAGCAGACGGTCCATGTACTTCTGCATCTTCACCGATCGCCGCCACGACTGCAGGAAGAAGTAGATGCCGCCGCCGAGGATGCCGAAGATCAGATACCAGTACGAGGTGAAGAACTTCGACAGCGCGATGACCACCAGCGTCGGCGCCGGAAGGTCGGCACCGAACGACTTGAACACGTCCTCGAACGCCGGAATCACGAAGATCATGATGACAGTGAGGACGACGAACGCCACGACCAGCACTGCGACCGGGTAGATCAGCGCCGACTTGATCTTGTTCTTGATCGCCATCGTCTTTTCTTGGTAGACGGCAAGGCGATCAAGCAGGGCTTCCAGGATACCGCCCGCTTCGCCGGCCTCGACCAGGTTGCAGTACAGGGCGTCGAAGTAGAGCGGGTGCTTGCGAAACGCGGCCGACAGGCTGGTGCCGGTCTCGACGTCGGAGCGGATGTCGGTGAGCAGCCGCGTCATCTTCGGGTTGGTGCTGCCGCGGGCGACGATGTCGAACGACTGGATCAGCGGCACGCCTGCGCGCATCATGGTCGAGAGCTGGCGCGTGAAGACGGCGATGTCCTTCTGCTTGATCGACTTGCCGCCGCTCATGCGGCGCTTCTTCACCTTGTTGACCATCACGCCCTGGCGACGCAGGCTCGCGCTCACCATGGCCTCACCGCCGGCACGCATCTCGCCGCGGACGGACTTGCCGTTCTTGTCCTTGCCTTCCCACTCGAAGACGATGTCCTTGATCCGACCTTTTGTAGCTACTGCCGTTGCCATACGTCTTCGAGGACCGAACCCCGCCTTTCGCTTCTCGTTTGCTACTCGTTGGTGACCGAGATCAGTTCTTCGAGTGTCGTCGTGCCGGAGCGGACCTTGAGCAGGCCCGACTGGCGCAGGTCACGGACGCCTTCGCGCTGGGCCTGCTCCGCGATATCCATCGAGCTGCCCGAGGCGAGGATGATCTTCTGGATTTCTTCGGTGATCGGCATGACCTGGTAAATGCCGACGCGGCCCTTGTAACCGTTGTTGCACATTGAACAGCCGACGGCGCGGAACGGTTTCCAGTTGCCATCGAGATCCTCAGGCTTGAAGCCGGCCTTGAGCATCGCCTCGCGAGGATAGTCGGCCGGCGCCTTGCAGTTCTCGCACAGCTTTCGCGCCAGCCGCTGCGCCGTGATCAGCAGCACGCTCGCGGCGATGTTGAACGATGCCACGCCCATGTTCGAGAGGCGCGTCAGCGTCGTCGGCGCATCGTTGGTGTGGAGCGTCGACATCACCATGTGGCCGGTCTGGGCGGCCTTGAGGGCGATGTCGGCCGTCTCCAGGTCGCGGATCTCGCCGACCATGATGATGTCGGGATCCTGGCGCAGGAACGACTTGAGAGCGACGGCAAAGTTGAGGCCGGCCCGATCGTTCACGTTGACCTGGTTCACGCCCGGCAGGTTGATTTCCGCCGGGTCTTCGACCGTGGCGATGTTGACGCCGGGCTGGTTCAGGATGTTGAGGCACGTGTACAGCGACACGGTCTTGCCGCTGCCGGTGGGGCCGGTGACGAGGACCATGCCATAGGGGCGCTGGATCGCCTTCAGCAGGCGCTCTTTCTCGATCTTCTCGTAGCCGAGCGCCTCGATGCCGACCTTGGCGCTCGACGGGTCGAGGATCCGGATCACGATCTTTTCGCCGAAGAGCGTCGGCAAGGTGCTGACCCGGAAGTCGATTGCCTTGTTGCCGAACTTGAGCTTCATGCGGCCGTCTTGCGGCACGCGCTTCTCGGCGATGTCGAGCCGTGAAATGACTTTGATGCGCGCCGACAGCTTGTCCTTGATCGCGAGCGGCGGCTGCGTGATTTCGCGCAGCTCGCCGTCGACCCTGAAACGCACGCGGTAGTGGTATTCGTACGGCTCGAAGTGCAGGTCGGACGCGCGCAGGTTGATGGCGTCGATCAGCATCTTCTGCAGGAAGCGCACGACCGGCGCGTCCTCGACGTCGCTCTGCTCCTGGGCGTCTGCCGGCTGGCTGGTGATGTCGTCGGTGACGTCGAACTCGAAGTCGCCCGAGGCGAGCGACTCCATCGCTTCGTTCGTACTCGCGCCCGCGGTCTCGAGCAGCTTGGCCAGCTTGTCGTGCTCGACGATCACCCACTCGGGCGAGAGCTGCGTGGCGAACTTGATCCGCTCCGCCGCTTCTTGGTCGGTCGGATCCGCGCCGCCGATGAAGAGGCGATTGCCGCGCTTGCCGAGAACTACGACCTGGTACTGCGACGCGAGCTTGGTCTCGATAACATTACGAGGCAGCTTGGTCGCGTCGATCGCCGTCAGGTCGAGCAGTGGCAGCGCCAGCGCGGTCGACAGCGTGTGGGCGAGGTCGGCCGACGACACGGAACCGGCTGCGATGACCGAGGCGACGAAGCTCGTCCGCTTGTCGCGCGAGCTGCGTACCAGCTCTTCCGCGGTCTTCGGGTTCAGCTTGCCGGCGTGAACCAGCACCCTGGCGACGCCGGAGAGGGCAGAGTGCGGTGCGTCGGCAAGGGTATCCAACGTGGAAATGCCCGATCAATGATGCGAAAAGCAAATGATCATCGCCGATTCGCCGGGGGCTGTAAACGGCGCGGCCGGAGGGGCGCGGCAACAATTCACGCAGCGTCGCCGGGGAGGCGAACTGGTGCGGCGCGGGCGGGAAAGTGGTCGGGGTGAGAGGATTCGAACCTCCGGCCTCTACGTCCCGAACGTAGCGCTCTACCAGGCTAAGCTACACCCCGTTTTAAAACGCTTCGCCGTTCAACTTCCCGGCGGCGGCAGCACGACAGGTGCGGCGTCGGTCAAGACGAGCGATCGACGGATCGAACCGACAAGTCTAGCAGAGCGTCGCGGTACGTCGTCGTCGGCAGCAGGCCGAGAGAGGCATGCGCCTTGTCGGCTTCGGCGCGCGCCGCATCGCGGGTGGCGTCGATCGCGCCCGTGGCGCGGACGATGGCGACGATCTCCGCCAGGCGTACCACCTCACCGTGCTCGATCGCATGGCGCAGGAGCGCGCGCTCGTCCGCTGAGCCGCGTTCCATGGCGATCAGCAAGGGCAGCGTCGGCTTTCCTTCACGCAGGTCGTTGCCGACGTTCTTGCCGAGCTGCTCGGTCGCACCTTCGTAGTCAAGCAGATCGTCGACGAGCTGGAATGCCGTGCCGAGCGAGCGCCCGTACGCGGCACATGCCTCCTCGGTCGCGCTGTCCGCTTCGGCGAGCACGGCACCGAGCCGGGCGCTGGCCTCAAACAGCTTGGCCGTCTTGAAGCGGATGACGCGAAGATAGTCGTCGACCGAGATGTCCGGATCGTGCATGTTCATGAGCTGCAGCACCTCACCCTCGGCGATGACGTTGGTCGCGTCGGCGAGCACGTCAAGGACGCGCATGCGGTTGACCGCGACCATCATCTGGAAGGCGCGCGAATAGACGAAGTCGCCGACCAGCACGCTCGCGGCGTTGCCGAACATCGCGTTCGCCGTGCTGCGGCCGCGGCGCAGGCCGGATTCGTCGACGACGTCGTCGTGGAGCAGGGTCGCGGTGTGGATGAACTCGACCGTCGCGGCGAGCTCGAATCGCTCGCGGCCGACGAATCCGAGCGCGCCCGAGAACAGCAGCACGAGGAGCGGTCGGATGCGCTTGCCGCCCGCGCTGATGATGTAGTTCGCGATCTGATCGATCAGCGCGACCTTCGACGCGAGGCGGCGCTGGATGACCGCATCGACCTGCCGCATTTCCTCGGCCATCGGCGCACCCGTCGCGGCAAGGAGGTCGGAAGGCGAGGCGGGTGGGGCGGTCTGCGACGGTGGCACGACAAGGCGCGTCAAGGGGTGGGATTATAGAAACGGCTTGGTCGCCAACGTCGTCGCTCGGAGGCCCGGGCTGCTGCTTCCCGGGGGTTGGCGCCGGCAGCAAAAACCTCGCCGCGTGGTATAGTCTCGGGCTTTTCCCGGGCCGCCTCGCACAGCTGCGGCGGTGCCCGATGCCAGGCCGAGCGCCTCGGCGGGGCCCCTCGACAAGAGGCGTTCAAACGAAGGAACACAGATGTACGCGGTCATCAAAACCGGCGGCAAGCAATACCGGGTCGCCGCCGGTGAGACCATCAAGGTCGAACGGCTCGTCGCCGACATCGGTCAGGACGTCACGCTCGACCAGGTCGTGGCTGTCGGCAGTGGCGCCGATCTTGTCCTCGGTGCCCCGCTCGTCGCTGGTGCCAGCGTGGTGGCCAGCGTCGTATCGCACGGCCGGCACCCCAAGGTGCGCATCTTCAAGATGCACAAGCGCAAGCATTACCAGAAGCGCCAGGGCCATCGACAGTCCTTCACCGAAATCCGCATCAGCGCGGTCAACGCGGCCTGATCCCGGCTCGCGTCCAGGAGTTTTCAAATGGCACAGAAAAAGGGCGGCGGCTCGACCCGCAACGGTCGCGATTCACAACCGAAGATGCTGGGCGTCAAGGTGTTCGGTGGCCAGGTCGTTCCCGCCGGCTCGATCATCGTTCGCCAGCGCGGCACCAAGTTTCACGCCGGCCCCAACGTCGGCATCGGCCGTGACCACACGCTGTTCGCGCTCGTCGACGGCGAAGTCAGCTACGCCATCAAGGGTCCGCGCAACCGCCAGACCGTCGCCGTCAAGAGCAGCTGACGCGTCGCTGCAGCGAGGAAGAAAGCCCCGCGCGTCGGGGCTTTCTGCTTTCGGATGGGCTCCGTCGCGCTCGCACTGTCGCTCGCTCGGCGGCCAGCGCTGGACTACCATGAGTAATCTTCCCTTTCCCACGAGGCTCGCATGAGCTGGAGCGGCATCATCCTTGTCGTCGTCGGCGCCCTGCTGCTGGCGAACAACTTCGATCTGCTTTCGCTCGGCTGGCTGCGCCAGTGGTGGCCGGTGCTCCTGATCGTGCTCGGCGTGATGTCGATCCTGCGGCCCGATCGCGGTCGGCGTCGCTCCCGCGACGATGTAGGCGGCGATCGGGCGCCGCGCGACGTCGAACCCCGCCCGTGAGATTCGTCGACGAAGCGACCATCGACGTCGTCGCCGGCGACGGCGGCAACGGCTGCATGAGCTTTCGGCGCGAGAAGTTCATTCCCTTCGGCGGCCCGAACGGCGGTGACGGCGGCCGCGGCGGCAGCGTCTGGGCGGTCGCCGATCGCAATCTCAACACGCTGATCGACTTCCGCTATGCGCGCCGGCACGAGGCGCGCCATGGCGAGAACGGGCGCGGCTCGGATCAGTATGGCGCGGCCGCCGAAGACATCGTCATGCGCATGCCGGTGGGCACGATCATCGCGGACGCCGAGACCGGCGAGCGCATCGCCGAGCTCCTCGAGCCCGACGAGAAGGTGCTGATCGCCAAGGGCGGCGACGGGGGCTTCGGCAACCTCCACTTCAAGAGCAGCACGAATCGCGCGCCGCGCCAGAAGACGCCGGGCTGGCCGGGCGAGCACAAGAAGCTCAAGCTCGAGCTGCGCGTGCTCGCCGACGTCGGCCTGCTCGGCATGCCTAACGCCGGCAAATCGACGCTGATCGCAGCGATCTCCAATGCGCGGCCGAAGATCGCCGACTATCCGTTCACGACGCTGCATCCCAACCTGGGCGTGGTGCGGGTCGCGCCGGAGCAGAGCTTCGTCGTCGCCGACATCCCCGGCCTGATCGAAGGTGCCGCCGAAGGCGCCGGCCTCGGCCACCAATTCCTGCGCCACCTGCAGCGGACGCGTCTCCTGCTTCACCTCGTCGACTTCGCGCCCTTCGACGACGCCGATCCGGTCGAGCAGGTGCGCTCGATCGTCGCCGAACTCGGGAAGTACGACCCCGAGCTGGCCGCCAAGCCGCGCTGGATCGTGCTCAACAAGCTCGACATGATTCCGCAGGACGAACGAGCCGATCGCCTCAAGTCGTTCGTCAAGCGTCTGCGCTGGAAGGGGCCGATCTTCTCGATCTCGGCGTTGACCCGGGAAGGCTGCGAAGGGCTGGTGCGTGCCGTCTACGACCACGTCGCCGCGCAGGCGCGACCCGCCGTCGAGGAGCGCGACCCGCGCTTCGAAGCCGCCGACGCCGACAGCAGCGCGCGATGAGCGAGGTCCTGCGCGGCGCGCGCCGGATCGTCGTCAAGGTGGGCTCGAGCCTCGTCACCAACGAAGGCCGAGGCGTCGACGCGGAGGCGGTGGGCGGCTGGTGCCGGCAGATGGCCGAGTTGGTGCGCGGGGGCCGCGAGCTGGTGATGGTCTCCAGCGGCGCGATCGCCGAAGGGATGAAGCGCCTCGGCTGGCCGGCGCGGCCGCGCGGTGTGCACGAGCTGCAGGCCGCGGCCGCGGTCGGCCAGATGGGTCTGGCGCAGATCTACGAAGCGGCGCTGCGCGCGCACGGCATCGGCAGCGCGCAGGTGCTCCTCACGCATGCCGACCTTGCCGACCGCGAGCGCTACCTGAACGCGCGCTCGACGCTAGTCACCCTGCTCGGCCTCGGCGTCGTGCCGGTGATCAACGAGAACGACACCGTCGTCAACGACGAGATCAAGTTCGGCGACAACGACACGCTCGGTGCGCTCGTCACCAACCTGCTCGATGCCGACGCTCTAGTCATCCTCACCGACCAGGCCGGCCTCTTCTCCGCCGATCCGCGCCACGATCCGGCGGCGCGACTCATCGAGAGAGCGGCCGCCGGCGACCCGGCGCTGGAGCTGATGGCCGGCGGCGCCGGCTCGGCGCTTGGCCGCGGCGGAATGCTCACCAAGATCCTCGCCGCCAAGCGCGCCGCGCGCAGCGGCGCCGGCACGGTGATCGCGTCAGGCCGCGAGCGCGACGTGCTGCTCCGCCTCGCCGCCGGCGAGAGCATCGGCACCCTGTTGATCGCGACGACCGCCAAGGTGGCGGCCCGCACGCAGTGGCTGAGCGATCACCTGCAGCTGCGCGGCGCGGTCGTCGTCGACGATGGCGCCGCGACCAAGCTGCGCGACGGCGGCAAGAGCCTGCTGCCGATCGGTGTTGTCTCGGTCGAAGGCGACTTCCATCGTGGCGATGTCATCGCCGTGCGCCGCGCCAGCGGCGAGGAGCTCGGCCGCGGTTTGAGCAACTACGGCAGCGCCGAGGCGCGGCTCATCGCGCGAAAGCCCTCGTCGGAGATCGGCAGGCTACTCGGCTTCGCCGGCGAGCCCGAGCTGATCCACCGCGACAACCTCGTCCTGACCTGAGCGGGCGGGTCAGGCCATCGGCTCCTTGGGCTGCGCCGGCGCCAGCGTGAGCGGCCCAGGCGTCGTCGGAATGCTCTCGATGGGCGTGGTCACGAGCGAAGCGCGTGCGGGCGACGAAACCGGCAGGGAATCGCTGCGCCGGTAGTGGTCGGCGGCGTCTTCGCGATGATGCGGCCTCAGGCCAGAGCGAAGGTACCGGTTGTGCTGCGCGCCGCGCGGCAGGAAACGAGCGAGCTCGGTCAGCGCCATCTGGTACACGTCGCGCTTGAACTCGATGACGAGATCGAGCGGGATCCAGTAATCGTTCCAGCGCCAAGCGTCGAACTCCGGATGATCGGTGGCGCGAAGGTTCATGTCGCTGTCGCGGCCGGTGAGCTGGAGCAGGAACCAGATCTGCTTCTGGCCGCGGTAGTGGCCGCGCGCGTCGCGCCGGATGAAGTGCGTCGGCACCTCGTAGCGAAGCCAGTCGCGCGTTCGGGCGACGACACGGACATGGTCCGGGGTGAGCCCCACTTCTTCGTGGAGCTCGCGGAACATCGCCTGCTCGGGCGTCTCGCCGTAATTGATGCCCCCTTGCGGGAACTGCCAGGAGTGGGTCCGAATCCTTTTGCCCCAGAAGACCTGGTTCTTCGGGTTGAGCAGGACGATGCCGACGTTGGGTCTGAACCCATCACGGTCGAGCATAATCAACCTCGATTCTTGCGTTGACCGATTATTGCACCGGCATGACGCGTTTCAAACCCTCGCCCGAGTTGTCTTGCGGCGCTCGCTGTCTCCCCGGTGCCCGGCGAGCGCATCCAGCGCCAACGCCACGCCGATGAGAGCTAGCCAGTTCTTCGTTTCCACCCTGAAGGAAGCCCCTGCCGATGCCGAGGTCGTGAGCCACCAGCTCATGCTGCGAGCCGGCTTCATCAAGCGTCTTTCCGCCGGCATCTACACATACATGCCGATGGGCCTGCGCGTGATCCGCAAGATCGAGGCGATCGTGCGTGACGAGATGAACCGTGCCGGCGCGGTCGAGTTGCTCATGCCGGTGGTGCAGCCTGCCGAGCTCTGGCAGGAGTCCGGCCGCTTCCAGAAGTATGGCCCGGAGCTGATGCGGGTGAAGGACCGGCACGACCGCGACTTCGTGATCCAGCCGACCAGCGAGGAGGTCATCACCGACATCGCTCGTCAGGAGCTGCGGAGCTACCGAGCCCTGCCCAGGAATTTCTATCACATCCAGACCAAGTTCCGCGACGAGCGCAGGCCTCGCTTCGGCCTCATGCGCGGGCGAGAGTTCACGATGAAGGATGCCTATTCGTTCGATCGCGACCTGGACTCCGCGCGCATGAGCTACGACCGGATGTACGCCGCCTACGTGCGCGTCTTCGAGCGGATGGGCCTGGTGTTTCGTGCCGTGGCCGCCGACAACGGCAGCATCGGCGGGATCCGCTCCCACGAGTTCCAGGTGATCGCGGACACCGGCGAGGACGCAATCGTCTACAGCCCCGACTCCGACTACGCCGCCAACATCGAGCTCGCCGAAGCGGTCGCGCCGGCCGCGCCGCGCGCCGCGCCGACGAAGGCGCTCGAGAAGACGCCGACGCCGGGCAAGAGCACCTGTGAGGACGTTGCCGCCTTTCTCGGCATGGCGCTCGACAAAACCGTGAAGTCGCTCGTGCTGGCGACCGATGCGGCGGAGGAGGCTTCGACGCGCGAGCCGACGATCTGGCTGCTGCTGGTACGCGGCGATCACTCGCTCAACGAGATCAAGGCCGGCAAGCTGCCGGGCCTGGATCGAGGGTTTCGCTTCGCCACCAGCGCCGAGATCGAGTCGAGCTTCGGCTGCAAGCCCGGTTACCTCGGGCCGATCGGCGCGCCGCGACCACCGCGGCTCGTCGCCGATCGCGCCGTCGCGGCGATGAGCGATTTTGTTTCTGGCGCGAACGATGAAGGCTTTCACTACACCGGCGTCAACTGGGGCCGCGATCTGGCCGAGCCTGATGTCGTGGCCGACATCCGCAACGCCGTCGTCGGCGATCCCTCACCCGACGGCAAGGGCGTGTTGGCGATCCAGCGCGGCATCGAGGTCGGCCACGTCTTTCTGCTCGGCTCGTACTACAGCCAGAGCATGGGGGCGACCTTCCTCGACGAGAAGGGCCAGCCGCAGCTGCTGCAAATGGGCTGCTACGGCATCGGCATCACGCGGATCGTCGGCGCAGCCATCGAGCAGAACCACGACGCCCGCGGCATGATCTGGCCGACGGCGATCGCGCCGTTCCAGGTCGTCCTCTGCCCCATCGGCTACGACCGCTCGCCGGCGGTTCGCGAGGCGGCCGACACGCTCCACGGCACCCTGGGGGATGCCGGCATCGACGTCATCCTCGACGATCGCGGCGAGCGCCCCGGCGCGATGTTTGCCGACTGGGAGCTCATCGGCGTGCCGCACCGTGTCGTTCTTTCCGACCGCGGTCTGAAGGCCGGCGAATGCGAGTACCAGGGGCGTCGCGACGCCGCCGCGACGGACGTGCCCGTCGCCGACGCGACTGCCTTCTTGAAGGGCAAGCTCGCCGCATGACCGGCTCGCTCTCCCGGCGCGGGAGAGAGCGGCGGGTGATCGTCGCGGCAGCCGTCCTCGGCCCCGCGGCGGCGTGGCCGCGCCTGGCCTGCGCCGGCGCGCAGGCCGAGGAACCCCTCGCCGATGCGGTCCGCGGCGCGTTGTCGGCTGCGGTCGCGGACTCGGCACCGCCCAAGCCGGGTTTTGCCAACATCGAGGACCGGCTCGCCTACCTGCGCTGGCTCGGCGCGATGAGCGACCGGCTGCGCAAGCAGAAGACCGAGCTCGTCACCCGCGTCGAGTTCCTGCAGACGCTCTGGTACGAGAGCAAGCGCTCCGGCCTCGAGCCCGCGCTGCTGCTCGGTCTCGTGCAGGTCGAAAGCGGCTTTCGCAAGTACGCGATCAGCATCGCCGGCGCGCGCGGCTATACGCAGGTCATGCCGTTCTGGGCGCGCCTGATCGGCGACGGCGACGTCGGCCGCCTCTTCCACATGCAGACCAACTTGCGCTTCGGTTGCGTCATCTTGCGCCACTACCTCGAGCGCGAGCGGGGCGACATGTATCTGGCGCTGGGCCGTTACAACGGCAGCCGCGGCCGGCCGGAATATCCCAATGCCGTGTTCGGCGCACGCCGTGCCTGGGAGTTCAACCCGGCGTGACGATGGGCGCCGCTAAAGCCCCGACCAAGACTTGGGCGCGGCGCCTTCGACGCCGATCAGTGCCAGTGCGCGCTCGACGGTGTCGTCGACGAGCTCGTCGATCGTCGTCGGCCGGTGATAGAACGCCGGCAACGGCGGAAAGACGATCGCGCCCATTTCCGAGGCGCTCGTCATGTTGCGAAGGTGCGCGAGGTTGAGCGGCGTCTCGCGGACCATCAGCAGCAGTCGCCGACGCTCTTTCAGCGCCACGTCGGCAGCGCGTGTGAGCAGGTTGTCTGAAAGGCCGTTGGCGATCGCCGCGAGCGAGCGCATCGAGCATGGCGCGACGACCATCGCGCGCGCCGCGAACGAGCCGCTGGCGATGGCGGCGCCGACGTCGGCAGGGTGGTAGGCGACGTCCGCGAGCGCCTCCAGCGTCTTGCGGTCGAGGCCGAGCTCGTGGTGGACGTTGAGCAGGCCAGCCGGAGTCGCCACAAGGTGCGTCTCCTGTCCGGCGCGGCGCAGCCGCTCGAGCAGGCGGACCGCGTAGATCGCTCCGGTCGCGCCCGTGACGCCGACGACGACGCGCGCAGAGCCGTCGGCCACGGGTCAGTGGCTCAGCGAAGCGAGCGGGGCGGCTCCACTTACGCGGCGATGCCGAGGGCTGGCTGCAGCTCGCCGGCCTCGTACATCTCGGTCATGATGTCCGAGCCGCCGACGAATTCGCCATTGACGTAGAGCTGCGGGATCGTCGGCCAGTCGGAATAGGACTTGATGCCCTGGCGGATCTCCGCGTCCTCGAGGACGTTGACCGTCTTCAAGTCGGCGACGCCGCACGCCTTCAAAATCTGGATCGCTCTGCCGGAGAAGCCGCACATCGGGAACTGCGCCGTTCCCTTCATGAAGAGGACGACGCGATTGTTCTTGACGATGTCGTCGATGCGTTGTTGAACGTCGCTCATGATGCGAGCCGCCCTTCTTCGGTGATGTCGATCGCGCGACTTTACCGGCAAACGCCGGGCGAGCGGATCAGAAGGAATACGAGACGCCGAGCTGAACGACCGGCGCCAGGCGCATGTCGCGGACGACGTCGTCGAGGCTCTGCGAACCGCCGAAGACACGCCCAACGCGGACCACATTGCCGGGGCTCTGCGAGACGATGCCGAGGTCGGCGCTGAAGTGCCAGCCGCCCTTGGCCGACAGGTTGCTGTATCCGACGCCGATGTAGGGAACGGTGGCGCTGTCCACGGACGTGTCGGCCGAGCTGGCGAGCGGGCTGGCGGAGGCGCCGAACAGGCGCCGGTCGCTCGCGAAGAGGCCGCTCGGTCCGGGCGTCGAGGCAGCGCCGCCAAGGAGCGGGCTGCGGGCGCCGATCAGGACGCCGCTGGTGGCGCGAAAGCCACCCGCCGCACTGGTGCGCACGCTCGGCGTCGAGCCGAAGTAGACGTCGCCCAGGAGGCCGACACCGCCCACCTGCAGGCCGGTGCGCTCGAAGGGGGCGAGGTCGGCACGCCAGCCCGGCGCGCCGGGAGCGAAGGCGACCCGGCTCTGGAAGCGTGCCCAGGGCACCCGATCGGCGTTGGTGGCGAGGCCTTCGCCCTCGGCGCGTGCGTCGGCCAGCGTCAGCACGGAGGCGACGGCAGCGCAGATCCAAAGCACGTTTCGCATTGGCACTCTCCTCGACCGCTGGGCGGTGAATCGGGCCGAACGACGGCCGGAAATCATCCTACGACGGCGCGCCGAAAAAGGTGTTGGCTCGGCGCCGCACCGGCGCAAGATCCGACCCTCGCCGCGCCTTTTTCACGGGGGGAGCGCGCGCTTTGCGACCGACGGTATGGCTTGTGACCGGCGGTTAACCGACCGACCGGCGACCGCCTGTCGCCCGCTCGTGACCGCTCAGATCCCGGCGCGTTTCGATGGCGGCGAAACCCGCAGCGCCGAGCATGTCTCGAACCGCCTCAGCCTGGTCGTGGCCATGCTCGAGGAGCATCCAACCACCTGGTACGAGGTGGGCCGCGGCGCCGGCGACGATCAGGCGCATGGCGGCAAGGCCGTCGCTGCCTGCGGTCAGGGCCATGAGGGGCTCGTGCCGCAAGGCATGAAGGTGGGGGTCGCCGGCGGCGATGTAGGGCGGGTTGGCGACGACGACGTCGAAGCGGCGCCCCGCGAGCGCGTTCCACCACGACGACGCGACAAGCTCGACGGTGAGACCGAGGCGCGCGGCATTGCGCCGGGCGACGGCGAGTGCGACGGCGCTGGCGTCGATGCCGGTCACCTCCGCGTGTGGCCGGAGCTTCTTCAGCACCAGCGCGATCGCGCCGCTGCCCGTGCCGAGGTCGACGACTCGGACAGGCGCCCGCGGCGTATTGTCCCTGCCGGGCGCGACCCGCTCGGCGGCCCAGTCGACCAGCAGCTCGGTCTCGGGACGCGGAACGAGCACGTCGGCGCCGACCTCGAACATCAGGCCGTGAAATTCCTTCTCACCGAGGAGATACGCGAGCGGCTCGCCCGCAACGCGCCGCGCGAGCCAGGCCGACCAACGCTCGTCCTCTTCTGCGGTAAGCCGGCGATCGTCGTCGGCGATCAGGCGCGTTCTTGGCGTTGCCAGCACCCGCGCGAGGAGGAGCTGGGCGTCCAGCGAAGCGACACCGCGGGCGCGCGCATCGGCGAGCGCGGTCGCGACGGTCATCGTCACGACTCGCCGGTCTCGAGCTCGGCGAGCTGCTCGGCAGCCTGCGCCGCCTGCAGCGCGGCGATCACCTCGTCCAGGTCGCCGTCGAGAATCGACTGGAGCTTGTAAAGCGTCAGGCCGATGCGGTGGTCGGTGACGCGGCCCTGCGCGAAGTTGTACGTGCGGATGCGGTCGCTGCGGTCGCCGCTGCCGATCAGGCCCTTTCGCGTCGCGGCTTCCTTGGCGGCGCGCTCGGATCGCTCCTTCTCGCGCAGCCGCGCGGTCAGCACGGCGAGCGCCTTCGCCTTGTTGCGATGCTGCGAGCGATCGTCCTGGCATTCGGCGACGATGCCTGTCGGCAGGTGCGTGATGCGGATGGCGCTGTCGGTCTTGTTGACGTGCTGGCCGCCGGCGCCGCTGGCGCGGAAGGTGTCGATGCGCAGCTCGCTGGGATCGAGCGTGACCTCTTCGGCTTCGTCGGGCTCCGGCAGCACCGCGACCGTGCAGGCGCTGGTGTGGATCCGGCCCTGCGTCTCTGTGGCCGGCACCCGCTGCACGCGGTGGCCGCCCGACTCGAACTTCAGTGCCGCGTAGGCGAGGTCGCCGTCGATGCGCACGACCAGCTCCTTGTAGCCTCCGAGATCGCTCGCGCTCTCGGACAGGATCTCGGTGCGCCAGCGCTTGCGCTCTGCGTAGCGCAGGTACATGCGCGCGAGGTCTGCGGCGAAGAGCGCCGATTCGTCGCCGCCGGTGCCGGCGCGGATCTCGAGGAAGACATTGCGCGAATCGTCCTCGTCGCGAGGCAGGAGCGCCGCCTGCAGCTGGGCGAGCAGGCGCTGGAGGTCGGCGGAGGCGGCGGCGGCTTCGTCCCGCGCCAAGCCGACCATCTCGTCGTCGCCTGCCGATTCGGCGAGGAGCTCGCTCGCCGAAGCGAGGTCGCGCTCGCGATGCTCGTAGCGGCGGAACAGGTCGACCAGCGTGCTCGCTTCGGCGTGCTCGCGGCCGAGCTCGCGGTATCGCTTCATGTCGGCGGCCACGCCGCCATCGGCGAGGAGCGCATCGAGCTCCCCGAGGCGCAGCGCGAGCCGTTCGAATTGCTGGCGAAATGAAGTTTTCATGGTGCGGTAAAGACGCTGACGACAAAGCAAGGCGGCGTCGGTGCGCCGCTGCTGCGGCGCGACGAGATCGTCGCTAGCGCTTGTCGTTGCCTGGGTGGCGGCCGCCGCCGCGCAGGAAGAGGCGCGTCACCGTCTGTGCCAGCCGACCCCGCTCGTCGCCTTCAGCGGCGTTCAGCTCGGCGAGCGTGCCGTGCAGGATCTTCTGGGTCAACCCGCGCGACAGCGCCTCGAGGACCGCGTCGACGTCCTCGCCACCCGCCAGCAGCTTCTTCGCGCGGGCGATCTCGAGCGAGCGCCAGTCGTCGGCTTGCGCGTGCAGCGCCTGGATCAGCGGCACCGAGCCGCGCCGATCGAGCCACTGCACGAAGCTCTGCACGCCGGTCTCGATGATCGCCTCGGCCTGGGCCACCGCCGCCTCGCGCTTCTCGCCGCCGATCTGCACCAGCGCCGACAGGTCGTCGACGGTGTAGAGGTAGACGTCCGAGAGGCGCGCCACCTCGGGCTCGATGTCGCGCGGCACGGCGAGGTCGATCATGAACATCGGCCGGTGCCGGCGCGCCTTCAGCGCGCGCTCGACCGCGCCCAGGCCGATGATCGGCAACGAGCTCGCGGTGCTCGAGACGACGATGTCGAACTCGGCCAGTCGCGACGGCAGGTCGGCGAGCGGGAAGGTCGTGGCGGCGATGCGGGCCCCGATCTCGTCGGCGCGCGCAGCGCCGCGGTTGGCGATGGCGATGAGGCGCGGCTGGCGCGCCGCGAAGTGCGTCGCTGCGAGCTCGATCATCTCGCCCGCGCCAACGAAGAGCACCTTGGTCTGGCTCAGGTCCTCGAACAGCTGCGAGGCGAGCCGCACCGCGGCGGCTGCCATGCTGATCGAGTGCGCGCCGATCTCGGTCGACGAGCGCACTTCTTTGGCGACCGCGAACGAGCGCTGGAACATCTGCTGCAGCGTGCTGCCGAGCGTCCCGGCACTTCCGGCCTCGCGCACCGCCTGCTTCAGCTGGCCCAGGATCTGCGGCTCGCCGAGGACCATGGAATCGAGGCCGCTCGCGACCCGGAAAGCATGGCGCGCCGCCGAGGGTCCCTCGAGCAGGTAGGCGTGCGAGCGCAGCGTCGCCGTCTCGACCTGACCGAGGTCGGCTAGCCAATCCATCGCCGGCGCGATCGCGCTCGCGGGCGCGCCGACGTAGATCTCGGTTCGGTTGCACGTGGACACGATCGCCACTTCCTCGACCGGCTCCAGACGCGACCGGAACGACTTCAGAGTGGTCGCCAGCTGCTGCGGCGCGAGTGCGAACCGGCCGCGCAGATCGAGCGGCGCGGTCGTGTGGTTGAGCCCCAGGGCGAAGACGCTCATCGACAGATTATAAAATTCGCGCCCTTGGAAGCCGCCGACGCCTTCTGGCATCTCACCAACTACTTGGCGCCACCCGCGGTTGTGGGCGCTTTCGCGGCAGGGTTGACGCAGCTGATCTGGGGCCGCGAGCTCGGCCGCGGCGTCGGTTTGCGACTGTGGCGATGGGCGAGCGGCGCCTCGGCGCTGGCCTCGATCGGCGGACTGGTCCTGTTCGGCCACGACGGCCGCATGGCGACTTACGCTGCGATGGTGCTCTCCTGCGCGGTCGCGCTCTGGTGGGCCGGATTCCGTGGCGGCGAGCGATGACGGCGAATGCCGAAGTCGAGCTCGCTAGCCGACCAGCTCGCCGCGCAGCGAATGGCCGCGCACTTCGCTGATCCTCGCATCGACGATCTCGCCGGCCCGGTGATCGCCGGCGCAGAGGTTCACGACCCGATTGCACTCGGTGCGTCCCATCAGCTCGTCGCCGTCCTTGCGCGAGCGGCCTTCGAGGAGGATCGACTGCACGGTGCCGACGAGAGCTCGGCTCGCGGCGCCGCCGCTCGCCTCGATCGCCGACTGCAGCCGCTGCAGACGCGCCGCCTTGACCTCGGCCGGAATGTCGTCGGCGAGCGCGGCGGCCGGGGTGCCCGGCCGCGCGCTGAAGAGAAAGCTGAAGCTGTAGTCGAAGCCTACGTCCTCGACGAGCGCCATGGTGCGCTCGAAGTCGTCGTCGCTCTCGCCCGGGAAGCCGACGATGAAATCGCTCGAGATGGCGATCTTCGGCCGGACGGCGCGGAGCTTGCGGATGGTGCTCTTGTATTCGACCGCCGTGTAGCCGCGCTTCATCGCCGCGAGGATGCGGTCGCTGCCGTGCTGGACCGGAAGGTGCACGTGGTCGACAAGCTTGGCCGTGCGACCGTACACGTCGATGAGCGCGTGGCTGAACTCCTTCGGGTGGCTCGTCGTGTAGCGGATGCGCTCGATGCCCGGGATCTCGGCGACGTACTCGACCAGCGTCGCGAGATCGGCGACCTCGCCCGATCCGCCCATGGCGCCGCGATAGGCGTTGACGTTCTGGCCGAGCAGCGTCACTTCGCGGACGCCTTGGTCAGCGAGTCCGGCGACTTCGACCAGCACGTCGTCGAACGGTCGCGAGACCTCCTCGCCGCGCGTGTAGGGAACGACGCAGTAGGAGCAGTATTTCGAGCAGCCTTCCATGATCGAGACAAAAGCCGTCGGCCCGTCCACGCGCGCCGGCGGCAGGTGGTCGAACTTCTCGATCTCAGGGAAGCGGATGTCGACCTGGGGCCGGCCTGAGCTCCGGCGCCGCGCCAGCATCTCGGGCAGGCGATGCAGCGTCTGCGGTCCGAAGACCAGGTCGACGTAGGGTGCGCGATCGACGATCGCAGCGCCTTCCTGGCTCGCCACGCAGCCGCCGACGCCGATCAGCGCGCCGCGTGCCTTCAGGTGCTTGACGCGGCCGAGGTCGCTGAACACCTTCTCCTGCGCCTTCTCGCGCACCGAGCAGGTGTTGAACAGGATCAGGTCGGCTTCGTCGACATTGCTCGTGGGCTCGTAGCCTTGCGCCGCATGCAGCACGTCGGCCATCTTGCCGGAGTCGTACTCGTTCATCTGGCAACCAAAAGTCTTGATAAAGACTTTCCTTGTGGCCCCTGTCTTGATGAAGACCTTCTTGCCGGTGGCGGTCGCGCTCACGGCTTGGTCCAGGTCATCGAAGCCGGATCGTAGATCCACGTGCGGCTCTCTTCGACCGTCGTCGGCCACGGGCGCTTGGCGGCTTCGTCGGGCGTCAGGATCCAGACGTCGCGCAACTGGTCGCCGGTCGTGTCCAGCGTGTAGTTCACGACCGCCTTCGTGCCGGTGAGGGTCGCGGCGATCACGATCGTGTTCTGCTGGTTGCGCACGCGCGAGCCGGGCGACAGCGTGCGGCTCTTGCCGTTCAACACGACGGCCGGGTACTCGCCGAAAACGAGCGTGCCGCGCAAGGTGTTCGGCGTGAACGCACGCAGTTGCGCGGCGGCGGAGGCAACAAGGCCGAGCGCGACGATCGCGCCGATCAACGAACGAGCGGCACAGCGGTACATGGTGTTCATCCAGTGGCTGTCGGAGTGGTGAGGGTGCCCATTTTACCGTGCCCATCGGCTGACGTACCATCACCGCCCGCCTCGTGTTTCGCTTGTGGAGTTGCCCATGTTCGGCATTGCTGACTACCCCTCGTTCGTCGTCGCCGTGATCGTGTTCCTGCTGATTCCCGGCCCGGGCAACCTCGCGCTGATCACGTCGACCGGCAAGGGAGGCCTGCGCGGCGGCTTCGGCTCGATCTTCGGGCTGATCGTCGGCGACCAGGTGCTGATGTGGACGGCGGTCGCCGGTGTTGCCGCGCTGCTGGCGGCGTCGCCGGCGGCTTTTGGCGCCGTCCAGTGGCTCGGTGCCGGCTACCTCGCGTGGCTCGGCCTGCGCATGATCCTGGCCAAGCCGGGCGACCGGCCCGTGCTGCAGATGCAGCCGAGTCATTTCTTCCGGCAGTCGTTCGTGATCACCTTGCTGAACCCGAAAGCGATCGTGTTCTACATGGCGTTCTTCCCGCTGTTCGTCGACCCGAAGCAGCACATGGGCTTGCTGCCGTTCGCGGTGATGGCCGCGACGATCGCGGCGCTGACCTTTCTATACGGCCTGATCGTTGTGCTGCTGACGCACCGCCTGGCTGAACGCTTGCGTGCGCACCCGACGATTTCGGGTGCGCTGCAGAAGCTCGCCGGTGTCTTCCTGATCGGTTTCGGGGTGAAGCTCGCGCTTTCCCGTTGATCAGGCGCTGATCAGCCAGCGACGACCGTGCCGCTGACCTCGCCCAAGCCGATGCGCGCTGCACCCGCGCGCGCGCAGTAGCCGCGCAAGGTGACCGTGTCGCCGTCCTGCAGGAACGTGCGCTGTTCGCCGTTCGGCAGCGTGATCTTCTGCTTGCCGCCGGCGCTGAGTTCGAGCAGCGAGCCGCTCTGGTCCGGCGTCGGGCCCGAGAGCGTGCCCGAGCCGAGCAGGTCGCCGGGTTGCAGATTGCAGCCGTTGACGCTGTGGTGCGTGACGAGCTGCGCGAAAGTCCAGTAGGCGGCCTCGGCCACGCCCGAGTGCGACAGCTTCACGGCGGGTTCGCCGGCCGCCAGCATCGCGGCGGTCTTCAGCCAGACTTCGAGCGTCATCGCCAGCGCGCCGTGATCGCGATTGAACGGTGAATCGAGATACGGCAGCGGTTGCGGATCGCCGGCCGGACGCGTGAACGCTGTGCGATACGGCGCCAGCGCCTCCATCGTGACGACCCACGGCGAGATCGTCGTCGCGAAGTTCTTCGCGAGGAACGGACCGAGCGGCTGGTACTCCCACGCCTGCAGGTCGCGCGCTGACCAGTCGTTCAGCAGGCACACGCCGAACAGATGATCCTCTGCAGCCTCGATCGAAATCGAATCGCCGAGCGCGTTGCCCGGCCCGACGAACAGGCCGAGTTCGAGCTCGTAGTCGATGCGCTGGCTGGGGCCGAACACCGGCGTCGGCGCCTCGCCCTTCGTCTGCCCCATCGGCCGCTTGAACCGCTGGCCGCTGACGCCGATCGACGACGCACGGCCGTGGTAACCGATCGGCACGCTCGGGTAGTTCGGCAGCAGCGGGTTGTCGGGGCGTAACAGTTTGCCGACGGCGGTCGCGTGGTGGATGCCCGTGTAGAAGTCGGTGTAGTCGCCGATCGCGCAGGGCAGCGTCATCTGCGCTTCGCTCTGCGGCAGCAGCGCGCGGTCGAGTGCCTCCTGCTGCGCACTGCCTTCTGAGAGCGCAGCCGAGAGTTCAGCGCGCAGCGCGCTGCGTGACGCGGCGCTGCGCGCCATGAACACATTCAGGTCGCCGAGTGCGAGCGAGGCGAGCATCACTTGCGCGTCGGCGCTCCACGCGCCAGCGTCGGCCGCGAGTTTCAGGTCGAGGATGTGGTCGCCGATCGCGACACCGATGCGCCACGGCTCGGTCGTGTTGATGCGGCGAAAGCGCCCGAACGGCAGGTTCTGGATCGGAAAGTCGGTCTCGGCCGTGTTGGCCGAAGCGACCCAGCTCTTCAGCTTCGGGTCGTGGGTGGCGTTGAGCAATGTCATGGTTTGAACTTGTCCTGCAAGCCCGTCCAGCAATCGGCGTAGCGTTGATCGAGCTGCGGGCTCGCGAGCGCGAACCCGGTCGGGATGAACTTGTAGCGGCTCTCGAACATGAAGGCCAGCGTGTGGTCGAGCTTGTGCGGCGCCAGCGGTGTGTTGCTCGCGCGCTCGAAGGCTTCTTCGTCGGGGCCGTGCGGCACCATCGCGTTGTGCAGGCTGGCGCCACCGGGCTTGAAGCCGCCGGGCTTGGCGTCGTACTCGCCGTAGACCAGACCCATGAATTCGCTCATGAGGTTGCGGTGATACCACGGCGGGCGGAACGTGTTCTCCGCCACCATCCTGCGCTCGGGGAAGATGACGAAGTCGATGTTCGCCGATCCCGGCGTCTCGGAGGGGGCGGACA
>JBBRFW010000052.1:0-25162 GCA_038241255.1 Burkholderiales bacterium | reverse complement strand
GTGACGTCGGCGCCGTATGCGGCTTGCTTGTCTTCCTTCGACATATTCGGCAGGTTCACGCCGACCGAGAGGCCGAGGAAGCCGTAGAGGCGCCCCATCCACTCGGCGTCGCGGCGCGCCAGGTAGTCGTTGACGGTGACGACATGGACGCCCTTGCCCGGGAGCGAGTTCAGGTAGACCGGCAGCGTCGCCATCAGCGTCTTGCCCTCGCCGGTGCGCATCTCGGCGATCTTGCCGGCGTTGAGCGCCATGCCGCCGATCAGTTGGACGTCGAAGTGGCGCATCTTCAACGTGCGCTTGCTCGCCTCGCGCACCGCGGCGAACGCCTCGGGCAGGATCGCGTCGAGCGTTTCGCCGCCAGCGACGCGCTTCCTGAACTCGTCTGTCTTGGCGCGGAGCTCGGTGTCGCTCAGTTGCTCGAACGAGGCCTCGAGCGCGTTGACCTTCTGCACGACCTGCCGGTATTGCTTCAGCAGCCGGTCGTTGCGGCTGCCGAAGATCGAGGTGAGAAGCTTGGGCAACATGCGTGTGGGAGGATGAAGGAGGCGGGAAAGCGGGCCGCCCTGCCTGCGGCGGCGCCGGCCGGACCGACGAGCGGCCGCGTGGAATTGCGGCCGGCCGGCATGAATGCAAGCGAGGGCGCCGGCCGCTCGGCGCGAAAGAACCCGAAATTTTACCAGCCAGCCCCGGCCGCTAGACTTTGCCGGTGCCGCCCAAGCCCGCTCCGCCCGCCGTCGCCATGCCGATCGCCGAGGCGCTGCGCGCCAGCGCCCCGCTCGGGCGGCTCGCCGAGCGGCTCCGGCTGTCGAATTCCCTGTTCGCCGCCGTCGCGCCGGCCCTTCCTCCCGGACTGGCGGCCGGGGTGAGCGCGGGCCCCGTCGATGACGAAGGCTGGTCGCTCCTCTGCGCGAACGCCGCGATCGCTGCCAAGCTGCGCCAGCTCGTGCCGCATCTCGAGCTGCGCCTGCGCGAGGCCGGACTGCCGGTCGCCGCGGTGCGCATCAAGGTGCAGCCGCGGTGAAAACGGCGCCGCCCGTCGGCGCCCGAGCGCCTTCCGGCGCCGCTCCGGAACTTGCCGTGTCGGCCGAAATCCGCCCTCAACCGTTGCCATCACCATGAACACAAACATGAACCGTCGCCGCTTCTCCGCCACCCTCCTCTCGGCCGGCGTCGCCGGGGCCGCGCTCGCCCCGGTGAGCGCCGCCCTGGCCCAGCCGCAACCGGCAGCGCCGGTCGAAGGCAAGGACTTCACGCGGGTCGAGACGCCCCAGCCTCCGGGCGTGCCGCCGGGAAAGATCGAGGTGTTGGAGTTTTTCTCTTACGCCTGCCCGCACTGCAGCGCCATCGAGCCGGTGATCGAGGAGTGGGAGAAGAAGCTGCCCGCCGACGTCGTCGTCCATCGCGTGCCGGTGGCCTTCCTCATGAACGCCGACAACTTCATGCACACCTACTACGCGCTCGAAACGACGGGCGCCGTGCAGACGGTGCAGCTAAAGATCTTCCGCGCCATCCACATCGAGCGCCAGCGCCTCGACACGCCCGAGAACATCGCCGCCTTCGTCGGCAAAAACGGCGGCGACGCGACCAGGTTCCTCGCCGCGTTCAAATCGTTCTCGGTCGCGACGTCGGTCGGGCGCGCCAAGAAGCTGATGGCCGACTACAAGGTCGACAGCGTCCCAACGCTCGTCGTCCAGGGCCGCTGGATGACCTCGCCGAGCATTGCCGGTACACAGGAGCGGGCCCTGACGGTGGTCGACCAGCTGATCCAGAGGGCGCGCGCCAAGTCCTAGGGCGCGCCCCGCCCCGGGCAGCGTGATCGCTGCGCGTGCCGCTCTCGGGAAGCCTGGCCTAGGCCTAGGCCGCGACCAGCCGATAGCCGATGCCCGTCTCGGTGGTGATGAGTCTGGGCTGCGCCGGGGTCATCCTCGAGCTTCTGGCGCAGGGCGGCCATGAACACGCGCAGGTACTGATGGTGGTCGACCAGCGTTCGCCACGAGCAGACCGAACAGCTTGTACTGAGTGCGGGTCAACCGCACCTCCCTGCCGTCCTTTCGGACGGCGTGGGCGCGACGATCGAACTCGATGTTGCCGATGACGACGACGCCACCCTCGTCGCCGCCCGAATCCTTCCGGCGCGTGTGGGCCCGGGACCCGCGCCAGGAATTCGGCCACTCGAAACGGCTTCTCGATGGAGGCGTCGGCACCGGCGTCGAGCGCGCACCTTGAGCCTCTCCTCGGAGAGTGCGGAGAGGACAATGATGGGAATCTGCGAACGCTCGCGAACGGACACGATGAAGTTCGACACCATCTCCGTCGACAGTCGCCGCAGTCTTCGAGAAATGGTTGGACTAGGCCCTTACTCCAAGTTCCACCGCCATCGCTTTGCGCATCTCAAACTTCTGTGCCTTGCCCGTTGCCGTGAGCGGGAACTGCTCGACGATGCGCACGTAGCGCGGCACCTTGTAGTGAGCGATCTGGCCCTTGCAAAAATCGCGCACCTCGTTCTCGCTGAGCGCGTGGCCGCGCCGGGCGACGACCCAGGCGCAGACCTCCTCGCCGTACTTCGGGTCGGGAACGCCAAATACCTGCGCGTCCTCGATGGCGGGGTGGCGCAGCAGGTAATCCTCGATCTCGCGCGGGTAGACGTTCTCGCCGCCGCGGATAAGCATGTCCTTGACCCGGCCAACGATGTTGGCGTAGCCCTCGGCGTCGATCGTCGCCAAGTCGCCGCTGTGCATCCAGCCGGCGGCGTCGATCGACTCCGACGTCCGCGCCTCGTCCTTCCAGTAGCCGCGCATCACGGCGTAGCCGCGCGTACACAGCTCGCCGGCGGTTCCGACCGGGACGATGCGTCCGACCTGATCAACGATCTTCATCTCGAGGTGCGGCTGGATGCGGCCCACGGTTGAAACACGCCGCTCGAGCGGATCGTCGAGGCTCGACTGGAACGAGATCGGCGAGGTCTCGGTCATGCCATAGGCGATCGTCACCTCGCTCATGTGCATGCGCGCGATCACCTTCCTCATGGTCTCGATTGGGCACGGCGCGCCGGCCATGATGCCGGTGCGCAGCGCCGAAAGGTCGTGGCGCGCGAGATCGGCGTGCTCGAGCATGGCGCTAAACATGGTCGGCACGCCGTGCAGCGCGGTGCAGCGATGGCGCGCGACCGAGTGCAGCGTCTCGCCGGCGTCAAAGCTCTCGCCCGGGAAAACCATGGTCGCGCCCGAGGTCGCCGCGCACAGGACGCCGAGGACCATGCCGAAACAGTGATAGAGCGGCACCGGGATGCAGAGCCGGTCGGTCGGGCCGAGCGCCATCGCCTTGGCACAGTAGCGGGCGTTGTTGACGATGTTGAAGTGCGATAGCGTCGCACCCTTGGGCGAGCCGGTCGTGCCGCTCGTGAACTGGATGTTGATGGCGTCGTCGGGGTCGAGCGCGGCACTCAAGGCTTCGAGCCGCGCGCGCTGCGCGGGCCCGGCCAGGCCGAGCAGCTGCCGGTACGAGAGGCAACGCGGCGGCACCGGCTCGTCGCCGAGCACGACGACATGCTTCAGCTCCGGCAGGCGCACGCTGTCGAGCACCTCGCTCGCGCCCTTCAAGCGGATCTCGGGCGCGATCTCGCCGAGCATGCCGAGCCAATCGCTTCCCTTGAAGCGCCGCGCCATCACGAGCGCGCGGCAACCGACCCTGGCGAGCGCGTATTCGAGCTCGGTCTTACGGTACGCTGGGTTGATGTTGACGAGGACCACGCCGATGCGCGCGGTCGCGAACTGAGTGATGATCCACTCGTGCCGGTTTGGCGCCCAGATGCCGACCCGATTGCCGCGACGCAGTCCCAGGGCGAGCAGGCCCGCCGCCATCTCGTCGGCGCGCTGCCGGAGGTCGTACCACGACAGGCGCAGGTTCTCGGCGTCGAAGATCGCGGCGTCGCGCGCGCCGTGGCGCGAGACGGTCTTGTCGAGCTGCTGCGAGAGCGTGATGAAGCGCAGCGCCTCGTCGGTCGGTCCGGCAACGTACGACAGCGTGCCCTGCGGCTTCAGCCGCTGGTCGCGGCCGCCGGCCAGCCAGTCGGAGCGGAAAGGGTTCGCCGACACTTCGATCCTCTTCGCGACCGGCGGGCCGCGCTAGAAGTTGCGCCAGTCGCCAAGCTGCTCGAAAGCGTGCGCGGCGCGATATATCGTCGACTCGGCGTAGTGCGCGCCGACCAGCTGCATGCCAATCGGCAGCCCCGCCGACATCCCGCACGGCACGTTCATCGCGGGGTGGCCGCTGACGTCGAAAGGTGCGGTGTTGGCCAGCATCTCGAAGGCTCGCTGGCAGTAGAGCGCGAGCGGCGCGTCCTGCGGCGGGATCGGCGTCGCCTTCATCGGCGTGGTCGGCATCAGCAACAGGTCGTGGCGCGTCAGCGCCTGGTCGTAGGTCTTCCTCAGCAGGCGCGACAGGTTCTGCGCCTTGGCGTAGTAGTGGCCGCGGTATTGGCGGATGAAGTACTCGCCTGCCAGCATAGAGATCTTGAGCGTGCGAGAGAGCTGGTTGGCGCGCGCGCGCCAGTTAGCGTGGGCGTCGAGCAAGCTCGTCGTGTACAGACCCTCCCAGTTGAAGCCCATGCCGTTGCCGTGCATCATCTGCGCCTGCAGTCCTTCGAGCGCGATCGGCGTCCAGATCGCGACGCCGTCGAGGTGCATCGGGATCGAGATCTCCTCGACGATGGCGCCGAGTGCGCGCAGCCGATCGGCGGCCTGGCGCACCTTCTGGATCACGTCCGGCTCGCACTCCTCATGCTGGAAACTTTCGCTGACGACGCCGATCCGCAACCCGGCCACGCCCCGGCCCAGCGCTGCCGTGTACTTGTCGACCCGAACGTTGTACTGGCGCGGGTCGAGCCCGTCGGCACCGGCGATCACCTCGAGCAGCAACGCGCTGTCGGCGACCGTGCCGGTCATCGGGCCGAGGTGATCGATCGTGGCCTCGATCGGCATTGCGCCGGTATAGGGCACCAGGCCGTGCGTCGCCTTCATCCCGTAGCAACCCGAGAACGACCCAGGCATGCGCACCGATCCACCCTGGTCGCCGCCCACCGCCATCTCGATCTCGCCCGCGCCGACGAGGGCGGCGCAGCCGCTCGACGAGCCGCCGGCCGAATAGCCCATCTTGTACGGGTTGTGCACCGGCCCGCTCGCCGACGTGTGGCTGCCGCCGGAGAGGCAGAAAGATTCGCAGTGCGCCTTGCCGGCGATCGTGCCGCCGGCGTCGAGGATCCGCGTCACCACCGTCGCGTCGATGTCGGGAACGTAGCCTTCGAGCGTCGAGGCGCCATTCATCATCGGCATGCCGGCGACGCAGATGTTGTCCTTGATGACGATGCGCTTGCCGGCGAGCGGCCCGTAGGGCGCGCCCTTGATTTCCGACTTGACGTACCAGGCGCCGAGCGGGTTTTCCGCCGCCGAAGGGCGCGTGCCGGGCGTGCGCGGATAGCGCACTTCGGGCAGGTAGTCGGGCATCGCGTCGACGCGGTCGTACGCTTTCATCGTGCCCTCGAGCACCTCGAGGTAGTCGCCGACCTCGTGATCGGACATGCTCATGTGCAGCGAGGCGACGATCTCGCGCATCTGCTCGAGCGTGGGGCGCTTGACCATCGACATGGTGGATTCACCTCGGGAAAGAGCCGAGGGCGCTGCCCGCGGCGATGAGGAACTGGGCAAGGCGGCGGCCGCTCGCGGCGCCGCAGCGGCGGCAGGTGCCGCGCTGAGGGACAGCAAGCGCGCGTCGCGCCGCGGCGCGACGGCGGCGCGCGCCGGCGCCGGCAACGCCGCACCGCCAGGAGCGGCCGTGCGCGACAGCGCCGGCCGCGTCATTCGCATCTTGCCCATGCCGAGCAGCTCGGCGATGCCACCGGCCTGCGCCGTGTGCGCGTCGACCTCGCGTTCAATGCGGCCGCGCTCGACGACGACGATGCGGTCGGCGACGTCGAGGACGAGATCGAGGTTCTGCTCGACGACGACGAGCGAGAGCTTGTCGCGCTTTCGGAGACCGGCGAGGATCTCGCCGATCTCCTGGACGATCGACGGCTGGATGCCCTCCGAGGGCTCGTCGAGCAGGAGCAACCAGGGCATGGCGATGAGCGCGCGGCCGAGGGCGAGGATTTGCTGCTCGCCGCCAGAGAGCGCGCCGCCCTTGCGGTCGAGAATCGAGGCGAGGCGCGGCAGCGTGTCGACGATGCGCTCGATCGCCGCCGCTTCGGTCTCACCCGAGTCGGCCGTCCAGGCGAGGCGCAGGTTTTCGAGCGCCGTGAGCCCGGGCAGGATGCCGCGCCCCTGCGGCACGTAGCCGATGCCGAGACGACTGCGGTCGTGCGCCTTCATCCGCGTCACGTCGATGCCATCGATCGAGATCCGGCCGGCGGTCGCGACCACGAGGCCGATCAGCGTCTTCAGGAACGTCGTCTTGCCGACGCCGTTGTGGCCGACGATGCCGACCGCCTCGCCCGCCTTCAGCTGGAAATCGATGCCGTGCAGCACAGGCACGTGGCCGTAGCCGGCGCGCAGGCCGGCGACGTCGAGGACGACGTCGCTCGCGACGACGTCGTCGCCACCGGCGGCGGGCGAAGGCCCGGTCTCGCTCATCTCGCCCGGCTCCCGATGTAGACCTCGCGCACCCTGGCGTCGGCGAGGACCTCGTCGACCGGGCCTTCGCGCAGGACCGCGCCCTGGTGCAGCACCGTGACCCGGCCGCCGAGCATGCGAACGAACTGCATGTCGTGGTCGACGACGACGACGGTGGCCTTGCGGTTGACTTCGTGGATGATGCGAACGAGCTGGTCGGCCTCGGCGCCGGTGATGCCAGCCGCGGGCTCATCGAGCAGCAGAAGCCACGGCCGCTGTGCCAGGACGAGGCCGATCTCGACCAGCTGGCGCTGGCCGTGCGCGAGCTCGCCGACGAGGCGGCGCGCGATCGCCTCGAGCGACATCTGCTCCATCACCTCGGCGACGGTCGCCTCGGTCTCTTCGCGCGTGCCGACGCGGCGCGCCGAGAGCCACAGGTTCTCCTCGACCGTGAGGCCGTTCATCACCGACGGCACCTGGGTCTTGATGCCGACGCCGAGACGGACGATCTCGTAGGCGCGCCAGCCGGTCACGTCCTGGCCGCGGATGAAGACGCGGCCGTGCGAGTGGTCGAGGCGGATCTGGCCGGTGAGGCACTTGAAAAACGTGCTTTTGCCGGCGCCATTCGGGCCGATCAGGCAGCGCAGCTCGCGGTCGGCGAGCGAGAAGTTGACGTTGCTGACCGCCTGCACGCCGCCGAAGCGCATCGACAGGTCGCGGGTGTCGAGCACGGTCTCGCTCACGTCCCGTCCGCGCGATGCCCGCGACGACGCCGCGTGCTGCTCGCCTGCCTTCGGCTCACGCTCGCCTGGTCGCGACGCGCGCGCCAGCGTCCCAGCGCCGGCAGCAGGCCGCTCGGCAGCAGGAGGACGACGAGGATCAGGATCGCGCCGAGGACCAGCGAGTTGTCGATCACCGTTTGCTGGCCCAGCAGCAGCTTGAGGTAGCCGAGGACGATCGCGCCGACGATGGGTCCGACCAGCGTGCCCAGGCCGCCGACGATCGTCCAGATGATCACCTCGGCCGATTGGCCAAGGCTGAATACGCCGGGCGTGACGATCTCGGCCCAGTTCGCGAACAGGCACCCGGCGAGGCCCGCCATGCCGGCGCTGATGGTGAAGATGGCGGTCTTGTAGAGCGGCGCGCTGTAGCCCAGCAGCTCGACCCGAGCTTCGTTCTCGCGGATCCCGATCAGCACCTTGCCGAAGTACGAGCCGAGGATCCATCGACAGAGCAGATAGCAGACAAAGAGCGCGCCGCAGACGACGTAGTAGAACGGCGTGCCGAAGGCGGTGATGCTCGGATCTCCCGGCAGGTTCAGGATCGGGAACGCCGGAATGCCGTTGAAACCGCCGAGGCGGACGTCGCCGATGCGATAAGCATCGCCGGCGGTTGCGTTCATGAACTTGAACAGGATCAGCGTGACGACGAGCGTGATCACGCCCATGTAGACGTCGCTGATGCGGCCGTAGAACATCATCGCGCCGATGACCGCGGCCGCAGCCGCTGGCAGCACGATCGCCAAGAGCAGCGGGCCCGTGCTCTCGCCGACCGTCATCGCCGCGACCGCATAGGTGTAGGCGCCGAGGCCGAAGTACGCCGCATGACCGAAGCTGAGGATGCCGGCGAAGCCCCACATCAGGCCGAGCGACAGGGCGAAGAGAGCCCAGATAAGCAGCAGCGTCGGCGTGTTGGTGGCGGTGACGGCGGGCAGCAGCAAGACGACGACGCAGCCGACGATGAACCAGCCCCAGCGAATCCGCCCGATGCCGAAGGAGGGCGTGCCTCTCATGTCGAGTTCTTGAAGAAGCGGCCGGTGATCCCCTGCGGCATCAGGCGCAGCAGGACGATGGCGAGCGCGAGCATCGCGATCTCGCCGATCACCGGCGTCGAGCCGAACGAGACGACCTGGTTGATCGCGCCGAAGATGATCGAGCTCGCGAGTGTCCCCGAGATGATCGCCGCGCCACCGGTAATGACGGTGATGAACGCCTTGGCGATGTAGAGCGATCCCGACGAAGGCAGGAGGCCGGTGAGCGGCGCCATCACGCCGCCCGCCAGCCCGGAGAGCGCCGCGCCGGCGGTGAAGGTCCACATGTAGATCTTTTGCGGGTTGTAGCCGAGCGATGAGGCGACGTCGGCGTTCTGCATCGCGCCGCGCGCGATCAGGCCGATGCGCGTGTAGCGCAAGATCATCCAGAGGACGAGCATCACCAGGATGGCGATAGCGATGATGAACAGGTTGTATCCCCCCATCTGGTAGGCGCCAGCCTGGTACGAGCCGATCGGCGCCGGGACACTGACCGCGGTGTTGCCGAAGATCAGGGTGACGAGACCGACCATCAGCAGGCTCAACCCCCAGGTGGCCAGCATGGTGTCGATCATCCGGCCGTAGAGATGGCGGATGACGACGCGCTCGACGACCAGGCCGATGACGCCGACAACGAGCGGTGCCAGCACCAGCATCGCGAACCAGACGTCGACGCCCGCGCGGTTGCTGAAGATCGTGACGTAGCCGCCGATCATCACGAACTCGCCGTGGGCGAGGTTGATGACGCGCATCATCCCGAACACGACCGCCAGCCCCGCGCTGATCAGCGCGAGGAAGGCGATCATGTAAAGGATCTCGAGGAAAACGACGGCGGCGTAGTCCAAGGGCGAGTTCGCTTCGGTCGTCCGCGGCGTCGGCCTCTTAGATGGTCACCTCGAACTGCTTGTTTTCGTTCGGGTTCTTGGCGAGGTTGCAAGACGCCGCCGTGTCGCTCGGCGGGCGCTGGTTGAACGCCTGCTTGATCGTCAGCTTCTGGCCCTTGACCTCCATTACCTTGATGTCGAGCGAGGCGTGGTGGGTCGCCGGATCCATCTTGACGAGGCCAGCCGGCCCCTGGACGCTGATGCCCGACTCGAGCACCTTCAGCAGCTTCTCGCGATCGAGCGAGCCTGCCTTGGTCACCGCCTCGGCCCAGAGCTTGATGCCCTGGTACTGCGAGACCGCGATCTCGTGGACGATCTTGGTGTCGCCGAAGCGCTTCGCCCAGCGCGCGAGGAAATCCTTGTTCGCCGGCGACGGATCTTCCTGGCTGAAGTTGCCGGCGATCAGGATGCCGTCGCCTTCCGCGGGCGAGAGCGCCAGGTGCTCGTTGCCGACGCCGAAGGTCGTCGAGAAGAGCGGGATCTTCTTGTTCATCCCCGACGCCGCCCACTGGCGGAAGAACGAGAGGTGGGCGCCGCCGACGAGCGCAGCGCACACCGATTCCGGCTTGGCCGCCTGGATCTTAGCGATCGTCGAACCGAAGTCGGCGACGTCGAGAGGGAAGAAGTCGGTCTGAAGTACCGATCCGCCGCGCTGCTTGACGTAGTGCGCGACCCACTTGGCCGTGATCTGGCCGTAGTTGTAGTCGGCGGCGAGGACGTAGACCTTCTTGCCCCACTGCTTCTGCGAGATCTCGACGATGGGCTCGACCGCCTGGGCCGGCGTCGTTCCGGTGACGAAGCAGTTCCGGTCGCACACGCCGCCCTCATACAGCACGTTGTAGAAGTAGAGGATGTTGGCGCGCCGGAAGGTCTGCCGGATTGCCTCGCGCGACGCCGACGTGATGCCGCCGTGGACGACGTCGACCTTGTCGTCGCGTGCGAGCTGCTGCGCGTATTTGGTGTAGAGCGCGATGTCGGACTGGCTGTCGTACTGGACGACTTGGATCTTCCTGCCGAGCAGGCCGCCGGCGGCATTGATCTCCTCGGCGGCGAGCGTCGTCGCCATCACCATGGGCTTGCCGTAGGCGTCAAGGTTGCCGGAGTTGTCGAGCACCGATCCGAGCTTAATCGCGGCGCCCTGGCCAAAGGCGTGGAACGGCAGGGCGATGGCGGCGGCGGCGCCGGTGGTCGAGGCGATGAAGTTGCGACGTGAAAACGACATTGAGTTCTCCTCTGCGGTTGTTGAAGCACCAGATGGCAACGAACGATGCGAGCCCGGCGCTCAGCCCTTGGGCCGCGATCGGTCGCTAGCGGAATCAGGAGCGCCCTGACCCGGGCCTCCTCCTTTCGGTCCACCCACCGCCGCGGAAAGATCCACGCCGATCGAATCACCGATGCTCTTCATGGCCGGAAGCTGCAGCGCCATGCCGAGGATGCTGTCCATTACCTGCGTGACCGGTGCGCGCTGGCCGCCGTCGCCGCCTTGGCCGTTGCCGTTCGACGAGCCGCCGAAGCCGGTGACCTGGTGGATGCGGATGCTGTCGATCTTCTCCGCTGGCTTCATCATCTGGGCGATGATTTCGGGCAGGCGATCGAGCCGATGCTGCTCGAGCTGATGGTGCATCAGCTCGCTGGTGCGCGAGTTCTCGGCGGCGATCACCGCCCGCGATCCTTCCGACTCGGCGGTGAGGCGGATTCGCTGCGCCTCGGCGCGCGTCGTCGTCGCCGACGCTTCCGCCCGCGCGGTCATCAGCAGCACCGTGGTCTCGCTCTCCGCCTTCGAAGTCTCGACCTCGCCGCGCTCCTGCTCGCGCTTCAGCGCGATCTCGCGCGAGCGGTCAGCGACGGCGCGCTCACGCTCGGTCTGGAGCTGCTCCTGGGCGAGGACGATCTCGGTGCGGGCGAGCTCGGCCTGCGCCTGCGCCCTCGCCTCCTCGACGTGCTTGGTGGCCATGGCGATCGAGCTGTCGATCTTGCGCACCTCCGCGCTGAGCTGGGCCTCGATCTCGAGCTTCCTCAGCTCGCGCGCCTTCTGGATCTCGGCAATGCGAGTCGACTGCTCGCGCTCGATGCGCGCGGCCTCCGATGCGACAGTGGACAGCTCCCTGGCCCGCGCCGTGTCCGCATCGCTGGCGGCCTTGAGCTTCTCGATCTCGAGCCTCTGGCCAATCTGCGCCTCTTCTTCCTGGCGCGACAGGCTCAGGCGCTGCTTGATCGCCTCGAGCTGCGTCTGGCGCACGGAGACGTCGGCGTCAGCCTCGATCTCGGCGCGCTTCTTCTTGCTCGTCGCGATGATCTCGGCGAGCTTGCGCAGTCCGACGGCGTTGAAGGCGTTGTTGTCGTCCAGCGAGGCGAACGCCGCCTGGTCCATCCGCGTCAGCGACACCGACTCGAGCTGCAGGCCACTGTGCGCCAGGTTCTCGCGCACCGATTCGAGTATCGTGCGCACGAACTCGGCGCGCTTGTCGTGCAACGAGTCCATGGTGAAGGTTGCGCCGGTCGCCTGGATGGCGTCGATGAAGCGCCCCTCGAGCAGGTTCCTCACGCCTTCCGGGCTGAGCGACTTGGAACCGATCGCCTGCGCGGCAGTCGCGACGCCCTCGACGGTCGGCTGCACCCGCAGGTAGAACTCGAGCTCGACGTCGACACGCATCCGGTCTTCGGTGATCAGCGACTTGGCGCCGGTGCGGCTCACCTCGATCCGCATCGTGCGCATGTTGATCTCGTCGATCTTGTGCAGGAAGGGCAGCGCCAAGGTGCCGCCCGTGAGAACGATCTTCTGGCCGCCGAAGCCGGTGCGGATCAGGGCGATGTCCCGCGAGGTCTTCCGATAGAAGCGGTTCAGGAACGCGACCGCGATGGCGACCGCGACGATAAGGACAATCAGGCCGAAGAGCCAGGCCAGCAAGGTCATGAGATCCCTCCTCCGACGGCGGCAGGGCGACCTCGCGGTCGACGCGCCAGGAAATACTTTCCGTGGAAACTATAGCAGGCGACTCGCAGGATCCGGGCCCGCTGCGATCGATCTGAGCGGCGGAGGCCGGCTACAACGCGACCGGGCGCTGAAAAAAGTGCCCGCCGGCCTCGGCGAGGTAGGTGGGGTGCGCGCAGCGCTCGTTGCCGAAGTAGGCGATGCCGCGCACCGAGCGAAACGCGAGCGGCGCCGCGAGGGGGCCGAGCAGCTGCGCGTCCTCGTCGGCGGCGCGGCGAGCCAGCGAAGCCATGAAGTGGACGCCTTCGTAGGTCGATTGGCCGAGCGCGTTCAGCGTCGGCGCGCGCTGGCCGAAGTGGTTGTGATAGCGCTCCTTGAATGCCATGTTCGCGTCATTGTCGAGCGAGGCGAAGTAGCCCGACGAGACGAACAAGCCCTCGGTGTTGTCGGCGCCGATAGCGAGCAGGCCGTTTTCCTCGATCGCGCACGAGAGGCGGAACATATCGCGCGAAAGGCCGCAGCGGCCGAAGGCGCGATTGAACTGGACCGCGTCCTGGCCAACCAGCGACAGCAGGATCGCGTCGGGCTTCAGCCGCGAGATCTCGTCGAGTAGCTCGGAATAGTCCTCGACGCCGAATGGCAGGTAGCGGTCGGCGAGAACTTCGCCGCCCTGCTCGCCGACGTAGCGCGCGGCGAGCCGGTGCGAGACACGCGGCCAGACGTAGTCGTTGCCGATGAAGAACCAGCGCCGCGCCGCGTAGCGGCCGGCGAGATATTCGATCGCCGGGCGCAGCTGCTGCCCCGGCGTCTCGCCGAGCGCAAACACGCCGGGGGTGCGCTCGCCACCTTCGTAGAGCGGCGTGTAGACATAGGGGATCTGCCGCGCGACGTCCTTCAGCACGCGCTGGCGCACCTGGCTCGTGTGCATGCCGACGATGGCGTCGATCGCGCCGGCGTTCATCAGGTCGGCGGTGACGCTGCCGACTTCGATCGCCTCGTCGGAGGAATCGATCACCCGCAGACGGAGCCGGCGATCGAGCAGGCCGCCGGAAGCGTTGATCTCGGCCTGCGCGAGCTGGGCGCAGGCGATCGACGACGGCCCCCAGATGCCGGCCGAGCCGTTGATCGGAACGAGCAAGCCGACGACGAAATCAGCGCTCTCCTCGAGTGCCTCGCGGCGCGCCGCGGCGCGTCGCGCGCGTATCGGCGTGGACGCGGACTTCGCGCCGGCAACGCTGCCGATCGTCGACTGAGGCACCGTAACTCCCTTCGCCCCGCGCGCGGGCTTCGGGGCTGTGTCATCCCCTTGTTTTTGCTTTCCCGGGAAAGCGACTTCTACAATATCACAGCATGAATGGATTCGACCCTCATCTCGGCCTGCTGCTCGAGCGCGCTGGGCGTGCAGTCGGCGAGCGGCTCGATCATGCGATCGGTCGCGACGGAGTCACCTCGGATCACTGGCGCGTGCTGCGCCGTCTTGCCGATGGTGAAGGCCACACGATGGGCGAGCTGGCCGAGAACCTGCAGATGAACCCGCCGACGCTCACCAAGCTGGTCGACCGCATGGTCGGCAAGTCGCTGGTCCAGCGAGCCGCCGACCCGGAAGACAGCCGCCGCGTCCTCGTCTACGCGACCGATGCCGGTCTCGAGCTGCTGCACGAGCTGCAAGGAAAGGTTGACCAGCACCATGCCGCCCTGCAGACGCTGCTCGGCCCGCGCAATGCACGCCAGCTCGAGCGCTTGCTGACGACGCTGATCGAGGCCGCGGAGCGGCCCTCCGCCTGAGCGGCACCAGTCGCCTTGGTTAGACGCGGGGGTGGCGGCGGTGGAAGTCGGTGACGCGCTGGAAGGCGCGGCCGACACGCACGACGACCGCTTCGCCGAGCGGCTTGCCGACGAACTGCGCCGCGATCGGCAACCCCGCCGTGGTGAAGGCGACCGGCAGCGTCAGCGTCGGATTGCCGGACATGTCGAACGGCGCCGTGTAGCGGATCAGCGCCGCGAGCTCTGCCGGAACCTGGCCCAGCGTCGTCATGCGGGCCACCGTCGGGGCGGCGATCGGCTGCGCCGGGATCAGCATCGCGTCGACCGGCGCGAGCGCTGCGAGGACGCGGCCGGCGAAGTCGCGGCGACGCAACAGCATCTGCTGGTACTCGACCGCGCTCAGGGCAAGACCGGCGTCGATCAGCCCGGCCAGCCCGGGACCGTAACGCGCGCGCTGTGCCGGGAACGTCTTGCCGTGCGCGACGGCGGTCTCGACCGCGCAGTGCGGACCCCAATCGGCGGTCATCGTCGCGACGTCTGGAAAGCGAAGCGCAACGATCTCGGCGCCGAGCGATCGCACCGTCGCCAGCGTCGCCTCGACGGCGCGCCGCACTTCGGCATCGACGTCGTCGAGTGCATAGCGCTCGTCGAAGCCTATGCGCATTCCGCGCAGCGTGCCGTCGTCGCCGGCGAGGTAGTCTTCCACCTCGTCGAGGAGCGCGGTCGGGTCGCGCGGATCGCTGCCGGCGATCGCCTGCAGGACGATGCCGGCGTCGCTCGCGCTGCGGCACATCGGGCCGATGTGGTCGAGCGACGCGGCGAGCTCGAAGCAGCCGAAGCGCGAGACGCGGCCCCAGGTCGGCTTCAGCCCTGTGACGCCGTTCGCAGCCGAAGGAAAGCGGATCGAGCCGCCAGTGTCGGAGCCGAGCGAGCCGAAGCACAGACCGGCGGCGGTGGCCACGCCCGAGCCGCTCGACGACGCGCCGGACCAGTGGTCACGATGCCAGGGATTGACCGGCGGCTGCACGTCGGGGTGGTGGTCGGCAAATGCGCCCTCGGTGAGCTGGAGCTTGCCGAGCAGCACCGCGCCTGCCTCGCGTAGCTTGCGCACCGCTGTCGCATCGACGGCTGGAATGAAGTCGCGGTGCAACGGCATGCCAGCCGCGGTGACGATGCCTTCGGTCCAGCACAAGTCCTTCACCGCGATCGGAACGCCATGAAGCTGCGACAGGATCTGACGTCGCCCGATCATTTGCTCGGCCGCGCGCGCCTGCGCGAGCGCCAGCTCCGGCGTGACGAGCGCGTACGACTTGAGGGCCGGGTCGACGCGCTCGATGCGGCGAAGCATCGCCTCCGCGAGCTCGACTGGCGAGACCTTGCGTGCCGCGATCAGGCGGGACAGCTCGTTGATCTCGAGGTAGTGGACGTCGGTAACAATCACGGAGCGATTCTGGCTCAGGACCGTGACCCGCTCTGAACCGTTCTCGCACGGCCTCGGCCCGCAGCGGAACTCTTGCGACTTGTGGCATTGCCGACTTGTCGTCGCAGCCAAGCTGCCGCAGTTTTGGCTTCCGCGAGTGCCCGACTCCCTGAGCCAAGGCTGACTTCAATCGCCGACGCGTTCGGGACCAGTCGACGGACTCGGTCACGTCATCTTCCCAGCCCTGAGCGTCCGGTGAACTACCGGGATCTGGGGAGACGTCATGTGCCTTCCTCGTCATGGCCCTTATCCCCCACGAGTGCGGGGGTTGACATCTGGCCCACGCCTCTACGATTGTCCTTTCAATGGGTAGAGCCCAAAAGGATTGGCAATGCGAAAGTACGTTGTGGTGGCCGCGATGGGTTTGGTCGCTGGCACATCCGTAGCTGCCCCGATTTCTGAGGACATCAACTTCAGCCTCAGCGGTTTCGTCGACATCACTGGCAATATTCCGCCGCCGATCACGTTTATCACTGGTTCGATCACCGTGACCTACGATCCGGCGCTCACCTACAACAACGATACGACACACATCGTCGTGCATTCGTTGACCGGCATTTCTGTCGACTCTGCCCTCGGCTTCACCTATCAAGGCGGTTTCTTGGAGTTTGGCGGCATCCAGAATAACGCCGACTTTGTGTCCTCCAACACGAACGATCTCGTCGTCGCCTTCAACGTCACCGATCCGAATCATCCGCAGTTTGTGCCGTGTTCGACCCCGGGTTACACGTGTGGAAATTACACGGGAAGTAGTTTGGTCGAGGCAGCCGGCTATACACGTGTCGGCTCGAATACCGGCTGGTTTTATGGCGCCCCTCAAAGCGTCGTCTCGCCAATGCCGATAACGGCGGCAGTGCCCGAACCTGAAACGGTCAGCCTTTTCGCTCTCGGCTTGGCTGCCCTCGGCTGGGTGCGGCGGAAGCGCAGGGTCTGACCTTCACCGACCGTTAGTAAACCGGCACTGCAGTTTTCAAGCCATCGGACGTTTCCCCCAAGTTGCGAGTGCAGCCGCAGAAGGCTTTGGCCGACGTTATCGGCCTACGAAGACCTCCGTCATCGCGCGGCCACATACGTTGACAAAACCCTCAAAGGGGTAGCCGAAATTATTTCGGCGGAAAGTTAGCGCCCCCTGACTAAGCAGATAACTTTCTGGTGCCGGCTTTCGGAATCGAACCGAAGACCTTCCGCTTACAAGGCGGGTGCTCTACCAACTGAGCTAAGCCGGCTCGGGCGCTCCGGCAGCGCCAAGCGCCGCGCCGCGCAGTATAGGTTCGCCTAGCGCACGAAGAGGCCGCGGCCGGAGCGCTGCCGACCGCGGCGACGTGGAACCTAAGGCGCCGCCGTCAGCACGGGCGGTGGCGCACTGCGCCGAGCCTGCATGAAGAAGGCGACGACCTGCCAGAGGACGAAGATCGCGATCAGGACGACGAGCGTGCCGCTGATCGGGCGAGTGAAGAAGACCGCGAAGCTGCCGCGGCTCAGCAGCAGCGCGCGGCGGAAGTTCTCCTCCAGCATCGGGCCGAGGATGAAGCCGAGCATGAGCGGAGCGGCATCGAGGTCGAGGCGCAGGAACATGTAGCCGATGAATCCGAAGGTCGCGGTCGTGTAGATGTCGCTCAGGTTGTTGTTGACGCTGAACGTGCCGATGCAGCAGAAGAAGAGGATCGAGGGGAACAGCACGCCGTACGGGATCTTGAAGACCGAGAGCCAGTAGCGCACCAGTGGCACGTTCAGAATGAGCAGGAAGCAATTGCCGACCCACATGCTGGCGACCAGGCCCCAGAACAGGTCGGGGTGTTTGGCGATCATGTTGGGGCCCGGCTGGATGCCCTTGACGATGAAGGCGGCCATCATGAGCGCCATGACCGCGTTCTCGGGAATGCCGATGCTCATTAGCGGGATGAAGCTCGTGCGCGCCGCCGCTTCGTCCGCCGCCGCCTGCCCGGCCACGCCCTCGATGGCGCCGGAGCCGATCTCGTCCTTGTACTTGCTGACCCGCTTGTCGACCGCATAGGCGGCGAACTGGGCGATGACCGGTCCGCCCCCCGGCAGGATGCCGAGAAACGAGCCGATCACGCTGCCGCGCAGCGCGCTCGGGATGATTCGCTTGAACTCGGGCCAGGTCGGGATGAGGTTGATCGCGCCGTTGAACGGCGTCCGCTCGTCGCGGTTGTCAAGGTTCTTGGTGATTTCGGCGATGCCGAAGCAGCCGAGCGCGATGCTGACCAGGCCGACGCCATCGGTGAGGAAATCCATGTTCATCGTGAAGCGCTGCATGCCGCTGGTCACGTCGGTGCCGATCTGGCCGAGCAGGACGCCGATGAGGCACATGGCCATGCCGTTCAGCAGGCTGCCGGTGGTGACGAAGCTCACGCACACGAAGCCGACGAGCATCAGCGCGCAGTAGTCGGCGGGCCCGAACAGGAATGCCACCTCGCCCAGGCTCGGCGCCAGGAACGCCAGCACCAGGATCGCGACGGTGCCGCCGATGAAGCTCGACACGCCAGCCGTGAAGAGCGCCAGGCCGGTCTTGCCCTTGAGCGTCATCTGGTAGCCGTCGATGCACGCCACGATGCTGCTCGCGTGCGGAATCTTCATCGTGATCGCACTGACGCTGTCGCCGTATTGAGCGCCGTAGTAGATGCCCGCCAGCATGATCAGCGCGCCCTGGGTCGGAATCGAGTACGTCAGCGGCAGCAGCAGGCTGATGGTGGCCAGCGGCCCCAGGCCGGGAAGCAGGCCGACGAGCGTGCCGACCGTGCAGCCGATGGCGCAGAACATCAAGTTCTGAAGCGTCAGCGCGTGCTCGAAGCCGAACGCGAGGTTGTGCAGGACGTCCATCAGTAGAGCGGCAGGTTCAGGCCGAGCAGCTTCTGGAAGGCAAAGGCCATGGCGACGAGGCCGGCCGAAACCTTGAGGTTGCGAACGACCGAATGCGACGAGGCGGCGAAGGACGAGAAGAACACCATGAACACGATGCCGGCGATCATGTTCAGGTAGGCAGAGATCAGCGCGAATCCGCACAGGCTCGCCAGGATGACGGCGATGTTGCCGAGGTTGAATTCCATCGCGACCCGGGGATCGAAGCGAGAGCGCACGACCGTGATCACGCCGATCAGGAGCAGGAGGCTGCTCACCATCACCGGGAAGAGGCCCGCGCCGGCGTGAGCGAAGGTGCCGATCGGGTAGCGCAACGCCTGCAGGCCGAAGAAGAGGGAGATGGCGACGAGGAAGAGGCCCCGCACCAAGTTGCGGTCATTCATGGGCGAGTTCCGTCCGAGAGGGGTCGGCGGCGCGCTCCGTCGGGGCCGGCGCAGCGTCGTCGGGATGAACCCGCTGCGCGGCCAGACGCGCGAAGAACGCCGCGGACCGCTCGATGACGACGCCGCGCTCCTGGTCGACGGCCACCATGTGATAGCTGTCGTCGAGGAGGAGGCGTTCCACCGGCGCGCCGACGCCGTCGGTGACCACCGCCACGTTGCTCAGGCCGGCGATGTCATCCTCGGTCGAGTGCACGACCAGGCAAGGCGCGCGCACCCACCCGAGCCGGCGCCGGACGTGGCGCGAGAGCCGCACCAGCTCGGCGAGCGACGGCCAGGGGTTGCCGGGTAGCCCGCTCGCCGCGCTGTCGCCGGCGAGCATCGGCCCGACGATCCAGTTGCGGATGCGCTCGTTCTTGATGCCGTAGGGGAAGCGCTCCATGAACATGCGGCGCCGGCCGATGCCCAGCCGAGTTCCCCACGGCAGAAGGAACGACAGGCGGGCGCTGCGCGGCACCGCCCAGCCGTCGTAGCGGAAGGTGGCGCCGTAGAGAGCGATGCCGGCGACGTCGTGCGGGCGGCAGATTGCGAGCTCGAGCGCGAGCAACGCGCCCATCGACACGCCGGCGACGAACAGGTGATCGACCTCCTGGCGCAGCCGCAGCGCGGCATCCTCGACGCTCGCGTACCAGTCCTTCCAGCCGGTCGCGACCAGGTCGTCGGCGCTGCCGCAGTGGCCGGCGAGCTGCACGGCGAGCACGGTGAAGCCCTGCTCGTGCAGGCCGCGCGCGACGAAGCGCATCTCGTTCGGCGTGCCGGTGAGGCCGTGCACGAGCAGCACGCCGGAGCGGCCGGCACGCCAGAGGTACTCCGCCGAACGCGTCACGCCCCGCCGCCGAGATCGCGCTTGGCGCGCGCGATCAGCTGGTCGAAGAGCGCCAGGCCGAGATCGATCTCTTCTGCCGTGATATGGAGCGAGGGCGCCAGCGTGAACACGTTCTTATAGTAGCCGCCGACGTCGAGCACCAAGCCGATGGGCCGGCCGCGGTGCTGCAGGTCGCCGGCCAAGCCGATGTCGACCATGCGATCGACGAGGCGCTTGCTGGGCGTGAAGCCGTCGGCCTCGCAGATCTCGGCGCGCAGGGCCAAACCGAGTCCGTCGACGTCGCCGATCTCGGCGTGACGGCGCTGCAGGTCACGCAGGCCGGCGAGGAAATGCTCGCCCTTGGCCATAACCATCGACTCGTAGTCGGTCTCGGCAAGCATCTTCATCGTCTCGAGGCCGACCGCGGTGCCGAGCGGGTTGGAGGCGAAGGTCGAATGGGTTGAGCCGGGCGGGAAAATCGTCGGGCTGATCAGCTCCTCTCTGGCCCACAGGCCGGCGAGCGGATTGAGCCCGTTGGTCAGCGCCTTGCCGAAGACGAGGATGTCGGGCTCGACGCCGAAATGCTCGATGCCCCAGAGCTTGCCGGTCCGGTAAAAGCCCATCTGGATCTCGTCGACGACGAGCAGGATGCGATAGCGATCGAGGACTTTTTTCAGGCCCTTGAAGAAATTCTTCGGCGGAATGACGTAGCCGCCGGTGCCCTGCACCGCTTCGACGTAGAAGGCGGCGTACTCGCACTGTTCCGCCTTGGCGTCCCAGAAGCCGTTGTATTCGGTCTCGAACAGACGCTCGAACTGGCGCACGCAGTGCTCGCCGTACTCTTCCTTGTCCATTCCCTTGCCGCCGCGGAAGTGGTACGGGAAGGGGACGAAATGCGCGCGCTCGCCGAAGTGACCGTAGCGGCGCCGGTAGCGGTAGCTCGAGGTGATCGCCGACGCGCCGAGCGTGCGGCCGTGGTACCCGCCCTCGAACGCGAACATCAGGCTCTTGCCCGCGCTGGCGTTCCTGACCAGCTTCAGCGAATCCTCGATCGACTGAGAGCCGCCAACGTTGAAATGAACGCGGCCGGGCCGCTTCCACTTCTCCTGCGCATCCTGCGCGATCGTGCGGGCGAGCTCGATCTTGGTCCGATGCAGGTATTGGCTCGCCACCTGCGGCAGGGTGTCGAGCTGGTGCTTCATGACCTCGTTCAGGCGCGGATTGGCGTAGCCGAAGTTGACGGCCGAGTACCACATCTGCAGGTCGAGGAACGGCACGCCGGCGGCGTCGAATAAATAGCTGCCTTCGCAGCGCTCGAAGATCTTGGGCGGCTGCACGTAGTGCACCGTGTCGCCGAACGAGCAGTAGCGGGCCTCGTCGGCGAGAAGGTCGGCGTCACGCATCGAGGGTCTCCTCGCTGCCAGGCACGCGTGCGCCGGGCGAGGGTGGATGAAGGGCACGCCACGCGCGCAAGGCTTGGGCGAAGTCGTCGACGCGCCGGTGCGGCAGGCCGGCGGCACGGCAGTGCTCGAGCAGTCGGCCGCGAGCGAACACCAGGTCGGCCTCGGCGGCGACGCAGACGTCGGATTCGCCGTCGCCGATCACGAGCACTTCGCTGCCCGCCTCCGCGTGGGGCGCCAGCGCGCGAGCGCACTTGCACGTCGCGCTCGCGCAGCCGGGGCGAGCGTGCGGGAACTCGAGCCGCCACGCGCGCGGGCCGGTCTGCGCCAGGCGGCTCGCGAACACCGGAACCGCGTCGATGCCGTGCCGGGCCAGGATCGCGTCGATGGCGAAGTCGAGCCCGTCGCTGACGATGCAGGCCCGCGCGCCGGCGGCAACGACGGTGGCGATGAAGGGCTCGAAGCCCGGATCGATCTCGACCTGCGCGAGGTGCTCGTCTAGCTCTTCCGGGCTGCAATCGAGCAGGGCGATCTGCCCCGCCATGCACTCGCGCGAGCCGATGCGTCCTGCGTGCCATGCGTGTTCGAGCGCTTCCCAGCCCGGGCGCGCGAAGCGCAGGAGAAGCGAATCGGTAATGTCGCGGGTGATCGTGCCGTCGAAATCGCAGAGCACGGTCCAGCTGGAATGCACGCTCGCCGCGGCGGGGCCCGACAGGCGCTCTCGGAAGGACGGGCGCACGGCGCGCCGGCGCGGCGGACTCACGCCGCCTTCGCTGCAGCGACCGGAGCGGCGGTGCTCTCGCGCTCGGCCGCGAGCAGCTCGATCAGGTGCGCGAGCGTGACGCCGGCCTGCCTGGGATCGAGCTTCTCCTGCGGGATGCGGACCTCGAACCGGTCCTCCACCTCAAACACGAATTCCATGAGCGCCAGGGAATCCAGGCCGAGCTGGTCGAGTGTCGCCTCGGGGCGAATGAGGGCGGGATCGACGCCGAACTTCTTTTCGAGAATCTCGGCGGCGCGGGGAAAGAGGTCGTTCATGCAGGCACTCGCGTTGCGGGTTGGGGGCGAGAGCATCACGCAACGGCTGCACGCCCTGTCGTATGCTCGCCGTGGGTTATCCCATCACGTACCTGACTGCAAGCTGACAAGCTCTTCGCGATGCGCATCCTCCTCGTCGAAGACGACGCCGTGCTACGTGAGGTGATCCGGCGCAGCCTTGAAGACGCCGGCAACATCGTCGACAGCGCGTCGACGGTGGCGGACGCGCACTACCTCTGGAGCGTCCAGCCGTTCGACGCGGTGGTGCTCGACCTCAATCTCCCGGACGGCAGCGGCCTGACCGCCTTGCGCGCCGCGCGCGCCCGCGGCGACCGCACTGCCGTGGTCGTGCTTACCGCGCGCAACCGCACCGACGAGCGCATCGCCGGCCTCGACGCCGGCGCGGATGACTACCTCGGCAAGCCTTTCGAGCTCGCCGAGCTCGCGGCGCGGCTGCGCGCGCTCTCGCGCCGCGTGCGCGGCGCCGATGTCGTCGCCGAGGCCGGCGGCCTGCGCTTGGACCGCGCAAGCGGCCGCGTCTACAAGATTGGCGGCGACGCCACGGTCGAGCTCGAGCTGCCGGCACGGGAATACGCGGTGCTGGTCGAGCTGATGACGCCGCCGGGGCGCGTCATCAGCAAGCGCGCGCTGTCGGAGAAGCTCTCGGACTTCGACGACTATCTCGGCGACAACGCGCTCGAGGCCTTCGTCTCGCGGCTGCGCAAGAAGCTCTCCGGCAGCGGCGCGACCATCCGCACGCTGCGCGGCCTCGGCTATCTGATCGAAGCAGAGAGCGTGCGCCATCCCTGACCTCGCGGCCGCCCCGACCCCCGCGCGCTCGCTGCGCGCGCGCCTGTTGTGGCGCGTGCTGCTGCCGCTGGCGGCGACGTGGTCGATCGGCAGTGCGATCGCGTTCACGCTCTCGTGGGCGCTCGCCGGGCGCGCCTTCGACCGCGCCCTGCTCGACGATGCCTACGCGATCGCCGCCAACGTCGTCTCCCGCGAGGGTGAGCTCGTCCTCAACCTGTCCAAGCGCGAGGTCGACAGCGTTCTCTTCGACCATGAAGAGAAGGAATACTTCCTGATTCGAACGCTCGACGGCCGCACCATCGCCAGCAACGGCGACCTGATGCCCTGGGCGCGCGATCCGGGCGCCGAGGCGAGCAGCGATTTCGTCGACGGCGTCTTCGGCGGCAACGAGCTCCGCATCGCCCGCTTGCGCGTGCAGGCGCCGGCGCCCTTCTTCGTCGTCGTCGGCCAGACAACGCACACTCGGCAACGCCTGCTGCGGGGACTGCTGCAGCGCTCCGTCGTTCCCCAACTGCTCCTCCTCGTGGCGCTTGGCTTCTACCTCTGGCGCCAGATCAGCCGCGAGCTGCAGCCGCTCGACCAGCTCCAGCGCGAGCTGGCGCGTCGCAACTCCGGCGAGCTCGAGCCGATCACCGTGACGTCGGCCTCCGCCGACCTCGAGAAGCTGCGCGATGCCGCGAACGCACTCCTCGCCCGCATCAAGCGCACCGTGCAGGCGCAGCGCGAGTTCATGGGCGACGTGGCGCACGACCTGCGGACGCCGCTCGCCGGCATCCGCGCGCTCGCCGAGTACGGACTGGCACGCGACGACCCGTCGGTGTGGCGGCAGCAGCTCGAGAGCATCGTGCACAGCGAAGAGCGGGCGAGCCGGCTCGTCGATCAGCTGCTCGCGCTGGCGCTCGCCGACGAAGCGCAGGAGAGCGTTCCGCTCGAGAGCGTCCGCTTCGACGAGTTGGTGCGCATGATCCTGCTCGGCTTCGTCGAGCGCGCCGACCGCGTCGGCGTCGACGTCGGCGCAATCGGACTCGAGGAGCTTGTGGTCGGCCGCGCCTCGCCGGTGCTGCTCGAAGGCGTGCTGACGAACTTGATCGACAACGCGCTTCGCCATGGGCGAGGCGCGGCGCGAGCGACGCTGACTGTCGAGCTGTCGAGCGACAAGGAGAGCGTCGTGATCAGCGTTACGGATTCGGGCCCTGGCCTCAAGGCCGAGGAGCGCGAGAGCCTCGCCCGACGCTGGGCCAAGGGTCCCGTCGGGGAGAGCCTCGGCACCGGCACCGGGCTCGGCCTGGCGATCGCCTCGCGCTATGCCAGCCTGATGGGCGGCCGGCTCGAGTTGAGTGACAGCCCCGCCGGCAGCGGCCTGCGCGCCGCGCTTGTTCTGCCGCGGTGAAGGTCGCCCGCTCCGAGCCGCGTGCGACTGGCGTGGCGACGACGCCTACTTGACGCGCTTCAGCGACGGCCGCTTCGGGGGAGGCGGCTCGCTCGGCGGTGGCGGGTCGACGGGCGGCTCGGCGTTCGGACGCGACGCCGGGCCCGGGTTTGGGCTCAAGGTGAGGGCCGTTCCGCTCTTGCGCGCACCCGCGCCGGGACCGGCCAGGCGCGGCCCGCGCGAAGGCGCGGTCGCGTCGCCCTTGACCGGTCCGGACGTTTCAGCGCCAGCGCCAGCGCCGGCGCCGTCGTTTGGCATCGGGAATGCCATGCCCTGGCCGTTCTCGCGTGCGTAGATCGCGATCACGTGGTCGATCGGAACCGCGATCTCGCGCGAGGTGCCGCCGAAGCGCGCCTTGAATTCGATCAGCTCGTTGCCGAGCTTGAGCGCACTCGTCGCCTCGAAGCCGACGTTGAGGACGATCTCATTGTTCTTGACGTATTCCTTGGGCACCTGGACGTGCTCGTCGACGAACACCGCGATGTACGGCGTGAAGCCGTTGTCAGTGCACCAGTCGTGGAGCGCCCTGATCAGGTAGGGGCGCGTCGACGTGCCGGCGGTGGCGGGGGCGATCGGCGACGTCATGTCAGCACCCCGCTTTACTTGCGCATGACCTTCTCGGACGGCGTCAGTGCTTCGATGTACGCCGGCCGCGAGAAGATGCGCTCGGCGTACTTGAGGAGCGGCACCGCGTTCTTCGACATGTCTATGCCGTAGTAATCGAGCCGCCAGAGCAGCGGCGCGATAGCGACGTCGAGCATCGAGAAGTCGTCGCCGAGCATGTACTTGTTCTTGAGGAAGATCGGCGCGAGCTGCGTCAGGCGGTCGCGGATCTGCGAGCGCGCCTTCTCGAGCTGCTTGTCGGTGCCCTTGACGCCGCGGCCCTCG
>JBBRFW010000051.1:0-25482 GCA_038241255.1 Burkholderiales bacterium | reverse complement strand
CGCCGCCCGGATGCGACAGCGCGAAATCCTCCGGCGTGAAGCCACGCGCTTCGAGCAGGGCCACGGCCAGCGCGTCGCCCATCGCGAGCGTCGCCGTCGTGCTCGCGGTCGGCGCGAGGTTCAGCGGGCAGGCTTCCTGGTGGACCTCGCTCGAGATCACGATGTCGCCGACCTCGCCGAGGCTGCTGTCGGCGCGGCCGGTCATCGCCACCAGCGTGGCGCCGAGCCGCTTGATCGCCGGAACGATGGCGACGATCTCGTCGCTCTCACCCGAGTTGGAAATCGCCAGCACGACGTCGGCGGCAGTGACCATGCCGAGATCGCCGTGGCTCGCCTCGCCCGGATGGACGAAGAACGCCGGCGTGCCGGTCGAGGCGAGCGTCGCCGCGACCTTGCGGCCGACGTGGCCGCTCTTGCCCATTCCCATCACGACCACTCGGCCGCGGCAGGCAAGGATCGCTCGCAGCGCGGCGACGAAACCCTCGCCCTGGCGGTCCTTCAGCGCTTCGATCGCGCGCGCTTCGATGTCGAGCGCTTCGCGCGCGAGGGTCAGCGCGCGTTCGGCGTCGAAGGAAGGGAAAGGGGGCACCGTGATGGCGGGAGCGTCCAGTAGGATCGACCGATTCTAGGGTTCGCATCCCGCGCGCCGTTCGGCCTTCACGCGAATGACCTCGACGCTCGAACTGACGCTGGTCCTGCTCGTCGCCGCCGTGGCCGGCGTGGTCGTCTGCCGGCTGGCGCGACTGCCGCCGATGCTCGGCTACCTCGCCGTCGGCGTCGCCCTGGGCCCGAGCGCGATCGCGATCGCCAGCGATGCCGCGGGGGTCGGCTACCTGGCCGAGTTCGGCATCGTCTTCCTGATGTTCGTGATCGGCCTCGAGTTCAACTTGCCGAAGCTGCAGAGCATGAGGAAGCTCGTTTTCGGCCTCGGCCTGAGCCAGGTCGTCCTGACGATGCTGGCCGCACTCGCCGGCAACGCTGCCCTCGCGGCGTTGCTCGCGGCGAGCGGAAGCGCCTGGGGCCTGGGCTGGCAGAGCGCGATCTCGCTCGGCGCGGCGCTGGCAATGAGCTCGACTGCGATCGTCGTCAAGCTAATGGCCGATCGCCTCGAGCTCGAGAGCGAGCACGGCCGCCGCGTCATGGCGGTGCTGCTGTTCCAGGATCTCGCCGTCGTGCCGCTGCTGGTCCTCATCCCGGCTCTCGGCTCGACGCCGGAGGTGCTGCTGCGCGAGCTCGCGGTGGCGTCGCTCAAGGCCGCGGCGCTGTTGACAGTGCTGCTGATCGGCGGCCGCGTCGTCATGCGCTGGTGGCTGACGCTCGTGGTGCGAAGAAAGAGCGAGGAGCTCTTCGTCCTCAACCTGCTGCTGGTCACGCTTGGGCTGGCCTGGCTGACCGAGCTCGCCGGGCTGTCGCTCGCGCTTGGCGCGTTCATCGCCGGCATGCTGATCGCCGAGACCGAATTCAAGCACCAGGTCGAGACCGACATTCGGCCGTTCCACGACGTCCTGCTCGGCCTCTTCTTCATCACGGTCGGGATGAAGCTCGACCTCCGTGTGGTGCTCGCCCAGTGGCCGCTCGTGATCGCGCTGACGCTGCTGCCGGTCCTCTTCAAGTTCCTCCTGGTCACGGTGCTAGCGCGGCTCTTCGGCGCCGGCCCGGGGGTCGCGCTGCGCACCGGCCTGTACCTGGCGCAGGCGGGAGAGTTCGGCTTCGTCCTGCTCGGCGTCGCCGGCGAGAGTCAGCTCCTGCCTGCCGCTCTGCAGGGACCGGTGCTCGCCAGCATGGTGCTGTCGATGCTTGCCACGCCGCTGATCTTCATCGCCAGCAATCGCATCGTCATGCGCCTGTCGGCCAACGACTGGCTGCTGCAGTCGGTGGCCATGACAACGATCGCCAAGCGCACTATCAACACCGAGTCACACGTGATCATCTGCGGCTTCGGCCGTAGCGGGCAGAACCTGGCGCGCCTACTCGAGGCGGAGAAGATCGCCTACATCGCCCTCGATCTCGACCCCGACCGCGTGCGCCAGGCGACAGCCGCCGGCCAGAGCGTCGTCTTCGGCGACGCGGCGCGGCTGCAAAGCCTGATGGCGGCGGGGCTGGCGCGAGCCAGCGCGGTCGTCGTCAGCTACCACGACACGCCTTCGGCGTTGAAAATCTTGCATCTCGTCCATTCGCATGCGCCGAAGGTGCCGGTTGTTGTGCGCACCATCGACGACGCCGACTTCGAGCGACTGCGCGCCGCTGGCGCGACCGAGGTCGTGCCCGAAGCGATCGAGGGATCGCTGATGCTGGCGAGCCATGCGCTCGCGCTCGTCGGCGTGCCGATGCGCCGCGTCCTGCGCGTCGTCCAGCAGCAGCGTGACGCACGCTATGGGCTCCTGCGCGGCTACTTCCACGGCGCCGACGACGACACGGTCGAGGAGCTCGAGCACGCGCGCCTGCTCAGCGTCACCCTGCGGCCCGGGAGCGGCAGCATCGACCGCACGCTCGGCGAGCAGGCGCTGCCGACGCGCGGCGTCACGGTGGTCTCGCTGCGGCGCGCCTCGGGCGCGGTGCTGCAGCCAAACAGCTCGCTGGCGCTGGCCGCCGGCGACACGCTCGTCCTCTCCGGCCTTCCCGAGGGCCTAGCGATCGCCGAGGCCGCGCTGCTCAAGCCCGCCTGAGCTTGAACGGCGCTCCAGCGTCGCCCGGTTAGGTGATCGGCGCCTGCTTGGAGAGCGTCGCGCGCATGCGCGTCGCCATCACGGCGCCGGCCGCGCGCAGCAGCTCGAGGGCGAGCGCGGGGGAACGCTGGGCAAGCTCTTCCATGCGCGGGCCGCGCAGCGCCCAGACCACGCACGGCGTCATCGCCTCGACGTTGGCCATGCGCGGCGTGTCGCCGAAGAGGCCGGGCTCGCCGACGACGGCGCCGGCTCGCAGGATCGCGACCTTGCTGCTGCCCGGCGGGCCGCCGGTCATGAAGATCTGCATGCTGCCCTGGGCAAGGAAATACATCGAGCGATCGGCGTCCCCCTGCTTGATGAGCAGATCACCGGCACGGATCTCGTAGCGCGCGAGGTAGGGCGCGATCGTTCGCCAGTTGTCGAGCGTCAGCCGGGCGCGGAACGCATCGTCCGCGTTGAGCGTCTGCACCGCCTTAACCAGTTCGTCGATTTCCATGACCCGGCTCCGCTGGCCGCCCGCTCCGACGTGGAGAGGCAGCTCGTCTGGCGTCGATTATCGGCTGCGGCCAGAGGACCGAGCCTTCGAGCAGACGGCCGCGTCAGCCATTTGTCGCGGTGCACGCTCCGCCCGTCGCTTCGTCGCGCCCTGCGGCGGGCTACTTGCCGATGCAGAAGCGTCCGAAGATCGCGCCAAGCAAGTCTTCCGAGGTGAACGCGCCGGTGATCTCCGCCAAGGCGTCGTGTGCCAGGCGCAGCTCCTCAGCCAGCAGCTCGAGCGCGGCGTTGCCCCGCTCGGCATGGGCGGCGGCGATCTCGAGGTGCACACGCGCGCGCTGCAGCGCGTGGACGTGGCGGGCGCGGGCGATGAAAAGGCCCTCCGGCGCGGCCGGCCATCCGGCGAGCGCGAGCAGGCGCGCGCGCAAGACGTCGAGGCCTTCGCCGGTGGTCGCGGAGACAACGACGCCATCGTCGACGGTGGCCGAACGCTGCAGATCGAGCTTGTTGTAGACGTGCAGAAGGCGGCCGGCACCGCTCGCGCCGGCCGCCAGCCGCGCCGCGATCACCGCGTCGCCGTTCTCGTAGCCCGGCTCGCCGAGGCGGGTGAGGTCGTGCAGGAAGACGATCGCGTCGGCGCCCTCGATAGCGGCCCAGCTCCGCGCGACGCCGATGCGCTCGACCTCGTTCACCGTATCGCGCAGCCCCGCGGTGTCGACGACGTGCACCGGCACGCCCTCGATCTGAATCGTCTCGGCGACCTTGTCGCGCGTCGTCCCCGGCGTCGCCGTGACGATCGCCAGCTCCGCGCCGGCGAGCGCGTTGAGCAGCGAGCTCTTGCCGACGTTCGGCTGGCCGGCGAGGACCACGCGCATGCCGTCGCGCAGCAACGCGCCCTGGCGCGCGCGCGTGAGCACCGCGTCGATGCCGAGGCGAGCGCGATCGAGCCGGCCCTGCGCGTCGGCGGCGGCGAGGAAGTCGATCTCCTCCTCGGGGAAATCGAGCGTCGACTCGACCAGCAGGCGCAGCTCGATCAGCGCCGCGGCAAGGCGGTCGATCTCGGTCGAGAAGGCACCGTCGAGCGATCGTGCCGCCGAACGCGCTGCCGCTTCGGTGCTCGCGTCGATGAGGTCCGCGACGGCCTCGGCCTGGGCAAGGTCGAGCTTGTCGTTGAGGAATGCGCGCTCGGTGAATTCGCCCGGGAAGGCGATGCGCAGGTACGGCAGGAGCTCGCGACCGGTCGCCGGGTCGCGCTCGGTCGCCGCCTCAAGACATCGCGCCACCAGCAGCTGCAGCACCACCGGTCCGCCGTGCGCCTGCAGCTCGAGGACGTCTTCGCCGGTGTACGAGTGCGGCGCGGGGAAGAAGATGGCGAGGCCATGATCGATCGGCGCGCCGGCAGCGTCGAGAAACGGCAGGTAGGTCGCGTGGCGCGGCGCGAGCACGCGGCCGCAGAGGGCAGGGGTCCACGAGCCGAGCGATGTGCCCGAAACGCGCACGATTCCCACCGCGCCGCGGCCGCTTGGCGTCGCGATCGCGACGATCGGATCCTCGCGACGGGCGAGCGGCAGCATCGGATCGGTCGGCGGCCGCGCGGCGACGGGGCTATTTGCCGATCACGCCCAGCCGCTTGTTGATCAGGTACTGCTGCGCGATCGAGAGGATGTTGTTGGTCAGCCAGTACAGGACCAGGCCTGCCGGGAAGAAGAAGAACATCACCGAGAAGACGAGCGGCATGATCCACATCATCCGCGCCTGCACCGGATCCGGCGGGGTCGGGTTGAGCCAGGTCTGGAGCAGGCTGGTGCCGGTCATCAGGATCGGCAGCAGGCCCACCGGCATGTGGAAGACGGGTAGGGTGCCGAACAGCGCGTCCGGCTGCGACAGGTCGTGGATCCAGCCGATCCACGGCGCTCCGCGCATCTCGACGGTCGACAGCAGCACCCAGTACAGGGCGATGAAGAACGGCATCTGGACCAGGATCGGCAGGCAGCCGCCGAGCGGATTGACCTTCTCCTCGCGATAGATCCGCATCATCTCCTGCTGCATCTGTTGCGGCTTGTCCTTCAGGCGTTCGCGCATCTCCGTGATGCGCGGGTTGATCGCCTTCATCTTCGCCATCGAGCCGTAGGCCTTGGCATTGAGCCAGTAGAAGGCGATCTTGAGAAGCACGACGAGGCCGACGATCGACCAGCCCCAGTTGCCGATCAGCTTGTGCAGCTGCGTCAGGATCCAGAAGAGCGGCTCGGCCAGGATCTTGAAGTAGCCGTAGTCCTTGACCAGCTCGAGCCCCGGCGCTAGCGCCGCAAGCGTGTCCTCCTCCTGCGGCCCGACGAAAAGGCGAGCTTCGAAGCTCTTGGACGCGCCCGGCGCGATTTCGCCCATCGGCACGATCTCGCCGACGGAGTAGGTGTTCGGCGCGATCTTGTTCGTGAAGAACTCGCGCGCCGGCGCCGGCGCATTTGGCTTGTCGACGAGCCAGGCGGAAAGGAAATAGTGCTGGACCATCGCCACCCAGCCGGTCGTTCCCGACGTATCGTGGTCGGGTTTGTCGTTCGGGCCGCGCTTCTCGATCGACTTGAAATCCACCTTCTTGTAGTGCGAGCTTTCGGTGTACACCGCCGGGCCGGTGAAGGTGGAATAGAACGCGGCCCCGCCGGGCGGATCATTGCCGTCGCGGACGAGCTGCAGGTACAGGCGCGGATTAATCGGCGTCGCCGAGGCATTGACGATCTGGTGCTGGACGTCGATAACGTAGTCGCTGCGTCGGAAGGTGTAGGTCTTGACCAGCTTGACGCCGCCAACCACTTCGCTTTCGAACGAAACCTTGACCTCGTCGTGCCCTGGTGTGAGCGCACGCTCGCCAGGTAGGGCGTGCATTGCCGTGTGGTGGTTGGGAAGGCCGGCGCCGCCGGCCGGTGGCACGAGGCCCGTCTCCGCGAGGTAGAGCCGGCTCGCCGAGCGGTCGAGCAGGACGACGTTCTTCGAATGGTCGAAGGGGTCGACCTGCTTCAGCAGCTCGACCCGCGCCAGCGTGGCGCCGGTGCTGTCGATCGTGGCCCGCACGAGATCTGTCGAGACCGTGATCTGCTCGCTCGCGATCGGCGCAGATGCGGGAGCCGTGGCGAGGTGCGCGTCTGCGGGAACCGCCGCCGGGGCGGTGCCGGGCAAGCCGCCGCCGGGCACGGGCGGGGCGATCGGTGCCGGCGCGGGCGATGTCGCTGCGGGCGCGGCGACCCGGGCCGGCGGGCCAAACATGGAGGGCTGCCCGTTGTGGCGGCTCCACGACTCCCAGATGAAGAAGAGGGAGGCCAGGAAGATGCCCCACAACAAGGTTCGGCGGATGTCGGTCATGGCGTCGTTTCGAAAGGTTCGCGAGGCGCTAGCGACACGCGCGGCGTGCGCGCGGAGAGCGGTTCCGCAGAGGCAAGGTCCGGGCGTGCCGGCGCTGCTCGTCCGAGCAAGGCGGTGAGGAAGCGCGGCGGCACGGTCGGCACCGGATCGCATCCGCCGACGCACCACGGATGACACCGGCCGAGGCGAGCGACGGTGAGGACGGCGCCCGCGGCCGCGCCGTGCCGGCCGAGCGCGTCGAGGGCATACGCCGAACAGGTCGGCTCGAACCGGCACGCGCTGCCGAGCCACGGGCTCAGGAAAAAGCGGTAAGCGCGCACCGCGCCGATGAGGACGGCCCGCGGCCAGGTCTTCATGGTGTGCTCCGTGTCGCGGCGAGCGCGAACAAATCCTCGAGCTCGGCGCGCGCGCTTCGCGCCAGTGCGGGCGAGGCCGCGCTGACGAACCGGCTGCGGTCGAAAGGCGAACGCAAGCGAACAATCCACAGGCCAGGTGCCAATCGAGCGCGATGCCGCTCGACGGCAGCGTAAATCTGGCGCTTGATGAGCGACCGCGTCACGGCCCTGCGTGCATGCCGCTTAGGGACCACCGCGCCAACCCAGGATCGGGCCGGTGAACGCTCGGTCACAGGCAAGTCTTCCACAGGCAATGAGCTCGCGGGGTCGTCGATTGTTGATAACTTGGACGCCGCGGAGCCGTCGCGGGGCGAAACCCGCACCCCAGGCGACGCCGCGAGATGGTGCACCGAGAAATGGACCGTGCTGGCCCGGCTGCGTGACCCGAGAACGCGTTCGAACTCGGCGGAGACGACCAGCCGCGGCAACGCCCGCGCCGGACGAGGCCGTCCGGGCATGCAATCCTCCGCCGCCGGATCAGACCGCGAGGCGCTTGCGCCCCTTGGCGCGCCGGGCGTTGATGACGGCACGGCCGCCACGCGACTTCATGCGAACGAGAAAACCGTGCGTGCGTGCGCGGCGAACCTTGGAGGCTTGATAGGTGCGTTTCATGGTGACTTCCTGGAGCCCGCGTGCGTGCAACGGCCCGAGGCCTGACGGCGGAACATGCGCCCGTGCGGGCAACCGACGATTACATCAAAAACCGACACGCGCGTCAACCGGCAGGGCCTTCACTCAACCCGACTCCGGGCGCTCGCGCCACCGTATTTTCCCCTGTGGATAACTGGGCTCCCGGCGCTTCGATCGCCTAGAATCCGATGCTTTCCCGGGCCACTTCTCCACAAATGCGATCCGACCTCTGGCAACGCGGCTGCGAGCGCTTGGCGTCCGAGTTGCCCGACCAGCAATTCAACACCTGGATTCGGCCCCTGCCCGACGCCGACGTCGCCGACAACGGCGAAGCCGCCGTCGTCACCGTGCGTGTGCCGAATCGCTTCAAGCTAGACTGGATCCGCAACCAGTACGCCGGCCGCATCGAGACCGTTCTCACCGAACTCGCTGGCAAGCCGGTCCGCCTCGACGTCACCCTCGCGCAGCGCGACGACGGCGCGCGTTCGGGCGATGCCACGCCGCCCGCGGGTCGCCCGGTGATCTTCGACACCGCGCTGCGCGCCGCTGCAAGCGGTACAGCGTTCGCGAACAGCGCCAACGCGCACGTGACCGGCGCCAGGAATGGAGCCACAAATAATGGCATCGCCAACGGCGTCGCCTATCACGGCGCCCAGTCGCAGGCGATGCTGCCGTCGCGCAGCCGGCTGAACCCTGCTCTCACCTTCGACACCCTCGTTCCCGGCCGCGCAAACCAGATGGCCCGGACCGCCGCGCTGCACGTCGCCGGCTCGCCCGGGCTCATGTACAACCCGCTCTTCATCTACGGCGGCGTCGGCCTGGGCAAGACACATCTGATCCACGCGGTCGGCAACGCCCTTCTCGCTGACCGGCCCGACGCACGCATCCTCTACTTACACGCCGAGCAGTTCATCACCGACGTGGTGAAGAACTACCAGCGAAAGACCTTCGACGAGCTCAAGGCCAAGTACCACTCGCTCGACCTGTTGCTGATCGACGATGTGCAGTTCTTTGCCGGCAAGGAGCGCACGCAGGAGGAGTTCTTCAACGCCTTCGAGGCGCTGCTCGCCAAGCGCGCGCACATCATCATGACGAGCGACACCTATCCGAAAGGATTGGTCGATATCGACGAGCGCCTCACTTCCCGATTCGATGCCGGTCTCACGGTCGCGATCGAGCCGCCCGAGCTCGAGATGCGCGTCGCGATCCTGATGAAAAAGGCCGATCAGGAAGCGACGCCGATGCCGGAAGACGTCGCCTTCTTCGTCGCCAAGAACGTGCGCGCCAACGTGCGCGAGCTCGAAGGCGCGCTGCGCAAGATCCTGGCGTACTCGCGCTTCTCGCACAAGGAAATCAACATCGCGCTGGCGCGCGAGGCCTTGAAGGACCTGCTCTCGATCCAGAACCGGCAGGTCGGCGTTGAGAACATCCAGAAGACGGTCGCCGACTTCTACAAGATCAAGGTTGCCGACATGTACTCGAAGAAGCGCCCGGCATCGATCGCACGGCCGCGCCAGATTGCCATGTACATCGCCAAGGAAATGACCCAGAAGAGCCTGCCCGAGATCGGCGAGCTGTTCGGCGGGCGCGACCACACGACGGTCCTGCACGCTGTGAGGAAGATCGCCGCGGAGCGGCAGAAGAACACCGACCTCAACCACCAGCTGCACGTGCTCGAGCAGACGCTCAAGGGCTGACGCTTGTCGAACGACCTTGTACGAGCCGACGATTTCTCATCCTGTCAAGGCACAAGGCTGGGGACAAGGACACTGGCTTCGCCGAGCTGTCCACCGGCGAGACGCCTGGCGCCGAGTTGTTCGCTTTCGGGGTCGCCTGCAACAGGGCTCCGTGGACAGGCTTTGCCGACGCGTAAGTGGCTGTCGGAAGGAAGGAAAATGGCCTTGTCCACTGTGACGACCATTCCCTATTACTACGACCATTTCAAGAGGTTGACATGATTGTCTTGAAAGCCGCACAAGAAAAATTCCTGGCAGCCCTGCAGGCCGTCTCGGGAATCGTCGAGCGTCGGCACACGCTGCCGATCCTCGCCAACGTGCTCGTTCGCAAGACGGGGGGAATGATCGAGTTCACGACAAGCGACCTCGAGATCCAAGTGCGGACGAGCGCCGAACTCGGCGGCGACGCCAGTGACTTCGCGACGACCGTGGGCGCGAGGAAGCTGATCGACATCCTGCGTTCGATGCCGTCGGACCAGACGGTGACACTCTCGGCGACGCAGGCCAAGCTGACGCTGGCCGGCGGCAAGAGCCGCTTCACGCTGCAGACCATGTCGGCCGACGATTTCCCGCTGGTCCAGGAGTCCGCTGACTTCGGGCCGATGTTCAGCGTCCCGCAGAAGACGCTCAGGAACCTGGTTGCGCAGGTGCACTTCGCGATGGCGGTGCACGACATCCGCTACTACCTGAACGGCATCCTGTTCGTCGCCGAGGGCAAGAGCCTGACGCTGGTGGCGACCGATGGCCATCGCCTCGCCCTGGCACAGGCGAACCTGGAGGCCGAGATTCCGAAGCAGGAGGTGATCCTGCCCAGGAAGACCGTGCTCGAGCTGCAGCGTCTTCTCAAGGACGACGACACGCCAATCGAGATGCGCTTCGCGCCCAACCAGGCCAAGTTCTCGTTCGCCGGCATGGAGTTCGTCTCCAAGCTGGTCGAGGGCAAGTTTCCAGACTACAACCGCGTCATCCCGAAGAACCACAAGAACCGCGTCACCCTCGGCCGCTCGCCCTTGTTGCAGAGCCTGCAGCGCGCCGCGATCCTGACCAGCGACAAGTTCAAGGGCGTTCGCGTCAACATCGAGCCGGGCACCTTGCGCATCGCGTCTTCGAACGCCGAGCAGGAGGAGGCGATGGAAGAGCTCGAGATCGACTACGGCGGCGATGCGATCGAGATCGGCTTCAACGTCACCTACTTGATCGATGCGCTCGCCAACATGGGCCAGGAGATGGTCACTGTCGAGTTGCAGGACACGAACTCGAGCGCGCTGATCACCGTGCCCGACCAGGCCGGCTTCAAGTACGTCGTCATGCCGATGCGGATCTGAGCGTGAGAACACAGCAACCTTCGATGATCTCCAAAGACAATCAGGACGACGCCAAGCCGGAGATCGCCGGCACCCATGTGGACATGGCCAGCAAGTCGACCAACAGCCCGCTCGACGGGTCGGCGCTGCGCGACGGCGTCGCCGACAGCGATAGCGCCAGTTACGGCGAAGGCTCGATCCAGATCCTCGAAGGGCTCGAGGCAGTTCGCAAGCGCCCCGGGATGTACATCGGCGACACCTCCGATGGCACCGGCCTGCACCATCTCGTCTTCGAGGTAGTCGACAACTCGATCGACGAGGCGCTGGCCGGTTTTTGCGACGACATCGTCGTCACCATCCACACCGACAACTCGATCTCGGTCACTGACAACGGCCGCGGCATCCCGACCGGCGTCAAGATGGACGACAAGCACGAGCCCAAGCGCTCGGCCGCCGAGATTGCGCTCACCGAGCTGCACGCGGGCGGCAAGTTCAACCAGAACAGCTACAAGGTCTCGGGCGGTTTGCACGGGGTCGGCGTGTCGTGCGTCAACGGCCTCTCGAAGTGGCTGCGCCTGACGGTGCGTCGCGACGGCCTGGCGCACTACATGGAGTTCCGCCAGGGCGTGCCGCAGGACCGCGAGATCGTTGAGAAGAAGGGGGTCGAGGTCTCGCCGATGAAGGTGACCGGCGAGACGGAGAAGCGCGGCACCGAAGTGCACTTCCTGCCCGACCTCGAGATCTTCTCGAACATCGACTTCCACTACGACATCCTCAGCAAGCGCCTGCGCGAGCTGAGCTTCCTCAACAACGGCGTGCGCATCCGCCTCATCGACGAGCGCAATAACAAGTCCGACGATTTCGCCTTTGCCGGCGGCGTCAAGGGCTTCGTCGAGTTCATCAACACCGGCAAGAAGGTGCTGCACCCGAATGTCTTCTATGCCGTGGGCAAGAAGGACAGCGACCAGCACTCGTCGATCTCGAGCGAGGTCGCGATGCAGTGGAACGACGGCTACAGCGAGAACGTTCTCTGCTTCACCAACAACATCCCGCAGCGCGACGGCGGCACCCACCTGACCGGCCTGCGCGCGGCGATGACGCGCGTCATCAACAAGTACATCGAGGACAACGAGCTCGCGAAGAAGGCCAAGGTCGAGGTCACCGGCGACGACATGAGGGAAGGCCTGACCTGCGTCCTCTCGGTCAAGGTGCCCGAGCCTAAGTTCTCGAGTCAGACCAAGGACAAGCTGGTCTCGAGCGAAGTGCGCGGCCCGGTCGAGGACGTGGTGAGCAAGGCTCTCAACGACTACCTGCTCGAGAACCCGAGCGACGCTAAGATCATCTGCGGCAAGATCGTCGACGCGGCGCGGGCGCGCGAGGCGGCGAGGAAGGCGCGCGAGATGACGCGCCGAAAGGGCGTCCTCGACGGCATGGGCCTGCCCGGCAAGCTCGCCGACTGCCAGGAGAAGGATCCGGCGCTCTGCGAGATCTACATCGTCGAGGGCGACTCGGCCGGCGGCTCCGCCAAGCAGGGCCGCGATCGCAAGTTCCAGGCGATCCTACCCTTGCGCGGCAAGATTCTTAACGTCGAGAAGGCGCGCTACGAAAAGCTCATCACCAGCAACGAGATCCTGACGCTGATCACCGCCCTCGGCACCGGCATCGGCAAGGGCACCGGCGGCGACGATTTCGATGTCGCCAAACTGCGCTACCACCGCATCATCATCATGACAGATGCCGATGTCGACGGCGCCCACATCCGCACGCTGCTGTTGACGTTCTTGTTCCGGCAGATGCCCGAGCTGGTCGAGCGCGGCCACATCTACATCGCCCAGCCGCCGCTTTACAAGGTGAAGTTCGGCAAGGACGAGCAGTATCTGAAGGACGGCCACGAGCTCGATGCCTACCTGATGCGCGTAGCGCTCAAGGATGCGCGGCTCGAGACCGGCCGCCACCCGGACGGCGTCGCAGCGCCGGTGCTGCAGGGCGAGACGCTCGAGGCGCTGGCGCAGAAGTACGTGATCGCCAAGAACGTCGTCGAGCGGCTCTCGAACTGGATGGACGTCGACGCATTGCGCGCACTCGCCAATGGCCTCGAGCTCGACCTCGACTCGCTCGAGGCGGCCGAGAAGTCGGCGGCGGCGCTGCAGGCGGCGCTCGTCGACGCCGAGGTCGCGGCCGAGTTCGACGCTCGCACCGACAAGCACGTGCTGCGCATAAGCCGGCTCCATCACGGCAATGTCAAATCGAGCGTGATCAGCGCCGATTTCGTCCACGGCGCCGACTACGAGGCGCTCAGCACCGCCGGCCGCACCTTCCGCGGCCTCGTCGGCGCGGACGCGGTCGTCCAGCGCGGCGAGGGGGAGCGCCAGAAGGAAGCCCGGGTCGGCGAGTTCCGCGAGGCGATGGCCTGGCTCATCCAGCAGGCCGAGGCGGCTGTCGCGCGCCAGCGCTACAAGGGCCTGGGCGAGATGAACCCAGCCCAGCTGTGGGAAACGACGATGGATCCGGGGGTGCGCCGGCTCCTGCGCGTTCAGCTCGACGATGCCATCGAGGCCGACCGCGTCTTCACCATGTTGATGGGCGACGAAGTCGAGCCGCGCCGTGCGTTCATCGAAAGCAACGCGCTGCGCGTCGCCAACATCGACGTGTGAGGCGCGTCGCGCCTCACCGTCTGCGGTCGTCGCGAAGCGCCATCGCCGCTGCGCGGCCCTCTGCCCGAGATCAGGGAGCGACGCGCCTTTCGGCGCCCGGCGCCCGGTGCGAAGCTCCTTTGGGCATGGCGAATGCCGGGCGCGACGACTCCGGAGACATCCAATGCTCGAAAAACTCCCCGACGCCGTCGGCCACGCCCTTCGCGGCCAGCGCGCCGGCCTGGAGAAGATCGCTTTCCAGGCCATCGATCTCCGCGCCGGCATGGCAGCGATCACCCTTTCGAGCCTTGCCTTCGCCGACCACGCACCGATCCCGGCGCGCTATAGCGCCGACGGCCCCGGCGTATCGCCGCCGCTGCAGTGGACCGGCGTGCCGCCCGGCGCGGCATCGGTCGCGCTGATCGTCGAGGACGCCGACGCGCCGACGCCGCAGCCGCTCGTTCATGCGATCGTCGTCGATCTCGACGCGGCGGACAGCGCGCTCGCCGAGGGCGCGTTGCCGAGCGACGGCCACGAAGGCATCGGTCTGCGCGTCGGCCGCAATTCGTACCTGCAGGCGAGCTGGCTGCCGCCGGATCCGCCGCCGGGGCACGGCGTGCACCGCTATGCCTTCCAGCTGTTCGCGCTCGCCGCGGGCGCGGTCTTCGACGGCACGCCGGGGCGCGATGCGCTGCTCACCGCCGTCAAGGAACACGGCTTGGCGAGCGGTTGCCTCATCGGCATCTACGAGCGGCCCGACGGGTCGATCAAGACGCCCGTCGACGCCGAGGCGACGGCATCAGCAGCCGGGCCGATCCCGGCCACCTAAGCCGGGCGCGCCTGCGCCTGCGGCGGGGCCGGCGATTGGCGCGTCGAAGAGCCCGGGCGGGCCGGCGCGGCGTGGGTCTTCGATCGCCAGCAGGCGCCGCTTCGTCGACGCTCCGCCGGGCGCCGAGAAGCCGCCCAAGCCGTTGCCCGCGGCGACAACGCGGTGACACGGAACGACGATCGGCATTGCGTTGCGGCCCAGCGACTGGCCCACCGCCCGTGCCGATGCGCCGCCGCCCACCCGCGCCGCGACCTCGCCGTACGTCAGCACTTCGCCGGGGTTGATCTCTCGCGTCACCGCGTAAACGCGCCGGTCGAAGGCGTCGACGGCGGCATCGTCGATGTCGATGTGGCGCAGATCGACGCGCTCGCCGGCCAGGAGGCGAGTGATCACCGCGACTGCGGCGGCGATCGCGTCCGTTCGCGCCGTTTCGCTCGCTTCGGCGCAGTGGCTGCTTACTTTGCGTCGCAGCGACGCGGCGTCAGCCTCGGGCAGCCAGACCGACGTGACGCCGATCTCGCTCCAGGCGATCGCACACGTGCCGAGTGACGTCGCAAAGAGGGCGAAGCAGTCGGTTTGTGCCATCAAGCGATGGTACGTGCCGCGCCCCTCGACGGCCACCGATCGCCGCGACCGCGAGGCCGTCAAAGAGTTGGCGCGAGCGCCGGAAAGCTGAGCCAGCGGCCGCCGTCGACGCGGCGCAGCGCCGCGACAATGGGCGATGCTCGGCCTCCTGCCTCCGCCGCGGTGCCGCCTCAGCTGCGGGGTGATCGTGTTGCTCGAGTCGCGCGAACTGCTGCTGTGCCACGTCACGGGGCAGCGCCACTGGGACCTGCCCAAGGGCGGCCGCCACGTCGACGAAAGCCCGATCGAGGCAGCACTGCGAGAGACGCAAGAAGAGACCGGCCTCAGGCTGCACGCCGACAAGCTGCTCGACCTCGGGCCGCACGGCTACACGGCGAAGAAGGTCCTGCACCTTTTCGCCTGTCTGTCCCTCCGCATCGATCCGCGCGAGCTGCATTGCGGGAGCTGCTTCGTCGAGCGAATCTCGGGCCGTTCGCGCCCCGAGATGGACGGCTTCGGCTGGTTTCCCTTCGACCGCATCGACGCGCTCTGTACGCCCCGGCTCGCAACGCTGCTCACGCGCGGGATCGACCTCGGCGCGGTCCTCGGCCACCTCGCCGCCGCGCCGACGCAGCCCCTCGCCGCGTAGCCGCGTTACGCGCGCACTTCGCTAGCGCGCGAGGGCCAGTTTGAGGCCGAAGCCGATCATGAAGATGCCCGCGCCGCGGGTCAGGAACCGGCCGATGCGCGGGTCAGCGCGCATCCGCTCGGCGAGCCGGTGCGTCAGCAAGGTGACCACCAACCCATAGACGAAGGTCAGCGCGGCGATCGTTGCGGCCATGACTGCGAACGTCGCGATCCCCGCCGGCTTCGCCGGATCGACGAAGAGCGGAAAGAACGCCATGTAGAAGACGATCGCCTTCGGGTTGAGGAGAGTGATCGTCAGCGCCTGGCGGAAGTACTGACCGGCGTGAATGCTCAGCACTGGCCGATCGCCCGGCCGGGCGAGCAGCATGCGCAGGCCGAGCCAACCCAGATAGCCGGCGCCGAGCCACTGGACGCCCCGCAACGCGGGTGGATAGGCGGCGAGGAGGGCCGCGACCCCCGCCACCGCGAGCCACATCAGCACCTGATCGCCAGCGATGAGGCCAAGCGTCGCCCCGAGCCCGGCGCGCCGGCCGCCCTTGCCAGTCGATGTGATGAGGGCGAGGTTTCCAGGGCCGGGAATCATCAGGAAGACGACGACGGCGACGACGAAGGACGGATAGTCGGTGATTCCGAACATGAGCGCGGCGTGGGGATGAAGCTGAGCCCGATTGTCGTTCGTCGCGTCGACCCGACAATCGCGCAGCAAAGCCACGCCGTCATGTCCCTTTCCGCGCTTCCCTCTGCCGCTGTCGTCGCCGCGCCGCGACCGGCCGCGCTCGATTCGTTCGTCGAAGAGGTCCGGCGAGCGATCGTCGGCGGCGAGTTCGGGTCGGTCGTGCTGTCGAAGCCACGCAGAGCGCGCGCCGAGTCGCACGTCGTGCGCATCCGCCTGATCGCGCTGAAAGGTGCGCCGGCGCTCTCGTTCGTCGCGAGCCATGCCGCGCGCGACATCACTCTCAACCGCACGGTCGTCGCGGGCCTCGCCGAGCTCGTGACCCTGCTCGATCCCGGCCACGACTCTGCGTTCGCCCACGCGACGCTGCATGCGGCCGGGGGCGACACGCAGTTGCTCGTCAGCAAGAAGGGCAAGACGACCTTGCGCCGTCACGCGCGGGTGGTGACCGACGACTCGCTCGCTCGCGCCGAAGGCCCGGCGATGCACGACCGCGCGCGCGCCCGGCGCCTGCCGCTCGAGCTGCCGTTCCTGGCCGAGCTCGGCCTGACCGACGCCGACCATCGGGTGGTGCCGGCGATGGCGCGCAAGTGGCGTCAGATCGACAAGTTTCTCGAGGTCCTCGACCACGCGCTCGACGCGCTGCCGGCGCCCGCAGGCTCAGGCGCCCGGCCGATCCGCGTCGTCGACTACGGCTCAGGCAAGGGGTATCTCACGTTCGCCGTCCACGCCCATCTGCACCGTCGCTTCGGCGTCGCGCCGCAGGTGACCGGGGTCGAGCTGCGCGCCGACCTGGTCGCGTTCTGCAATAGCGTCGCCGAGCGGACCGCATGCCAGGGCCTGTCGTTCGTGGAAGGCGACCTGCGCAGCGTCGCCCCCGCGGCAATGGACGTGATGATCGCGCTGCACGCCTGTGACGTCGCGACCGACCATGCCATCGACCTCGGCCTCCGCGCGGGCGCGGCGATCCTCGTCTGCTCGCCGTGCTGCCACAAGGAGCTCCGACCGCAACTGACGCGTCCGGCAGGGCTCTCCGGCCTGCTCCGCCACGGCATCCATCTCGGCCAGGAAGCCGAGATGGTCACCGACAGCATGCGCGCTCTCCTGCTCGAGACCCGCGGCTACGAGGCCCAGGTGTTCGAGTTCGTGTCGCTCGAGCACACAAGCAAGAACAAGATGATCTTGGCCAGGCGAAGCGACGCCGGTGGCGGCCGCGAAGCGCGCGCGCGCGGAGAGCTCGACGCTCTCAAGTTGTTCTACGGGATCCGCGAGCAGCGCCTGGAGATGCTGTTGCAGCGACGCGCCGCCGCCGCTTCGTCGTCGTCTCAGGCTTGCCAGACGCCGTAGCCGGCCTCGCGCAGCGCGATGCCGAGCTCGACCTCCATGTCGCGCGCGGCGTCGTACGGCATGGGGTTGTAGACCTCATAGAGTGCCGGCACGAGGCGAACGCCGAACTCGCGCACGAAGCGGTTGGCTTGGATGCCCGCCATATGGCGATCGAAGCGAAGGTCCGGGTTGAGGCCGGTCATGCCGACGTAGACGAATGGCTGGCCGAGCCGGTAGCCGGGGTTGGCGCGACGAAAGCCGGCGACGTTCCAGACCCGGTCGGCTAGCTCGACGACGTAGACGCTGTAGTGGTGCGAGCGCGGCCGCCGCGCCGCGGCGCTCACCGCGCGCCCCGCCGTCTAAGCGCAGGGAACGATCTTGAATTCGACGCGGCGATCGAGGACATCGAAGCCGTTGTCGGTGCCGCTGCCGACGATGTTCTCGCGAAAGCCCATGCCTTCGGCGCGCGTGCGCACGGCGAGGTCGGGCGCCTCGAGCACTAGGCGTTGCCTCACGTATTGGGCGCGCTTCAGCGACAGGGCATCGTTCACCGGCCCCGGGCCGCTGCGGCTGGTGTGGCCGATGATCGCGAAGCAACTCTTCGAAGCGGCGGTCTCGCGCGCGATCTGGCGCAGCCACATGCCGTACGAGCCGCTGATCTTGGGGTCGGACCAGAACTCGACGCTTCCCGGGTTGAAGAGGAGCTTGACGCCGAGTTCGTTGTAGGCGATGCCGAGCGCGACGATACGGCCGAAGGCCTGCTCGGCCTCGGCGACGCGCCCGAGCTTAGTGTTCGACAGGTAGATGCCGCTCTGCACGCGCAGTTGCTCTCCCTGCGGCGTCGACAGCGCGCTCCGATACGTGCCGAGGGCATCCTGGTATTTCTCGGCGTTGTAGAGCGAAGTCGCCTCGTTGATCACACTGGCGGCGCCGATGCGTTCCAGGTAGTACGTGTCGGCGCGCTGGCCGACGGGTGTCGCGGCCGACTTCGCATAGCCCTCGGCGACCTTGTCCCTGATCAGCACCGGGCTGTCCCGGTAGTAGCGTGACGGCGTGCTGTCGAGGTTTTCCTCGCGCGCCAAGGCCGACGCCTGAGAGACGACCAGGCCCGTCTTTAGCTCGATGAGCGCTAGGATGAGACGCACAGAGGGTTTGTCGATCGGCGCGGTCGGCACCTTCGACATCGTGCCAATGAGGAGGTACTGGGCCCGCGACAGGTTCACGGCCTGGAACGGCAGGAACTGGAACCGGGGGTAGAGGTTGCCGATGCGCTGGGTGACGCGCCGCTCGAAGAGCGCCGTCGTCTCGGTCTGCTGACCGGTGATCGTGTCGAGCATCGGATCGATCACGACGACCTGCTTGGGCAGCTTCGGGTCGGGCTGGGTCAGTTGCGCTTTAAGCCGGGCCAGGAACGTCGGCAGCTTGCCGGTCTGGGCGACCAGGTTGTCGGTCGCATCGGCCGCCGCCTTTTCGAACGTCTGCGGCTCTGACGAAGAACAGCCGCCGAGCAGCGCGGCCAGGCCGAGGGCGAGCGCTGCCGCTGGGGCGACGACGCGTCGGGCGAGGCGTCTGAGGAGGGCCGTCACTTGCACTCGCTCTTGAAGAACTCGGTCTCGGCCGGCGTGATCTTCTCGAGCGACGCCTTCTGCAGGATTTCGGTGCAGCGCGCCTGCCGCTCGAGCGGCGATACCACCGGCACCGGGGCCGGCACCACGGGGCGCGCGGGCGCGGGCGCAGCGATCGACGTCGCTGCCCTCGCCGCCGGCGTCGCTGCCGTGGTTGCCGGTGCCGCGGGCTTCGGCGGCGGCGTGACATGCGCCGTGACCATCGGCCCCGCGGCCGCAACCGGCGCGCGTCTCGCGACCGGACGCGGCGCGATCCCAGCCGTCGAAGGCGCCGCGCTCGCCGGCGCCGTCGACGCCACCGCATGCGTCGCGTGCGAGGCCGGGCGCGCGGCGAGCTGGACCACGAGCGCAACGATTCCGATCAGCGCGGACGTCGCCGCGATACCCCAGTACAGCGCGCGCTTGCCGAGCGCGCGCGCACCGGCGGTCTTCATCCATGAGGGCTTGACGCGCTCTCCGGCATCGTCGACCCGCGAACGCGCCGGCCTTGGCGCTCTGCGCAGGGGCGTCGCTTCGGCACCGAGCGGCGCTGCGCTTGTCGGCACGGGCACGGGCGGGGACGCGTCGGCGACGGCCACGGGCGGCCGGTCCGGAACGGTGATCTCGCGCTCCGGGCCCGCCGCGCCGGCGAACGGCTCCTGCATCAGGTCGGGACGCGGCGCCAGCGAGACTGCTTCCGGCGCCTCGATGTCGCCCATCAGGGCGCGGAACTCGGCGTGGTTGGCCGGCCGCTGCCGCGGCTGCACTGCCAGCGCGGCGTCGATCGCGGCGAGGAAGCGTGGGCTGTACAGGCCGGCGGCGACGACCGAGAGCGGGCGCAGCCGATCCTGGGCGAGGCGGTCCGCGGCGGGGATCGGATCGTTGCCGGTGATCGCGGCGTATATCACGGCCGCGAGCGCGTACAGGTCGGTCCAGGGGCCGCGCGTCGTGCCGGCTTCGCTGCCGTACTGCTCGATTGCCGCGAAGCCCGCCTTCAGCGCTGCGGCCGGCGTGTGCCGCATCGCCTCGATCGCATGCGACGCCGCCGCGAAGCCAAGCAGAACCGGGCCGACCGGCGTTAGCACGATCGAATCTGGACCGATGTTCTGGTGCCACGTCGCGCCCTCGTGCAGGGCGGCGACGGCGTCGAGGATCGGTTTCAGCCAGGCGCGCAGCTCGCTCTCGCTCGGGACATGGCCGAGCTCGGCGAGCATGGCCTTCAGCGTCGGCCCTGCGCAGTAAGGCATGACCATGTAGCCCGTCCCGTTCTCCTCCCAGAAGCGGTACACCTTGACGAGCGAAGGATGGTCGGAGCGGGCGAGCAGGCGCGCCTCGTTGATAAACGCCTTGAGGCCGGCGCGGACGGCATCAAGGTGCCGGTCGACGGCGACCACGACGCTTGCCGATCCCTGCACGCGCCCGACCATCGAGGCCGGCATGTATTCCTTCACCGCCACCTGGCGCTGGAGCGCGTGGTCCCACGCGAGGTAGACGATGCTGCAGGCGCCTTCGCCGACGAGGTCCTGGACCTCGTACTCGCGCAGGCGCGTGCCGACCGGCAGGGTGTGGCCGGGCATCGCCTGCGGCGGCGCTCGGGCAGCCTCGAGTTCGGGAAGCGGGGTCATCGTCGTTAGTTGGCTCCTGCCGCGGCTTCGACGCGGCGTCGAACCGGAGGCGACCGCTCGAGCGCGCGGCGCGATCCGAGGCGGGCCCGGCATTGTCGCGCGCAGGGTTGCCCGCAGCCCGCGGCGCGAGGGCGCACCCGGCGCAACAAAATCACGTCAGCGCGTCGCGCAGCGGCCGTTCGCGGCGCGACTTCACGGCGCGGCCGGCTTGCGCCGCCCGAACATGCCGAAGCCTTCCATCGTCAGGACCGTGTCGCCGTCCTGGTTGATGACCTCCCAGCGCGACCGGATCATGCCGACCCCCGGCCGGCTGCCGAGGCTCCGCGACTCGAGCACCTCGAACCGGACGTGCAGCGTGTCGCCGGGGTACACGGGCTTCTTCCAGCTCAGCTTCTCAAGCCCAGGCGAGCCGAGGCTGGCCGAATCGAGTAGGTAGGCGTCGCACATCATTCGCATCGCCATCGCGCAGGTGTGCCAACCGCTCGCGGCGAGGCGGCCGAAGAGCGAGGCCTCTGCCGCGGCATCGTCGAGATGGAACGGCTGCGGGTCGAATTCGCGCGCGAACGCGAGCACGGCCTCCCGGGTGACCCGGTAGGCGCCGAATTCGCGCACCTGGCCGACGGGGAAGTCTTCCCAGAAATGGCGTGGGCCCGGCACAGCTGCGCCGGGCGCATCGGAAGAGGGGGTCACGGCTACTGCGGTCGAGGGGTGCGGCGCGGAGGATAACGAGCCGCACAGCGCCGCGACGACGCGGTGGCGGCGTCGGCGGGGATCAGCTGCCGAAGAAATGGCGGAACACGTCGGGCTCGTTCACTTCGCGGATCGCGACGCCCTTCAGCTCGCGAAAGGGCTGCGACGCCGGCGTGGTGTCGAGTTCGGCCGGGCGGGTTGCGTCCCAGGGCGCGTTCGCCGCGCCGCTCGCGGTCTGGCGGACCCGGAACGCGAGCGAGGGCAACTCTTCCCATTCAATCGCTCCGGCGGGCGGGGGGGAACGGAAGGCGTGCGAGAAGTGGAGCGTGGACGGAGCGTGGCGCATGGCGGTCTCCCGACATTGGACTGCCGAGACCATACTTCCCCAAGCGCAGGATGATGCGAGGAACAGCGCCGCTCGCGCCGCCCAGATCGCGTCGCGCCGCGTCCTGCGTGACCTTTGGCCTCGGAACCCGACTAGCGCATGCGCACTTCGGCGTGCTCGCCGAGCCCCGTCGGCGGCTTGCCCGTGACGATGGCCTTGGCCATCGCGAACAGCTGGACGAGCTTGCTTTCCTTCACATCCCAGTAGTTGGCGTGGATGAGCTTCACTTGCACCAGCGCAAGATCAGGGTCTTTGGCGCCGCCGGGGAACCACGCCTCGGCGGCCTTGCTCCACAGCTGCTCCTTTTTTGCTGAGTCTTCGAGAATCGCCGCGGTGCCCGAGACCGACACGTAAGTGTCGGCAGACGGATCGGCATAGACGACGCCCACCGTCGGGTCGGCCTTCAGGTCGTCGACGGGGTCGCCCTTCTTGGACATGAAGAACCACAGGCTGTCGTCGCCTTCGAGCGCCCGGTTCTGCGTCGTCATGGGCCGCGCGTGCAGGTGGCCGTTGCCGTGCCGCGTGGTGAACATCGCGAAGCGGATGTCCTTGATCATCTTCCAGAGCTTGTCGCGCTCGTTGCTGTCGTTCATTTCGTCGGCCTGTTCAAATCGGGCCGCTGTGGCCCCGGCCTTCGATTGCAGCACCTCAGCGGGCCGGGCCGGGTCAGGCAGGGCCCGCGCAGCCTGTAGGACGGCTTCGGCTACGCCCTTTCAGCGTTGGCGATGAGCGGCGAAATGCGCTGCCGCGTGGCGCAGGTCGGCCAGCCAAGCGGCGTAAGCGGCGGCCTTGTCGGCGGGCTCCAGGCGCAGGAGCGCCGAAGGGTGCAGCGTGATCAGCACCTTGCGGCCGTCGCTGCGCTCGAGCCAGCGGCCGCGCTCGCGCGTCACCGCGACGGCGGTTCCCATCAGCTGGCGGGCCGCGGTAGCGCCGAGGGCGACGAGCGCTTCCGGATCGACGAGCTCGATCTCGCTTTCGAGCCAGTGCAGGCAGGCCGCAGCCTCCTGCTGCGCCGGCGTCTTGTGGATGCGGCGATTGCCGCGCAACTCGAACTTGAAGTGCTTGACGGCATTGGTGATGTAGACCTTGTCGCGGGCCACGCCGAGCTCCTCGAGCGCGCGCGCGAGCAGCATTCCGGCAGGCCCCACAAAGGGCTGTCCCCGCAAGTCCTCCTGGTCGCCGGGCTGCTCGCCGACGAACATGAGCGGCGCGTGCGTGAGCCCTTCGCCCGGCACCGCCTGCGTTGCGTGCTCGCCGATCGGGCACTCGCGACAGCGATCGAGCGCCTCGCGCAGCGCCGGCAGGCTGCGCGGTGCATCGCCGCCGGCGGCTTGAGCATGGCGCGGCGCCGGATCCGGCTCGGTGGCGGGTCGCTTCGGGTCGCTCGGTCCTTTCGCGATCATGGTCATGCTCCGTTCGCCGGCGGTGGCGGCCATCGGATCGATCAGGCGCGCCTCGGGAAGGTTCTTCCAGTAGCGCTTCGGCATCTCTTTCTGCATCGCCTTCAGCTTCAGGCGCGCCGGATTGAAGATGCTCTCGTAGTAAGTGAGCCAGAGCTGCTCGCCCGCATCGGCCGCGGGCGCCTGGTCGCGCCGCGCGCCGGGCCCGAAGACGAGCTGCACGCCGTCCCACTGGACGCTGCGCTCGGGCGTGAGGACGGCCCAGCGCATCGCGGTGAAGCGGCGCGCGAAGAACGGCGCAGTCGCCTCGACGATGTGGTGCTCGGGCTCGAACCAGGCGACATGCAGCGGCGCGCCGCTGGCCGCATCGTCGATCGTGCGGAAGCGGACGAAGGCTTTCATCTTGTGCATGTCACGCCGCACTGCCTGCGCCATCTCGTCGGCGCGCAGCCAGTCGGCATCGAGCGGATCAGCGCGCAGCCCGGGCTCGGCCTGCAGGCGCCAGAGCAGTCGGTAGAGCAGGCCGAACCGGCCGGGATCGCGGTGCAGCACCACGCTTTCGCTGAGCGGCAGGAACAACGCGGGTGCGTTCACCGGCCGGACGGCTGCGGCCGTGGTTCGCGTCGGCGCGTCGGCCTTGAACAGATCGACCTCGGCGTCGTCGGCACAATGCCAGCTGACGCGGTCGGGCCCGACCTGCTCCTGCCAGAGCTCGCGGCAGGCGCGCCGGAAGCCGACGAAATCAACGGCGCTCGCGAGCGTCACCGAGCGCAGCGTGGACACGGCGTCACCGGTGCCCGCCACCGTGATCATCGGGCAAGCGCCGCCGTCCATTGGCATCGCGGCGAGCTTAGCGAGCGAGGAACCCGGGCGCCGTGTCTGCGTCCTCGAAGAGCGAGGCTTGCTGCGACGCGCTGGTTCGATGGAGGCGGGCGCCAAGCGATTCGCTGTCGAGGTCGCCGCCGGGCTGGTGATCGACGAGCTCGACGAAGGGCAGCACCTTGTCCAGCGGCACGCGCAGGCGCTTCAGGTCGGCCCTGCGCAGGGCGCGGACGCGGCGCGCCTGCAGTAGGCGGGCGACGGCCCTCACGCCGAGACCAGGGACGCGCAGCAGCATTTCTTTGGGCGCCCGGTTGAGGTCGACCGGGAACCGGGAGCGGTGACCCAGCGCCCAGGCGAGCTTGGGATCGACTTCGAGCGAGAGCATGGCGTCGGCGGTCGGCGCGATCTCGTCGTGCGTGAAGCCGTAGAAGCGCATCAGCCAGTCGGCCTGGTAGAGGCGATGCTCGCGCACCAGCGGCGGCGCGCGCAGCGGCAGCGCCCGAGCCGCGTCGGGGATCGGGCTGAAGGCCGAATAGTAGACGCGCTTCAAGCGGTAGGCGCCGTAGAGGCCAGCGCTCGCGGCCAGGATCGCACCGTCGCCGGTGGCATCGGCGCCGACGATCATCTGCGTGCTCTGGCCGGCGGGGGCGAAGCGCGGCGGCCGGGCGCGCGTCGGCGCGACGAGGCGCTGCGACGACGTCGGCGCCGGCCGCGCTGCCTCCTTCGCGTCTTCGATGTGAATGCGCAGGCGTGCCATTGAACGGCGGATCTCCGCTCCGTCCTTCTCGGGCGCGAGCGCAGCGAGCGATTGCAACGTCGGCAGCTCGATGTTGATGCTGAGGCGATCGGCGTATCGGCCGGCGCGCGCGAGCAGGTCGGCACTCGCTTCCGGAATCGTCTTCAGGTGGATGTAGCCGCGGAAGTCATGCTCCTCGCGCAGCACGCGCGCGACCTCGACCACTTGCTCCATCGTGTAGTCGGGCGAGCGGATGATTCCCGAGCTGAGGAACAGGCCCTCGATGCAGTTGCGGCGGTAGAAATCGAGCGTGAGCCGAACGACCTCGTCGGCCGTGAAGCGCGCCCGTGCCACGTTGCTCGTGACCCGGTTTACGCAGTAGAGGCAGTCGTAGACGCAGAAGTTGGTGAGCAGGATCTTCAGCAGCGAGATGCAGCGGCCGTCGGGGGCGTAGCTGTGGCATATGCCCGAGCCTTCGGTCGAACCGATGCCGGCGCCGCCGATCGAATCTCGCTTCGACGTGCCGCTCGAGGCGCAGGAGGCGTCGTACTTGGCTGCGTCGGCGAGGATGGCGAGCTTGCGGTCGAGCTGCATGGTGGGTGGCGAGCGCCACGGCGCGCTCTGAGAGGACGATAAGAATATATATACGAGGTATCCGCTTAGCTCCAGTCAAGCGGGGTCGGCGTATGGACGCCTGCGTGATCCCATTCGTGGAGGAAGCCGTCGAGTCCGGCGCCGAGGTGCGCACCGACGGCTCGGCCGCCTCGTGGTCGCTGAACGAGCTGGGCTACGAGCACCGGCGCTCGGTCATGCCCGGCTCGGACTCGCCCGCGCACGTGTCGATGGCCGGCGTGCACCGGGTGGCCTCGCTCATCAAGCGCTGGATCCTGGGCACGCACCACGGCTCGGTTCAACCAGAGCATCTCGACGCCTATCTCAATGAGTTCGTGTTCCGCTTCAACCGCCG
>JBBRFW010000050.1:0-25531 GCA_038241255.1 Burkholderiales bacterium | reverse complement strand
TCGGGTCCGACACCCGGGTAGTCGAGTCCTGCCGAGATCGAATGCGTCTCGCGGATCTGACCATTGTCGTCCTGCAGGACATAGGTGCGATTGCCGTGCAGCACGCCCGGTGAGCCGCGCTGCAGGCTCGCCGCGTGACGCAAGGTATCGAGACCGTCGCCGGCCGCCTCGACGCCGATCAGGCGCACCGACGGGTCGTCGACATAGTCGTGAAAGATGCCCATCGCATTGCTGCCGCCGCCTACGCACGCGACGATCACGTCGGGCTGCCGGCCCGCGCGCTCGGGCATCTGCCAGCGGCACTCGCGGCCCACCACCGCGTTGAAGTCGCGCACCAGCGTCGGATAGGGATGCGGGCCAGCGACCGTGCCGATGATGTAGAACGTGTTCTCGACGTTCGTCACCCAGTCGCGGAGCGCCTCGTTGAGCGCGTCCTTCAGCGTCTTCGAGCCGCTTTCCACTGGCACGACGCTGGCGCCGAGCAGGTTCATCCTGTAGACGTTCTGAGCCTGCCGCCGCACGTCCTCGCTGCCCATGTAGACGACACACTCGAGCCCGTAGCGCGCGCAGATCGTCGCCGTCGCGACGCCGTGCTGGCCGGCGCCGGTCTCGGCGATGACGCGCGGCTTCTTCATCCGCCGAGCGAGCATCGCCTGGCCGATCGTGTTGTTGATCTTGTGCGCGCCGGTGTGGTTGAGGTCTTCGCGCTTGAGGTAGATCTGCGCGCCGCCGAGCTCCTGCGAGAGGCGCGCCGCGTGATAGACCGGGCTCGGCCGGCCGACGTAATGAGCGAGCTCGGAGCGGAACTCCGCGTCGAAAGCGGGATCGCGCCGGGCTGCGTCGTAGTAGGCCTTCAGCTCGTCGAGCGCATGGACGAGCGTCTCGGCAACGAAGCTGCCGCCGTAGGGACCGAAATGCCCGCGCGCGTCGGGCTGCTGGTAGGTAATCATGGCAACGTAAATCTCATGCAGTCGATGCGGCGATCCGGGCATCGGCTTCGCGCACCGCGTCACAGAAGCGCCGGATCGCGGCGGCGTCTTTCACGCCACGCGACGATTCGACGCCGGAGGAGACGTCAACGGCCCAGGGCCGCAGCTGCAGGATGCCGGCAACGACGTTTTCGGCACGCAACCCACCAGACAAAACGAGCGGATGCGGAACGCCGGCGGGAACGAGGGACCAATCGAATGCCTTTCCAGCGCCGCCGAAGCCCTCGACATGAGCGTCGAGCAAAAGGCCTTGTGCCTCGCTGAAGCGGCGCGAGAAGTTTAGCAAATCGAACCCTGCGGTCATGCGTGCAGCGCGCAGGTAGGGGCGCGCAAAGGCATTGCAGTCCGCCGGCGATTCGTCGCCATGAAACTGGAGCACCAAGGCCGGAATGAGCGCGAGCACGCGGTCGATGTCGGCAGGCGCGGCGTTGACGAAGAGTCCCACGGGCGTGACGCAGGGCGGCAAGGCCCGTGCGAGCAGGGCGGCGCGTTCGGCCGTGACGTAGCGCGGACTGCCCTGGTGGAAGACGAAGCCGACCGCGTCGGCGCCCGCCTCGGCTGCCGCTTCCACGTCGGCTTCCTGCGAGAGGCCGCAGATCTTGATCCGGGTCCGCTGGTTCACGCCGAAGCGACCCGAATCACATCTGCGGATTCAGGGCAGCCAGTCCATCGCTGCGGTTCGATCGGGGATGCCATGGACGGCATCGTAGTATGGCCCCAGGAAGTAAAGGCCGTCGGGCGCGAAGGTCGCGGCGGCGAGCGAGCGATCGCGCGCCGCCAGCACCTGGGCGAGCCACTCGACGGGCCGGGTTCCGCTGCCTACCGCGACGAGGCAGCCGACGACGTTGCGGATCATGTGATGCAGGAACGCGTCGGCATCGAAGCAAAAGCGCCAGTAGGCGCCGCGCCGCTCGATGGCGAGATCGCGGAGGGTCTTGATCGGCGACGGCGCCTGGCACTCCGCCGAGCGGAAGGCGCTGAAGTCGTGCTCGCCGACGAGCGCCTGCGCGGCCAGGCGCATCGCCTCCCCATCGAGCGGGCGCAATGTCCAGCCCACCAGCCCGCTCTCGAGCGCCGGGCGCACGCGTGACTCGAGCAGCAGATAGTGGTAACGGCGCCCGACCGCCGTCGCGCGCGAATGAAAGGTCGACGGCGCGAAGCGGGACCACTGGATGGCGACGTCGGCGGGCAGGTATCGGTTGCTGCCGCGCACCCATGCGTCGGCGTCCCGCACCGCGTCGGTGTCGAAGTGAACGACCTGGTTGAGCGCGTGCACGCCGGCATCGGTGCGGCCGGCGCAGATCGACTTGAGCGGCGCGTCGGCGAAGGCGCTGATCGCCGCGTCGACGTGGTCCTGCACGGTACGGCCGCCCGGCTGGCTCTGCCAGCCGCTGTAGGCGCTGCCGCGATAGGCGATGCCGAGAACGACTCTCACGGCGTGGCATGGCGCCGCCGGCGCACCCGTCGAGGCGGGCGCGGCGGCGCGTTTCAGCTGATCCGGTCGAGCATGCCCTGCGCCTTGGTCTTGGTGGCGCCGCTGGCAGTCGCGAGCACCTCGCGCAGCAGATCGCGAGCTCCGTCCTTGTCGCCGATGCGCTGGAACTCCTCGGCGAGCTCGAGCTTGCGCGCCAGCGGATCGCCGCCGTCGCCGTCGTAGGCCAGGCCGCCCGGCGTGGTGTGCGGATCGTCGGCAACCGTCACCGGCTGGTCGAGGTCGAGCGAGATGCCGGAAAGGTCGAACGGCAACGGCTCGTCACGGTGATCGGGGGCGCTGCTCGCCTCGTTGGCGACGAGCGGCATCTTGACCGTCGTGTTGAACGAAGAAGGCGCGGCCGGCCGTGGCGAGATCGATTCCGTCGCATCGAGCGGCGTCGGCCGCGAGGGCGCGCCGATCTCGGGGTTGTCGAGGTCCAGGTCGATGTTCTCGAAGGCGCTGTCGCGACCGGTCGTGTCGCTGATCGACGAGCCGAAATGAGAGGGCACCGGAATGATCGACTGCGGCAGGGTGCTCGCGCCGAGCGGCTCGGCGACCTCGCCGCCTTCGAGCGGCCGCTCCGGCGCGCCGCCGGCGCGGTACATGGCGTTATCCGGATCGATCTGCGCGCCCAGCTCCTGCGCCTTCGCCCAATCCTCGCCTTCGCCGCGGGTGAGCGCGAAGAGCTGCGTCGCAAGAAGCTCGAAGCCCTTGATGTCGCGCCGCTTGGCGTACACCTCGAGCAGCTTGGTGCGGATCGCGAGGCGCTCGGGATTGCTGCGCATCGCCTCCTTGAGGATCTCCTCGGCCTGCAGGTCGCGACCGTAGGCAAGATAGACGTCGGCCTCGGCGACCGGGTCGACATCGCCGATGGCGTCGAGCTGGGAGAGCGAGTACGTCATCGACGACGAGCTGCCCGCCGCGTCGCGCGTGTCGATCCGCTGGCCGCCGCTGGCGCCGAAGAACGAATCGGGCTGCAGGCGGCTCTCGAGGAACGAGGTCTCGCCGCTGTCCTTTTTCGAGCGTTGCGTGTAGCGATAGGCGCCGTAGCCGGCGAGGAGAACGGCCAGCGCCCCCAAGCCGAGATAGATCGGGTTGCCGCTCGTGATCGAGTCGATGAAGCCGGGCTCGGCACCAGGCCTCGGCGGCGTCCGTGCGGGCTTTGCGGCGACGGCGCTGGCCGGCGCGCGCGCCGCGACGGGCGCGGATCCGGCACCGCTCGCGGCGGCGACGACGACTGGAGCCGCGGTCGTCGCCGGCAGCGACGCGGTCGGCGCGGGCGTCGGCACGGCCGCGACCACCACCGGCGGCGGCGCGATCACGGCGGATGCAGCCGGTGGCGGGGTTGTCGCGATCGTCGGCGTCGGGACTGTCGCCGGCATCGAAGCCGGCCGGGCGCTGGCGACCGGCGGCAGCGAGGCGCCGGGCCCGGTGGTCGTCCCGGTTGCACCTGTGGCAGGCTGCGACGCCGTGCCCTGAACTCGCTTCAGATCGTTCAGGTTCTTGTTCAGCTCGGCGACTCGCGCCGCCGAGGCCTGGCGCTGGCGCTCGCCCGAGAGGCGGTCTTCGGCGCTGCCCGGTGCCGACGGCGGCGTGACGGCGCCCTTGCTCAGCTTGAGGGTGTCGGGGCTCGGATTGGCCGACTGCTTCTTGTCGTCGACTGAAGCCTGCACCCGGCCGCCCGCCTGGCGCCGGTTCGGCTCGGCGGCCGGCGTCGCGTCGGCGGTGGCGGCGGCGAGGCGCTGGCGATACGCGCCGAAGTCGGCACTCTGCGCGGTAATGGTCTGGCGCGCCTCGCCCGCCGGGACGCCCTGCGCGGTCTCGGCCGAAGGCACCGAGAGAACGACGCCCGCCTTCAGGCGGTTCATGTTGTTGCCGCTGAAAGCGCTCGGGTTGGTGCGGAACAGCGACACGAGCATCTGGTCGAGCGAGACGCCCGACCGCTGCGTGCGGCCGGCGATCTTCGACAGCGAATCGCCGGCGCGAACGCGGTATTCATCGCCCGAGAACCCTTCGGTCGGGCTCGCCGACGCCGTCGCCGAGGCGGCGGACGGCGTGCGCGGCGCGGGTGCGGCTTCGTCGCGGCCGGGGCGCGCTTCGGCGGCGGCAGTGCGCGCCGCGGCGCGGCGTTCGCGCGTTTCGGCGCGAGCCGCCTCGCGCGCGGCTTCGCGTGCTTCGCGCGGCGAGAGCGGCCGGCCGGCGGTCGGCGGCAATGGCGTTGGCGCGGCGGCGATCGCTGGCGATGTCGACGTGCCCGGCGCCGGCGTCGTGCCGGCACGAATGGTTGCCGGCGGATCGAACAGCAAGGTGTATTCGCGAACGAGCCGGCCGGTGGCCCAGGAGATCTCGAGGATCACGTCGACGAAAGGCTCCTGGACGCCGCGATCGCTGACGAGCCGGACGAAGAGGCGGCCATCGGCACGCTTCTCGAAAGAGGCGCGCGTGCTCGGGAGCACGGCGTTGTAGTCGACGTTCGCGGCGCGGTAGGACTCCGGCGGAGCGACGCGAATGCGCAGGCTGGCCTGCTCTTCGGGCGTGAGGCTCGTGACGTCGATCTCGGCACGAAGCACCTCGCCGAGGGACGATTGCACGCTGAGGCGGCCGAGGCCGAGGGCCGATGCGAGAGGAGAAGCGAGGCAAAGCGCGGCGGCGACGCTGGTCAGCGCAAAGCGCCCCGAGAACTTCAGTTTTCTTTTCAAGGCGTCTCCCGGAATGACGATGCGCGCCCGTCGACAGGCCCGCAGAAATCGTGACGGCTCGCCATCGAGCCGCTCTTTCGATGCGGGCGCTCCCGACCCGCGCGCCGCTCTCCACCCAACCGCCCGCTCATGGTCGAGACGACTGCAGTAACAGCGACTGGTAAAAGACGGAAATGACCATAACATCAGTGAGATAGGGTGACAAGCTCATGCTTTGGCTGACGTTCTCGCAAACGTCGGTTCCGAGCCTTCTGCACGCCGTTGTTGCAGTCAGACAACGCAGTGCCCTGCCCGAGGCACCGATTCATCGTTCAAGAACGATTCGCAGCATGCGCCTGAGCGGCTCGGCGGCGCCCCACAGGAGCTGGTCGCCGATGGTGAAAGCGCCGAGGTAGCGCGGGCCCATCGCGAGCTTGCGCACGCGGCCGACGGGAATCTTCATGGTTCCGCTCACCGCCACCGGCGTCAGCTCGCTGGTGCTCGCGGCCCGCGTGTTCGGCACCACGTGGACCCATTCGTTGTCGGCGGCGATCATGGCCTCGATATCGGCCAGAGGGATGTCGGACTTCAGCCTGATCGTCAGCGACTGACTATGGCAGCGCATTGCGCCGACGCGAACGCAGATCGAATCGATCGGCACCGGTGCGGCGCCGGCGCCACCGCGGCCGAGGATCTTGTTGGTCTCGGCGCCGCCCTTCCACTCCTCGAGGCTGGTCCCGTCGCCTCGGTCGGCGTCGATCCACGGGATCAGGCTGCCGCCCAGCGGAACGCCGAAGTGCTCGGTCTCGGCCGGGCTCATCGCGCGCTGGCGCTCGACGACTCGGCGATCGATCTCGAGGATCGCCGACTTGGGATCGGCGAGCAGTTCACGCACCTCGGCGCTGAGCGCGCCGTACTGCGTCAGCAGCTCGCGCATGTGCTGCGCGCCGCCGCCCGAGGCCGCCTGGTAGGTCGTGCAGGTCATCCACTCGACGAGGTCGGATTTGAAGAGCGCACCGACGCCCATCAGCATGCAGCTCACGGTGCAGTTGCCGCCGATGTAGTTGCGCACCCCGCGTGCCAGCGCAGCATCGATCACCGGCCGGTTCACCGGGTCGAGGACGATGACTGCGTCGTCCTGCATGCGCAGCGTCTTGGCGGCGTCGATCCAGTAGCCGTTCCAGCCGGAGGCGCGCAGCCGCGGGTAGACGTCCTTGGTGTACTCGCCGCCCTGGGCGGTGATGACGATCCGGCAACGCTTCAGTGCCTCGAGGTCGTACGCATCCTGGAGCACAGTCTCGTTTCTGGCGTGGGCAGGCGCCCGGCCGCCCTTGTCGCTGGTGCTGAAGAACAGCGGCTCGATGAGCTCGAAGTCGCCTTCGGCGGTCATGCGCTCGAGCAGCACCGAGCCGACCATGCCACGCCAACCAACCAATCCCGTGAGTTCCATTGTCCCGTCCCGTCCTTTCGTGTCGTCTGGGTGCTTGCCCGGCGCCTCCGCCGAGCAGGGGCGAGACGAACGGGAACGCGCTAGTGCTTGGTCGCGGTGACCGGTTTGCCGGCGAGCGCGGCCACCACGGCATCGCCCATGGCCCGCGTGCCCAACTTCGTCGTTCCCTCGGCCCAGATGTCGGCCGTTCGCAGGCCGGCCTTGAGGACGGCCTGCACCGCCTGCTCGACGCGAGCGGCAGCTTCGGGTTGGCGGAGGGAGAAGCGAAGCATCATGGCGACGGACAGAATTGTAGCCAGCGGATTGGCCAGGTCCTTGCCGGCGATGTCGGGCGCACTGCCGTGGCTCGGCTCGTACAAGCCCTTGCCCTCCGCGTCGAGCGAAGCCGATGGCAGCATGCCGATCGAACCGGTCAGCATCGCCGCCTCGTCGGAGAGGATGTCGCCGAACATGTTGCCGGTGACCACGACGTCGAACTTCTTCGGCGCGCGAACGAGCTGCATCGCCGCGTTGTCGACGTACATGTGATCCAGAGCGACATCGGGATACTGCGCGTGCACCTCGGTGACCACGTCCTTCCAGAACTGGAACGTCTCGAGCACGTTGGCCTTGTCGACGCTGGTGAGCCGCTTGTTGCGCTGGCGTGCCGCGCGAAAGGCGACGTGGGCGATCCGCTCGATCTCGGGCCGCGTGTAGCGCATCGTGTCGAACGCCTCTTCCGCGCCGGCGAAGGGCCCGTCCGGCGCCGGGCGCCGGCCGCGCGGCTGGCCGAAGTAGATGTCGCCGGTGAGCTCGCGGATGATCAGGATGTCGAGGCCGGCGACGAGCTCCGGCTTCAGGCTGGAGGCCGCCGTCAGCTCCGGATAGCAGACCGCCGGCCGGAAGTTGGCGAACAGGCCGAGCGCCTTGCGCAGGCCGAGGATCGCCTGCTCCGGACGAAGCGGCCGTGCCAGTGTGTCGTACTTCCAGTCGCCGACCGCGCCGAAGAGGACGGCATCGGCTTGCCGGGCCAGGGCGAGCGTCGCCTCGGGCAGCGGATGGCCATGCGCCTCGTACGCGGCGCCGCCGACGAGGGCGGGCTCGGTCTCGAAGCGAAGGTCGAGCGCCGCGAGGACGCGCTCGGCCTGGGCGACGATCTCGGTGCCGATGCCGTCGCCGGCGAGGACGGCGATCTTCATCGGCGCGACGTCGGCAGTAGGCGGCGGTGCGCCATCATCGGATCGTGGTCGCCAGCCAGGGCTGCCTGAGCAGCCGCTCTGCCTCGAAGGCGCGGATCTTGTCGGCATGGCGCAGGGTGAGCGCGACATCGTCGAAGCCGCCGAGGAGGCAGTACTTCCGGAACGGCTCCACCTCGAACGCGATCTCTTCGCCGTCGGGCGCGATCACGACCTGGCGCTCGAGCTCGATCGTCAGGCGAAAGCCGACGAACGCGGCGACGTCGTCGAACAGCTTGGCGACATGGTGCTCGGCGAGCACGATCGGCAGCACGCCGTTCTTGAAGCAGTTGTTGAAGAAGATATCGGCGTAGCCCGGCGCGATCAGGGCGCGAAAGCCGTACTGCTGGAGCGCCCACGGCGCATGCTCGCGCGACGAGCCGCAGCCGAAATTCTTGCGCGCGAGCAGCACCGACGCGCCGCCGTAGCGCGGCTGGTTGAGGACGAAGTCGGGGTTCGGCCGCCGCGACGCCGGATCCTGCCCGGGCTCGCCCGGGTCGAGATAGCGCCAGGCATCGAAGAGGTTGGGTCCGAAGCCGGAGCGCTTGATCGACTTCAGGAACTGCTTCGGGATGATCGCGTCGGTATCGACGTTCTCCCGATCCATCGGTGCAACGATGCCGCTATGGATGCGAAACGGTTCCATGGTCGTCAGGCGAGGCGCCGCACGTCGACGAAATGGCCTTCGATGGCGGCCGCCGCCGCCATCGCCGGGCTGACGAGATGGGTGCGGCCGCCGGCGCCCTGGCGGCCTTCGAAGTTGCGGTTGCTGGTCGAGGCACAGCGCTCGCCCGGCTCAAGGCGGTCGGCGTTCATCGCCAGGCACATCGAGCAGCCCGGCTCGCGCCATTCGAAGCCCGCGCCCTTGAAGACGACGTCAAGCCCTTCGCGCTCGGCCTGCGCTTTGACCAGGCCGGATCCGGGCACGACCATCGCCAGCTTGACGTTCGCGGCCACGCGCGAGCCGAGGCGGCGCACGACGGCGGCGGCCTCGCGCAGGTCTTCGATGCGCGAGTTGGTGCACGAGCCGATGAAGACCTTGTCGATGCGGATGTCGGTCACCGGCAGGTTCGGCTCGAGCGCCATATAGCGCAGGGCGCGCTCCATGGCGTCGCGCCGGCCCGGATCGCGCTCGTTCTCGGGGTCGGGTATGCGATCGCCGATCGCGACCACCATCTCCGGCGACGTGCCCCAGGTGACCTGCGGCTTCACCTCGGCGGCGTCGAGCGTGACGACCGCGTCCCAACGGGCGTCGTCGTCGGAGCGCAGGGTGCGCCAGTACGATTCGGCGAGCGCCCATTCGACGTCGCTCGGGCTGTACGGACGGCCGCGCAGGTAGGCGATGGTCGTGTCGTCGACGGCGATGAGGCCGGCCCGTGCGCCGGCCTCGATCGCCATGTTGCAGACCGTCATGCGCCCTTCCATGCTGAGGGCGCGGATCGCGCTGCCGGCGAACTCGATCGTGTAGCCGGTGCCGCCGGCGGTGCCGATCTTGCCGATGACGGCAAGGACGACGTCCTTGGCGCTGCAGCCGCGGCCGAGCTTGCCGTCGACGCGCACGAGCATGTTCTTGGCCTTGCGAGCGAGAAGCGTCTGCGTCGCCAGCACATGCTCGACCTCGCTCGTGCCGATGCCGTGCGCGAGCGCGCCGAAGGCACCGTGCGTCGACGTATGCGAGTCGCCGCAGACGACCGTCGTGCCCGGCAGGGTCGCACCCTGCTCAGGACCGATGACATGGACGATGCCCTGGCGGCGATCGTTCATCTTGAACTGAGTGATGCCGTAGCGGTCGCAGTTGGCGTCGAGCGTGTCGACCTGCAGGCGCGAGATCGGATCGGCGATGCCGTGCGAGCGGTCCGTCGTCGGCACGTTGTGGTCGCTCACCGCGAGGTTCGCGGAAACGCGCCAGACCTTGCGCCCGGCGAGCTCGAGTCCCTCGAAGGCCTGCGGGCTCGTCACCTCGTGAACGAGATGGCGATCGATATAAAGGACCGCGGTGCCGTCATCCTCGCTGTGGATCACATGCTCGTCCCAAATCTTGTCGTACAGCGTGCGGGACATGGGCGCCTCGGCGCGGAATCTGAAACGACGATTCTAGGGCGCTCCCGTCTGCGCGCCGAGGAGGACATTAAGGGGCGCGCTGAAAGCGCTCACGCCGAACGATAGTGGCTGCACGGGTGACGGGGAGGACAGGGCCGGCGCCTCGGCACGCCTATTCGATTACCCTATGAGTACGAACCACGAGGTTCGCCTGGCATGCGCCGACCTCTACCGCAACAGACGTGCGAAGGTCTGAACAACGGGACACGATACTGTCACCATGGGCGTTTGCCGTCGGGCTCTTCACTGTCGGTAAGCTCCGCTTGCTGACCGTCCTCGACGGCTACACGCGCGAGTGCATGACGCTCCACATCGGCCGGAGTCTGAAGGGAGTAGACGTGGTCCGCGGTTCAGGGCCTCCGCGATCTGGCTAACTAAGGTAGATAGGTAAATCCTTATCAAATGGGGTTGCCCCCCAAGACGCTTGGCGTCACCGTGATCGCGCGAGTCTTGTCGTTGCTCTGTTGCTCTGCCACTGCCAAATCGAGATATTCGCCCGGGTGGTCAAGCTGAAGATCGGCGCCTCCCTGCTGCCGCCGTCGTCCTTCAGCGTAGTCGAACAGATAAAATTTGGAGTCCGTTGAGGCGGCCCACCCGCTTGGCCTTGAGCCTTGCTGGCCGCTGATAGAGCGTGCGTCTCGCGGGGGGCGTTCGACGCGGAGAGCACCCCGGTCATCTCACGTCCTCTAGGCGCCCGAGAGGGCGCTACGCCACTCACGCTAACTCGAAGGCCGATTGCTTCAGCAAAGAGTCCAGCGCAGCCGCGAAGATCTCTTGGCTTTTTTGTCCAGCTTGATCCCAGCGTTCCTCAACGTCGCGTAGCGTTCCCGGTCGAGTTCACGGTCAGGGCCTTGTAGTGATCGCGACCCCTCGCGGGGCGCCCTCTTCCGCTGCCCTGGCCTTGGCGCCTTGAGCACGCCGGCGAGACGTGCCACCAAGTTGGAAAGGAAGATCTATGAACCGTTGCCTGAGTCCGTCCGGGATGAGCTGTCGGCCCTTGCCGTCGTGACGGAGAAAAAATCGGTTACTCCGTTATCCCGGCCACAACCAAGGACCGAGCGAGGCGATTTGCGAAGCAGGTTCTATCGCCCGGTCGAGCATCAACTGACGGTCCGCGATGACGGGGACGTGCTCGAATGGCTGAACGGCAGGGGAGCAGGTTTAAAGCCGGCTAAACGAAATTCTGCGTGCGTCCGTGCTGGACAAACTGCGCCACCGATAGCCGGAACGCTGCGGTCGCTCCCCTGCAGCCGCAGCCTCGGCGACGGCTGCCGAAAGCCAGTAACGATCAATCTGGCCGCATTATTTTGCGTACAAGTCGCTGCCTGCGGCGGTCCATGAAGTGGCGACCGGCCTCGACGCCGACCTTGGCGCGGTCTGCCACTCCAGCGCTCCGCGTAAGTACCGACGCTATCGCTCTTTGACTGGAGGAGACTAGCCAGACAAACTCAACTAAAGCTTCTGGAGGAATTATATGAGACTAAGCAGTAAATTCGCTGCACTTGCCGCCGCGGCAGTCACTGCATTGGGAACAATGCACGCGTACGCGGCCCCTGACCCCGTCATGGGTGGCGGCCTTCTCGAGCTCGTAAACGGATGGGAGCTGGGCGACCCGCGGTTGACTTCCCACCTGGCCCTCCACGTCACAAGCGCTACAGGCGATCCCCTCGTGCACGTGCAACTTGGCGCGGGAGCCACGCTCGCGCAAGTATTGCCGCAGTTGCAGGCCGCTGGTTTTCGTCTTTCAGCCGCAAGTGCCATCGATCCTTCGCGCTTGGAAGGCTACCTGCCGCTGCAACAAGCCCGTAGCGCCGCGTCGATCCCAGGAGTCAAGGTGCTTCAAGCGGTGCAAGTTCCTCACAAGAGCGCCGGGTCCGTACAGAGCCAGGCAGTGGCCCTCGAGAAGGCCAATGTGGCGCAAGCCGCGGGTTACGACGGTACCGGCGTCAAGATAGGCGCGCTTTCCGACAGCTACGACACCTGCGCAGCGTGCACTACCCATGCAGCGAGCGACATCGGGAGCGGCGACCTTCCGGCGGCCGGGGTCACAGTGCTGAGCGACCTTCCGAGGGGCTCGGATGAAGGCCGCGCTATGTTGCAGCTGATTCACGACATTGCACCGGCATCGCAACTGGGCTTCGCCACCGCATTCAAAGGCGAGCTGGATTTCGCGAATAACATCCTGTTGCTGCGTAGCAAGTTTCACGCGGATGTCATTGTTGACGACGTGGTGTACTTGGACGAACCGATGTTTTCCGACGGCATCCTCGCCCAAGCCGTCGATTTGGTGTCCAAGGATGGCGCGGCCTATTTTTCATCAGCAGGCAACAACGGGCTGGAAGCTTACGAGGCGATCTATGCACCTATCCCGCTCGCCCGCGCGCAGGCTGTCGTGGCCAGCGGCAAATCGAATGTCAAGCTTGACCAGATTCCCCTCAACCTTCGACCGAAAACCATCCATGTATTCGGCGCTTCCGGTCGAGATGACGACAATCTGACCATCACTCAGCGCTTTTCCAGCGCGACGGACAACGTCATTTCGTTTCAGTGGGACGAACCTTTCTACCAAGGAAAAGTAAAGACGGATTTCAACATCTATGTCTTCGATGCAAAAGGGAACTGGATGGACCCGGCGAGCCCGGCATTCCCCGGTTTTTACACGACGGACGACAATACGAAGACCGATGCGCCGGTTGAGTTCGTCGAGCTGCCCCCCTTCCCCGGTGAAATCCACGGTGGCGCCAATGTGAGCGACTATCAGATCGTCATCGGCAAGGTCAATGACGGTCCGGCCCGTCACATCAAGTACGTCAATGTCAACGGGCTTGGCGTCAGCCAGTTTGAAGGCGCGCCGTCCATATTCGGGCATGCAACCGCCCGCGGCGGCCAGGCAGTTGCCGCCATGTACTACGCCATTCCAAGTTTCCCAGAGGACTTTAGCTCTCCTGGGCCCGCAACAATCTATCTTGATGTCAACGGGAATCGGCTGGAAGAGCCGCAGATCCGTTTTGTGCCGCAGATAACTGCTGCCGATGGCGTCGATACCACGTTCTTCGGCTTTGACTCTGATGGCAATGGCCGGCCAAATTTCTTCGGCACGAGCGCGGCCGCGCCTGATGCCGCGGCGGTTGGCGCGTTGGTGATTCAAGCCGCGGGAGGGCCGGGCAGCATCCGTCCTCAGTCGCTCTACCGCACGCTTCAGGCCACGGCCACTCCGGTGCCGCTGCCAAACGATCGGAGCCACAGCGACGCCCAAATCGGCCCGCTTCGGTTCTTTGCACGCGGCGACTGGACACGCTGGAAAAACTATTTTGGCTTTGCGCTCGATGAAGACAGCCGCCAAAGCGTGACGAGCATCGTTCTCGATCTGGCCAACACGGGACTCATTTGGAGCTCCAACCGCAATCGGTTCAACGTTGGTGATACGAACGGCATCGTCGACGCCGACATCACACGAACGGTCAGTGCCGATCAGAAGATCATGACGTTGTCGTTTGCCCCGTCAGTGTTCCATGGCGGACGCTTCTTTCGCTTTGGCATGTCGGTGTTCAATCCGATCCAAGGCTCGACTGAAGAAGACCCGGATCGGTTTAGAGGAATGAAAATCACAGCAAAGCTGGACAGCGGCTCGATTTATGCGTCGTCGGTGGTCGCTGATCCGAAGGTGCCGGTCAATCGATTCACAGGTGCTGGTCTTGTCGACGCTGCAGCTGCGACTAGTAAGGCGCGGGACAGAAACCTCAACGATGAGGATTGATCTGGAGTTCGGCATTATCTTCAGGAGCGCGGGGGGGACCTCAATCCGCGCCTCTTGAAGAGAACAAGCAGTCCCTTCAGATCAGTCGCGGTCGTTAGACGCGGAGCAGAATTTGGGCGGTAAATTGAGCTTGCTTTGGACACGGTGCGTGCGCCCTTGACTGCTTTCAAATTTCGACACGCACAGTCCATCATGCTGTGAGATGAACGCCGCGTCCGGGCCGGTCGCGGTCCCTTGTAAGCGTGGCAGACGCTGAATGACCCTGCCGTCTGGACACCCCGAGCCGGGCGTTTAAACCACGAACCCGGGTTGGCGTCACTCGGCGACCGGGTCGGTCTGGCCCCCGCGGACCACGGGTGCTTGCGCCACCTTCAGCGGCGGCTCTCGATCGAGCCGACGGTGCGTTGCGTCGCCCCGGTGTAGAGCTGGCGCGGCCGCCCGATCTTGTATTCCGGATCGCCGATCATCTCGTTCAGCTGGGCGATCCAGCCGACGGTCCGCGCGAGGGCGAAGATGGCGGTGAAGAGCGTCACCGGAATGCCGATCGCGCGCTGGACGATGCCCGAATAGAAGTCGACGTTCGGATAGAGCTTTCTCGCCACGAAGTATTCGTCCTCGAGGGCGATCTTCTCGAGTGCCATCGCCAGCTTGAAGATCGGGTCGTCGTGCAGGCCGAGCGCGTCGAGCACCTCGTGGGTGGTCTCGCGCATGAGCTTGGCGCGCGGGTCGTAGTTCTTGTAGACCCGGTGGCCGAATCCCATCAGCTTGATGCCGGAGTTCTTGTCCTTGACCTGGCGCACGAAATCGCCGATCTTTTCGACGCCGCCCATCTTCTGGACGTCCTCGAGCATGTTGAGCGCCGCCTCGTTGGCGCCGCCGTGCGCCGGGCCCCAGAGGCAGGCGACGCCGGCGGCGATCGCGGCGAAGGGATTGGTGCCCGACGAGCCGCACAGGCGCACGGTCGACGTCGAAGCGTTCTGCTCGTGGTCGGCGTGGAGGATGAAGATGCGGTCCATCGCCCGCACCAGCACCTCGTTCGGCTCGTACTCCTCGCACGGCGTCGCGAACATCATGCGCATGAAGTTGCCGGCGTACGAGAGATCGTTCTTCGGATAGATGTACGGCTGGCCGACCGTGTACTTGTAGGCCATCGAAACCAGCGTCGGCATCTTGGCGATCAGGCGGATCGCCGAGATCGCGCGATGCTCGGGGTTCGTGATGTCGGTGGAGTCGTGATAGAAGGCCGAGAGCGCCCCCACCAGGCCGGTCAGGATCGCCATCGGGTGTGCGTCGCGGCGGAAGCCGCGAAGGAAGAACTGCATTTGCTCGTTGACCATCGTGTGATGGGTGACGAGATGCGAGAACGACACCTTCTCCGCGGCGCTCGGCAGCTCGCCGTTGAGCAGCAGGTAGCAGGTCTCGAGGTAGTCGCACTGGGTCGCCAGCTGCTCGATCGGGTAGCCGCGGTAGAGCAGCTCTCCCTTGTCGCCGTCGATGTAGGTGATCGTCGAGTTGCACGACGCGGTCGAGAGAAAGCCCGGGTCGTACGTGAACTTGCCCGTCTGCGCGTACAGCTTTCGGATGTCGATCACATCCGGTCCGATCGACCCCTTGTAGAGCGGCAACTCCATGCTCGGGCTGCCGTCGGAGAACGAGAGGGTGGCTTTGGCGTCGGACGGGGTCATGGCGGGTTCCTCGAAGATCGATTGCGTTGCAGGCGTTGTCCCGACGCCCGGATGGCCTGGAGCACCTCGTGGACCTCGGGCCGATCGAGGTCGTGGGTCGGCTTCGTTCGGCCGAGAAAGATATCGAGCAGATCGTTGTCGGCCAGCGGCATCATGGCCTCCAGCCCTGCAGCGATCGGGGGCGTGACCTCACCGTTGGCGAACAGGCGCTCGATGAGCAGGTCGTTCTCGAGCAGCCCGCGCCGACACCGCCAGCGCAGCTTGGAAAGCGCCGCGGCATCGATGTCCTGGCCCTCGTCCATCAGACCGCCCGCCTCACCATCAGCTCCTTGATCTTGCCGATGGCGCGCGTCGGATTGAGCTGCTTCGGGCACACGTCAATGCAATTCATGATCACGTGGCAGCGGAACAGGCGATACGGATCTTCGAGGTTATCGAGGCGCTCGTTGGTCGCGGCGTCGCGGCTGTCGGCGATGAACCGGTAAGCCTGGAGCAGCCCGGCCGGGCCGACGAACTTGTCGGGGTTCCACCAGAAGCTCGGGCAGGCGGTCGAGCAGCACGCGCACAGGATGCATTCGTAGACGCCGTTGAGCTCGTCTCGCTCCTCCGGCGACTGCAGGCGCTCCTTCTCCGGCGGGCGCTCGTCGTTGATCAGATACGGCTTGATCGAGTGGTACTGCTTGAAGAACTGCGTCATGTCGACGACGAGGTCGCGGATGACGGGCAGGCCGGGCAGCGGCTTCAGGACGACCGGGTCCTTCAGCGTGCGCATGTTGGTCAAGCAGGCGAGGCCGTTCTTGCCGTTGATGTTCATCCCGTCCGAGCCGCACACGCCCTCGCGGCAGGAGCGTCGGAAGGTCAGGCTCGGATCGAGCGCCTTCAGTTTCATGAGGGCGTCGAGCAGCATGCGGTCGCTGCTGTCGAGTTCGACCTGCATCGTCTGCATGACCGGCGCGGCACCGCTGTCGGGGTCGTAGCGATAGATGTGGAAGGTGCGCTGCCGTGCTGCAACGCCCGTCGACCGCGGATTCTGCGCGTCCGGTGCTGTGGTGACGGCGGTGGCGACGCCGCCATCGTCCGAGGCGTCGGCAGCACGGGTATGGGATTCTTTTTTCATGGCTGGGCTAGAACGTCCGCACTTTGGGCGGAATCGACTCGACCGTTTGCGGTTGGAGGTTGACGGGTTTGTAGGCCAGCCGGTTGCCCTCGCTGAACCAGAGCGTGTGCTTCATCCACTCGGTGTCGTTGCGACCGTTCGGCGCGACCGGATCGTCAATCGGCCGCTCGTATTCGGAGACGGTGTGCGCGCCGCGGCATTCGCGCCGCGCCGCCGCCGAGACCATGGTCGCCAGCGCCGACTCCATCAGGTTGTCGACCTCGAGCGCCTCGACACGCGCGGTGTTGAAGATCCTCGACTTGTCGGCCAGGTGCATGGACCAGGCGCGCTCGGCGATCGCCTGCACCTTACCGACGCCCTCGTCCATCGATGCCTGCGTCCGAAAGACGCCCGCGTGCTGCTGCATGGTCTTGCGCAAGTCGTTGGCGATCGTCTGCGAGTATTCGCCGCCGGCGCTCGCATCGAGCCGAGCCAGGCGTGCGGCGGTGAGGTCGGACGCCTTCGCCGGCAACGCTCGATGCCCCTGCGCCGCAAGCCGGCTCTCGACGATGTGATTGCCGGCGGCCCGTCCGAAGACGAGCAGGTCGAGGAGCGAATTAGTGCCGAGCCGATTGGCGCCGTGCACGCTTACGCACGAGCATTCGCCGACGGCGTAGAGCCCCGCCACGACCGCGTTCGGATTGCCGTCCTTCGGCGCGACGACCTGGCCATGCACGTTGGTCGGCACGCCGCCCATTTGGTAATGAATCGTCGGCACGACCGGGATCGGCTCCCTCGTGATGTCGACGTTAGCGAAGTTGTGACCGATCTCGAGCACGCTCGGCAGGCGCTTCTTGATCGTGTCGGCGCCGAGGTGGGTCATGTCGAGGACGATGTATTCCTTGTCGGGGCCGCAGCCTCGCCCTTCCTTGATTTCTTGATCCATGCAGCGCGAGACGAAGTCGCGCGGCGCCAGGTCCTTCAGCGTCGGCGCGTAGCGCTCCATGAATCGCTCGCCGTCGCCGTTGCGCAGGACCGCGCCCTCGCCGCGACAGCCTTCGGTGAGCAGCACCCCGGCGCCGTAGACGCCGGTCGGATGGAACTGCCAGAACTCCATGTCCTCGAGCGGCAGGCCGGCGCGCGCCGCCATGCCGAGGCCGTCGCCGGTGTTGATGAAGGCGTTGGTCGACGCGGCGAAGATGCGCCCTGCCCCGCCGGTGGCGAGCATCACCGCCTTGGCCTGCAGCACGTGCAGCTGGCCGGTCTCCATCTCGAGCGCGGTGACGCCGACGACGGCGCCCTCGGCGTCGCGCACCAGATCGAGCGCCATCCACTCGACGAAGAAGTTCGTGCGCGCCTTGACGTTCTGCTGGTAGAGCGTGTGCAGCATCGCGTGGCCGGTCCGGTCCGCGGCGGCGCAGGCGCGCTGCACGGGCTTCTCGCCGTAGTTCGCGGTGTGGCCGCCGAACGGGCGCTGGTAGATGGTGCCGTCGGCATTGCGGTCGAACGGCATGCCGAAGTGCTCGAGCTCGTAAACGACGTTCGGCGCCTCGCGGCACATGAACTCGATCGCGTCCTGGTCGCCGAGCCAGTCGGAGCCCTTAACGGTGTCGTAGAAGTGGTAGTGCCAGTTGTCCTCGCTCATGTTGCCGAGCGAAGCGCCGATACCGCCCTGCGCCGCGACCGTGTGCGAGCGGGTCGGGAAGACCTTCGTGAGCACCGCGACGTTGAGCCCCGCGAGCGATAGCTGCAGCGAAGCGCGCATGCCGGAGCCGCCGGCGCCGACGATGACGACGTCGAAGCGGCGCGTCGGCACCGAAGGGGTATGCACCGCCGGCGCGTCCATCAAAGTCTCCAGAGCACTTGAAGCGCCCAGCCGGCGCAGCCGACGAGCCAGACGATCGTGACGATGTCCAGCGTGAGCCGGATCGAGACCGGCTTGACGTAGTCCATCCAGATGTCGCGCATGCCGACCCACACGTGATAGAGCAGCGCGACGATCGTGACGAAGGTCAGGACTTTCATCCACTGCTGGCTGAAAATCGCCGCCCAGCGGTAGTAGTCGAAAGGCCCCGGCAGCAGCACCTGAACGACGACCGCGACGGTAAAGACCGCCATCAGCAGCGACGTGATGCGTTGCGCGAGCCAGTCGCGCATGCCGTAGTGCGCGCCGACGACGAGGCGGCGGGATCCGAAGGAGATGCTCATCGCGCGCTCAGAAGAAGAGCTTCGCGCCGAGCGCGAGCGCGACGACGGAGCTGAGGACGATCGCGACGAGCGCGGAGACGTGGCCGAAGCGCAGCCCGTAGGTGTGGGTCGCGTCCATCCAGACATGGCGCAGGCCGGCCATGAAGTGCAGCAGGTAGGCCCAGATCAGCGCGAAGACGACGAGCTTCCAGAAGCCGCCGGGCAGGCCCATCGCCCCGGCCGAGAAGAGGGAGGCGAACTGCTCGTATGAAGCCTCGGAGGTCACGCTGGCATCGAACATCCAGATCACGAACGGCAGCAGCAGGAACATCGTCGCGCCGCTGATCCGATGCAGGATCGACACCCAGCCGGCCGGCGGCAGCCGGTACGACATGAGCTGGGTGATGTGGATGTTGCGATAGACCGGCTTCCGCTTCAGAGGTTGTTCTTTGAGGGAGCTGACCATGTCGACCTTGGTTGGGGCGTGCGCCGTGCAGCCGATGAATTTTATTGCAACGCAGCAGACTTTACCGCGGCATGACGCATGCCCCGCCTGGCGCCTCGGTGGCTGCGGGCCGGAAACGCCGCTGACCTAAACTTCAGCTCTCGCGCCGGCGGCCACGCGCGCCGCTCGCAGCCGCGCCGAGCGCCGACAGCCTCCGCCCATTCCCTGGAGAATCCATGATGAAGCCTCCCGTCCGCGTCGCGGTCACCGGCGCCGCCGGCCAGATCGGCTATGCCCTGCTCTTTCGCATCGCCTCGGGCGAGATGCTCGGCAAGGATCAGCCGGTCATCCTGCAGCTGCTCGAGATCCCGGACGAGAAAGCGCAAAAGGCGCTCAAGGGCGTGATGATGGAGATCGACGACTGCGCCTTCCCGCTGCTCGCAGGCATGAGCGCGCACGGCGACCCGATGACCGCGTTCAAGGACGCCGACTTCGCCCTTCTCGTCGGCGCACGGCCGCGCGGCCCGGGAATGGAGCGCAAAGACCTGCTGTCGGCCAACGCGCAGATCTTCACCGCCCAGGGCAAGGCGCTCAACGCGGTCGCCTCGCGCAAGGTCAAGGTCCTCGTCGTCGGCAACCCCGCCCACACCAACGCCTGGATCGCGATGAAGAGCGCGCCCGACTTGCCGCGCAAGAATTTCACGGCGATGCTTCGCCTCGACCACAACCGCGCTGCGAGCCAGCTGGCAGCGAAGACCGGCAAGCCCGTGGCGTCGCTCGAGAAGCTCGCCGTCTGGGGCAACCATTCGCCGACGATGTATGCCGACTACCGCTTCGCGACGATCGACGGCAAGTCGGTCAAGGAGGCGATCGGTGACGACGCCTGGAATCGCGACGTCTTCCTGCCCACGGTCGGCAAGCGCGGCGCCGCGATCATCGAGGCGCGCGGCCTGTCGTCGGCTGCCTCGGCCGCCAACGCCGCGATCGATCACGTGCGCGACTGGGTGCTCGGCACGAACGGCAAGTGGGTGACGATGGGCCTCCCGTCGGACGGCCAGTACGGCATCCCCAAGGACACGATCTTCGGCTATCCCGTGACCACGGCGAACGGCCAATACCAGGTCGTCGACGGCCTGGCGATCGACGCCTTCAGTCAGGAGCGCATCAACGTGACGTTGAAGGAGCTTCAGGAGGAGCAGGACGGGGTCAAGGACCTCGTCTGAGGTCGCGACCCCAGGGCCGGCTTGCCGCCTGCGGCGTGACGCAGTTCCCGGCCGGGCCGTAACGGCCGGTAAACCCGGCGCCGCGCCCGGGAGGCCGCAGCACAATCAGCGCCGATCGTTGCCGCCTGAAAGGTTACCCATGCCGATTCGCTTCCTCCGCTGCGCGCCCGCCGTCGCCGCGCTGATCGCCTGCTCGTTCACCGCCGCATCGGCGTTCGCGGCCGACCCGCCCGCGAAGGCTGCCAAGCCCGCCGCCAAGGCCAAGGCCAAGGCGGCGCCGGCGCCGGTCGCGTTCACGGTCCCGGACGCGCCGCCGGAACAGATCAAGGCGGCCGAACTCGTCTACTACGGCGTCTACGACTGCGAGTTCCAGCAGACCGTCGACATCGCGCAGAGCACCAAGCACTCGGCCTACGTCGATGTCAAGTCGGGCAAGAGCGCCTGGCTGATGAAGCCGGTGCTTTCCTCGACCGGGGCGATCCGCCTGGAGGACGTCCGCGGCGAGACGCTGATGGTGCAGATCGCGAGCAAGTCGATGCTGCTCAACGTCAAGTCGGCGCATCGCATCGTCGACGACTGCGTCAGCCCGAAGCAGCGCGAGCTGATCGCCGAGGCAAAGGCCGCCAAGGCCGCCGCCGACGCCGCGCCAGCAAAGTCGATCAGCGAAGCCGGCACCGCCGTCACCACCACCTTGCCGAAGTAGTCTCGAGCCGCGAAGGCTCGCGGCCGACGCGCCCTGCGGGGCGCGTCGTCGTTTGCGGCGACACCGGGCAACGACGCGGGCTCGATAATCTCGCCCATGACGCGCCCGTTCAACTTCAGCCCCGGCCCGGCGGTCCTGCCCGAGCCTGTCCTGCGCCAGGCCGCAGCGGAAATGCTCGACTGGCACGGCACCGGCATGTCGGTGATGGAGATGAGCCACCGCGGCAAGGAGTTCATGTCGGTCTACGCCGCGGCGCAATCGTCGCTGCGTGAGCTGCTCGCGATTCCGGCCGAATACAAGCTGCTCTTCCTGCAGGGCGGCGCGATCGGCCAGAACGCGATCGTGCCGATGAACCTGCTGCGCGGCAGGACGCGCGCCGACTACGTCGACACCGGCGACTGGGCCAGGCGATCGATCGCCGAGGCCGAGCACTTCTGCACCGTCAACGTCGCCGCCAGCGCCGAAGGCAACGACTTCACCGCGATTCCGCCGCAGATCGAGTGGCACCTCGACCGAGAAGCGGCCTACGTCCACATCTGCTCGAACGAGACCATCATCGGCCTCGAGTACCACTGGACGCCCGACACCGGCGCCGTGCCGCTGGTCGCCGACATGTCGTCCGACATCCTGTCGCGGCCGATCGACGTCTCGCGCTTCGGCCTGATTTATGCGGGCGCGCAGAAGAACATCGGCCCGGCCGGGCTGACATTGGTGATCGTCCGCGACGACCTGCTCGGCGGCGCCCTGGCGACGACACCGAGCGCGTTCAACTACGCAATTCAGGCCGCCAACGACTCGATGATCAACACGCCGCCGACGTTCGCGATCTATCTCGCCGGCCTGGTGTTCGAGTGGATTCGCGAGCGGGGCGGGCTGACGGCGATGGCCGGGCGCAACGCGGCCAAGGCAGCGCTCCTCTACGGCTGCCTCGATCGGAGCGACTTTTACCGCAAGCGAATCGTCCCGGCCGACCGCTCGTTGATGAACGTCTGCTTCCACCTGCCCGACCCGGCGCTCGACGCGGCGTTCCTGGCCGGGGCGCGCGAGGCCGGCCTGCTCAACCTGAAAGGCCACCGCGCCGTCGGCGGCATGCGCGCCTCGATCTACAACGCCATGCCGCTCGAGGGCGTTCAGGCCCTGGTGCGCTACATAGAGGAGTTCGAGAAGCGGGCTGCCTGAGCGCGGCGGCTGCCACCCCTTGAATATGCGCATTTAAGTATGTATGATTCACGCATACAGCAAGGAGAAGCGATGGAAGCAACCGTGGCGGAGCGAGGTCAGATCACCTTGCCCAAGGCCGTTCGCGACGCGCTGGGCCTGACCAAGGGCACGCAGTTGAAGGTCGAGCTCGACGGGGGCCGGATCATCCTTCGCAAGAACGTCGACGACGCGCTGTCGCGCCTGCGCGGCCGCTTCAAGCTCGCCGAGGGCCACAAGACGACCGACGAGGCGATGCGCGCGATCCGCGGCCGTGCGCCCGGCGATCCGTACCTGCCTCCCGAACCCGCGAAGAGGTCCCGGCCAGCGAAGAAATGATCGCCGTCGATTCGTCCGTCCTCGTCGACGTCCTGGCCGGCGACCCCCGTTTCGCCGACGTCTCGCTGGCGAGCCTGGGCGAGGCGCTGGCGGCCAGCGACGTCGTCGTCTGCGACGCCGTGGTGGCCGAGATCCACACTCTCCTCGCCGGCTCGGAGTCGACCATGGAGGGGCTGTCGTCGCTCGGCATCCGCTACCTGCCGACGAGCGAGCAGGCCGCCGTCCGGGCCGGCCACATGCAACGGCGCTTCCGCGATCGCGGCGGCCGGCGTGAGCGCGTCGTCGCCGACTTCCTGATCGGCGCGCATGCGCTCCTGCAATGCGACGCGCTCGTCACCCGCGACGCGGGCTTCTTCCGCGACTACTTCAAGGGCCTGAAGGTCATCGAGCCGCGGCTGCGCTGAGCCGCGCGCCCCCATCATCCCCAAGAGGACCACGATGTCACACGCTTTCGCCAACACGCTGCAGACCTTCAAGACCCGATCGGGCAAGACGGGGAGCTTCTACTCCCTGCCCGAGCTGAAGAAGACCTATCCGAACGTGGCGCGCCTGCCGGTCTCGATCCGGATCGTGCTCGAGTCGGTGCTGCGCAACTGCGACGGCAAGAAGGTCGCGCCCGAGCACGTCGTCGAGGTCGCCGGCTGGCAGGCGTCGGCGCCGCGCCAGGACGAGATCCCGTTCGTCGTCGCCCGCGTCATCCTGCAGGATTTCACCGGCGTGCCGCTGCTCGCCGACCTGGCAGCGATGCGCACCGTGGCCAAGGCGATGGGCAAGGACGCCAAGTCGATCGAGCCCTTGGTGCCGGTCGATCTCGTCGTCGACCACTCGGTGATGATCGACTACTTCGGCACCAAGAACGCGCTCGACCTCAACATGAAGCTCGAGTTCAAGCGCAACCTCGAGCGCTACCAGTTCATGAAGTGGGGCATGCAGGCGTTCGATACCTTCGGCGTCGTCCCGCCCGGCTTCGGCATCGTCCACCAGGTCAACCTCGAGTACCTGGCGCGCGGCGTCCACCAGGGCGAGGCGCCTGCACCGGGCCACGCGCCCGTGTACTACCCCGACTCGCTCGTCGGCACCGACAGCCACACGACGATGATCAACGGCATCGGCGTCGTCGGCTGGGGCGTCGGCGGCATCGAGGCCGAGGCGGCGATGCTCGGCCAGCCGGTCTATTTCCTGACGCCCGACGTCGTCGGCTTTGAATTCAGCGGCCGCCTGCGCGAAGGCGTCACTGCCACCGACCTCGTCCTCGCCGTCACCGAGATCCTGCGCCGCGAGAAAGTCGTCGGCAAGTTCGTCGAGTTCTTCGGCGCCGGAACGGAAAGCCTTTCGGTACCCGACCGCGCGACGATGGCCAACATGGCGCCCGAGTACGGCGCGACGATGGGCTTCTTCCCGGTCGACGACAAGACGATCGAGTACTTCGAAGGCACCGGCCGCACGGCGAGCGAGATCGAGTTCTTCCAAGCCTACTTCAAGGCGCAGGGCCTCTACGGCGTCCCCCGGGCCGGGCAGATCGACTACAGCAAGGTCGTCCGCCTCGACCTCGGCACGGTGGCGCCGAGCCTCGCCGGGCCGAAGCGGCCGCAGGACCGGATCGAGATCGGCCGCGTCAAAGACCAGTTCACGTCGCTGTTCAGCAAGTCACCCGCCGAGAACGGCTTCAACCAGCCGGCCGGCCACCTGCTCACCCGCCATCACGTGCGCGCCCATGAGGTGCGCAACGAGCCCGACAGCAAGGTGCATCGCAACCCGGCGGTCGCGCCGGGGGCGCCCCGCTTCCTCGACGAGATGAACGCCAACAAGCCGACGCTGGCCGCCGCGCTGGCCGAGGCTCAGCCCGAGATTGCGGCGCTGCCCGACCGGACGATCGGCAACGGCGACGTGCTGATCGCGGCGATCACGTCCTGCACCAACACTTCGAACCCGAGCGTCATGATCGGCGCGGGGCTGCTCGCCAAGAAGGCGGTCGAGGCGGGGCTCACCGTCGAGCCGCACATCAAGACCTCGCTCGCGCCGGGCTCGCGCATCGTCACCGAGTACCTGACTCACGCCGGCCTGCTGCCCTATCTCGAGAAGCTGGGTTTCAACCTCGCCGCCTACGGCTGCACGACGTGCATCGGCAACGCCGGCGACCTGACGCCCGAGATCAACGACGCGATCACCAGGAACGACCTAGTCTGCGCCGCGGTGCTCTCGGGAAACCGCAACTTCGAGGCGCGCATCCACCCGAACCTGAAGGCCAACTTTCTCGCCAGCCCGCCGCTCGTCGTCGCCTACGCGATCGCCGGCACGATGCTGAAGGACCTGATGACCGAGCCGGTCGGCAAGGGCACGAACGGCCGCGACGTCTATCTCGGCGACATCTGGCCGACGAGCGACGAGATCGCGGCGCTGATGAAGTTCGCCATGAACGGAAAGGCGTACAAGGCCAACTACGACAAGGTGGCGAGCGCGCCGGGCGCGTTGTGGGAAAAGATCCGCGGCGTTTCCGGCCAGGTCTACAACTGGCCGGAGTCGACCTACATCGCCGAGCCGCCGTTCTTCGAGGGCTTCGAGATGCAGCCGCCCGGAACGCCCGCTGCGATCAAGGGCGCGCGCGCCATGGCGCTGTTCGGCGACTCGATCACGACCGACCACATCTCGCCCGCGGGCGCGATCAAGGAATCGTCGCCGGCGGGCATCTGGCTGAAGGAGCACGGCGTCGGCAAGGCCGACTTCAACTCCTACGGCTCGCGCCGGGGCAACCACGACGTGATGGTGCGCGGCACCTTCGCCAACGTGCGCATCAAGAACCTGATGATCCCGCCTGACGCGGGCGGCTCGCGCGAGGAAGGCGGCGTGACGCTGTTCCAGCCCTCGGGCGAGAAGATGTTCATCTACGACGCGGCGATGAAGTACATGGCCGAGGGCACGCCGACGATCGTCTTCGGCGGCGAGGAGTACGGCACCGGCTCGAGCCGCGACTGGGCGGCCAAGGGAACGCAGCTG
>JBBRFW010000049.1:0-26790 GCA_038241255.1 Burkholderiales bacterium | reverse complement strand
GAGGCCGAGCGTGAGCAGCGTCACCGGCAGCGTGAGCAGCACGAGGATCGGCCGCAGCAGCGTGTTGAAGAGGCCGAGCACCAGCGCCGCGATCATCGCCGCGCCGAAGCTCGCGACCTGCACGCCGGGATAGATGTTGGCCACCAGCAGCAGCGCGGCGGCGAGCAGCAGCCATCGAACGAGGATTTTCATCAGCCGAAGAATATCCGCAGCGCCCCATCGTTGCGGTAGTGACCATTCGTCAACACGGATGCGAATCGTTCGCGTTTGCGTGTAGAGTGAGGTTTCGATGCAGACCGGCACGATGCTCCCGAGCCGCCGCCAGACGGCCGACTACGACGCGCTCAGCGATGGGCAGCGCCGCGCGCTCGTCGCCGCGATCTTCGCCGCCCACATCGTCGCGCTCTGGGCGCTGCTGCAGGTGCCTCAGGTGCGGGAGGCGGTCGTCGATGCCGTTCCGATCTTCGCCAGCCTGATCGCGCCGCCGAGGCCGCTCGAGCCGCCGCCGCCGTCCCGGGTGCCGGAGCGACCGGTGGTCGCGCCGCGCGTCATCGCTGCGGCACCGAGCCCGGCGCCTGCGCCGGTCGTCGTCGCCGCGCCACCGGAGATCGTCGAGCCGCCCGCGCCGCCGATGGCAATCGTCAACCCGCCTGCGCCCGCGCCGACACCCGCGACCGTGCCGCTGCCGCCGCCGCAGCCGAAGGTCATCCCGGCGTCGCAGGTCCAGTACCTCGAGCCGATCGAGGTCGTCTATCCGCGCCTGTCGATCCGCCAGCGCGAGGAAGGCATCGTGATGGTCCGACTGCTCATCGATGAAGGCGGCTTGCCGCGCGACGTGCAGGTGAGCCGCTCGTCGGGCTCCGCGCGGCTCGACGAGGCGGCCATGACCGCCGTGCGCAAGGCCCGCTTCAAGCCGCCCACCGAGAACGGCCGCCCCGTGACGGGCATCACCCACATCCCCGTCGACTTCCAGCTGGAGAAATGACCTTGAACCCCGATCCCGCGAACATGGGCTTCGCCCACTTCATCGTCCAGAGCGACGCTCTCGGCAAGACACTGCTGGGGATCCTCGTCGTCATGTCGATCGCCTCATGGGCGATCATCGCCGTCAAGGGCCTGACGGCGGCGCTGCGCAAGGGCCGCAGCCGCGAGTTCCTCGCCTTCTTCTGGAACGCGACCTCGCTCGAAGCCGTCGCCGGCGAGATCGCCACGCACGGCGCGCGCGATCCGTTCTCGCATCTCGCCGGCCATGCGATGAACGCGCAGGCGCACCATGCCAAGTACGGCGCCGCCAAGCTCGAGGAAGCGGGCACCTCGAGCGAGTTCGTCACGCGCACGATCAAGAAGGTGCTCGACGAGGAGATGAGCCGGCTCGACAACGGCCTGACCGTCCTGGCCACCGTCGGCGCGACCGCGCCCTTCGTCGGCTTGTTCGGCACCGTCTGGGGCGTCTACCACGCGCTGGTCGCGATCGGCATGAGCGGCGCGGGCACGCTCGACAAGGTCGCCGGCCCCGTCGGCGAGGCGCTGATCATGACCGGCCTCGGCCTGGCGGTCGCGATTCCCGCGGTCATCGGCTACAACGCGCTGACGCGCTCCAACCGCGTCCTCGCGGCCAGGCTCGACGCCTTCGCCTACGAGCTGCACACCTTCGTCTCGATGGGCCAGCCGCTCGGCGTCGGCAACGCCGGCGAGACTGCCGCCAACGTGCGCTCGCTGGGCGCCCGCCCGGCCGCCGCCTGAGGAGCCGGCATGGCCTTCGCGAGCTTCGACCCGAGACACGGCGGCGCGCCGATGGCGGAGATCAACATGGTCCCGCTGATCGACGTGATGCTGGTGCTGCTCGTCATCTTCATCATCACCGCGCCGCTGCTGACGCAGGCCGTCAAGCTCGAGCTGCCGCAGGCGACGTCGCACCCGAACGACCTCAAGCCGGAGAAGATCGAGTTCGCGATCGACGCCACCGGCCAGCTGTTCTGGAACGGCGAGCCGGTGACGCGGGCCGACGCCGCCGCGCGCTTCGCCGCCGAGGGCAAGAAGCGGGCGCAGCTGGAACTGCACCTGCGCGCCGACCAGTCGGTGGCCTACCGCTTCGTCGCGCAGACGATGGCCGACGCGTCGAAGGCCGGTCTCACCAGGATCGGCTTCATCAGCGAGGCCGACAAGCCGTGAGCTCGCGCGACCCGGACGATCGCGGCGCGCCGCCGCCGCGGCCGCCCGTGCCGGTCGGCGACGCTGCGCAGGCCGTCGATGACGCGCCGCAAGAGACGGTGTCGATCGACAGCGCGACGCTATTCGGTCGCGCGAGCGAAGTCCGGATCGCGCATCGCGGCGCGGTCTATCGACTGAAGCAGACATCGCTCGGGAAGCTGATCCTCACCAAGTAACCACTCTTTTCTCACACGCTCACGCACCAGCCCGCCATCGCCAGCCCGTGCCCCATCCAAAGGACCACACGTGCTGCCTCCGAAGAACCATCGCCCCCGTCGCATCGTCCAGGCCGTCTCCATCGGCCGCGCCGCGACCTCCGGCCAGACGCCCCGCTTCCTGCCACTCGGCGCGCTAGCCGCCGGCTTCGGCCTGATCGGCGCCGATGCCCTCGCCCGATCCGCGCCGTCGGCGCCGCCCGCCCAGGCGCCGTCGGCGTCGGCGGCCAGGGAGACCACTCTCAAGCCGATCTCGGTAAAGGCCAAGGTCGAGACCGACAAGGACTCGGTGCGCGCGACGACGAGCACCATCGGCAAGGGCGTGCAGGAGCTGCGCGACATCCCGCAGTCGGTGACCATCGTCACCGAGAAGCTGATCCAGGACCGGCACATCGACACCGTCAAGGAATCGCTGCACCAGACCGCCGGGATCACCTTCCAGGCAGCCGAAGGCGGCGAGGAGGACATCCGCCTGCGTGGCTTCTCGCTGACCGCGAGCGGCGACATCTACATCGACGGCATGCGCGACCCCGCGTTCTACGACCGCGACACCTTCAGCTACGACCGCATCGAGCTCTTGCGCGGATCGGCGTCGATGCTGTTCGGGCGCGGCTCGACCGGCGGCGTCGTCAACCAGGTCAGCAAAGTGCCGTTCCTCAACAACGCGAGCGAAGTCAACCTCACGGCCGGCAGCCATTCCTACGGGCGCTTCACCGGCGACTTCAACATCAAGCTCGGCGAGACGTCGGCGCTGCGCATCGAGGCGATGAAGACCAACGCCGACAACAACGGCGCCGGCGCCAGCATCAACAAGGAGGGCATCGCGCCGACGGTGCGCTTCGGCATCGGCACGCCCGACGAGTTCCAGGTCGGCCTCTACTACCTCGCCAACCACAACGGCATCAACTACGGCATCCCGTACCTGCGCCGCAACAGCGCCCTTCCGGTCTCGACGTCGAACCCTGCCGGGCTGATCGGAAGCATCGATCCGAGCGCCAACTACGGACCGTCGAGCGACTACAGCAACAGCGGCGCCATGTACGGCACCTTCAACCACGTGCACCGCTTCCAGGGCGGCGGTCTGCTGAAGACGGCGGTGCGCCACGGCACCTACGACCGTGACCAGCGCTCCGGCGTGATCCGTTTCGCAAACCCGGTGCCGGGCAGCGACGGCCCCGTGTTCCTGACCGATGCCACCGTGCTGACGCGCGGCACGCAGAACAAGGTGCAGGACATGAAGGTCACCTACGTCCAGTCGGACTACAGCAACCGCTTCAACTGGTTCGGCATGAACAACGAGGTGCTGACCGGCATCGACCTGACGCGCGAGGAGTTCAACAATGACACCCTGGTGCTACCGGCGGGGGTGACGCTGGTCAAGCCGCCCACGACGATCGGCGATGCGGGCAGCGGCTCGGGCGCGGTCAACGAGGCGCTGCGCCAGAAGGTGCTGAACCGCAGCTTCGTCGCGAAGGCCGTCGGCGTCTACGTGCAGGACCTGGTCCAGGTCGCGCCGTCGTGGAAGCTGCTGGCCGGCCTGCGCTGGGACAGCTTCAAGGGCGACTACAAGAGCCCGACCAGCACGACCTTCCCGGAGGCGAGCCGCTCCGACTCCCTGTTCAGCCACCGCTTCGGCGTGCTGTACCAGCCGACCGAGACGATGACGTTCTACGCATCGCGGGGCACGTCGTTCAACACCTCCGGCGAGCTCTACAACTACGACGCGCCGGGCAGCAAGACGCCGCCCGAGAAGAGCCGCAACATCGAGATCGGCGGCAAGGTCGACCTGTTCGACGGCCGCTTGTCGACGCGGATCGCCGCGTTCCACTCGACCAAGTACAACGAACGCAACCGCGATTCGCCCACCGGCACGCCGATCGACGACTACCTGCTGTCCGGCAAGCGCCACGCCGCCGGCATGGAGCTCGACATCTCCGGGCGCATCACCTCGGCCTGGGAAGTGTTCGGCTCGTATGCGTGGATCCCGAGCGCCAGGATCGACGTCGGCAACGCCGACGGCTCGACGCTGACCGGCGAGCGCGTCGGCGATCGGCCGTCGCTGACGCCGCGCCAGAGCGGCACGATCTGGACGACCTACCAGATCACGCCGCAGTGGCGCGTCGGTGGCGGCCTGAACGCGCGCAGCTCGCAGACGCCCAACCGCAATCCGGTCGGCATCGTCGCGCTGAGCTACATCACCGGCGATCTGCTTGCCGAGTTCACCCTGAACGACGCGATCTCGTTCAAGCTGAACTTCAACAACGTGACCAACAAGCTCTTCGCCGACTCGCTGTACACGGCGCACTACGTGCCCGGCGCGGGCCGGATGGTCTTCCTGTCGATGACCACGCGCTTCTGACCGCCGTGGCGGCATCATCCCGTCCGTCGACAACTGCACTTCCGAAAGGTCGCTCATGCAACGCAAGTCCCTCGCCCTGGCCGTCGCCTTCGCCGCCACGTTCGCCGTCAGCGGCGCCGCCTTCGCCCAGCACGCCGAAAAGTGCGAGGTCATCCCGAAGGAGGAATGGAAGCCCCAGGCCGACCTCGAGCGAAAGCTCACCGACCAGGGCTGGAAGATCAGCCGGGTCAAGATCACGAACGGCTGCTACGAGGTCTACGGCCGCGACGAGAAGAACAACAAGGTCGAGACCTTCTTCCATCCGAAGACCTTCGACATCGTCCCCGCGCCGAAGTAGGCCCCGCGCATGGTCCGCGTCTGGGACGCGCCGGTGCGCGTCCTGCACTGGGCGCTGGTCGCGAGCGTCGTTCTCGCGTGGGCGACGACGGCGTGGTTCGGCGAATGGCACAAGGCGGTCGGCTACGCCGGACTCGCGGTGCTGGTCGCGCGCGTGGTCTGGGGCTTCGTCGGCTCGCGTCACGCACGCTTCGCGCAGTTCGTGCGCGGTGCCGGTCCGACCTGGCGCTATCTGAAGCTCGCGCTGCGCGGGCGCGAGCCGCGTCACGTCGGTCACAACCCGCTCGGCGCGTGCATGGTGCTGGCGATGATCGCCTGCCTCTCGGGCCTCGCGTTCACCGGCTGGCTCTACACGACCGACCGGTTCTGGGGTGACGAAATGGTGGAGCGGATCCACCTCGCGCTCGCGTGGACGATCGTCGTGCTCGCGGTCCTGCACGTTGCCGGCGTCGTGATCGCGAGCGTTCGGCATCGCGAGAATCTCGTCGTCGCGATGGCGACCGGCGACAAGCGCGAGGCGCGAGGATCGGACATCGAGTGATGCGCTGCAGCGACAAAAGCGCAGTTTCACTCTGAAGATTGCGTGTTCTTCGAGTGAAAACTTCTTCTCACCCCTCTATACACGCAGTACTATTCGCCTCGCGCGGAACACGGAGAAATGAGAGTCCATGCGACTCTCGCCCGCTCCAAGCACATCAACCAATCACTTGATGGAGAGAATCAACATGGCAACTGCGAAGAAAGCTGCGAAGAAAGCGGCCCCTGCGAAGAAGGCTCCGGCCAAGAAGACCGTCGCCAAGAAGGCGGCTCCCGCGAAGAAGGCGGCTCCGGCCAAGAAGGTCGCCGCCAAGAAGCGCACTCCCAACGCGGCCTTCATGAAGGCCATGACCCCGAGCGCCGCGCTCGCTGCGATCATCGGCGACAAGCCGGTGCCCCGCACCGAAGTGACGAAGAAGGTCTGGGAGTACATCAAGAAGCACAACCTTCAAGACTCGGCCAAGCGCACGATGATCAATGCCGACGCCAAGCTGAAGGAAATCTTCAAGAAGGCCCAGGTCTCGATGTTCGAGATGACCAAGCTGATCAACAGCCACCTGAGCTGAGTTCGGTCCGGCGCCTCGCGGCGCCAGTGAAAAGCCGGTGCATGCACCGGCTTTTTTCTTGGTCCCTCCTCTTGCATGGTTGTGACGTAGGACCCGGCCCACCTGCGCCGACGTCCCGCTCCGACGTCAAGCTCCCGCCCTCGCCGGGAGACGGCGGCGCCTTCGACATTCAAAGTCCGAGCCCTCAACAACGAGGAGACTCGCATGACCCTGTTCCGCATCACCGCGCTGACCCGAGCGCTCGCCGTGTCCGCGGCCACGCTCGCTTTCACCGTCGGCGCATCCGCCGCGACCGGCAACAAGGCCGACTACGACCAGGCCAAGACGTCTGCGAAGGCGACCTACGAGTCCGCCAGCAAGGCCTGCGATGCCATGAGCGGCAACGCCAAGGACATCTGCGTCGCCGAGGCCAAGGCCGCGCGGAAGAAGACCGAGGTCGATGCGGAAGCGGCCTACAAGAACACGCCCAAGGCGCGCGAGCACGCCATCCACGAGACGGCCGAAGCGAACTACAAGGTCGCCAAGGAGCGCTGCGACGACAAGGCCGGCAACGACAAGGACGTCTGCGTCAAGGAAGCCAAGGCCGTGATGGTCAAGGCCAAGGCCGACGCGAAGGCGACGCACAAGGTCGCCGACGCGCGCATCGACGCGTCCAAGGACAAGCGCGAAGCCGACTACAAGGTGGCGGCCGAGAAGTGCGATGCGATGGCTGGCGACGCCAAGAGCGCCTGCGTCGCGCAGGCCAAGGCCAAGTACGGGATGTAAGGGAGCGTCAGCTCCGGGCCAGGCGGCGCTCGACGAAGTCGAGCCGGTCCTGGCCCCAGAACATCTCACCGTCGATGACGTAGGTCGGCGCGCCGAAGACACCGCCGTCGATCGCGCGCTGCGAGTCCTGCTCGTAGCGCTCGTGGACCGCTTGTGACTGCGACTCGTCGAGGCGCTTGCCCGGCAAACCGCAGGCTTCGAGCATCGACTGCAGTGCAGTCGGGTCGGCGATGTTCTTTTCCTCGACCCAGACGCCGCGCATGATCGCGCCGGCGATCGTCATGGCGGCGGCGCTGCCGTCGGCGACGTCGACGGCGATGATCAGCTTGGCGGCATCGTCGCTCGCGACCGGGAAATAGCGCGGCTGCAGATTGAGCGGCCGCGCGAGCGACTCGCTGAAGCGCTTCAGCTCGACCAGGCGATAGGCCTGTCGCTGCGGTGCGCGCTTGTCGAGCGGCAGCCCGCCCGACACCGGAAAGACCCGGCCGAGATCGACGGGCAGCACGTTGACCGTCGCGCCGGCCTTGGCCGCGATGGCCGCGAGGCGCTCGTGGCCGAGATAACTCCACGGGGATTGAGGCGAGAAGAAATAGTCGATGGCCAGGCTCATGGGCGTCTCAGATGGCAGTGTTCGCGCGAGTCTAGTGCTCTCGCAACGCGCGCGTTGGCGCGCCGTCTCGACGTCGATCAGGCGTCGAGCAGGGGCCGCAGATAGCGGCCCGTGAAGCTGGCCTCGCTCGCCGCGACATCTTCCGGCGTGCCGGTCGCGACGACCATGCCGCCGCCGGCGCCGCCTTCGGGGCCCATGTCGATGACCCAGTCGGCGGTCTTGATGACGTCGAGGTTGTGCTCGATCACGACCAGCGTGTTGCCGGCGTCGCGCAGCGCGTGCAGCACCTTGAGCAGCAGATCGATGTCGGCGAAGTGCAGGCCGGTGGTCGGCTCGTCGAGGATGTAGAGCGTGCGGCCGGTGTCGCGCTTGGAGAGCTCGAGCGCGAGCTTGACGCGTTGCGCCTCGCCGCCGGAGAGCGTCGTCGCGCTCTGGCCGAGCCGGATGTAGCCCAGGCCGACGTCGAGCAGCGTCTGGAGCTTCCTCGCGATGTTGGGCACCGCGTTGAAGTAGCCGTGCGCGTCTTCGACGGTGAGGTTGAGCACCTCGGTGATGTTCCTGCCCTTGTAGAGGATCTCGAGCGTCTCGCGGTTGTAGCGCCGGCCGTGGCAGACGTCGCACGGCACGTAGACGTCGGGCAGGAAGTGCATCTCGACCTTGAGCACGCCGTCTCCTTGGCACGCCTCGCAGCGGCCGCCCGCGACGTTGAACGAGAAGCGCCCTGGCCCGTAGCCGCGCTCGCGTGCCGCGGGCACCTCGGCGAAGAGCTCGCGGATCGGCGTGAAGAGGCCGGTGTAGGTCGCCGGATTCGAGCGCGGCGTGCGGCCGATCGGCGACTGGTCGACGCTGATCACCTTGTCGAACGCATCGATGCCCTCCATCGCGTCGTGCGGCTCGGGCTCGGCGTGGCTGTGATAGAGGTGCTTGGCGATCGCCGCGTAGAGCGTGTCGTTGACGAGGGTCGACTTGCCCGAGCCCGAGACGCCGGTGACGCAGGTCAGCAGGCCGACCGGAAAGGCGACGTCGACGTTCTTCAGGTTGTTGCCGCGCGCGCCGGCGATGCGCAACCAGCCGTCGGCCGGCGGCGGTGCGCGGCGTTCGGGCACGGCGATCTTCAGCGCGCCCGACAGGTAGCGGCCGGTGAGCGACGTCGGCGACTTCGCGACGTCCTCGGGACGGCCCTCGGCCATCACCTGCCCGCCGTGCACGCCGGCGCCCGGGCCCATGTCGATGACGTGGTCGGCGGCGAGGATCGCTTCCTCGTCGTGCTCGACGACGATCACGCTGTTGCCGATGTCGCGCAGATGAAAGAGCGTGCCGATCAGGCGCTCGTTGTCGCGCTGGTGCAGGCCGATCGAGGGCTCGTCGAGCACGTACATCACGCCGGTCAGGCCGGAGCCGATCTGCGACGCGAGCCGGATGCGCTGCGCCTCGCCGCCCGAAAGCGTCTCGGCGCTGCGGTCGAGGCTCAGGTAGTTGAGGCCGACGTCGTTGAGGAACTTCAGGCGCGAGCAGATCTCGCGCACGACCTTGTCGGCGATCTCGGCCTTGGCGCCGGCGAGAGCGAGCCGCTCGAACCAGCCGAGCGCCTCGCGCAGCGTGAAGTGCTCGACGCGGTAGATCGGCTCCTTCTCGCCGCTGGCGACGTCGACGAGAAAGACGTTGCGCGCCTCGACGCGCAGGCGCGCGCCCTTGCAGTCGGGACACGGCTTGGCGCTCTGCAGGCGCACGAGGTCCTCGCGCACGGCCGCCGAATCGGTCTCGCGGAAGCGGCGCTCGAGGTTGGGCAGGATGCCTTCGAACGGATGGCTGCGCTTGACCATGCGCTGCTTGCCCTTGACGGCCTTCGCCTCGTAGACGAACTCGATGTCGACCGCCCCCGAGCCACGCAGCAGCACCTCGCGCGCCTCGGCGGGCAGCTCCTCGAAGGGCTTGTCGATGTCGAAGCCGTAGTGGCTCGCGACGCTTTCCAGAAGCGAGAAGGTGTAGGGATTGCGCCGGTCCCAGCCCTTGACCGCGCCGCTCGCCAGACTCAGCGACGGGAAGGCGACGACGCGCTCGGCGTCGAACACGGTCGTGACGCCGAGGCCGTCGCAGCTCGGGCAGGCGCCGACCGGCGAGTTGAACGAGAACAGGCGCGGCTCGAGCTCGGGCAGCGAATAGTCGCAGAGCGGGCAGGCGAACTTGCTCGAGAAGAGGTGCTCGCCGTCGCTCGCCGGCTTGTCTATCTCGACCGCGAGTGCGCGGCCATCAGCGATGCGCAGCGCCGCCTCGAAGCTCTCGGCGAGGCGCTGGCGCAGCGGCGCGCCTGCGGCGGCGCCGGCTTCGTTCGCCTGCACCTTGATGCGGTCGATGACGACGTCGATGTCGTGCTTCTCCGCCTTCTTGAGCTTGGGGACGTCGGCGGCATCGACGGTCTGGCCGTCGACACGAAAGCGCACGTAGCCCTGCGCCTGCATCTGCTCGAACAGCTCGACGAACTCGCCCTTGCGATCGCGCACGACCGGCGCGAGCACCATCAGCCGCGTGTCGGGAGGCAGCGCCAGCGTCGCGTCGACCATCTGGCTGACGCTCTGCGCCTGCAACGCCAGGCCATGGTTCGGGCAGTACGGCGTGCCGGCGCGCGCAAACAGAAGGCGCAGGTAGTCGTGGATCTCGGTCACCGTGCCGACGGTCGAGCGCGGGTTGTGCGAGGTCGCCTTCTGCTCGATCGAGATCGCGGGCGACAGGCCCTCGATGACATCGACGTCGGGCTTGTCCATCAGCTGGAGGAACTGGCGCGCGTACGCCGAGAGGCTCTCGACGTAGCGGCGCTGCCCTTCTGCATAGAGCGTGTCGAACGCGAGGCTCGACTTGCCCGAGCCCGAGAGGCCGGTGATGACGACGAGCCGGTTCCTCGGGATGTCGAGGTCGATGTTCTTGAGGTTGTGCGTGCGCGCGCCGCGCACACGGATCATCGGCGGGCCGACGTCGTGCGCCGGCGGCGGCCGCCGTGCCGCTCGCGACGCGTCGGGCGCGCTCGCGGCACGGGCGCGTGCGGGGCTTTCTTCCTCGCGCGGAGGGCTGATCGTGGCGTCTGAAGAAGAGGGCATCGGCGTCAAAAGGCGAACCGAGCATGATAACGGCGCGCGCGTTCCGGCGCGAGCCCGCCCTTCTCGCGCCGTCAGGGCGGCAGGCGCGCGCGACTGGCGTCGAGGCGACCGGCGACGCCGGGCGCGAGAGTCGCGCGCGAGTGCTCGGGCGCGGCGCCAAGCGTGTCGAGCTGCACGGCCTGGCCGTTGAGGCGGAGGACCGCGGCGGCGCGCCCATCGACGAAGAGACGCAGCACCGCGCCGTCGCGGCGCTCGTCATCGCTCGCCTGCGCCGTCGTCGCTTGCCATCGGCCTGTGGCGGCAGCGTCGACTTCGGCCAGCCAGTCGCGCCATGCGGGATCGAGCGCGATCGCGGCGCCTGCCGCGGTCTGGCGTGTCCAGCGCTGCGGCTCGCGGGCAATGACATCACGCAATGGCGTCAACGGCGACGTCGCGGCGACGGCGCGTTCGCGGCGAAGGTCGGCCGTGCCGCGTCGCGCGAAGGCTTCGGGTGCGGCTGCGGCCTTGTCGCGCTCGAGCGCATCGGCGCTGTCGCGCAGGTCGGCGTCGCCGCGTGGTCGCGTCGTCGCGTCCGCAGACGGCGCGGGCGCGCGGCCGGGCGCGACGCCTTTGGCCAACGACTGCTGGGCGCGATCGGCGTTCGCTTCGCTGCGCAACGCGCCGACGGCGCGACCGCTGTCGAGCGGAGACGCCGTCGCGGGCGCAGGCGCAGGCGAGGGCGCCTGCACAGGCGCGGGCCGGGCCGCCAGTGCTGCGGCTACTGCGGGCGCAGGAGCCGGCGACGCGGGAGGCGTGGGCTCCACGGGCACCGACGTCGCCGCGGGCGCGGCCGCGCTCAACGATCCGGTGGCCGTCGCGTTCTCCGCCTGGCGCGACGGCGCCGGCACCGCAGCGCCTTGACCGGCGAAAGACGACGGCGCTGCGTCCTTCTTCGCTTCGTCGAGACGCGGGCGTGGCGCGTCGCGCTGCTTCGCTGGCTGCGTGTTGTCTTGCGAAGGAAACGCTGCGGGCGCTTCGCGCTTGCGCGTCGCCTCCGCGGGCGCGACCCGATCGCTCGTCGCCGCACCCTGCGGGTCGGCAGGCGCAGCGACCGGTGCCGGCGTGTCGACGCGCGCGGGCGCCGACGGCTCCGCAGGCGCCGCGATCTTTCGCTCCGCCACGGCCGAGGGCGGACGCGGCAGGGTCTCGTCCATCGGCCGGTCCCACCACATCAGGCCGACGATGGTCGCCGCCATCACGCTTGCGAACGCGGCTGCGACAGGCGGTCGCGCGAGCGCATCCCACCACGCGTGAAGCGTGTCTGCGAACGTGCCTGCTCGCGCGGGCGCACCTCGCGCAGAAGACGCTGCCGGCCGCGCCGTTGCTGCACGTGCCTCGGCGAGGATCGCCGCGCTGACAGCTGTCGGCGGCACGGCGTCGGCGTCTGGCGCATGGCGCAGCGCCTGGCTCAGCCAGGCGTCGCGCGCGCCGTCGATGTCGTCGGGCTCGCTCACGGCGCCCCGCCTTGCAGGGGCTCGAGATACGCGCCCATGCACGTCCTCAGCTTGCTCATCGCGTAGCGCAGTCGCGTTTTCGCGGTCTCGAAGCCGACTTCGAGCGCACGCGAGACGTCGTCGAGGGCGAGGCCGTCGTCGTGGTGGAGCAGGAAGGCGCTCTTCTGCGGCAGCGGCAGCTGGTCGAGGCAGTGCAGCAGGCGTTCGCCGGCGCGGCGCCAGAACGCGAGCTCGTCGCCTTGCGGCGCTGATCCTGACGGTACAGGCCAGTGCTGCCACGGTTGCGCTTCCGGCTGCCACGGCTCGTCGCCGTCGTCGCCGTCGAACGCATCGACCGAGATCTCGCGGCCGCTCCGGCGCAGTAGGTCGACGACGCGGTGGTGGGCCAGCGTGAAGAGCCAGGTGCGAAACGCCGCGCCCTGCGGCTCCCAGCGTTCGCGCGCGTGGACGACGCGCAGCCAGGTGTCCTGGAACGCCTCGTCGACCTGCGCCGAGAGCGACGGGCCGAGCAGCCGTCGCACGAAGCGATAGAGAGCCGCCTGGTGACGCGCGTAGAGCTGCTCGAACGCCGCGGCGTCGCCTTGGGCGTAAGCCTTCATCAAGGTGTCGTCGCTGGGGTCTGGGCTGGCCATGGCGCGGCGGGAGTCTGCCTCATCCGATGCTGATACGGCGCTCGGGTCGGTTCGGGGTGAACCGGCCCGCGACTCCGTCTCAATCGTCGGCGAGCACGCGCAGGATCTGCTCGCCGTAGGCGTCGAGCTTTCGCGCGCCGACGCCGCTGATCTCGGCCAGCGCGTCGAGCGAATCGGGGCGAAGGTCGGCCATCTCGGCGAGCGTCGCGTCGTGGAAGACGACGTAGGCCGGCAGGTTGTGCTCCTTCGCGACGCCCGCGCGCCACGCCTTCAGCGCGGCGAAGCGCTCGAGCGCCGGCGCGTCGAGCGGACGCGGCGGCGGCTTGGCCGCGCCACCCTTGCCGCCGCGCGACTTGCCCGACTTGCCGCGTCCGGCCGGGGCGCTCGCCTCGCGCAGCAGCAGCGTGATCTCGCCTTTCAGCACCTCGCGCGACGACTCGGTCAGCGCGAGCGTGCTGTATTCGCTTTCGCTGCGCAGATGGCCGAGCGCGATCAGCTGGCGCAGCACGGCGCGCCACTGCACCTCGCTCACCGCGGCGCCGATGCCGAAGGTGCTGAGCCGCTCGTGGCCGAACTGCGCAACCTTCTCGGTCGTCTTGCCGCGCAGCACGTCGATGAGGTGGCCGGCCCCGAAGCTCGGGCCGCCCGCCTGCTGGAAGCGATAAATCCCGGACAGAGCCATGCGCGACGCCTCGGTCGCGTCCCAGGTCGCCGGCGGTGTGCGGCAGTTGTCGCACGCGTTCTGCAACGGGCCGCAGGGCGCGCTCGCCTCGTCGAAGTAGGCAAGGAGCCGCACGCGTCGGCAATCGTGCGCCTCGGCGAGCGCCAGCAACGCGTCGAGCTTGCCCCGCTGATTGCGCTTGAACTCCTCGCCGGCCGGGCTCTCCTCGATCATGCGGCGCTGGTTGACGACGTCGGCGAGGCCGTATGCCATCCAGGCGTCGGCGGGCAGGCCGTCGCGGCCGGCTCGGCCGGTCTCCTGGTAGTAGCCCTCGATGTTCTTCGGCAGGTCGAGGTGGCAGACGAAGCGGACGTCGGGCTTGTCGATGCCCATCCCGAAGGCGATCGTCGCGACCATGACGATGGCGCCGTCTTTTTCCTGATCACTGCGGACGAAGCGGTTCTGGTTTCGCTGGCGAACGTCGGCCTCGAGCCCGGCGTGATAGGGCAACGCGCTGATGCCTTCGTCGTTGAGCCAGGCGGCGGTCTCATCGACCTTCTTCCTCGACTGGCAGTAGACGATGCCGGCCTCGCCTTCGTGCTCGTCACGCAGGAAGGCGAGCAACTGGGTGCGCGCGTTGTCCTTCTCGACGACGGCGTAGCGGATGTTCGGCCGGTCGAAGCTGCTGACGAAGACCCTGGCCTCGCCCAGCTCGAGGCGCTCGACGATGTCGGCGCGCGTCAGCGCGTCGGCGGTCGCGGTGAGGGCGATGCGCGGCACGTCGGGAAAGCGCTCGTGCAGAAGCGAGAGCTTGAGATAGTCCTCGCGGAAGTCGTGGCCCCACTGGCTGACGCAATGCGCCTCGTCGATGGCGAACATCGAGAGCAGGCCGCGCTCGTGCAGCGACTCGAGCTGGGTCAGCATGCGCGGCGTGGCGATTCGCTCGGGCGCTGCGTAGAGCATGACCAGGCGGCCGCTCATCATCTCGCGCTCGATCCGTGCCGCCGCCTCGCCACCGAGGGTCGAGTTCAGGAAGGCGGCCTTAACGCCGGCTTCCTCGAGGGCGCCGACCTGGTCGTGCATCAGCGCGATCAGCGGGCTGACGACGACGGCGACGCCCTGTCCGGCGCGATGGCGGACGATCGCCGGCACTTGGTAGCACAGGCTCTTGCCGCCGCCGGTCGGCATCAGGACGAGCGCGTCGCCGCCGCGCGCCACGCGATCGATGATTTCTTCCTGTGCGCCGCGGAAGGCGGCGTAGCCGAAGACCTCGCCGAGCACCTGGCGCGCGGCGGCAGCGCCACGCGGCGGCGCGCTCAGGGTCTCGAGGCTCATGGTCGATGCACTGTAAGCGACGTGCCGCCGCGGCCGCTCCGCCGATCGAGGGACTTACGAAGAGGGTCGCGTCGGCGGGGGGCGCGCCGCATAATCTTCCCAACCCCCAGGAAGCAAGGAGCCGCCATGGCCTCGGTCAACAAAGTCATTCTCGTCGGCAACCTCGGCCGCGACCCGGAAGTGCGCTACACGCCCAACGGCAGCGCCGTCTGCAACGTCAGCGTCGCGACGACGCGCAGCTGGAAGAACAAGGAATCGGGCGACAAGTCCGAGGAGACCGAGTGGCATCGCGTCGTCTTCTACGACAAGCTCGCCGAGATCGCCGGCGAGTATTTGAAGAAGGGCCGCGCCGTCTACGTCGAAGGGCGCCTGAAGACGCGCAAGTGGCAGGACAAGGACGGCATCGAGAAGTACACGACCGAGATCGTCGCGACCGACATGCAGATGCTCGGCAGCCGCGAAGGCATGGGAGGCGGCGCCGCGAGCGAAGAAGGGGCAGGCTACGAGCGCCCGGCGCCGGCCGCGCGCCCGGCAGCCGCGGCGGCGAACCGGCCGGCCGCGAAGTCGTCGGGCTTCAGCGACATGGACGACGACATCCCGTTCTGACCCTTGCAGGCGCTCATCGCGCCGACGCGCCGCGATAGCGGCCGACCTCGAGCGGAGTGACGGGCGCCGCGGCGTGCCCCCAGGAAGCGCGCAGGTACGACAGCACCTCGGCGACATCCGGATCCGAGAGTACGGTGGCGAACGGCGGCATTCCGAACGGCCGCGGATTCCCCGGCGTGCTAGGCAGGAAGCCGCCGCGCAGAACCATGTGAACCAGGTTCGCCGGCGGCGTGATCGCGACGGCGCGATTCCCCGCGAGCGCGGGATAGGCGCCCGCGGCGCCTTCGCCCTGATCGCCGTGGCAGGCCGCGCAGTGAGTCGCGTAGAGCTTGGCGCCACGCTCGCTCGCGGCGGGCGGGGCCGTCGGCTCGGCGACGCGGGCCCGGCCGCTGGCACGCGGCAGGTCGCGCAGGTAAGCGGCCATCGCTTCCAGGTCGGCGTCGCTCAGGTACCGCGTCGAGCGGGCGACCACCTCGGCCATCGGCCCCTGCACCGATCCGCGCCTAGCGACGCCGGTCTTCAGGAGCGCCACGATCTCGCGCTCGGGCCACTCGCCGAGGCCTGCTTCGGCGTTGTCCTTGAGCGAGGGCGCATACCAGTTCTGGATCGGGATCAGGCCGCCCGCGAGGTCGAGCGGGCTCGCGGTCGCGCCGAAGACATTGCGCCGCGAATGGCAGGCATTGCAATGGCCGAGCGTCTCGACGAGATAGGCGCCGCGGTTCCATTGCGGCGACTTGGCGGCGTCGGCCTCGAAGCGCGCCGGGCGGAAGAAGAGCGCGCGCCAGACCGCGAGCGACGCCTGCAGGTCGAACGGGAAGCGCAGCGCGTGCGGCTCAGCGCCTTTTACGACCGGCGGCAGGCTCTTGAGGTAGGCGAACATCGCGTCGGCATCGGCGCGGCTCAGCCGCGTGTAGTTGGGATACGGGAACGCCGGATAGAGCAGCCGTCCGCTCCGCGAGCGGCCGTTGTGGAGCGCGCGCCAGAAATCGCCGGTGCTCCATGCGCCCAGACCAGTCAGATCGGGCGTGAGGTTGGGCGCGTTGACGACGCCGAACGGCGTCTCGATCCCGCGTCCCCCGCCGTACGGTGCGCCGCCGGGCACGGTGTGGCAGCCGAAGCAGCTGCCGGCGCGAACGAGGTATTCGCCACGCGCGATCAGCTCGGCGCCACCGCTCGGCGCGGCATCGCCGCCGCCGGTGTCGTCGTCGCGGTTCAGCCAGACCACTGTGGCGGCGCCGAGCAGCAGCGCCGTCGCCACGATGACGATCGCGAGCGAAGCCTTGCCGACCTTCATCGTGCCGGCGAGCTCGTCGCCTCGCTCGCGGCGGTGACCCCGCCGCAGGAGAACGGCAACTTCGCGCCCGGCTCCGCGGAGGCCGCGGCATGCGCCGGCACCGGTTGGGCGGCGAGCCAGGCCGACACCGCACCGATGTCCTCGGTCGACATCCGCTGCGCCACCCGCGCCATGCAGTCGGGCGCGAGGGCGCGGCGCTGGCCGCTGCGCCAGGCGCCGAGCTGGGCATTGAGGTAATCGCGCGGCAGGCCGAGCAGGCCCGGGATGAAGGGGGCGCGCCCCGTCAACTCGGCGCCGTGGCAATCGTTGCACGCGGGCAGGCCGCGCGCGGCGTCGCCACGCCGCACCAGCGCCCCACCGGCGTCGCGAAGCGCGGCCGAGCTCGCCGGTGCGAGCGGCGGCGGATACGGCAGGTCGAGCGAGGCGAAGTGCTCAGCGATCTCTTGCAGGTAGGCGTCGTCGAGCAGCGCCAGCAGGCCGTTCATCAGTTCGTAGTGCCGCCGCTCGTCTCGAAAGTTGCGCAGCTGGTTGAACAGATACCCGGCGGGCTTGCCAGCGATTCGCGGGTAGTAGCCGTCGGGCGCAGCACGTCCTTCGTGACCGTGGCAGCCGGTGCAGGCGAGCAGCCGCTGCGCGATCGTGTCCTCGAACGGGGCTGCGTCGGCCAGGCGCAGCGCCGCCACGCCGGCGACGACCATCGCGCAGCGCGCGAGCCGCGACAGCATTCCAGCCGCACGCGCGGACCGATCGATCGGCCTGGCGGCAGCCTGCAAACCACGCACCCGGCTCGCGCGCCTCAGGCCACGCCGCCGGGCGAGCTCACCTCGGCGGCGAGGGCGGCGTCCCCGTGCTCGCGAAGCAGACCCGCCGCGACCCCGGCACGGTCGGCGACACTTCGGTTCTGGCTCACCTTCCACTTGCCGACGAGCGAGCTCACCGCCATCTCGATGCCGACGATGGCACCGAGCATGGTCTCGACGTAGTCGGCGGGCGCATCATCGATGGCCCAGGGTGCCGGGCGGCGGCCCTCGTGGATGTCCGTGAGCCGCGTCACGAAGGGACGCAGCCAGGACTTGTCGTCGATGGCGCGCAGCCGTCCGCGCGCCTGCACCATCAGGTAGTTCCAGGTCGGGACGACCTTGCCATGCTCAGCCTTGCTCGGGTACCAGGCCGGCGAGACGTAGCCGTGCGGCCCCTGAAAGACGACGAGCGCGTCCACGTCGTCGCGCGCGCTCGACCACAGCGCGTTGGCGCGCGCGACGTGCGCGCGCAGGATGCCCGGGCTGCCAGCGTCGCCGGGGTCGAGCAGGAATGGGATGCTGTTGGCGTGGAGGTCGCCGGCACGGCTTTGCGTCACGAGCAGCCCGAACGGATGGGCGGCGATAAAGTCGCGCAACACCGCGGCGCGCGATTCGGCGAAATGGGCGGGCAGGTACATCGTCTGGACCGGTAATGGCGACGGACTTCAGTATGCCCGCGCGGTTTACCTGTCATTACGCGCGGCGCCGTGGTGCTTGCTAAGGTGGGGGCGATGACCTCGACTTCCCTGTCCCTGCGGCGCCCGCTGGCGCCGATGATTTGTCTCCTGATCGCATCGTGCGGCGGCGGCGGCGATTCGACGCCATCGGCCGCCGGCGTCGCCGCCGGGGCGAGCGCGCCCGCGCCGGCAGCGAGCGGCCCGATCGCGGCCGCGCCGGCGGCCGTCGGCTCGACCTGCAACCTGCCGAACTTCCGCGCCGGTGTGCTCGCGCGAATCAACCAGGTCCGCGCGACCGGCGCCAACTGCGGCGCCGACGGCGTCTTCCCGGCTGCCGTGCCGGTGATCTGGAACGACAAGCTCACCTCGGCAGCGGAAGGCCACTCGCAGGACATGGCCGCGAAGAACTTCTTCTCGCACACCAGCGCCGACGGCCGCACTCTCGCCGACCGCGTCAACGCGACCGGCTATTCATGGAGCAGCCTCGGCGAGAACATCGCCGCCGGCTACGTCGGCATCGATGCGGTGATGGACGGCTGGATCGCGAGCCCCGGCCATTGCGCCAACCTGATGAACGCCGGCTTCGCCGAGGTCGGCGTCGTCTGCGTGCCGGGCACGGGTACGGACACCTACTCGACCTACTGGACGATGGACCTCGGCCGGCCGCGCTGAGCGCGGGACCTGCGCGGTTCAGCGGCGCTTGATGTTGAGGTTGTTGCCGGTGCGAACGGCTTCGCGCGTCGGCACGTCGTTGCCGCCGCCGGTGCCGCGCAGCAGCGGCGAGGCCTGGAGCATCTGCTCAGGACGGGTCTCGGCGCCTTTCGTGCCACCTGCATCGAAGCGCGGCGAGAGCGTCGGGCCGGTGCGGTACTCGCGGCAGTCGCTATCGTCGGGAATCATGACCAGGTGGCCGCCCGGGAAGCGGCCGCGCATGCCCTCGGAGATCCGCGTCGACAGGTCCACCGGCGCGACCGTCGACTGGAAGGCAAGGCGGTTCTGCGGATCGTAGACCGAATAGCAGTTCGCCGCGGCAAAGCCGGGCAGCGCGAACAGGGCGGCGAGCGAAAGCAGGGCGATTGGGCGGGTCGTGCGCATGGTGGATCTGCCGTGACGTAGACGCGCGGAACATACCGCCAAGCGCAGGGCTTGTCATCCCCGCCCGGCGGTTCAGCGGGCGACGATCGGCGATCGTTCGCGCCGCCTGGCGTGGCGGGCGGGCGCACTGTGGTCGGCATTCGACGCGGCGATCACCGCCCCCCCGAGGCAGACCTCGCCGTCGTACACCACGGCCGACTGGCCCGGTGTCACCGCCCACTGTGGCCGCTCGAACGCGAGCGCGATCGACCGGTCGGTATCGACGGGCTCCAATTCGCACGCCGCGTCGGCTTGGCGGTAGCGCGTCTTGGCGGCATAGCGGCCCGGCGGCGGCGGCTTGCCGGCGACCCAGCTCGCGTCGCCGCCGACCAGCCGGCTCGACATCAGCCAGGGATGGTCGTGCCCGGCGACGACCTGCAGGACGTTGCGCTCGAGGTCCTTTCGAGCGACGAACCAAGGCGCGTGCTCGCCGCCGGCGCGCGTGCCGCCCGGGTCCTTGAGGCCGCCGATGCCGATCCCCTTGCGCTGGCCGAGCGTGTAGAACGACAGGCCAACGTGCTCGCCGATCGTTCGGCCACGATCGTCCTCGATCGGCCCGGGCGCGCTGGCGAGATAGCGGTTGAGGAACTCGCGGAACGGCCGCTCGCCGATGAAGCAGATGCCGGTCGAATCCTTCTTCTTCGCGTTTGGCAGGCCAATCTCGGCGGCGATCCGGCGCACCTCGGTCTTGGCCAGCTCGCCGACCGGAAAGATCGAGCGTGCCAGCTGTGCCTGGCTCAGGCGGTGCAGGAAATAGCTCTGGTCCTTCTGCGCGTCGAGGCCCTTGAGCAGCTCTTGGCGCCCTGGCGGGGCTTCCCGCACCCGCGCGTAGTGCCCGGTCGCGATGCGCTCGGCGCCGAGCCGCAGCGCGTGGTCGAGGAAGGCCTTGAACTTGATCTCGGCATTGCACAGCACGTCTGGGTTGGGCGTGCGGCCGGCCTGGTACTCGCGCAGGAACTCCGCGAACACGCGGTCCTTGTACTCGGCCGCGAAGTTGACGTGCTCGATCTCGATGCCGATGACGTCGGCGACGCTCGCGGCGTCGAGGAAGTCCTGGCGCGACGAGCAGTATTCGTCGTCGTCGTCCCCTTCCCAGTTTTTCATGAAGATGCCGACCACCTCGTGGCCCGCGCGCTTGAGCAGCCACGCAGTCACGGCCGAGTCGACGCCGCCGGAGAGGCCGACGACGATGCGTTGCAGGCGGGGGGCGTTCATCGGGGCGGGTGGCGGACGCGGTGCCGCGCCGGCGTGGTTGAATCGCTCGCGTGGGCAAGCGCTTTCTCCAGTATGCCGCGGTCGGCGCGGCCGCCACGGCGGTGCACTACGCGATCCTGGTCGGCCTCGTCGAGGGCGACCTGCTCGCGCCGCAGCGCGCTGCCGCGCTCGGTGCGTGGGTCGGGGCGCAGGTGGCCTTCGCCGGCAACTCGGCGTTCACCTTCCGCGGCGCCGGCGCCACGGTCGGCGCGTGGCTGCGCTTCCAGGTCACGGCGCTGGTCGGCGCGGTGCTCAGCTTCGCGCTGGTCGCCCTCGGCGTCCGCATCGGCCTGCACTATCTCCTGGCGCAGATCGTCGCGACCGCGATCAACCTCATCGTTACCTTCGAGGTCAATCGCCGCTGGAGCTTCGCTTCGCCCACGGCGCGCCGATCGTGACGCCGGCGGCGCGCAGGTCGGCGGCGAATTCGTCGCTGCCGAGATAGGTCGCCTCGCGCCGCCGCGCGGCGGCGATCGGATCGTCGGCGCCGTCGATTGCCGCCGTGCACGGATGGCAGAAGAGCAGGCTGCCTTCGCGTGTCGACTCGGCGAGCCAGCCGCGGACGAGGCGGCCGTAGTCGACGGCGGCGAAGTCGTAGGCGCCGAGCAGGTCGCGGTTGTGCGGAATGCCGCGCGCGACGAGATCGCGCCGCAGCGCGCGGCCGCCGCTGGCCTCGATCACGGCACGCTTGAAGTCGGCGCCCGGACCGAGCAGCCGGCCCGTGTTGCGCACCGCCGGCCGCCCGGGCCAGGTCGCGATGACGTCGAGAACGACCCGGCGAATGCCGGGCAGCGCGTGCACGTGCTGGTGGCCGTCGACGAACGCCGGCGCGCGGCCGATGCCGCCGGTGAAGGCTTCAGCCTGGGCGAGGAACTCGGCGCCGATGGCGGCGATCGGCAGCCGCCGCAAATGGGCGAGCACGAGCAGGCGCGCCAGCCCCGGCAGCGTCGGCCAGTGCGCGCGCAACTCGGCGCTCCTCGGCTCGCCCTCGCTCAAGTTGAAGTGCAGGCCGAGCTCTAACGATGCCTCGGCAGCGGCCAGCACCGCCGCCGCACGCGGCCAGCCGGGCCCGTTGGTCACGCACGAGGCGGCGCTCAACCGTCCCCGCGCGGCGAGCGAGACCACCGCGTCGGCGACGCCGTCGACGAGGCCGACGTCGTCGGCACAGACGCCGAGCACGCCTGCGCGTGTGACGCTCACCGCACTTCCGCCGCGCTCTGGTCGCTGGGCCCGCTGTCGTGGCGCACGAGGTAGACGGGGCGCTGCTTGACCTCGTCGAAGATGCGGCCGACGTATTCGCCGAGGATGCCGATCGAGAGCAGCTGCACGCCGCTGAAGAACATCGCGCTCACGGCGAGCGTGGCAAAGCCGGCGACGTCGGTGCCCATCGTGTAGTGCTCAATGACGATCCAGGCGCCGCCGAGCAGCGCGCCGACGGCGATGGTCGCGCCGACCGCGCTCCAGAGGCGCAAGGGGGCGTTGGTGAACGCCGTGACGCCCGTGACCGCGAGCCGCGACAGACCTCGCATCGAGAACGAGCTGTCGCCGGCGAAGCGCTCGTTCGGTTCGTAGGGGACCGCGACGGTGCGATAGCCGACCCACGCGTACAGGCCCTTCATGAAGCGGTTGCGCTCGGGCAGGCTCTTCAGGGCATCGACGACGCAGCGGTCGAGGAGGCGGAAGTCGCCGGCGTTGGCGGGGATCGGCACCGCCGAGCCGGCATTGACGATCCGGTAGAACAGGCGCGTGCCGAGCTTCTTCAGGAACGACTCGCCGCCGCGGGATGCCCGCACGGTGTAGACCATGTCGGCGCCCTCGCGCCAGGCGCGCAGCATGTCGGGGATGAGCGCGGGCGGGTGCTGCAGGTCGGCGTCCATCAGCAGGACGACGTCGCCCATGGCGCGGTCGAGGCCGGCGGTGAGCGCCGCCTCCTTGCCGAAATTGCGCGAGAGCGAGACGTAGCGCACGCCGCGTCCGCTCAGCCACGGCGCGATGGCGATCTCGGTGTCGTCGCTGCTGCCGTCGTTGACGACGACGATCTCCCAGCGCTCGAAGTGCTGGCGCAGTTCGTTGCTCAGCTCAGTAAGCAGCGCCGGCAGGCTCTGCCCCTCGTTGAATGCCGGCAGGATGCAGCTGATCGACGGCGACTGTTCTCGCGACGACGACGCGACGGCTCCGGCGGCGGTCGGCTGCAGCGTCATGAGGCGGGCGCCGGCGCCGCATCCGTGGCGCACGCCCGAGGCGCGAGGCGCCAGAGAGCGGCGCCGTTGTCGGCGAAGACGCGCGTCGCGTCCGGCTGTGCCGCCAGCCGCGCTTCGTCCTTGAGCTTGACCACGGCCCAGAGCGGCGCCTTGCCGCAGCGAAGCGAGTAGCCGCGGCTCGCGTCGACGAGCACCGCCGCGCCGCGGTCGGCGGCGAACGGCGCCGCCTCGGCGAGCTCGCGGCGCCAGTTGTCGCGCTCGGCGATCTTCGGATCGTTCCAGTCGGCGATCACCGGCACCGGTGCGACGAGGCGGGCGTGCAGCGGAATGTCGAAGAAGTACTCATCGACAAAGACGACCGGGTCGCCGGGCGCGCGCAGCGCCAGCAGCGTGCGCGCGAGCTCGGTGTTGTCGCGGTCGTATCGCAGCGCCATCCAGGTCACGGCGAAAAGGCAGATCGCAACGGCCCCGACCAGGCTCGCCGCGACCAGGCGGCGCCGGCCTTGGCGGCCGCTTCGCCACGTCGCCAGCGCCGCCTCGCCGATCAGGAAGGAGAGCGGGAAGAGCACCGGCATGGCGTAGCCGACCGGCTTCGATTCGGGCACGGAGAAGAAGACGATGACGACGGCGAGCCATGTCCACATGAGCGAGCGCCACGCGCGCCGGTCGTCATCGCCGTCGCCGGCGGTCCCGGCGCGCAGTCGCGCCCGCGCCAGCCACAGCGACCACGGCAGCGTCAGCAGCGGCACGGCGACGAGGAAGAACCACCACGGCTGAGGGTTGTTGAATCCGCTCGCGGTGAAGCGCTCGAAGTGCTGGTAGATGAAGAAGTAGCGCGCGAACCCCGGGTGCTCCTGCTGGACGGCGACGAACCATGGCGCGGCGATCAGCACGAAGACGAGAAGGCCGAGCGGAGAGAGCAGGCGCACGATCGCCCGCGCCTGGCCCGAGACGACGAGCCAGGCCAGGACGACGAGGCCGGGCAACACGAGGCCGATCAACCCCTTGGCGAGGACGCCGAGCGCGGCGCAGCCCCAGGCCAGGACGAGCGCCCGGCGGTGCGGCCGGCCCTCTTTCAGCTCGAGCACGGCGTCGGCGGCGAAGACGATCGCCAGAGCGATGAATGCCGCGACCAGCATGTCCAGATTGGCGAACTGCGCCGCGGCGAAGAAGAAGGGCAGCGTCGCAAGCACCAGCACGCTCGCGTCGGCCAGCGGCACGCCGGCGCGCCGCCGCGTGACGGCGTGGAAGCCGAGCGTCGCCAGGCTCGCGCCGAGCAGCGGCGCCAGACGTGCCGCGGCCGCGTTCGGCCCGAAGACCTGCATCGAGAGGGTGGTCAGCCAATAGAAGAGCGGCGGCTTGTGAAAGAAGGGCAGCCCGTCCTGCGTCGGCACGATCCAGTCGCCCGAGCGCAGCATCTCCCAGGCGACGCCGACGTAGCGGCCCTCCTCGGGGAGGGTGAGCGGGTGCAGGCCGATCGCGAAGGCGAGCCAGACGAACACCGCCACGGCGCCGGCGATGCGCGGCCGGGCGATGCCGAGCTCGCCCGGCGCCGGCTCGGCCATCGTCATTTGCCCCGCGTCGTTGCTCGGCACGGCAGGGACATCAACAGCGCGGCGCAGACCGTCCAGCCGGTGGTCGCGGCCCACAGCGTCGCGCTCGCGAAGTGGGCGCCCTGCATCATTCGGACGACGCTGAAGAGGGGAGACCGCGGCGACGCCGATCGCCAGTCCACGCCAGAGCCAGCCGGGTCGCCCGGCGGCCCAGCCGGCGCAATAAAGCGAGAGCAGCGCATGGCCGCCGCCCGCAGGGCCGCTCGGCGAGCAATGGCCGGCGCTGTGCGGCGACGTCGCCCAGAACGGGCCTGCCTGCTCGGCCGCGTAGCGACGCCGCCGCAGACCGACTGCAAGGCGATCGGGCGATGGCGGTGCTCATTCCCTTCAGTAGGTTGACGGCGATCGGGTCGAGCACGTCGCCGCGCCGGTGGCAAGGGGCGGCGTCCACGGGCGAAGCCGCGCATCGAGAATCCGGGGGGCACCTGCGACGGGGCCGAGCGCGCCGACCCGGAACGGCAGGCCCCGTGCCGCGCGGTGCCCAAGGACGTCGAGAAGCGCCGAGTCGCGCCAGGCGAAGTGCCGGCCGCTGGCGTCGACAAAGAGCCGCGCCAGCGCGATGTCGATGCTGCCGTGCTGGACGACCCAGGCGAGGCGAGGGCGAGCGGAACGACGACGAGGTGCCGGGCGACCCAGCGGCCCACATCGGCGCCGGCCGACGGCGGGGGCCGCAGGAGGGTGTCGCTGCGGGCTCGATGGGCTCATCGTTCATGCGGGCGACACTAGGACGCGTCTCGTTGCAAACCGTGGGGCCGATTGTGCAAGAAGAGTGGACGGCGGCGAGCCGCCCGCAACCGACGGCGCGGCCGACGCGAGCCCTTGCCCTCCGATGACGTCGAGCGGAGCCAGAAGGCTTTCTTCCAGCCGCTCGTCACGCCGCGCGGCAGCACGCCGACCGACAGCGACGACGAGCGCGACTGCGCGTATGCGCCGAGGGCGGTGCCGAGGGCGAAGCAGCAGCTCGAGCGCCCACACGGCGGGATGCTCGCCGCCGTACCGACGCCGTGGACTGTCCGAGGCCATCGAAGCCGTGCTCGGCGAGCGACTTGCGCAGCGAGTGGATCTGGCTGCGCAGCGCATCGTGCCTGGGGCGAGGCGTCGGGCCAGAGCGTCGCCTCGATGTCGGCGCGCCGCACCAGCGGGCCGGGCTTGCGCAGCAGCAGCTCCAGGAGCAGCGCCGCCTTCGGCGTCAGCCGCACCTGCGCGCCGGCGACGCGCGCTTCGCCGCGCTCGCGGTCAAGCTCGAGCGTGCCGAAGCGCAGCACCGGATCGACGATGCGGCCCGCGCCCGAGCGGTTGAGCAGCGCCCGCACCCGGGCCTCGACCTTCGGCGAGCGCGAACGGCTTTGAGGTAGTCGTCGGCGCCCTCCGCGAAGCCGGCCAACTTGTCGGCGAGATCGCTGCGCGCTGAGATCACCAGCACGGGCGTCGCGGCGCGCAGCTCGCCGCGCAGGCGCTGCAGGAAGGTGAGCCCGTCCAGGCCGGGCAGGCCGATGTCGAGCAGGACGACGTCGAAACGATCGACGTTGCAGCGGTGCAGCCCGCCGGGCCGCTGTACGCGGCATCGACGTCGAAGCCCTTGAGGGCGAGGAAGGTGTGCAGGTTGCTGGCGATCTGGAAGTCGTCCTTGACGATGAGGATGCGCGGGCCGGGCGCGCCGCCGCTCGGCGCGTTCGTCATCGGCGATCGGCCGGGCATCCGCTTTCGGCCATGGTGAATGCTAGTGCGCGCCGAACCGATCTGACCGGGCGCGAGATCGGCCGTTTTCTTTCTTGTAAGCTCGCGCCATCCCTTGGACGGGCGGAGGAGAGAAGAACATGCTGATCGGGGTGCCGCGCGAGACGGCCAGCGGCGAGTCGCGCGTGGCGGCGACGCCGGAGACGACCAAGAAGCTGAAGGCGCTGGGCCACACCATTCGCGTCGAGTCCGGTGCCGGTGTCGCTGCCAGCGTCACCGACGAAGCGTTTGCCGCCGCCGGTGCAGAGATCACCGACCGCGCCGGCGCGCTCGGCGCCGACCTCGTCCTCAAGGTGCGCTCGCCGAACGCCGACGAGCTGCGCCTGATGAAGCCGGGCGCTGCCCTCGTCGGCATGCTAAATCCGTTCGACCGCACCGGCCTCGACGCCATCGCTGGCGCCGGGTTGACCAGCTTCGCCCTCGAGGCGGCCCCGCGCACGACGCGCGCGCAGAGCATGGACGTGCTCTCGAGCCAGGCCAACATCGCCGGCTACAAGGCGGTGATGATCGCCGCCGACACCTACCAGCGCTTCTTCCCGATGCTGATGACGGCCGCCGGCACGGTGAAGGCGGCGCGCGTCGTCATCCTCGGCGTCGGCGTCGCCGGCCTGCAGGCGATCGCCACCGCCAAGCGCCTCGGCGCCGTGATCGAGGCGAGCGAC